>CAWCLM010000001.1:0-606903 GCA_963796395.1 Sulfurovaceae bacterium
CTTTCGCTTCTTCTTCTGTGATCTCACCCATATTTTGTGGGTTGTTCATTAAATCTGTTACTTTATTACTGTACTCATCCCAGATGGTACCACCTACTAAACTATCTATACCCATTTTATATCCTTTATTATTTTATTTATTAATGGTGATGAGAGTCTAATCCACTCTCATGACCTTCTGGTGCATATGCGTATGAACTTGAGATACCTCTAAGTCTTAGCACGGCAGCTTTAACTACGTTAAGTGTGTAGTTTAACTCATCTTGTGTAGTGTAACGGCTCATTGAAAAACGGATAGCTGTATGTGCAAGATCTTCTGCTGCACCGATAGCTTCCATTACTGAGTTTGCTTCAAGGTCCTCACTTGCACAAGCGGAACCTGTACTTGCACCGATACCGGCACGACTAAGATCCCATAACATTGATTCACCTTCAATACCTCTAAACGAGATAAGGATGGTGTTTGGTGTTCTATTTTCTCTTGGTGTTACAACAAATGTATCTTCTATCTTGAGGAGCTCATCTTCAAAATTATCTCTCATTCTTCTGATCTCAGTCATCTCAAATTCTAAAGAATCAACAGCTTGCTCCATCGCTTTACCCATACCTACGATACCAGCAACATTGAGTGTACCTGAACGGTATCCGCCCATTTGTGCACCACCATGAAGTAGAGGCATAAGCTCTTTACCTTTTTTCATATAGAGGGCACCAACACCTTTAGGTCCATGAAACTTATGTGCAGAGAATGTAATGTAATCTACATTAAATGATTGTACATCTACAGGTATTTTACCTATAGCTTGTACACCATCTGTATGGAAAAGCACATTATGCTTTTTACAGATATTACCGATCTCTTCTACAGGGAAGATCGCACCTGTTTCATTGTTCGCCCACATAACAGATACAAGAGCAGTTTTATCAGTAATACTCTCTTCTACAGACTTTGCCTCTATAAGTCCTTCATGGTTAATAGGAAGGTAAGTCACTTTAGTACCCATGCTCTCTAAAAACCTTGCAGTGGCTATAACAGAAGGGTGTTCAACTTCAGAGACAATGATGTGGTTCTTTTTACCTGTCAAGATCTGTTCAAAATAGATACTTTTGAGTACCCAGTTATTACTTTCTGTTGCACAAGACGTAACAACCACAGAATCTTCTTTAGGTGAATTGATACCTGCATAGATTCTTTCCATACCAGCCTTTATACCAGGGTGTGTATCACTCGCAAATATATGTAGTGAGTTTGGATTACCATATTTTTGTACAAAATACGGTTCCATCTCTGTGAAGACCTGCGGGTCAACGATAGTTGTTGCATTATTGTCTAAATAGACTTTCATTCATTATCTCCTCTGAATAGAATAAAATTCAATTCATTTTTTTAATTTATAACGATACTCATTTTAATTAAGACTAATTTAGTCCTAATTAGGTTAAGGCATAATACGCTCTTATTCTTAAACTAAGATAAAATTTTAACTTAATTAGGACTATTATACTCCTAATTAGATTATTTTTCCTTGATTTGCATTAAATATGTATGTAAATAGAGATATTTTATAGCGTTTGTAAGCAGTAAAGCAGAACCAAAACGGATAATATCCGTTTTGGTTTAAAAATTTGAAGGGGTAGGTGTGTTGATAAGATTATAAAATTCATTTCTGGTACGCTCATCTCTTTTGAAGAGACCTCGAAGCGCAGAACTGACTGTAGTAGAGTTGATCTTTTGAACCCCTCTCATCTCCATACACATATGACGCGCATGAACCACTACTGCCACACCCTTAGGTTTGATCGTCCCCAAAATAGCATCTGCGATCTGTTCGGTCATCTGCTCTTGTATCTGCAAACGTCTGGCATAGACATTGACGATACGAGGGATCTTAGAAAGCCCTACCACTTTACCGTCTGGTATGTATGCCACATGTGCACGCCCTATAATAGGAAGCATGTGATGTTCACACATGGAGTAAAATTCGATATCACGTACCAATACCATTTCATCATTACTTGTACTGAAAAGAGCCTGGTTGAGTATTTCTTTTGGATCTTGATCATAACCCTCTGTAAGAAACTTTAGGGCTTTAGCCACACGGCTAGGTGTCTGAAGTAAACCTTCGCGTGTAGGGTCCTCTCCTAAAAGTTCAAGGACTTTGGTCACAGCCTGTTCAAATTCTTCTTCTTTATTCATCATGGTTACCTATATAGATATTTTTCACATTGTAGCTAAACTCCAATAAATACATACCCGTTATGGATTTATTTTGGTGAACAATTTAACTATCTTGTCATCTACTTTTGAGATGGCAAGTTTTTGTATTTCTGCTTCATTAAAGTAATCTGTCTGCTCAGGGTTGTTCTCATAATAAACATACACTTTACAAATGAGCTTAAAGTGTGTATAGGCATGGGTAATTTCACCGATGTATATAGAGGCACAAGGTGGAATATCCATACTCTCAAATCCCCAAAGACCATGTAAGAATTTTCCTTTTCTTTGGGTCAGAGCCAATTTATCATCATAGACACGGATAAGTATGTTTTCTTCTCTAGTGGGTACAACGCGTTTCTTCTTTGTAGGATAGAGTGTAGGCTCTTCCTGCCCTTTGCAAATATCACTCAGGGGACAGATCTCACATTTGGGAATTCTAGGTAGACAAATGGTTGCCCCTATATCCATCATTGCTTGATTATAGTTAAATGGATGGACCTTGTCTACCAGATCATAAGCGAGCTCCCAAAGTTTTTTGTCGTTAGGCGTTTTGATCTTTTGTAAACGGCATAGTATACGTTTAACATTGGCTTCCATGATGGGAACGGGCTGGTTAAAGGCAAAGGCAGCAACAGCATGTGCCGTATTTTTGCCTATACCAGGGAGTTTTATCAGTTCATCTATATCATTTGGCAGTGTATCTATAAGGGTAGCGGTCTTGTGTAAATTTTTAGCACGATTATAGTATCCAAGCCCTTCCCACATCTTCAATACATCATCTAGAGGCGCTTCACCCAAGAGTTTAAGTGAAGGAAAGCGTTCAATAAAAGGAATATAGTACCGATCCAATACTGTTTTTACTTGCGTTTGCTGGAGCATTACTTCAGAGAGGTAAATATAATATGCTTCTGAAGTATTGCGCCAAGGGAGATCCAATCTTCCATTCTCTTGATACCAGTTTTGGATGTTTTGGTGTGTTTTTTTATGCATGTTGGGATTATATCATGAGTTACTTTGTGCATTTAGCATGTTATAATATATTAAAATCCTAGATACTTTGATAAAGGATAAAGATGAAATTGAAAAAAATAACATCTCTGGTCATGCTTTGGTCCATGATCATGATGACATATACGGGGATAGTTCTTTATATCGCACCGCATGGCAGGGTTGCCTATTGGACAAACTGGGAATTGTTTGGGTGGAGCAAGGACCAGTTTGCTGAGATACATACGACTTTTATGGTACTTTTTATCGTGACAACTTTGTTACACATATATTATAATTGGAAACCATTGACGAGTTATATGAAAAATCAGGCTAAAGCTTTTGTATTTTTTACCAAAGAGATGGTAGTCGCGTTAAGTATTGTTTTACTCTTTTTATTTGGTACACTTTATACAATAGTACCTTTCTCTACTTTTCTTGATTTTGGCGAAGAGGTGAAAGAGAGTTGGGTAGAGAAGAGTGAAGAACCTCCTTACGGACATGCCGAAGAGTCTACACTGAAAGATTTTAGTCAAAAGACAGGGTATGATGTGGAACAGGTGTTAAGAGTATTGAACGAACACAATATAAGTGCGTCAAACACAGACATTTTAGAAGATATTGCTGTTAAGCAAGGGAAAACACCAGGGGATATTTTCAGATTCATAAGCGCTTCTTTAGGGGATAAGACACCTAAAGTTACGGGACTTGGAAGAAAATCTTTTGAACAGGTGGCCAAGGCATTAAATATGGATAGTGAAGCGTTCTTAAAAGAATTGAAAAGTATGGGTATTCAAGCACAAAAAACGCAAAAATTTAAACCTACGCTTGAAGAACAGGGCTTTAATGTGAGAGAAGTGGTTGATAGTTTTTTAGATAGAAGTGAAAATAAAGAGTGATACGAAAAAGGACTTTAATCTATTATAGTACAGTTTATTTGATGGTTAAACACTTATTAATACAATATGCATTATCATAAGAATTACTATTTAACACTATAAGGAAAAAATATGAAATTACATAAAGTTATACTAGCCTTTATGATGCTTGTAGGCTTGGCTCAAGCTGAAGCAAAGTTAACAGCGGAACTCTGGGGTTCAGAAGGTAATCAAAGAGTACAATTAGACCAGTTGATCAAAAAGATAGACACAGTTGGTTACTCTACAGTGGCTGCCAATAAAGATATCCAAGTGCATTACTACAATAAATTTAAAGAGAGTACTTTAGAGATGATCTCTTTCTTTGGACTTGTGAATAAAGAAGCACTGAGACCTCTTTTACTTAAAAACCCTGATTTTGGTGCCTATGCTCCGTACAACTTTTTTGGTTACAAAATACTTGATAAAGCAAAAGATGATAACACATGGTATGGACACCTTGCTCCGAATACTATGCTAGATATCATCGGAGAACAAGATGCAGATGCAAGAAAAGCCTTTACAGATATGGTTGGTTCTTTTGATGAATTAGTAAAAAAAGAGATGAAGCCTACAATGTCAAAAAGATTTGAGCATACTAAGCCACTCCCGAAAAATGGACTTACAAGACTGGTAAAAAAGTTTGAGAAACCTGATGATATGGAAGAATTCGTTGAAGATTTTGTCATGGATCATGATGGACGTTTCTCTAAGCATAATTTTATTATCGCTGGATTTATTGATTTCAAATTTGAATATTCTGATATGGACTTAGAATTTGATAAATATGATGCATACTGGGTTTCTCTGCTTTGTCACTTTGAATTTTCAAACTCTATCTTCAACAGAGGTCTTCCTGAAGCGGGTATGTTCGCACCATGTTCAGTATATTTCTATATTCCTAAAGGAACAAATGAATTACATGTAGGATATGCAAGTGTAGACAACTGGATCAATGCATTGAACTTCACAGACCAAAAACGTATCGATTATATGAGAGCGATCGATGCAGAAGTGGTTGAAACATTTAAAGAGATGGGCTTTGAAGTTGTAACACTAGGTAAAGACTAGTCAAACAATTTGAAGTAAAGAAATTACTAAAATAAGGAAAGAAGATGAAATTAATGAAAATGACATTGGCGTTTTTATTGGCGCTGGTTACTGCACAAGCGGAAGGTGCTAAATTAGAAATAGGTGCTACGGCACCGGCAGTACTTAGTACATACTATGCAGCTAAAGCACAGGATGCAAATGCAGTGCAATCAAAATTGAAAGCCAATGGTTTCTCAGTTTTGGCTACAACAGCACCGATCAAAGGTTCGACAGTGATCACGATCACGAACAAAGAATTACAAGCAACAAACTCTTGGTTGGCAACACTGAATGTACTTGTAAATGAAAAAGAAGTACGTGTACAAAATCCATCATATTTTGGAGCGGCATATCTTCAAGACAAGTTTAAATATGGTCAGTTCTCTGGAACATTGAAGTCTCTTCAAAAAGCACTTGGTGATCTTCATACAGTCAAAGATGAGTTTAAACTTTCAAAACTTGCTAAATATCAATTTATGATGGGTATGCCTTATGTAGATGAGACGATCAATGTAGGTGAGGGTTCAGATCTGGCAAGTAAGTTAAAAGACAACAAATATGTTGCTTACAGCCTTAAACTTCCTAATGGATCAACACTTGTGGGACACAGTTTAAGAAGCAGAACCAATAAATTCCTTCTTAAGATCGATGCTGGTCATAATGCACAGATCTTACCATACAGAAGTATTATCAAAGATGGTAAAGCTGTGATGTTGGATCCTAAGTATTACCTAGCAGTTTCTTTACCGCTTCTAAGCATGGGAGAGTTTATGAAAATAGCTTCTACCCCAGCTGAAATAGAAAAAGATATCAAAAGAACTTACAAATAGCGTGACCTCTTCGCTATCCAGAACTACTCTGGATAGCCTTTTTACCACCCTTTTCCCCCTATAATTTTAATGCTTATTGGTATTTCAACTTTATTTAGATAAAATCACGTAATTATATATAAAAGGATTGTAGTGAAAGTTACAGTAAACAAAGTAGACGACGCAAATGTAATCGTAAGTGGTACTATAGAAAACAGTGCTGTTGAAGAGAATATTAACAAGATGGCTGTTCAAGCGGGTAAAGAGATGAAAGTAGATGGTTTCAGAAAAGGTAAAGTACCTGCACATGTAGTGAAAAAACTACATGGCGACAAACTTGCACAAGATGCTGAAGGTGAAGTGCTTAAAGAACTTATCGATGCAGGTATCAAGGAAGCAGGTCTCAATTCAGCAGACATTCTTGGACAACCGACATTTAAAAAGTATGATAAAAAAGATTCAGGTATTGACGTTGAAGTAGAAATTTCTACAAGACCAGTATTTGAAGCAGAAGGTCACATGGATGTGCTTCCTGCCTTTGACAGACCAACAGCATCAGAGAAAGAAATTGAAGAAAAATTGAATGAAGTTGCATCACAGCAATCACCTTATGCAAAGATCAAGAGAAAGCGTATGGTAAGAGATGGAGACATGACTCTTATCGACTTTGAAGGTTTTGTTGACGGTGTAGCATTTGATGGCGGTAAAGCAGAGAAGTTTAACCTAAAGATCGGTTCAGGTCAATTCATCCCAGGATTTGAAGAACAGATCATCGGTATGAAATATGAAGAAGAAAAAACGGTTACAGTAACTTTCCCGGAAGATTATCAGTCAGCTGATCTTGCAGGTAAAGAGGCAGAGTTTAAAGTAACACTTCACGAGATCCAAGAGCAAGTACCTGCAGAACTTAACGATGAGTTGGCACAAAAACTTCTTCAGGGTGAAGAGAATGCAACGCTTGAAATGCTTACTGAAAGAGTAAAAACACAGATCGAATCTGCTGAAATTTCAAAAATCTATAATGAAGACCTCAAACCAAAATTGGTTGAAGCATTGGTTGAAAAATTTGATTTTGCACTACCAAATAACATTGTTGAACAAGAGATCGATGCAAAGATCAATGCAAAAGCAAGAGAGATGAGTGAAGATGAGCTTAACTCTTTCAAAGACAACCCTGAAAAAGTTGAAGCACTTCGTGAAGAAGTAAGAGCAGATGCAGTTGCATCTGTGAAAGCAACATTTATCGTAGATGCATTGGCTAAGAAAGAAGAAGTAGCTGTAGATGATCAAGAAGTATCACAAGCTATTTACTATGAAGCAATGATGAGTGGACAAGATCCACAAGAAGTGATCAAATACTACCAGGAAAATAATCTTCTCCCTGCTGTGAAGATGGGTATGATCGAAGATAAACTCTTTGGTAAGATGTTAGGTCTCGATAAATAAAACAAATGTGTAAACAGCAACAAACGTTGCTGTTTGCTTTGTTAACTTATAGAGTGTATAGTTGAGTTGATATGAAGATCTATTTAACTATATATTATTAAAGGTAAGAAATGAGCTATATTCCATACGTTGTAGAACAAACAGGTAGAGGTGAGAGATCTTATGATATCTATTCACGATTACTTAAAGACCGCATCATTATGCTAAGTGGGGAGGTAAATGATCAAGTAGCCTCTACCGTTGTAGCACAACTTCTTTTTCTTGAAGCGCAAGATCCGGATAAAGACATTTACTTTTACATTAACTCTCCGGGAGGCGTGATCACTTCAGGACTCTCTATGTTCGATACGATGAACTATATCAAACCGGACATCGTCACTATCTGTATCGGTCAAGCAGCATCTATGGGTGCCTTTTTACTTGCTTCGGGTACAAAAGGTAAGCGTTATGCACTACCGCATGCACGTATCATGATCCACCAGCCTTCAGGTGGTGCACAGGGACAGTCAACAGACATCCAGATACAAGCGCAAGAGATTCAGAGGCTCAAAGACACACTCAATGAGATCTTGGCAGAACAGACAGGCAAAACAGCCAAACGTATTGAAAAAGATACAGAACGTGATAACTTTATGTCTGCTGCAGAAGCTATGGAGTATGGTCTCATAGATAAAGTACTTACAAAAAGTTTTACATAATAGAGACAGTAGATGGTTAGAGAAATAGTAGTATATCCAGACAAAAGACTTAAACTTATCTCAAAAGAGGTAGAGTCTTTTAATGGTGCTTTGCATGATCTTCTTGATGACATGTACGAGACGATGCGTGCCCGTAATGGTGTAGGACTCGCAGCTATTCAAGTGGGCATTGATCTAAGAGCGCTTATCATAAATATCCCTTTAGAGGATACGGACGGTGAGCATGATCAGCCTAAAGAAAATACCTTAGAGATGATAAACCCTGTGATCATCGAAAAAGATGGTAGTGAAAAATTTCAGGAAGGGTGTCTCTCTATTCCCGGTATCTACGAAGAGGTAGAGCGTGCCAAACATGTTAAGGTGGAGTATTGTGACAGAGATGGTCATAAGCATACTATAGAAGATAATGACTTTCTAGCTATTGCTATTCAGCATGAGATGGATCACTTGGATGGCAAGGTATTTATTGAAAAACTCTCATATATGAAAAGAAAGAAATTCGAAAAAGAGTGGAAACGAAGACTAAAAGAGGCATAATCAAACATCTTGCACGGAATGTTTTGTCGGAGTACTGATTGTGCGCCTCGAAAACCTTCCGCACAATCTAAGTACTTCTGACTCTATTATGTGAACTGTCATTTTTTAGAAAAGCACTTTATAATTTTTACACCCCTTGCATGATCATCGCATCAGCTACACGTTTAAATCCTAATATATTTGCAGCAGAGATAAGGTCCATCCCAAGATTATGTTCATCACATGTTTTCTTGAGATCAATGTAGATAGTTGACATAATGTCTCGCAGCCTTTTATCTACTTTTTCAGATGAAAGATAGTTCAGTGAACTGTTTTGACTCATCTCCAAAACACTGACAGCAACACCACCGGCATTGGCTGCTTTGGCTGGTGCAAAAAGAATTTTATTTTCTACAAAAAGTTCGATGGCTTTAGGTGTTGTTGGCATATTAGCACCTTCAGCAACAATTTTTACATCATTATGTATAAGTAATTGTGCACAGTTTTCACCTAATTCATTTTGTGTGGCACATGGAAATGCTGCAAAACACGGGATATCCCATACAAAACTACTGCCCTGTACATAGTTTTCTCTTTTTACATAGGTAGCATTTTTTCTTTCCAGAGTATAATACTCCAAAGAGGCTCTTCTTTCCAGTTTTAAGTTTTTTAAAAGCTCTAGGTCTATACCGTTACTGTCATGTATGGTACCTCTGGAGTCAGAGCACGTTACTGGGATCGCACCAATATCATAGAGTTTTTCTATAGCATGGATCGCAACATTTCCGCTGCCGCTAATAGTACAGATCTTGCCTTTGAGTGTCTCCCCCCTATCCTCCAAGAGGGTTTGGGTAAAGTAGACAAGTCCATATCCTGTTGCTTGTATACGTCCTAAACTTCCACCTAGAGAGAGTGGTTTAGAGGTAATGATACTGTCATAGGAGTTTGTGAGTTGTTTATATTTTCCAAAAAGGTACCCAACTTCTCTTGCTCCTACACCTATATCTCCTCCTAGTATATCAATATCTGCACCGATACTGTTATAAAAAGCGGCCATAAAAGCTTGACAGAATTTCATGATCTCTTTATCACTTTTATCTTTAGGATCGAAATCAGATCCTCCTTTTGCACCCCCTATATGAAGCCCGGTGATCGCATTTTTAAATATCTGTTCAAAAGCAAGAAATTTTAAGATATCCGGATTGACTGATGGGTGAAAACGTACACCACCTTTGTAGGGTCCCAAAGCATTGTTAAATTGAATTCTATACCCATTATTAACATGTACTACATTGTCATCATCCAGCCACTCTATTTTAAAGTGTATGGCTCTGTTGGGTACCATAATACGGTCGATGACATGTTGATCCAGATATTCGGGATGTTTTTCTATAAGCGGCGCTATAGAGACAAGCACTTCTCTCAGTGCTTGAAAAAAAAGGGTATCACCTTTACAGTTACCATTTTTGGCACGATTCATAGACTGCTCAATATACTCCATGATATTCCTTTGTGTTTGTATCAATCAAATTATATTACAATTTGACATATTTTTAACCATTTTTGTAAATTTAGTGCATCATGACGCTATGAATGCAAAAATAGATAGTGGTACACCACCAAATAAACAACAGATAAATGTAAAACAAAAAAAAGAGTCGATAGTGAATAGACTTACCTGTGCTACACTTGAGGGTGTGAATGCGCAAGTGATAGAAGTAGAGGCTACATTTACCAAAGGACTTCCCGGTTTTGCTGTTGTAGGTTTAGCCAGCGTGATATACAAGAGGCAAAGAGAGAACAAAATCAGCACTACTTACGAATGATTTTGTTTTTCCTCCACTGAAAATAACGGTAAACTTGAGCCCTTCAGATCTAAAGAAATCAGGCACACATTTAGATTTAGCTATGGCACTGTTGATAGCGATGCATAAAATAGCTTATAGATGAAGAGGGACTTTTTGTGTTTGGTGAACTTGGATTAGATGGAAAGGTGAAAACAAGTTCTATGCTTTTCCCTCTGGTCTTATCTCTAAAAGAGCAGGGACTTATTAAAAGAGATATTGTACCTAAAGAGTACATTCACGTATCTAAGTCATATCTCTGGAGTAGACTTTATTGCAGTAGAGTACATTGAGTGAAGCCATAGAGACTACTGAAGAATAAAAATTTTAAAGCAAATGTACAGGCATTTTCTTATGAAGCTGAAAGTTTTATGATAAAAGAGACACCTTACTATTTTGAACGAAAATATGAGAGTGATTTTATAGATGTAAAAGGGCAATCTGTAGCTAAAAGAGCTTCACTCATCGCAGCGGCAGGTATGCATAACTTTTTGATGGAAGGTAACCCAGGATGCGGAAAGAGTATGATAGCCAAACGAATCAAAGATATCTTGCCTCCACTGTTATGAAGAAGAGATACTCTCCATAGCCAAACATCAATTTTTAGATGGTGTAACACCAAACTTTTCAGCGCTACGTCCATAAGATCTCCCCATCATACAGCTACTTCTGCATCTATTTTTGGAGGAGGTTGTAAGTTTACACCATTAATGCGAAATTTACACCATTAATGAGAAAAATATTATTTTACCAACTATCTAAAACATGATCTTTTATGAGTGTGTCACTTTTTATTAACTATATGACCTTTTACTAACTGTAAAGCTTTTTTCACCAAACATACAAAAGAGTATATGTTACCATCTATTTGTATAGCAAAGGATCTTCAATGAGCAATAAGCTAGGTATATTCACAGACGATAATGATATACGGACAATTGTGTCATATGGGAAAATTATAGTAGGAATATCTGACACTGTAGGTGTTGTAGTTTATGTGAAAAACCTTAATGATGAACAAGAGGAAGACTATACTGTCTTATTGACAGATATATTTAAAATAAAGATCGGGGCAATGTTTAAAGGGCAGGAAAAATTGGATAAATACTATTCTGATTACGATGCATACAGGTATGAAGAAAATCTACAGTTTAGTTTTGACTTTAATGAAAAAGATACAATGAATGTAATCTTTACAAAGAGCAAAAATGAATTTGAAAGAGAGACAGAACAGCCATACGACAATAATACAGTGAATAATTTAAAACCACAGAACAGCACAGTATATGCAAAACTTGAAAATGAAAGTGGAATCACTGTCTATGTTCCTCTCTTGAGTTGCTTGTTTCAGGATATTCTCCCGAGAGAAAAAGTCTTATTTCTGACTTATGTAGATTTCCTCTTAATGTAGCAGTACAATATTTTGAAAAAAGGTACACAATGTATGATAGGGAATACTTCTTTAGACGGCTTAGTGAAGAGGACGTTCCTAAAAAATATAGCTGTACTAACTATTTAAAGCATCATCCCGTTTCAAGACCGAGAGCATCTATTATATGGATATCCATAGAACTGACAAGAAAAGACAATAGAAGTTCGTATGTTGCTGTCTTACCCTATCATCCCGAAAAAATGACCATAACGGTTTCAGGATTCTGGATAGATGAAAAAAGGTTTATAGTTCAGAGGATAGATAAAGTACTTCCTCCTAGTGGGCATAAAACAGTTCCTCCTGAACCATTCTATGAAACAGATAGTGATGATTGGCAGGAACCTGACACCTTTGTGGAAGATTTTTTTAAAGCATTAAGGTAAATGGATGATGGTTTGCCTTAGGGATAATTAATACTTCTATTGTCCCTATATAATGTTGAACTTTAAAACGTTTCAAGCATAATTCTTAGAAAATTTGTTATTTGTGTAAGATAAGTAATTATATCTAAATGTCATTTGGTCTGTATCTGCATTCAAGAATAAAGCCAACTTCTTCAGGCAACATAAGCACCTCTCCTGCTAATCTAAGTTGATATCCATCACCACTTTTCTTAACATCACAAAACTCAAGTTTTATATGCTTTGGGATATCTATTCGATGAAGGTATCCTATTGATATCCTCAAAAATGCTTCATACTCATTTTCATTCAGTGAATCTTCCTTTCTAAACATGGAAAGAAACCTGTGCTCTAGGTATTTACGTGAAGATCTTGGACGCTCAAAAACTGGACGATAAATATCTTTTATTGAAAATGAATATCTAAACTCTCTGTTTAGGAAAAGTGTAAAACCGGTAAGGGCACTCTTTTGACCATAAAAGCACCACAAGTAACTATCAAGTAACTCCTGAGAGGGTTTTCCTTCTGTCCCATATATGCAATACTGAAAGAAGCGTACAGCAGGAGTGAGTGCGAGCCTCATACTCCGTATAGAAAGTTTGCCTGTTTTGTGTTTTTTTTCAAGGTATGCATGATATGCCAATATCATTTTGCCTAAGCCTGTATTCTTTGAAAAGGCAGCAAGATATCTATCGATCATATCCAAATCGGCATGGATCTTTTGAGTGTCTTTGTCTATTGCAATGATATCGGTCTCATCAAGATAGCGCGTAGCAAGAAGATACTGTCGTGTTTGGGCAACACTAAAAACCAATACGACATCAGTATATTTTGGAGTTCTATTCAATTTTCCTGCGAGACCGTCAAGCTTTTTGAACCATGGGAGATAATAGAGGACGTGGTGCGAAGCAAACTGAGAACACCGCTTTTGACTTAACCACAATGAAAAGTTTTCAAAGTGATCGGCAAATGCAGCACTAAGATCTTTTTTGGCCAAGTCGACCTTTTTCAGAAGACCATTTTTTGAACTGCACTCTTGACAAATACGGCCTCTGCCGGCAGGAAAAGTGTTTTCGCAGGACAAACACACTCTGTCACCTTCAGAACACTTTTTGCAGAGAGTTCTGCCTTCACTATCACAAGAGTAGGATTCTCTCTTTCTTTGGCATCCTGAGCATGTTGGCAGTGTTTTATTGTAGCAAGATGTACAAGTAGGTTGAGTGGAACCATCGATATTTCTGTTGGCAACTTCTCTAGAATATTTAAAGCATACCATACACTGCTTTTCTTCACGGAAATATTTACTGCAAGATGCACATACAGGGCCTTCTTTCATGATCTTCCCAAAGCGCTCTATCTCTCGTCCACATCTAATACAAGGCTCATCCTTGATCTCGCATATCTTACACAAAGGTGTCTCTTTCAATTGATACCAGATATATTTGTTTTCCCCGCATTTGGCACATTCGTTGATTTCAAAATGATCAATAAAGCACTGCTTGCAATAGATTTTCTCACGGTATCTATACATCCATTTTAGATCTTTTTTTGGACAAATATCACATGATGTAGAGTTTGGAACGTATCTGCTCACAGGTATCTCCTGATTTTGTCCATACTCTTTTCCATATCTACTTTGCTCTCAGGCTTAATCGTAGTTGTTGATTTCATTCTAGATCTTTTGTATGGGGGTTTTCTGGGTAGCCTCAAGAAGAGTGTTTGAAGATGAGGAGAGGCAGGATAATGTTTGTCGGTAATCATTGCGTAAGTGATGTTTGATTTTTTAAAACTTTCCACCAAGTCATTAGGTGACATATTCAGCATAATACTGGCAAGTCTGAGAAGATAATATCTTTCTTCAACAGAAAGAGCATCATATGTCAATCCCGCTTTTCTTGTGATTTTCAACACAGGTTGATCTGGCATAATCAGATTCATCCAATCAGTATATTTGACATAATTCTTTTGTATCATTCTTGGCAAACTGAGAAGATCTCTTAATAATTCAAAAAGTGTCACGGGATTTGTAGGTTCAGGATGAAGATGAAAATCTAATCCGGATATATTGTCTTGTGCTATTGTATCAAGAAGGAGTTGGAAGATCATCAAAAGATTGTCTACTTCGGGAGCCTCTATAGTGCTAAGGTCAAAATTACAGCTTGTGCAAAGGCGCATATGTGGCTTATCATAGGTGAGCAGATGAGGAGAGAACACGGTATTGCACTTGGGACAATGAATTTGCAAAAGCGTACCATGCTTGCTGCATCCTATATTCCATGAAAGTCTCCAATGTCTAGGAAAATAAGGAAGCTTATCTTTGAGACATTCGGGACAGAAAGGCATGCCATTCGTCCGTGTCCGGTTGCGTTGACCAGTTGGGATAACCCAGGTCCATGCCTTTTTGGTGTCAGGGAACTCTCCGTAAATATTTTTTATGAAAGGTGCAAGCGTCATATTTTGAATGATTGCAAGGTGTATACCTGTAGCAATTTTTAGCTGTCCAGCTTTTTCTTCTGGCAGGTGTCGGTCTATATCTCTGGTCCACACTCTCCAGTCTCCCCATATTCCATATACCCATCCTATAGGATCACTTCCCTGCATGACACTGTTTCGTATTAACCAGGAAGAGAGGGATTCATTATATGCGACGGGGAGAACATCGATACTCATAGAGGAATTTCCACAGATGGATTTCTATTCCTAGAGCATGCCCAACTGTGTTGCTTGATAATATCCATAGTGATCTCTTCAATATTGTTTGTAATAGCATACACTGCACAGACTCGTAGAAGATGAAGTAAATTTCCCAAGTTTCCTTCAGATATATGATATAGAAGATGAGACTTTTCTTTCCCGTATAAGTTAGATCTTTTTTGAAGAGGAAGTTCTGTTTCAAAAGCTTGTAGGATACCAGCAAAGTTTTCGTCCAGTTCCCACTTTGGAAGTCTAAATGTGGTAAACCGGGTTACAAGTTGTTCGTCCTGAGGGAAAACAAGTTTAGCACTTTCAATCCCGACAGCGATAATGGGAACCTTCAATACATTAGTTATATTTTTTATCGCGTTCAGAACAACTTTCTGTTGCCTTATAGTGGATTCAAGAAGATGGTGAATTTCATCTATAATCAGAATTTGAACATCATGTTCGGCTATAAGGGTATATACTTGATGCTCGAGTTTCATCACACTGCCTGTCGGTGAGAAAGAGGCGTTAAGCCCTCGAAGTATAGCAGCGTAAAGATTTTTTTCACTAACAGTGGATGGCGTAGTAGCTAAAATAACAGGCTTCTTTATTCGTTGCACACCCTCATCAATATAGACACTTGAAGGATTCTGTTGCCTAAAATTGTTTATGATACTTGTTTTTCCCATATTGGAATCTCCGATAATAAGTAGGCTCTGTACCCTAGTATCCTCTGGATAGGTCATGCAGTCACGAATACGATCGATAGCCTCATCTGACTTTGGGTAATCAACCCATGTAGGCATCTTAATATATTTTATTCGAGTATTATTATCCATTTCAATAATTTGCTTTACATCATCAGAGATATGATTATATTTGTTCACCTTTGCTCCTTTTTAATATTGAAAACGGGGATCTTCATGTTGTCCCATTCTTCATCAGAAATAACATCTTTTGGTGTTTCGGGGATTGTAGGACTTCCCATAATTAGATCTTTTTTGGCTTTTCCAGTATGTTTTTGTTCATTTTCTTTTCGCTGTTTTTTGGTAAGCTCTATACTCTTTTCAGTTTGTTTATCTATTTTATCGCGCTGCCGAGCCATCTCTTCCTGGCTGGCACGGCTCATCTGGCTTTTTTTTCGAGCCATGTCCCTTACTAATTTTAATTCCCCACTTGTCATACCGGAAAATTTTTGATTCATAAGAGGAATTTTATAGTAGTCATTTCCTTTATCATCATAGAACCACACATATGAAATGTCTCTTGGATCTGTTTTAAAAATGAATTTTTTGTTATCTTTTGTCTTTTTATCCGTTGTCTTGATAAAGCTTCTTAGAACAGAATCATAATAAGTAACCCCACCAATACTGATGCCATTTCGCTGTATTGTACGACGTACCATTGGGGCGAAATCAAGAAGAATAGTTTGTGGGTCTGATGGTTTGGGCTGGAAACCTGACCCATCTCTTTCTGACATCCCTGAATAATACTCTTTCCATTTCTGTTCAGGAGACATTCCTAAAGCTCTGTGTTCTTCTTTGTGGTAGATATTTACAATATAATTCACGAGATTTCTTTCAAGCTCTCTAAGTGTAAAAACTGCTTCTTTCTCTGAATTATATTTCCCTTTTTTTTGTATATTGGGAAATGTAGTTCCAGGGAACTTATGTGTCTCTTTCATGAGCGTACCTAGGACACGTTCAATATGCCCACCGTATTCTGTTTTTATTAACGGTCTTTTTTCTAGATGAACATCATATATCCGGCAACCATTTTTAAGGGCATTGGAATGAAAATCTGCTCCATTGTCAGAATGAAGATTATCCATGAATCCCCACATATTCCATTCCCCATCTATATTAAGGTCAAGAAGAGTCTTTTCTTTATCGCACACCGCGTTGACAATACACATGGCGACAGAGTCTGAACTTGGTGGATCATATGATAAATAATACCCGTGAATCATACGGCTGTATATATCGATCATTAGAGTTATAGTGGGTCGATCTGTTGGCAATCTATTTTCTTCATCTACCAGCATGAGATCAACTTTAGTGTGGTCAATTTGTACATATTCTAAAGGATGGTTTACAGTAAAATGGTTTGCGGCAGGGCTGAATTTACCCCTTGCAGCGGATCTTCCCTCTCTTCTTTTTACATGGGCGTATTCACTAATATTTTGAACACGTCTTCGGAAAGTATTTTCACTGGGGGGAGTGATGCCCTGATTGTAACATTTAGATTTAACCTTTTCCATTGCTGCTTTTACAGTGGGCTTATGATTTGTGAGGTAAAAAGTATCAATAACCTCAGTCATAATACTTTCAGCTTTGAGATTGATCGTTGTTCTACCCTCGATAGGACCCCTTTTCTTGGGAAGTAATCCAACTAAACTTCCCTCTGTTCGATAGCTATTGTGACATCGATATAGTGTGCTGAGATGGACTCCTTCCTTTCTGGCGTGCTCGCTTATTTCTTTTGTAGAAGCGCCATCAAGAATAGGCTGTATCCATGAAATTCTTTTATCTATTTCGCGCAACTCTTTTTCGGTGATCTCTGAGATATCTTTTCCTAGATGATCCGAAGATGCAATATTCTCCGGCTTTGCATGTTTAATATGCTTAACCAAAAGCTTTTCAGGTGTAGAGGTTTTTAAATTTAGACCGACAAGCTCATTGTCGTCAAGAATATGAGTTAATTTATAAAGCTGCTGCTTACATTGGACTATTTCACCTACTTCTATTCTGACACTACTTCGATCTAATTTGATAGCTTTTTTTTCAGGAGATTCCTTTTTATTATTCATAATTGTTCCATACTATGGTGTCAAGGTCTAACTCTTCAGTAAGATCTGCTGAAAGAACTTTATTGTTTAGAAGTTGATAGATGTGACCAAGGCTCATTTTTCGTTCTTGACCTGTATTGTTCAAAAACAGAAGAATATCGCTAATACTTATATCCCCGGCAATATCGAGATAGCCAGTGATACGATTTTTCTCATCCAAATCATATGCAAACCTGGAATATCGCTTTAGGAACTTTATATTGTGATAATAAATAGTATGTATTCGACGTTCATCATAAATTCTAAACTGCATATTTTCTTGATTGGCATAGGAAATGGCTGCTTTGTATTTTGGCTTAAACTCACAAAACCTCTTATAAAGAATATCTCTTGGTTTTACTTCAACAAGCAGCGGTTTAGGGATCAACCCATAATCACTTGCCTTGAAGTTGACAAGAAAATCAGGAGTGTACTTACACAATTTGTCACCACACACATACTCAATCGTAAAAGGCTGTTCAATTATGTCTGCAATTGAGTCGCTAAAAGAAATCATAGTTAGAAAATCTTTTTCAAGTTTTGATTCATGTTGAACTTGTTTTTCTCCTCTAAATGAAAAATCCCCAGACACACTATTATGCACATATCCAATCTTTCTTTTTTTCATTGATATCCTCATTCTTCTTCTCCTTGAATTTATGTTTTATTTACCTATTACACAGTATTCTATATACGAATTACACAAGAAAAATATTAGGATACACATAGGCTAAATGTATCCTATTTATTAAATTTGTATCCAATTGTATAATAAAATATCTTATATATCATTTACTTCTTATATTTTTTATCATATAGTTAGGAGTATCGTAAAAAAAATAAAAGGCAATACTTATGAAAAATCAGAGTGTAAAAAAGAAGAAAGAAAAAGTAAATTTTAATATAGAGCAAGACACACTTCAGCGTATCAGGCAAGTAAGTGAGGAAAGAGGTATGCTATTATCAGAATTTTTTAGACAAGCTGCAGAAGAGAAGCTTAAGAAAGAAGATAAATTTATGACAATTTATATAATGATGGACTCATTGGGAATCCAAAAAATTACAATAGAGAAGGGCTTGTATAATATTGTTTTAAAAGATGCAAGTAAAAATATGCAGAATAATGTTGAAGCTATTCAGGAGGGAAGATTGGAGTTACTCTCTGATGAAAAATGGGAAGAGTATGCGGATGAAGTCTTAAGTCATGATGATAATAATGATCTGATCCCTGTTCTGAATTACAGCATGTATATAGACCCGACTATTGAAAAACTTTTTGAGACTCGTGATATAGTTTACTTTTTTACTAAAATAAAATATTAACAAATAATCAAAAATTCTACACTTTTAGAAGCACCCGTTTTGCGGGGCTTGCCAACTTCCCATCAAAAGCAAATATTCACATTTGTTTTTGATTACATTTTCCCAGAATTATTGTTAGTTTCAACAAAAAATTCCAAAATACAATAAAATATGCTACAAATTTTTAGAGGCACAAAACCTTATAAAACATACTTTATCAGCACATTTTATAACGTTTTCTATGGGAGGGTAAATATTTATGTGCTGCAAATGTCGCTACAGCGAGAAACGTTATAAAATATGTTAGATTATAAGGTTTTGAAAATCATTCATAGAACTCTCGATTAAAAGGTTCTACAAGTATAGGAGCAATAATCTCTTTTTGGTAGACGGAAGTATCAACCCTAACACTGAAAAAGAGTAATATACCCATACAAGAGTTTGAAGATAAAAATGATAGACCACTATTTAGTTAATAATAAATATCTATGATTCAGCCCCAAGTTTTTTCATTACACCTAAAATTCAAATATTTTTTAAAGCATAAGTGTTATAATGACTTTATGTGCAAAAAGAAAAGGAGAAAATATGAACACACTTAAATCATTAGGGAGTATAGCACTGCTTAGTAGTATGATTGCAATGCCTATTCTTGCAGAAGAAAATACTCAGCCTGTACTTGAAAAGCAAACTAATCTATCGGCATCTGATTTGGCAAAAGAGCTTTCCAATCCGAATACAACACTTGGAACTTTAAATTTTAACTTTGATTATATTAGTTATGACGGGGATCTGCCGGGTGCGAATGGAACGAGCTCTAAGACAATGAGCTTTCAACCGGTGTTACCTTATCCCGTGGGTGATGGAGTAAACCTTTTCGTCCGCCCAAATATACCAATAATTTTTGATAGACCAGTACCTTCAAAAAACTTTGAAGGTTCGGGTTTTGAACTGGGTGATATCGGTTTTGATGTAGCACTGGGGAAGACCTTTCCTGGGGGTCTTATACTCGTCGGAGGTATTGTGGGTACCTTACCTACGGCAAGCAGTGATGATGTCGGTCTGGATCAGTGGCTGCTTGGACCTGAAGTTGCGATAGCGAAAATGTTTGATTGGGGATTAGTTGGCCTTTTGGTGACTCATCAATGGGATGTAGCTGGAGATGATGATTTTGATACCAGTATTACGGGTGGTCAGTACTTTTATACGATCAATCTAGAAGACGGATGGCAAATTCAGGGTTCTCCGACATGGAGTTATAACCATCAAGCTGACTCAGATAATCGACTCACTTTACCGGTGACCGCTGGTCTATCAAAAACTACTATTATTGGTTCAACACCATGGAAATTCAGTCTACAATATTCGTATTTCGTTGAGAAGCCTGACAATTTCGGGTCTGACTATCAAGTTCGATTTACTGTGACCCCTGTTGTTCCATTGCCTTGGTAAATACTTGAAATCAATGAAGGAGAAAAAGATGAAAAACAAAATAATAAGTGTACTATTTTTACTGATTGCACCTCTTATGCTTTGGGGTGCTACACAAAGTTATGACCTCGTCATTAACAATGGCAGGGTAATGGACCCAGAAACCAAGTTTGACTCTGTTGCAAATGTCGGTATCAAAAACGGCAAGATCATTAAGATCACAAAAGAGAAAATAACGGGTAAAAAGAATATCGACGCGACTGGCAAAGTAGTTTCTCCGGGTTTCATCGATATCCATGCACATGGACAGAATATCGGCGACTACCGTATGCAGGCGATGCAGGGAGTTACGACCATGCTAGAGCTTGAATCAGGTGTTCTACCCATCTCTCAATGGTATGATGTCCAAGCCAAGAAAAAGCTCCCTGTCAACTACGGTGCTGCGGCGGGTTGGACCTATGCACGTATCGCAACCTTTACGGACACAAAGCCTGAAGCCACAGCAAAGTATTTTCAGGATGCACAGTCGCTGAATGATTGGAAGATGAATGTTGCAACACCCGAGCAGCAAGAGAAGATACTCAAGCTTGTCGAAAATGGGCTTGATGAAGGCGGGCTTGGTATCGGTATCAACGCCGGATATGCACCGGGCTATGGACGCAAAGAGTACTATGCACTGGCAGAACTTGCCGCAAAAAAAGAAGTGGCTACCTATACCCATGTACGCTATGCCAGTAACATGGAGCCAAAAAGTTCGTTTGAAGCTGTACAGGAGGTTATTGCAAATGCAGCCATCACCGGGGCGCACATGCATGTATGCCACATCAACAGTACATCTCTGAAAGATATCAATTCTACTTTATCACTGATCAACAACGCATTCCAACACAATATCAACATCACAGTAGGCGCTTATCCGTGGGGTGCTGCAAGTACAGTAGTCGGCGCGGCGATGTTCAGTGGAGAAGGATGGCCTGAGCGTATGGGCTCTAAGGCACACAATTTCCAGCTTGGACTTGAGCGTATGACGCAGGAGCAGTTGGATGATTATCAGAAAAATAAACCGGGTACATTTATCGTCTGGCATTTCCTCGATGAGAATGATAAGAAAGATCTGGCAATGCTAGATGCATCTATACTTCACCCAAATATACTTATTGAGTCTGATGAGATGTTCTGGATGTTCATGGATAAACATAATGAAATTCATAACTACGAAGGCGATGCATGGCCACTGCCTGAGGGTTCATTTTCTCACCCAAGATCAAATGGAACATTTGCAAAAGTACTGCGCTCGTATGTCAGGGAAAGAGGAATCATGGATATGCAGGAAGCCCTACGTAAGATGACTCTGATGCCCGCACAAACACTTGAAAAGTTTGTACCGCAGATGAAAAAGAAAGGACGTATGCAAGAAGGTATGGATGCAGATATCGTAGTCTTCGACCCTGAGACTATCAGAGATGTAGGAACATATGAAAAACCTAATCAGCCTGCAGAGGGTGTGCAGACACTTCTTGTCAATGGTGAACTTGTGATTGCCGAGGGTAAACTGCTTACCGATGCTGCCCCTGGTCAGCCAATTAGAGGAACAACGAGCAGCAAATAGTCCGAAGAAAAACACTTTTCATCATAAGGCTTTTACTGCTTTATGATGAAAGATTTTAAATGCTACAATATTTATATGCGGAATTAATAGTATGTCACTATGTGACCAACAAGAGAAAGAAGGATCTCAATTATGCATAAAAACTCAGAAAAAACAAGATTACATTCAGATAAAAAAGCTGATACATTATATATAAAAAAAAAAAAAAAAAAAAAAAAAAAAAAAAAAAAAAAAAAAAAAAAAAAAAAAAAAAAAAAAAAAAAAAAAAAAAAAAAAAAAAAAAAAAAAAAAAAAAAAAAAAAAAAAAAAAAAAAAAAAAAAAAAAAAAAAAAAAAAAAAAAAAAAAAAAAAAAAAAAAAAAAAAAAAAAAAAAAAAAAAAAAAAAAAAAAAAAAAAAAAAAAAAAAAAAAAAAAAAAAAAAAAAAAAAAAAAAAAAAAAAAAAAAAAAAAAAAAAAAAAAAAAAAAAAAAAAAAAAAAAAAAAAAAAAGGAATAAAAATGAAAACCTCTCTTATGCCTGTGGCGATAGCCACTTTGATATTATCGTTTAGCTCTGCCATTTTGGCTGATGAAAACCCACTGAAAAAATACTTGGAAGTTCCAGGTGCAACAGTGACATTCCCTATAAGCGAAGCTAAAAATGGTTTTTCATTTGACTTTGCAAATGATGCTCGTGAAAAGTTCGAAAACTTTCATTACCAGTTAGGTGGCGATCATGCAGTCTATTATAATCTGCATCTGAGTGAATTACTTCCCACTGCTGTGTCAGCACCCAATCACGAGTATAAGCCATTGGAAAAAGCTATCAATCCTAAAATTGGTTCAGAAGTGAAGTTTACTCCTAAAGAGGGTGAATTAAGTATGGACGAATATGCTGTACATCCCAATCACAGGGTGCAAGGCATACTCATGATCCACAAAGGGAAAATAGTATACGAAACCTACCCGGGTATGAATCCGGAAGATATACATGTATGGATGTCACCCGGTAAAAGTACAGTAGGATTGATCATTGCACAATTAGAGGCTGAGGGTAAGATTGATATGCAAAAAGAAGTTGTTGAATATCTCCCTGAGTTTAAGGGAACACATTGGGATGGTATTAAAATGATAGATGCGGCTAACATGGCTACAGCACTACAGTTGGAAGAAACTTTGGAAGCTATTATAGATCCTAACTCCATCATCGTTCGCTTCTTTAGTGCAGAGTTTGGTTTTCCAAATCCCGCTTCAGGCAAGGTTGATAATTGGATAGGTATTCTAAAGGAAGCACAGCTTATAAAAGGTGAAAAACCAGGTGAGCGTTTTCGCTATTCATCTGCGGTTACGCAAATTTTTGTATTGATTGCTGAACGCATTGAAAACCAAACATGGGCTAAGCTTTTTGAAAAGCGCGTTTGGGGTAAAATGACTGCACGCAGGGCCATGTTACACCACTTAACTCCTGATGGAACCAGTGTTGCTCATGGACTACTTTCTACTACTTTGGAGGATTTTGGACGATTTGGAATGTTATTTACTCCGAGCTGGGATAAAGCGGCAGTTGAACCTGTGGTTAGCGCAAAAGTGCTAGAACGATTGCAAACTGCCGGCAGCCGTGATGCATTTGTAGCAGGGGCTAAATACAAGGGAGAGATTGAAGATTTTGGAGAGGAGCTTTGGATGAACTCTTATCAGTTTGATGCGGTTTTTAAAGATGGAGCTTTATGGAAGCATGGTAATGTTGGCCAGGGAATTTACATTGATACTGCCCGTGATTTTGTAGGTGTCTATTTCTCAACTAACGGTTATATTCCTCCTTACGGTGAAGATAAAATGCCAGGATATCTACGTCGGGCAGCAAAATACCTATCTGGAAAATAAGTATCGATGGTAATCGAAACAAGATGAAACCTGCCCGTATTTTAAAACACTTTGCGCCGCTTAAGCGGTGCTTTTTAATCCCCTATAAAACAAAAGGTTAGTCCAAGGATATGTCTTACAATAAAAAGATTTGGTGTTTGCTATTGCTCAATACCGTCATGACAGGACAGGTATTGGCCTTAGAATCGAAGAACAGCATCGATAACAACACATCCTATGAGGACCTGCCTTTGGGAGGCCCTGCAAGCGTTAGCATGCAAATGGATAAAGACAGTGAAGCAAAAGGAGATTTTTCTATTTTGCCAGCAATGTCGGTACGATATTCCAAGTTCAAGAAAATGGTTGATGAAGAATATGGTTTAAACTTAGGATTTGATTACAATGTATTGATGCAAACCGCCACCCAAAGCTTGGATGATAAAACGGCTGCCGGTGGTGTTTTTAGAATGTATGGAGAGTGGTACGCAGATAGTGTTGATAGGGCCAATAGCGGTTCGCTTATATATAAAGTAGAGAACAGGCACAGACTTGGGACTGACATTCCCCCTAGCAGGCTAGGTACTGAGATCGGATATGCGGGAATGACTGCTGTGACTTTTTCTGACATTGGATGGGCTTTAACGAACCTCCATTGGTCTCAGCGCCTCTACGACAATAGATTAGGCTTTGTAATAGGGATTGTTGACACCACTGATTACGTTGATGTCTACGGGTTGGTCAATATCTGGACAGAGTTCAATAACTATGCTTTTACCACCAATCCTACTATTCCGGCAAAGGACAAAGGACTAGGGGTTGCCGTACGTATCATGGCCACTGAAAACATCTATATTCTTGGCGGAATCGCTGATACTAATGGAGATCCAACGTCTACTGAAAACACGTTTGATTAATTCTTTGGCGAGTCAGAATTCTTTTCTCATATTGAACTGGGATGGGCACTTTCGTGGGACAGACGCTTTTCTGACAATATTCATCTTACTGCTTGGCACCAAGATGCACGTGAAAAAGCCCAAACACCTGATGGTTGGGAAATGGCATTTTCCTTTTCCCGTTTGCTTGATGAGACCTGGGAACCGTTCTTTCGGGCTGGTTTTGCTAAAGGAAGCAGTTCTCTATGGGAGTATTCAATCAGTACAGGTACAGGGCATCATTTTAAAAACAAAGACAATATGTTGGGATTGGGACTTAACTGGAGTCGTACATCTGAGGAAAACTTTGGTTCTGGATTAAACGACCAGTACACGGCTGAATTATATTACCGATTCCAGATACTGAAAAGGTTGAGTATTACACCAGATTTACAGCTGGTATTCAATCCTGCGCTCAATCCAGACAAAGATACTATTGGTGTTTTCGGGCTTCGTGCACGTTTTAGCTTATAATTCTGTATGGCTTTACAGTCAAACAGACTGAGGTTTACACACAGACCTGCTTAATGACACGGTACATGTTACAAAAGAGGAATTTTACGCAGTACTCTTCGGAATAACCATTTTACAACATCTTGTCCACCAGGGCAGCTACGATCTGATAAGGAGCCGGTGTCGTGAATCCCTTAGCTCCCACTTTAGTAGTATAACCACCATCAGGGAACACGGACTGACCAATTGGTGTTTGAATGATAGAGGCTGTAAAATTGATATTTGGAATATAGTCCGAGACAAAGCCAACATGGTCAATCCCTACGAGTTTGACCATATAATCAATATGCTTGAAAAGCATATCGGTTATTACAATATCCGGATTGGATGTGTCCATAAAAGCACCGACCATATTAATAGAACAAACACCACCACTTTTAGAGATTGCTTTGATGACTGCGTCGGAGAGACTTCTTTGGTAATTAGCAATAGCCAAGGCTCCAGAGTGTGATGAGATGACAGGTTGACTGCTTCGCTCAATGGCATCAAGAGAAGTCTGCTCACCGGTATGGCTTACATCTACTAGCATTCCATTACGATTATAGCTGTCGATCAGCTCTTTACCGTAGTCAGTGAGACTGCGATTTTCGGTTTCAAAACAACTATCACCAACATCGTTACGCTGGTTGTATGCTAATAGGCAGTAGACATATCTCATTTCACGCCAAAGGGCGACACGGTCAACATCACCACCAAATATTTGTGTACCTTGATGAGTAAAATATATGCCAAGCTTGTTCTGCTTGACAGCCTCATCAATATCTTTTGTCGTACGAACAATCATGTAGTTATCAGGGCGTTCTCTCATCTTTTTAAGATAAAACTCCACTCCTTTCATGATACACTCAACAGAAGCATCTAGTGAATCCGCAGATGGACAGGCTGCCAGTACTTTGAAGCCAGCCGCTTTACATTTATCCATTTCATCGTGAAATTCTGGGGCTTCAGGAGAAGACCACTGAGAAGGATAAAGGCCAGAGAATAGTGTATCTATTGTCATGGAGTTTTGTACGATCTTTTTTGACTGGTCTGAGGCTGGATATTACTGCGTACGTTGTGGAATTTTCGTGTAATCTTTTATCTAAAATTTTGGTAATTTATTGGGACTGATAGCGTGACTCGTATCATTGGCGAGTGATTTAGTGGGTGATATAGCTATCGCTGCCGCACCCGCTACAGTTCCTGCAACGGTCTTCAAGAATGTTCGACGGTTTTCTACTGCATTACTAACCTTCTTTATATTTTCAACATTATTTTCAAGAGCATCTTTTTTCATTTTATCTTTCTCCTTTTTTTAATTGATATTTTTTATGATAGCTATTAATTAAATAAATGTCCCTTAAGAATAATAAAAATTTAAGACTCCTTTAATGGAAGAATATCCATCCAAGTCCAATAATTAATTATCCTTTTTTCAAAACCTTATAATATATAATTTTATGATGTTTTCTAGCATATTTTTTTGTTAAATTTGTAGTGTATTTTATTGAATTTTAGGGTTATTTATTTGACACCGCACCTGTATTTTTTTGTTGATTTATTACTCTCATTGAAATATTTCAGATGCTAAATGCATAAGGTATGTTTTTTCGCACAATCAATGGGAATATATGTTTTTCGCATGATTGTGAGAATATTCGCATGATTAGTGAGAATATTTTTTCTTTTACCTTGATTTAGGGTGTTTTTAGGGTGTTTTTTGCATTAATTGTGAAAACTGACAGAGGTTCATCCATGGCTAAAATAGGAGAGGTCGCTTTGGCACATAAAGGTATTCTCTCTGATGAGCTACCGCATTTTTCCAAATCTGTGCTGTAGTCCTCAGAGAGCCTCTGCAAGACAAGAAAGTACATATAGCAAGGGTGAATGCAAAGATAGAGTATGAAGCTGATATATGTTTGTGGCTGCACAAAATCCTTGTCCTTGCGGTATCACATCGAAAATAAAATCCTGCAGATGCAGTGAAGTAAATAAAGCGTTACCAGAACAAACTCTCTATCCTTTTTTAGACCGTATAATCTTTTTGTGTCATGCAAGAAGTGAATAGTACAGATACAGTAGATATCAGTTCTGTACAAATGCATGAAGAGTACTCAAAGCATTTAAAATGCAAAAAAGAAGAAACCAGTAACTAATGATAAGTTGACAGAAAAAAGAAAGAAAAAAAATGCAAATAAGATTTTAGAGAATGCCATACATAAATTTGGACTTTCATATAGAAGTATCGTTTCTGTAAAAAAGATAGGCAGAACGATAGCAGATTTAAATGCACATGAGAAGATAGAAAAGTCAGATATATTAGAAGCCCTAAGCTACAGAAGAAGACAGCTCTTTTATTTCACTGCATCTTGAAAGAAATGGCTTCGTTTCGCTCAGTCACATACTGTAAGTATGCTTTTTTATTCCACTCACTCCATTTATTCAAATCTACAGCAAATTAAAAGGCCATGAAGACTTCTTTAGGCACAGACCATTTTAGTCACAACAAATCCACCTATCACAAGCCATGCAAACATAGCTGTAGCAGTATAGATAGGAGCCAGTCCCAATCCTTTAAATTTAGAGAAGCGTGTGCCCATACCCAAAGCAGTCATAGCCATAGTAAGAAGGAAAGTATCTATTTCGTTAATGATGTTTACGATATTTTCTGGTACTAAGTGTAAAGAGTTAAACCCTGCTACACCTATAAAGTAGACAGCGAACCATGGAATCACAAGTTTGACCTCTCCTGAAAGACCACCCTCTTTTTTCGCAGAGTAGCTTAAGTATATTCCCAAAATGATCAGCATAGGTGCTATCATGATCACACGGGTCATTTTAACAATGACTGCATCGTTTGCCATTTCCTCAGGCGCTCCAGGTATTGAAAATGGTACAGCGACAACCTGTGCCACTTCATGGATCGTTCCACCTACATAGATACCAAATTCTTTAGCAGTCATATGCAGAAAACCTGTTGCGTTTTCGAAGATAGTGGTATAGAGTACAGGATAGAGAAACATAGAGATGGTTCCAAATAAAACGACCATAGAGACTGCGATGGCTGTTTTGTACTCTTCTGATTTGAGTACAGGTTCTGTCGCGAGTACAGCAGCAGCACCACAAACAGCAGCACCGGAAGCAGTTAACATAGAGGTATCTTTGTCCATACCAAATATCTTATATCCAAGCCATGAGCCAAAGATAAATGTGGTTGAAAGCATAATGAGGGAGACTAGAAATCCGTCCATACCTACTTCAGCAATCTGTTGAAACGTAATTCTGAAGCCATAAAAAACGATAGCAAAACGTAGTATCTTTTTTGCAGAGAAGGTAATACCTGTTTCCCATTCTGAAGGAATTTGATTATGCATGGTGTTTGCATAAAAAATACCAAGAACGATACCAATGACCAAAGGTGAAAGGCCTAATGCCTTTACTGGCCCGAGTGATGCGATAAATGTTGCAGCAGCTGCGAAAATGGCTACAAACAAAATCCCACTCATGGTACCTTTACGTTTTTCTGGAGAAAACGCCATAAAAATCCTTATTAATTCAAAATAATTGATAACATTTTTAGAATTCTACTATAATTTTGATATAATTTACGAATTATTAACTATACTAATAATAAAATATCAGATATAAAATTATTATAAATAAGAGAGTAGATATGAAATTAACACTTAGGCAAATGGAGATCTTTTTAAATGTTGTTGCCTCTGGCCATTTAACCAATGTGGCTAAAGATATGAAGCTAAGCCAATCAGCCATCTCAATGTCTATTAAGGAATTGGAAAATATTTTAGGACGACCGGTATTTGATCGGATCAACAAGAAGCTCGTTCTTAATGAAGTGGGTCGTGCTTTTTATAAAGAGATTGATCCTATTTTTAAAAAACTCTCAGATATTGAGTATGAATTTAAGAATTCAGAGAACAAAGGGATGATACGTGTTGGTGCGAGTACGACCATAGTCGACTATCTGATGCCAGCTATTATCTGTAGCTATATGAGTTCTTACCCTGATGTCAAAATCACACTTAAAGAGGGGAACACCAAAGAGATAGCTGAAATGATCAAAGCAGGAATGATTGATATTGGTTTTGTTGAAGGATTTGTTCCAGGTGCAGATATAGTAAAAGAGAAGATAGGTGTGGATGAACTGGTAGTCGTGACAGCAGATAAAAACTTGTGTGAAGCCAGTACGATAGATGCACTGTCTCAAAAAAGATGGGTATTGAGAGAAGAGGGGTCTGGTACCAGAGAAGTTTTTTTAGAGTATATTAAAGAGAGGGTAGACGACTTAAACGTATTCTTAGAGCTCGGACATACCGAGTCTATTAAAAGTATTTTGATGAACCGTGAATGTTTGACCTGTATTTCCAAGATCTCAGTGAAAGAAGAGTTGGAAGAAGGAAAACTCTATAAGGTTCCTGTAGAGAACTTTGAGTGTAAAAGAGATTTCTTAATGATCTATCATAAAGACAAATATCATAGTGCATTGTTTGAAAAATTTGTTTTCTTCTCTCGAAAACTGATGACTCAGATGATAGAGGGGGAAACCTGTCTTACCCTGCAGAGTTCTCAAAATGCTTAATCGCTTCCTGATACTCTTCGGGATGATTGAGATTTGTAAACGGTTTATCTTCTTCAAATGGCACGAAACGTGTATGTGCAAGACCCAACAGATCACCCAACCTGTGATTCCCCTTTTCTAATTGCGCGTAGGCCAAAGGCAGAATGGACCTTTTATAGACCCCGCAAAGAGGCTGAACACCACTTGGGCTTTGCGCTACTATGATATCTAGCATACTTTCATCATGTTCCAAAAGATGCTTTATGATTTCCTCATCAACAAATGGCGCATCTACACTTAGGATAAACACTTCATTTATCTCTAATGTTTCAAAAATGGAAATAAGTCCTATAAGAGGTGAAGTCTCTTTGCGTGTGTCTTTGATCACCATGCACTCAAAATCAAATTTATGCTCTTTTGCTGAGATATATACTTTGTTGAACAGTCTACTGAGTTTCGCGTATTGAAACTCAGCCAGAGAAAGATATTCCCCAAAAGGCAAGAGTGCTTTGTCTTTACCCATTCGAGAACTTTTTCCTCCTGCAAATATAACAGCGTTGATAGATCTTGTCATGCTTGTATACTCTTTTTACGTTTTTGGTGTATCAGCAGGACAACAAATGCCATAAAGGTGATAATGGATTCTACCAAGAAAAGATATTCCCCATAGATTTGCCCTGAGAGCACAGCACCTACTGAACCGCCAAGTCCAAATGCAATGCCCAGGAAAAACTGCTGGGCAAGCTTTTTCTGAGTATAAAGTGAAAAAACATAAGTAATGGCTGCAGTATGGTAGAGGGCAAAACCTATGGCATGCAGGGATTGTGATGCAAAAGTGAGTACTACTGAATCCGGGAAGAGGTAGAGCATCATCCATCTCACTGCAGTGACGAGTGTGGCAAACTGCAAGATATGCAGTAAGTTTCTTTGCAGCAGAGGACCTTGAAAGTAGTACATAAAAATTTCACATATCACACCAAAACTCCACATCCAGCTTACCATTTCAAGCGAAATACCATGTGCAGTTTCGTAGATAGTAAAGAAGTTATAGAACCCACCAAAACCTACTTGCATTAAAAAGATGGAGATCCAAAATGCCCAATACTTTGAGAGTGAGAAGGAGGCATCTTCTTCCGGGTTGGAGTGCGAGATAGTGTCATACTTTGTAAGCATAGCGCCAAAAAAAAGGGTTAAAAATGCCATTGCACTTAGGTAGTAGAGCGCTTCATAAGGTGTACTGAGTACTTTACCTAACCATAGTGCTATACCCATAAAGCCAAGAGAACCCCACAGACGTACTTTCCCGTAATGTCGCTTAGACAAAGATGCCAGGGCGATGGTCTCAACATAAGGAAGTGAGATACCCATCGCTGCACCAAAAAGAAGGTTTGCTACAAGGTAGATCCAGAAATCATTGATCGTTGCTAAAAAAAACAGGGTACCAACAAAGGTAAAGAGTAAAGAGAGCTGATAGACATTCGGTGTCAAAGAGAAAAAATGTCTAAATGCAAAGGGGAGTAAAAATCGCATAAAAGGAGCAGCTGCATAAATGATCCCTACTTCCAGAGGCTCATATCCAAGGTCAAGCAAGACTTTTGGCATAAAGATGACATAGACACCTACAAGTGCAAAGTAAAAAAAGTAGTAAGCCCCTAAAAGTGGTGAGAAGAGGGCACTGTTTTGTTTCATTTTTTGTTTACAACAGCCGTTGCTGACAAGAGGTCATGTAATGTTTTGTTGTCTTTTCTAAAAAACATAAGTGCCCAACCTAACATGGTAAAAAGGGACAGTATAGCAGCCAAATTTCTAAAGAGTATCACAAACAAAGAGGGTTTCTTTTTTGTATTTTCGTCGATAAGCGTGATGTTGTAGGCACGATATCCAGGTGTTTGACCGGTCTTATACATAAATATGGTCTGTACAATGATCAGGGGAATAAGTATATAGAACCATCCTGCCAGCCTATGTTCAGCAAAACCTTCTCTCCCGTCCATGACAAGATAAAAGACCACATACATGATAGGCATAAGCAGCATAAATGCATCAGTGATAAATGCTTTTATTTTTAATCCTACGGGAGCATAGTTGTCCTGTTGAGGTACAGGCTTTACTTTTGGAGTGTTTTCCTGCTTCTTTCCCTGTTTGATATCTCTAAAACGTTGCTTTGCCATTAAAAATCCCAAATGACAGAGGCGTAAGGACCCGAAAAGTCCATGTCTGCATGGAATCCATCTACCAAGTCATCGCTGTCTAGATGAAATGCTTTATAGCCTGCTTCCAAGCCTAGCCCCATCACCAAAGTATACCTGGCAGAGAGTTCATAATCATATGTGGTTATATCCGAATAACTGATCGCATTGGCTTCAAGTTGAAAAGAAAGATCTGTTACGGGCATATTAAAACGTGCTTTGCCATAGAGCAAAGGTACCCAGGTTGAAAAGTTTGCAACATCATTCGCTATAGTGGCAGTGACACCCATATCTCCATTGATATACCTTAGTGTGATTCCTGCATCCACTTCGGCCCAATTATCAAGGAGTTCATAATAGAGTGTCACATCTGTCATGTCTAATGACAAACTGCTGTCAATATCTCCTGTAAAGTTGTCAATATCCCCCCACGTAAAGTCATTTACGTTACTGCTTCCCTCATGTGAAAGTGTGGTATACCCCAACTTTACATTCGGAATGACAGGCAAAGGATGTTCAAGATACGCTTTCAAAAAGATATCTTGTTCCTCGCTGAAGCCAAAAGTATCATTAAGATTTTGAGAACTACCTTTGTAAGCAGCATTTCCGCTAGGATCATGGTTAAAGAAACCTAGAGATACTTCTCCTCCTATCGTATCGGCTTGTAGATAGTGCAGTGCTAGAAGTATGAAAAGTATGAGTTTGTTAAGTGTTGACATTTTATTTCAATCCTTGTGTCATGGTAAAGATAGGAAGAAGCATCGCTGCAACGATGACACCCACAACCACACCGATAAAGAGCATCATAAATGGTTCCAATAGACCTAACAGAAGCTTGAGTTTGTCTTCATTCTCTTCTGCGTAAAGTGCGGAGGTGTTATCTAGGATCTGTGCTACTTCACTCGACTCCTCTCCCAAGGCTAAAGACTGCATAAAGTTACGCTTTAGTTTTACACCTTTTGACATTTGGAGAGAGTTTGAAAGCTTATTTCCTTCGAGTACTTTTACGGATGCTTTCTCAAAAAGATCGCGGAGTCCATAGTTTGCAAAAGTAGCTTTAGCAAGTTGTACCGCCTGGGCATACGCCACACCAGAACTTAGCATGAGTGATAGGATGTAAGAAAATCGTCCCAATTCATGGTTTTGGATCAGTGTACCCAACACAGGCATTTTCAAAAATAGTGAATCGATGATACGATGAAAGGCATCAATTTTGGCATAAGTGATTTTAAATATCATGACAATAAGCAATATCGCTATAATGATAGCAACATAGTGAGAGGTTAAAAAGTCACTTAACCCAACTACAAATTGAGTGATAGGAGGAAGCTCCTGACCTGTATCTTCAAATATCCCTGTAATTTTCGGTACAACAAAAGCGATAAGAAAAGAGGTCATTCCTATAGCAACAATAAAAATAATTGCAGGATAAGTCATCGCTCCTTTCACCTGTTTTTTTACTTTGTTCTGTGCAGAGAAAAAGTTTCCCATATTGGTGAGGACCTCAACCATTTTCCCACTCTGTCCCGCGACATTAAGACTTTGGAGGAAAAATTCCGGAAGGGCATAGACCTTTTGCGTATTAAGTGCATGGTAAAGGGACTTTCCTTCATCGATCATGGTCTTAATAGAATTCAGAAAAGAGACATATTTTTTCTCCCCCTCATGTTGGTTCTCAAGGAGTTTAATTGCGGTAAGTATAGTCATCCCCGAATTGAGGTAGGAAGAGAGCTCTTTAGAAAAAGTACTAAGAAGTTCCCCTGGCATTTGTCGTTTGGAAAAGGCTTCAAGTGAAAACTCTTTTGTTGGGGTCAGCCCTTCATGATAGATATTTTGTGTACGGAGTTTTTGACCTGCTTCTTCTATGGAACTTGCTGTAACAGTACCCTTGACTTTTTTACCTGTTTTGTCAAAACCTTTGTACTTAAAAAGCATCAGTGTTACGTCCTTGCAGTAAATAATAAGTATTATAACTTTTTTAGCTGTATCTTGCTATAGTACAAGATGAAACGATTTATAGCACTTTACTTTCTTTTTCTTGCCATATTTTTTACTTTTTTTTATGCAGACACCAATGTGCTATCTGTGTATCTCAATGAAGCACAAACATCACTCACTCTTCTTTTACTCAATAGTTTTTTAGGTCCAGATCAACTTCAGGGCATAGATATCTGGATCAATCCACACTATAAGATCATTATTAACCAGGCGTGTAACGGTATGATCCCTATACTTTTTTTGTTTGCGTCTATATTTGCCTACCCTGCTACAGTATGGCATAAGTTTTTATGGATGGCTATAGGCTATATAGTGTTTTCATTTGTGAATGTATTGCGTATCTTGCTCGTAGTGCATTTTGTAGAGCAAGAGGAAGGAAGAGAAAATTTCTATTGGTCACATGACCTTATGGGTAATACCTTACTTATGGTTGTTGGTTTAGGTCTTTTTATACTGTTTATCAAAACGTCAAGAAGGTCAAAAACCTTCTAGGTTGAAATGATAGTAGATCGATGAATGTTTATCTTTTAGCATGATCTCGTGAACAACGGCTGAAGGACCTCCCTGTTCTTCTGTGGAGAGGATATCCTTCTCTTCAGGGATGAAGATGTCTCTATTGCTTTTTTTTAAGATCTCACGACTTTTAGAATCTTTGATCTTAAAGAATTTTTCCAAAACTTCATAGGCAGTTTTATTGTCTTGATGATGTAAGAGAATATCTTTGCTTAAATAGAGTGAATCCTCTAAAGAGCGTTTGTTTCTTTCAGATATATAAACGATCTGTTCCTGGTTGTCAGTATGAACTTTAAGCACAGGAACAATAGCAAGAGTAATAATGATCACAGAGATGAGTATCTCGATAATAGTAAAGGCAGGACGTAAAGTTCTCAATAGAAATCTCCGCTACCAGATACCAATGCACTGTTTTCCAACCAATACTCTTTTGCCTCTTGTGGAGAAGTAAATTTCTGAGGTTCTCCAAAAAAAGCGGGGAGGAAATAGGTTCCCTTGTCATTCTTTAAAATGATCTGGGTCGAACTTCCATTATTGAAAAAATCCATGATCAAACAGATCTTTTTATCTTGATACCTACCATATTCAATTCGTGAGAGTGAGTCATACTCGTCAATCGTATAGGCTTCGATATTGGTGAGATCTACAGGACTTGTATACTCTTCAAAAGCAGAAGAGATCCCTTGTCTAAAATAGCAAGATCGACATTGGTCGATACAGAGAAGCGTACCTTTTCCGTAAAAGAGTTCTGAGGAGATAATATTGGATTTAAGGTTAAGAGGTGTAAGTGCTTTTGGCTTGTTTTTACCCATCTCCACTCCCTCAAATCCAAGGAAATAGACCATAGAGACTATGAGTATAACGATAAGAAGTTCTAAAAAAGAGAATCCCTTACGCAGTTCATATCTTTTGACATAGGGCATCTAAAAATCTTATTCGTTACATTCGCTAAAGAGGATATCTTTACTACTGCCTTCTCCACCTTCTTTTCGATCAGCACCAAAACTAATGATTTCAAGATCATCACCTTTTTTGATGTATAAAAGTGGCGTTTTCCATGAATCTTTAGGTACTTTTTTTGCATAAGGCATTGCACGATAATTAGGGTATTTATCCGTGTCAGGATTTGAAATAAGTGCTTCAAACCCCTCTTCTGTATCGGGATAAACACCATTATCCAGTTTGAACATATCCAGTACTTTTTTCTGTTCACTCATTTTAAGACAAACGGTATCTCTTTTTGCTTGTTCAGCAGAGTCCATAAGTCCGGGAGCCACAACAGCAACAAGCCCTCCAAGGATAACGATAACTATCAGTAATTCTATAAGAGAAAAACCTGCTCTTAATGGTGTATGTTGTTTCATGTGCATCCTTTAGTTTGCTTCGGTATAATATTTTAGATTTAAATTGTACAAATTTTACTTTAATAGAGCTTTTAGATGGATAAAACCCAGAGTACCGGCAACGTTGTAAAAAGTAGACAAGGTTTTGCCCTTCTCATCACGTTGTCAGTTTTGTCTGTGATCATCGCCTTAACGATGGTACTTTTGAGTTATTTCGAAGAAGTCCAACAAGATTCCAGTGAGACAAAAGCACTTATACAAGCAGATGTATACTATACAAATATAACAAATGTATTTCAAAACTTTAAAAATAAAAAAACCCTTTTTTCTGTATTATATAGTACGGCTTTACCTTTGAGTACAGAAGATGGAAGGTTTTCACTTGTGTTGCAGTGTGACCCCTTGCAAAAAGGCGTTAATGTAAATTGGTTAGGATGGGGAAGAGAGAAAGAAGCTTTACAGTCTGTATCCCAAGAGCTTTTTGAACTGCTTGCGCAAGAGTATGATATAGAAGATGTGGGAAGATTGCAAGAGATGCTGCTCGAAGAGATCGGTGGCAAAAGTACATTTGTACAAAAAGAGCAAAGCAGGCTTCACCAAAAAAACGGTATTATATCTTACCAACAGTTCGAAGAGGTACTCGGTCGATACCAGTTTGAGGTGGATGACCCGAAGATAGGAACTGTGCCATGGGACAAGTATTTTAGTTTTTCTCCCGGAGCAGAAAAGATAGATGCCGAATATGCTTCACCAGAGCTGATCGCCTATCTTTTCAGTATGGATGTAGAAACAGCAAAAGAGTGGATAGCTGGTGCTGGTTCTTTAGAAGACTTTGTTGCCTTAAATGGCGGAGAGTACACCGAGAGAAAAAGTATTTTAGCGGGCAAAACATTTTTAGAATCAACGGAATGCTTAGTAAGCTATACACTGGATGAACAGCAGTATAGATTTAGATTTGAATATATTGAGGGAGAGTCAAAACATTTTGAATTTTATGGGAAATACTAAAGACTTACTTCTTGCCTATCCTGCGATGAAGCAAGTAACATTGTCAAGTAGTGTGAATGTAATGTTGCCACCACAGTTTTATACAGTAAAAAAAGAAGCCTTGCCTCTTCGATATGCATACCAGGCTAAGAAAATCGCTCCATCACTTTTTGATGGTTTGCTTGAAGAGGGCAAGGATTATGATTATATGGTGTGGAAAGAAGAGGATCATTGGGTCTTTCTTGCGTATGATCTAGAGATGATCACCGTATTTTTGGAAAGCAAAGGATTTGCTCTGGAAAATGTGGACAAGATCTTCTTCACCCAGCAGGCAGTAGAGAAGTTTGATAAACCTCTTTCTCTGGGGGCCAATGAAGCACTGGTCTCTTTGGATGATATGACAGTCGTGGTTCCAAAGGGAGCATTGGCAGAAGAGATAGAGACGGCCTTGGTTTTTGACAATAGCTTTACACCTAAAAAAGGTGTCGCACTTCATGGGGCTTATGGTTCTATACTTCGCAAGAAAGAAGCCTCAATACTTACGGCTATTTTTGCACTTTTTGCACTGATGTTCTTTGTTGAGGGCACGCGCTACAGCGATCATTCTCAAGCAGGAGCATCCCAGATGCAAGAGTTGCTTGAAGCATATCCTTCTCTTCAGAGTAAATATACACGAGACAGTATCGTGAGCAAATACAAAACAATTGACAGGGCAGAGCGAAAGAAAAGAGAGATGATCAAAACATTATCTGGCATGATCTTTAAAGGGGTTACCCTTACTTCACTGGAGATGAATGAAAAGATGTTTAAAGTACAATTTTCATGCGAAGATGCCCAGGTGGCAAAACGTGTGAAAGCATTGGCACAGAAAAATCAATTGAATATTTTGGCTGTTGCAGGAAGCAATGATGTGAAGATAGAGGGTGCATTATGATGTGGAAAAGATATCAAAATGAATTGATAGTACTTGCTGCCTTTGTGTTGATGTTAGGCGGATATATGTATAAAAATGTACAGATCTCTTCACAGGCTGAAACGATACTTGAATCGAGCCGCTCTGTTGATGAGATCAAAGAAGTGATTGCTCTGCAAAAGATATGGTCCGATAAAAAGACTACAAAAAAGGTCAGTAAACTCCAAACGATCATCCCTGCGCATAAAGTGAAATGGAACAGTAAGAATAAAAAGGTCACGGCTACCTATAAAGGTTTAACGACTTCAGAGTTAAACAGTCTGGTGACAAAGATTTTAAACTTGCCTATAGAGATACAAAAGCTTAGCATTCAAAAACTGGCTTCATCTTACGATGTGGAGTTCAAATGCAAATGGTAAAAAAGAGTTTCATCGTTTTTATGGTTGGATGGATAGCCATTATTGTTCTGATGCCTAAGCAAGAATTTTATTATAAGCTTGAAGAAGTGCTTGCCAAACATGAGATCATGCTTAATGAAGAAGAAATAAGCGAAGGGTTGTTTTCTTTAAACTTGAAACAGGTTACCGTCTATTTTAAAGGGATCAACGTGGCAACCATAGAAGAGATAAAACTGGCTACTTTACTTTTCTACAGTTGTATAGAATTACGTGCTCTTAAGGTAGATGATTCATTAAAAACGATGGTACCGCAAAATACGGAAAAAGCAGTGGCAACATACTCCATTCTTTCTCCATTAGAAGTTTTGGTTGATGCAAGTGGCTCTTTTGGTGCAATGTCAGGTAGCATTGACCTAAGTGAACGTAATGTGCGTTTAGATTTTAATGAGAGTAAAAATATACAGATGTTAAAGCCTCAATTGAGAAAAGATGAAAAAGGATGGGTCTATGAAACATCTTTTTAAACCGCATGTAGTGAAAGGGCTTTGGGCGCTATTGTTCTTATTGTTGGCGGTTAAAATGGTTTGGTTCCTTGTTGCGGTACTCTGGCTGCCGGCGACAGGAGTGCAACATAGTGAAGATAAAGGGGCTAAAGCCCTTTACTATAGAGTAAAACTAGGGCCAAATGAAGCACCTGCACCTACAGCGATCAAAAAACCTCTACAACAAGCAGGAAGCATTAATGATATTAAGCTTTTAGCTATTTATAACGCTTCTGATGTAACGGTGGTGACTGTAGAGCATAAACGTAAAACTACAGTGCTTGCCAAAGGCGAAGCTATTAATGGGTTTGTACTTGAAGGAGCAGGAAATAACTATGCGACATTCAGCAAGGGTTCAAAAACATATCAAATTAATTTGATCATCAGTACAAAAGGCAAGGGGAGCATAAAAAGTGCTGCCCCTTCTGCTGCTGCCCCTGTTTCTTCTGCAAAAGAGCCAGAAGGTGAAGTGGTCGATGCAGGTGACCATAAGATCGTAGATAGATCACTGGTAGATCATTATGCAAAGAACATGAATGATCTTGAAAAGAATATTGGTATCAGAGAGATAAAAAAAGGTAAAGACCTAACAGGTTTTAGTATCTCCTTCATTCGAAAAGGGTCACTTTTTGAGAAGCTTGGAGTTAGAAGAGGTGATGTCATTAAGGCGATAAACGGTCAGCAGATCAATAGCTATAATGCTGCCTTAGATGTATATAAAAATCTTTCAGATATGGATAACCTGACATTGGTCATTCAAAGAGGTAAAGAAGAAATGGAGTTAGAATATGAAGTTAACTAAAATTGTATTGAGTATATTGTTGGTATTGTCTATAGGACTGCAGGCCCAAGAGGAGACGGTAGATGTAAATTTCCGTGATCTAAGCGTAAAAGATTTCATTGAGATGGTCTCTAAAATTACACAAAAGAACATTTTGATAGAAGCAGACCTCAAAGGAAAGATCAATTTTGTATCAACCAAGCCGATTAAAAAAAGTGCACTTTTCTCTTTGGCAAACTCTATACTTGGAGGCAAAGGCTTAACGATAGTAGAACAGGGTGAGTACTACAAGGTCGTCAAATCCAATGATGCTGCGGGAGAGGGCCTAGAAGTAAGTAGCAGTATCGAGGGAGAGACGATGAAAACAGTGATGTTCCCGTTAAAGAACTCCAATGCTGCAGTCCTTCGTGCAAAGATCAAGCCATTGCTTCACAAGAGTGCAAAGGTGATCTCGTTTAAAGAGAATAATGTTTTGGCGATCACTGCAGATCCAAGAACTTTGCAAGCTATCTCAAAGGTCATTAAAGCGGTTGAGGTAACAGGCGAAAAAAAATCGGTTGTACTTAAACTGAAACACTCTATGGTAAAAGATGTTTTCCCTAATGCTCAAAATATGGCAAAGAAAATTTTCCCGCAGACCATTGAGAGTGAAAAGGTCGATATCTTTAAAGATGAAGCAACCAATTCCATCATACTTGTGGGGAACACTGCCAATAACAATCGTATGATCAAATATATCAAGCAGCTTGATATTAAAGGGGAAAGTACCACGCAACAGATGTATGTCATCAGGCTCAAAAACTCAAATGTTGAAGAGATGGAAAAGATCATGAGTAAATTGATCTCTCAGATGAACAATGTAGCGATTAAAGCACCTACAAAAGGTGGAACTCCACCAACTAAGGCTATGGTGGTCTCTGATATCGAAAGAAATGCATTGATCTTGCTTGCTACAGCAGAACAGATGAAAAATATCAGGGACACGGTGAGAAGAATAGACATTCCTAAAGTGCAGGTGTATGTGAAAGCGAAGATTGTTGAAGTGAATAACAATATGGCCCAACAGATAGGATTGAAGTATGGATTTAATGGAGGGGCAATTACATCCGCTGGTCTTTACACTTTAGCTGGGAATATGGGCGCTGCTGCACTGCAAATGTCTCCAGCGCTTTTAGGATTTTTAAATACGAATACAGAGACGTATGAAGGACTTGATTCCAATGGTAATCCTATTTACTCTTCTGATCCAGCATTCAAATTTGATGCGACAGATAAGGTCTTTGCTTTAGGTGCAACACTTGATCTACTTGAACAAAATGGTGCCGCACAGATCTTGAGCGAGCCTTCTGTGCTTTGTACGAATAATAAAGAGGCGGAGATCTATGTTGGGCAGACAATGTCTATCTTGACTCAGGCGCAACAATCTACGACGGGAGTCTCTAACGTAGTGAATAACTATTCTAGAGAAGATATAGGGCTGACCTTGAAAGTGAAGCCAAGACTCTCAAGTAACAATAAGGTCACGTTAGAAGTAGAAACAGTACTTGAAGATATTGATCCCTCTTCAGAGCAAATGGCCGATAGACCAACGACTACAAAAAGAACGGTCAAGACAAATGCGATCGTGAACAATGGAGAGATGATCATCTTGGGTGGGCTGATCAAAAATGTTTCGGGTAAAGGGCAATCTAAAGTACCGTTCTTGGGCGATATACCGTATCTAGGTGAAGCACTATTTACGCATAGCTCAGATGTAGAGCGCGAACAGAATGTAGTGATCTATCTTACCCCTTATATCGTAAGAAAGAGTGATGATCTCCAAAAGCTGAAAGCGATGCTCTCAGAACTGGATGAGGTGCAGGAGAGGTATAACGATCTTTTCAAAGAAGCATTGGAAGAAGAGACGGGTGTCTCTGCTGTTGAACCGGTTTCCCCTGCAAGCAACAGAATAAAAAGAACGCCTCATCAGAGAAACTTAAGTCTTTTGGATGAGGAAGCGTAATGCATTTCCCTCGTCTTCAGGATGTAAACCTTGACCCTCTCTGGGAAGAGGAGATCAACCACAAGTTAGCACTTAAACATGCACTACTGTTTTCTATGGTCGATGATGTCAAAACATGTATCGTTGAAAAAGAGACACTGGCAGATGCACTGAACTATTTAGCGAAACTCTCAGTAGACTACCCGGTAAACATCGTAGATACAGAGAGTTTTGAGAGATTAAAAAATAAATTTTTAGAGATCCAAACCGGAACAGATTTTGAAGAGATGGCAACGACTTCAGATGAGCTCATAGAAGTAGAATCTGATCTTTTGGAGTTTATCCGTAATTCACAGGATCTACTTTCAAGTGAAGAGTCTGCACCTATTATCAAACTGGTAAATTCACTCTTTTTTCAAGCACTTCAAAAAGGGGCAAGTGATATTCACATAGAGAGTGGAGAGAAAAAAGGAGAGGTACGTTTACGTATAGATGGGGCACTTAAAAAACATCTTGACCTTGATAAAAGTATCGTGACTTTGGTGATTAACCGTATCAAGGTCATATCAAATCTTGACATTTCAGAGAAAAGGGTGCCTCAAGATGGACGTACGCAGTTAGCTATCTCAGGTAAGACCATCGATGTAAGGGTCTCCGTTCTACCTACCTATCATGGGGAAAGAGTGGTCATGAGGATACTCTCTCAAACAGAACATATCCCTACGCTTGAATCTTTAGGCTTTGCAGAAGAGATCACTAAAGACCTTTACAAGTTACTCAATCATGCACACGGAATGATCCTGGTAACCGGACCAACGGGTTCAGGTAAATCAACCACACTTCATGCTTGTCTACAGCATATCTCTACCCCAGATAAGAATATCATTACTGTAGAGGATCCTGTAGAGTACAATGCCGACAATATTTCTCAAATACAGGTAAACTCTAAAGTGGGTCTGACTTTTGCAGCGGGACTACGTTCTATCTTAAGACAAGACCCGGATATTATCATGGTAGGGGAGATACGTGACAGCGAAACAGCAGAGATAGCACTTCGTTCAGCATTAACAGGACACCTGTTGCTCTCTACGCTCCATACCAATGACTCAACGTCTGCGCTAAGTCGTCTGATGGATATGGGTATTGCAAACTTCCTTGTATCTTCAACACTGTTGGGCGTATTGGCCCAGAGACTTACCCGTAAACTTTGTATTCACTGTAAGGAAGAAGCAAAACTTTCTCCTACCATAGCACAAGAGATAGGTGTGCCTGAAGACAAATTATATTTTAAAGCTGTAGGATGCAAAGAGTGTGATTTTACAGGTTACAAGGGCAGACAAGCTATCGGTGAACTTTTCATCATTGATAACAAAGCGAAAGAGATGATGAAAGATGGCTATAACGACCATCAAATAAGAGAAGCGATGAAGAAAGAAGGTATGAGAACCATTTCAGATAAACTCAAAGATATGCTTCTAGCCGGAGATACGAGTTATGAAGAAGCCATCCGTGTCGGGCTTATGGACGGCTAAGGTCGATGTCTAGCCGTAAAGCATTTACCCTTTTAGAAGTACTAATATCTATTGCCCTTTTGGGTATTGTCATTGTGGCACTATTCTCTTCTGTTGATATGATGCAAAACTCCAATGAACATCTTTCAAAGTATTTGGAAAAATCTAAAAAGATCACTAAATCTACCAAAGTACTGTATTTGGACATGATGGGTTCAGATGGAAATATTACGATTCAAAAAGATGAATTCAGTAGAGTCTGTATGGAAGAAACGAGAAATTCCCTTTATGCCCTGCCAACAGCAAAAGTGTGTTGGGTCGTGCTTAAAAAAGATAGAACACTGGCGCGCATTGAGGGGAATGCCTACCATTTGCCCTTGAACTCAGAAGAGAGGGTAGAAGTTGATCTGGTTATGTCCGACATAGAGGTTTTTGATGTCTATCATGAAAAAGATAAGATTTTGGTGCTTATCCAACAAAAAACAAAAGAACCTATCAGTTTTATGTTGCAGGGAATTAGCAAGCCAGTGAAAAAGAAAAAAACGGCAGGAAAAACAGATACCAATACTACTTCAACACTTACAGAATAATCAAATGAACTAAATAAACTTCTGCTAAAATAGGCAGTATCTATTTTTAACATGAAGGATCAGGGGATGCAAGAGATGTATGAAAAGTTAGGACTCTTTTATCTGGGGAAAGATGTTGATAAACAGAGTATGGAAGCTACTGAGGCACTGACACTACTTAAAAATAAAAATTTTACAACACATGCAGCTATTATAGGAATGACAGGTTCAGGAAAGACAGGACTTGGTGTAGGCATCATTGAAGAAGCGGTTATCGATAATATCCCTTCTATTATCATAGATCCTAAAGGAGATATGGGAGATCTATGTCTTACGGACCCAAGCTTCTCCTCTTCCTCTTTTGAATCATGGGTAGCGGATGAAGCAAAATCCAAAGAAGCTGATGTCAATGAATATGCCAAGAAAATATCCGCTGTCTGGAAAGAGGGATTAGAGAGTTGGGGACAAAGTACTGATCGTGTACAAAAGTTTCATGATGTCAAAAAAACGATCTATACCCCAGGAAGTTCTGCGGGGGTCTCTATTAATGTGATGAGTTCACTGGAAGTGCCTCCTCCTCAGATACTCGAAGACAGTGATACTTTTGCTTCTTACTTGAAAAGTACTACCACCTCTTTGCTCTCTTTGGTAGGCATTAATGCAGACCCATTAGAATCAAAAGAATATATCCTGCTTGCGCAGATCATCACTAAATCATGGCTGGATAATGAGGATCTGAGCATAGAAGCTATCATAGGCAAGATACTTAATCCTTCTTTTAAAAAAATAGGCGTATTGCCATTAGATGATTTTTATCCGCAAAATGACCGTTTTAAATTGGCAACCAAATTTAATGCGCTTCTTGCAAGTCCAAGTTTTTCACTTTGGCTACAAGGAGAGAGTTTAGATATACAAAAACTACTCTATGACGAAAAGGGTAAAGCCAAAGTGGCTATCTTTTCCATCTCACATCTCAATGATGATGAGCGTATGTTCTTTGTCACGTTATTACTCAATAAATATATCGCCTGGATGCGTCGTCAAAGTGGAACCTCTGCACTCAAAACACTACTCTATATGGATGAGATCTTTGGTTTCTTTCCTCCTACTAAGAACCCACCAAGTAAAGAGCCTATGTTGCTTCTTTTAAAGCAGGCAAGAGCTTTTGGTGTAGGAGTAGTCCTCAGTACGCAGAACCCTGTAGATCTGGACTATAAAGGGCTTTCTAACATTGGAACATGGTTTGTAGGTAGATTGCAAACGACTCAAGATATAGAGAAGGTTATTGATGGGCTGGGAGGCAAAGTAGGTTCGAACTTTGACAAAAACGAAATTAAGAATCTCCTAGCCAATCTACAAAAGAGAACCTTCTTTCTCAAAAGTGCACATTTGGATGACATTAGACTCTTTAGTACCCGTTGGGTGATGAGCTATCTTAAGGGACCACTCAAAAGAGATGAGATAGCATCTCTTATGCAAGAGCAAAAGTCAGTACAGAGAGTAGAAACCAAGTCAGTAGAAAGTAAGATAAAAGAGACTTCAACACTGGAAAGTTATCAAAATATTGATAATTCTATCCCTCAATATTATGAACCTGATGCTTCACAACAAAATATATTTTCGGCAAGCTTGGGAGCAAAGGCAAAGATACATTTTTATCAACAAAGAAGAGGTATCGATATAGACAGAGCACTTGAACTTTTTATCCCTCTTGAAGAGAAACAACAACGCATTATATGGGAAGATGCTATAGAAGAAGAACTTGGTTTTGATAGATTTCCCCATACCGCTCCTTCTAATGCAAAATTTCATCCTCTTCCTGAGATTGTTTTAGAAGACAAGAGATTGGCAAAAGCGATAAGAGAATTAAAGGAGACACTCTACCGTCAACATAATTTGGAACTACTGCGTTGTATCTCGCCTAAGTTGGAATCTAAAGTAGATGAATCACGTTCTGACTTTAGGGTCCGTTTAGAAGATGGGCTGAATGATAAAAAAGAGATCGAAATAGAAAAACTTCAAATACGTTATGGTAAAAAAGAGAAAACACTTCTAGGTAGACTTACACGCGCTAAAGAGAGGGTAGACAAAGAAGCTTCGGACTCTACAGGCTCAATGATTGAAGCGGGTATCGCAGTTCTCGGTGCCTTGTTTGGACGTCCAAGTTCGACAAAGATAGGTCGTGCAGTCAGTAAAGGAAGCAAGATACTCAAAGAGCGTGGAGAAATGAGCAGGGCTGAAGAGCGAATGGTGGCTATCGAAGAAGAGATTGAGGCACTAGAGTATGAACTAGAAGATAAAATAGATGCTTTAAATGAAAAATATAGTGCAGACAACTGCGAGATAGAAACATTTAGTATTAAGCCAAGAAAGACCGATATTGATGTAGAAATATGTGCTGTTGTCTGGAGAGTTGTCTAATGAATATAAATAGTAAACGTGACTAGTCGCTTGGACACTTCGCCGAGAAGATCTCAACGATAGGGTAGAAAAAAGCAGCTTTGCTGCTTTCGCGTTCTTAATAGTCTTTACCCTTTGCTCCCCGGTTTAATAGCAGTACTTCCCTCTTTACACATAGGACACTCCTCAGGAGTGAACATTTCAAAGGTAAAGTCATCAAGTGCAAAGAGTGGTACATCATTTGGGAGGCTACACTCTTCTTTTGCTTCAGCATCACTGCCCACTCGTTTACAGAATCCTCTGTTTGCCAGTGAGGCAAATGCCACCACTTCAGCACCTAGTGCTTCTATGGCTTGAGCAGCTTTTAATGCAGAACCACCAGTAGTGATGATATCTTCACAAATAATGATCCTTTCACCCTTTGCTACTTCAAAACCGCGACGTAACTCCATACCTCCCTCTTTTTTCTCAACGAAGATAGAACGGACATCAAGAGAACGAGCAAGCTCATAGCCGGCAAGTACTCCGCCTAAGGCAGGGGCACATACAGTATCCACTTCAATACCATGTGCTCTGATCATCTCTGCAAGGGCATCAGTGAGTAAAGAGGCTTTTTTAGGATATTCAAGTACTTTTGCACTTTGAAGATATCTGTTTGAGTGATTACCACTTGCCAAAAGGAAGTGCCCTTCAAGCAAAGCATTTGCATCCCTATAGGCTTGTTCTACATCATAAGATTTTTGCATACTTATACCTTGAGTATATCAGCTTCTTTTGTTTTAAAAGCTTCATCTATTTTAGCAATGTACTCATCTGTAAATTTTTGAATCTGATCTTGAGATTTTTTTGATTCGTCTTCACTGATCTCTTTATCTTTCTCAAGTTTTTTGATCTTATCGTTACCATCTTTTCTTACGTTTCTAACAGATACTTTTGCATGTTCGACCATACCTTTAGCCTGTTTAACGATCTCTTGTCTCTGATCACTTGTCATCGGAGGGAAAAAGAGTTTGATGAAATCTCCATCATTGTTTGGATTGACACCTATATTTGCTTCTTGGATCGCTTTTTCAATCGTTGGAAGAAGTGTTTTCTCCCATGGAGTGATGCTGATCGTTGTTGCATCAGTAGCGATGACATTACCTACTTGATTTAATGCTGTCATTGTTCCATAGTAATCTACTTTAATGTTATCTATGATACCTGTGGTTACTTTTCCTGTTCTAAGTGTTGAAAAGTCTCTTTTAAGCGCATCAATACTTTTTTGCATATTCTCTTGTGTGTGTTCATAAATCTCATTTACCATAACTGTCTCCTTGGCATTATTTAGGGCAATTTTACCCTTTTTTACCTTGTTATGTATTTAGATAGTATTTTTGGAGGAAAGATATAAAGAAGGGACCCTTCTTTATATCTGCATTAGTTAGCAGTTGGTGCAGCCGGTGCTGCAGGTGTAGTACCTTCTGATGTTGGTGCTGCTGGCACAACTGTATTATTTGTAGGAACACTATTGTCTGTCACAGTTGGTGCCGCTGGTGCTGTGGGAGTAGTGCTTGCTGGTGTTATTGGTGCTGCCGGTACAGCAGCATTATTTGCTGGAACGATACTGTCTGCTACAGATGCAGTATTTGCAGTAGTATATAGGTACCCTAATGCTAACGTATTTACGATAAATGCAAAGGCAAGGGTAAAAGTAAGTTTTGCAAGGAAGCCAGTTGGTCCTTTTGCACCAAATACAGATTCATTACTCCCACTGTATGCGCCAAGCCCAATGCTTGAACTTTTTTGTAGAAGTACTGCAACTGTAATGGCTAGTGCAAGTACGATTTGTACGATTAAAAGTGTTGATGTCATCTGTGCCTCTTTATGTTTGTTGGATAGCCCATTTAAATTTGGGTATAATTTCGGCGATTATACCCAAAAAAGTTTGAAATGGTGATGAAGATTACAATTTCGTGAAAAAGGAGAGAACTAATGTCTAATGCCATTCAAGAGTTTTCTCGTTATGCATATGAGTATGACACCTATAATGTCATTCAAGCAGAGGTTGCTGCATCACTAGTAAAGCAACTTGCTGCATCTCATTTTACAACACTGATGGATATGGGTTGCGGTAGTGGAGAAGTGTTTAAGAACCTAAAGAAACAAAATATTTCTTTTGAACACTTCATTGCTCTGGACTCCTCAAAAGAGATGTTAGAAATACACCCCTCTGGTGAGAAGATCGAAAAAATTTGTGCTGATTTCAATAGGAGTGAAACGTTTGAAAAATTCACGTTAGCAGAAGATAGTCTGCTTCTTTCTTCTTCCGCTTTACAGTGGAGCAAAGACTTGGACTTCACACTATCTGAGATATCCAAAAAAGCATCTCATGCATATTTTACTATTTTTACTTCCAATACATTTAAGACTTTGCACCAAACGGCGAAAGTCACTTCACCTATTTACCATACAGAAGTATTGAAAGAGACGATTGAAAAATACTATGATGCTGCATTCGAAGTCAAAGAGTATCGACTTCATTTTGAGTCAGTCCGTGAGATGTTTAACTACATTAAAAAAAGTGGGGTAAGCGGAGGAGAAAAGCAGTTGTCTTATACAAAGACAAAGCAACTTATGAAAACATATCCGTTGGATTATTTGGAATTTGAAGTGTTGTTTGTTGAGGCTACATCTTTGAATGGCCCTTCTTCATAAAAGGCCATTCAAATCAGTTTGACATAGTGAAGCGTGTAAGAAGCATTCTTCCCTGAAGACGCTTCTTAGTCGTCGCCTCCAAAAATACCAAGAAGTTGCAGTAGTGCTGTAAACATATTCAGGAAGTCTAGATAAAGAGATACAGCAGCATCTACAGGAGAGTCATATGCGCCATTCGCTATATTCTGCGTATCATAGATCGTAAAAATACTAAATAACAGTAAGATACCCGCAGTAATAACGACATGCATCATTGGACTTTGAAGTATAAATATATTTACAAGTGAAGCAATGATCACTACGATAAGCGTAATAAAAAGAGGTTTACCCCAACTTGAATAGTCTGTTTTACTATTAATAGCGAACAAGCTTAATGCACCAAAGAGTACAGAGGTCATCAAGAAAGCATTCCCGATCACTGCACCATTACCCGCACCTATAAGCGACGCCAAAAGCGGTACTAAAGAGACACCTGTCAAAAACGTAAAGAGAAAAAGCATTGCCAAATTAAGTCCTGCTTTACCTCTTGTCATACTAAGTCCAAAGAAAAGTATTAAAAGTTCAGCACCGAAGATGAACCACTTGTATTGCATAATTGTCTCAGCGTAAGGCATCGTTGCATAAGCTCCTGCCGCAGCAGCGATCATGCTTGCAGCCAAGAGTTGGTAAGTTTGTTTCATGAAGCTTACGGATGCGCCTTCTTGAACGTATCCAGCTTCTGTTGATGTATAGTCTCTATCATATAAAGCCATAATATTTCCTTCAATTTTTAATATAATGCAAAGTATAGTCCAGAGAGATTAATCTAAGGTTAATAATAGAATTTACTCTTTTTCTCTTTGTTCCTGTAGCTTTTTGTACTCATCTCGTGCTTTTTGGGCATCTGTTTTGTTGCTAAGGATCTGTGTAGCGCTTTTTTCTTCTGTTGAGGAGGGAATTTCAACGGTATCTGTTTTCATACAAGCAGATAAAAAGAATAGGGCAGAGATAAGAAAGAGTAGACGCATTGTAGTCCTTGAAGGTTAAATTAAATCATGATTATAAAAGACTACACTTAAACATAGGTAATAAAAGGGATTTTTTTGTATATATTATGTAAGTAAAGAATAAATTTCAACAAATTTCCCATAAAAGCTAAAAAACCCTTGACAATAAAGTTAGCTGGTGCTATAATACGCGTCCAACAACACATGGACGGTTAGCGAGTTGCTAGCAAGAGTGTTATTGAATGATCTTTGACAACCAAATATAAGTAAACAAATCAACGTCTATTTGAGTTTTAATTTTACCAATTTTTAGAAAATTGGAAAAAGATTAACTTATTTAGAAATAAATTAAGTGATTCTTTGACAATGGTTCAAACCATTTCATTTTTAATGGAGAGTTTGATCCTGGCTCAGAGTGAACGCTGGCGGCGTGCTTAACACATGCAAGTCGAACGAGAACGGTCCTTCGGGATGTCAGCTAAGTGGCGGACGGGTGAGTAATGTATAGTTAATCTGCCCTTTAGAGGGGGATAACAGTTGGAAACGACTGCTAATACCCCATACTCCTTTTACCTTAATGGTAATTGGGAAACGTTTTTTCGCTAAAGGATGAGACTATATGGTATCAGGTAGTTGGTGGGGTAAGAGCCTACCAAGCCAATGACGCCTAGCTGGTCTGAGAGGATGATCAGCCACACTGGAACTGAGACACGGTCCAGACTCCTACGGGAGGCAGCAGTGGGGAATATTGCACAATGGAGGAAACTCTGATGCAGCAACGCCGCGTGGAGGATGACGCATTTCGGTGTGTAAACTCCTTTTATATGGGAAGATAATGACGGTACCATATGAATAAGCACCGGCTAACTCCGTGCCAGCAGCCGCGGTAATACGGAGGGTGCAAGCGTTACTCGGAATCACTGGGCGTAAAGCGCGCGCAGGCGGCCTTTTAAGTTGGATGTGAAAGCCTATGGCTCAACCATAGAACTGCATCCAAAACTATCAGGCTAGAGTGTGGGAGAGGAAGATGGAATTAGTTGTGTAGGGGTAAAATCCGTAGAGATAACTAGGAATACCAAAAGCGAAGGCAATCTTCTGGAACATTACTGACGCTGAGGCGCGAAAGCGTGGGGAGCAAACAGGATTAGATACCCTGGTAGTCCACGCCCTAAACGATGAATGTTAGTCGTCGGGTAGCTAGTCTATTCGGTGATGCAGCTAACGCATTAAACATTCCGCCTGGGGAGTACGGTCGCAAGATTAAAACTCAAAGGAATAGACGGGGACCCGCACAAGTGGTGGAGCATGTGGTTTAATTCGAAGATACGCGAAGAACCTTACCTAGCCTTGACATATTTAAGAACACTTTAGAGATAGAGTGGTGCCTTCGGGAGCTTTTATACAGGTGCTGCACGGCTGTCGTCAGCTCGTGTCGTGAGATGTTGGGTTAAGTCCCGCAACGAGCGCAACCCTCGTCACTAGTTACTAACGGTTCGGCCGAGGACTCTAGTGAGACTGCCTTCGTAAGGAGGAGGAAGGTGAGGACGACGTCAAGTCATCATGGCCCTTACGGCTAGGGCAACACACGTGCTACAATGGCCAGGACAATGAGAAGCGATACCGCGAGGTGGAGCAAATCTATAAACCTGGTCTCAGTTCGGATTGTAGTCTGCAACTCGACTACATGAAGCTGGAATCACTAGTAATCGTAGATCAGCTATGCTACGGTGAATACGTTCCCGGGTCTTGTACTCACCGCCCGTCACACCATGGGAGTTGATTTCACCCGAAGCGGGGAAGCTAAACTGGCTACCCTCCACGGTGGAATCAGCGACTGGGGTGAAGTCGTAACAAGGTAACCGTAGGAGAACCTGCGGTTGGATCACCTCCTTTCAGAGTATAGATGATGTAACCTCACAGTGCATCATCAACAACACAAAAGACATGGTTTGTTTAAATTGTTCGATCAATAACTTATGTTTGGTTGTCAAAGATTATTAGGATCTTTGATGTACTTCATATGGGCGTATAGCTCAGCTGGTTAGAGTGCACCCCTGATAAGGGTGAGGTCCCAGGTTCAAGTCCTGGTACGCCCACCATATGTTTAATAAAAGTATTTAATTTAAATATTTTTATTAGACATAGGTCTAAAAGTTATTTAACTTATTATTGTTAAGAGTCTAACGTAATGTTGCAAAATAGCGACAAGATATTTATATCAAGTCAACATTTTACAAAACAAATTACAATTTAACATAAACATATTATTAGAATAATTTATTAAAAATAATATCTTTCATGTGCAAGAAACTCAATAAATTAGAAGTGTAAGAACTTCGAACTTATTAAACAACTAAACCATAAAGTCAGAGTGATCTGATGAAATGACTTATTTGCATTTAATAAGGTAGTACCTTAGAATTAATTAAATTAATCTAAGGGCAGATGGTGGATGCCTAGACCAGAAGAGGCGAAGAAGGACGTACTAGGCTGCGATAAGCCAGGGGGAGCTGCCAAGAAGCTTTGATCCCTGGATTTCCGAATGGGGCAACCCGGCATGGCGCGAGTCATGTCACCTTTCGAGGAGCGAACGTGGGGAAGTGAAACATCTCAGTACCCACAGGAAAAGAAATCAACCGAGATTCCCTTAGTAGCGGCGAGCGAAAAGGGAGTAGCCCTAAAATCTTTGAGGTGTTAATAGAATAAGCTGGAATGCTTGACCGTAGAGGGTGAAAGTCCCGTATATGAAAACTAATCTTAGACTATTCGAGTAGGTCGGGACACGTGAAACCCTGACTGAATATGGGAGGACCACCTTCCAAGGCTAAATACTACTTCAGGATCGATAGTGAACCAGTACCGTGAGGGAAAGGTGAAAAGAACCGCAGTGAGCGGAGTGAAATAGAACCTGAAACCATCTGCCTACAATCATTCAGAGCCCTATGCTATACGCAGGGTGATGGACTGCCTTTTGCATAATGAGCCTGCGAGTTATGGTGACTAGCAAGGTTAATCAAACGAGAAGCCGTAGCGAAAGCGAGTCTTAATAGGGCGTTAGTTAGTTGCTGTAGACCCGAAACTAAGTGATCTATCCATGGGCAGGTTGAAGCTGGTGTAAGAACTAGTGGAGGACCGAACGGGTGAAGGTTTAAAACTTCTCCGATGACCTGTGGATAGGGGTGAAAGGCCAATCAAACTTAGTGATAGCTGGTTCTCTCCGAAATATATTTAGGTATAGCGTCATGTTCGAAACATGAGGGGGTAGAGCACTGATTGGGCTAGGGCCTATACCAAGGTACCAAACCCAGTCAAACTCCGAATACCTCATGTGAATTCATGGCAGTCAGGTTGTGGGTGATAAAATCCATGATCGAGAGGGAAACAGCCCAGACTACCAGCTAAGGTCCCAAAGTTCTATTTAAGTGGAAAAGGATGTGGAGTTGCTTAGACAACCAGGAGGTTGGCTTAGAAGCAGCCATCCTTTAAAGAAAGCGTAACAGCTCACTGGTCTAGCGATTCTGCGCCGAAGATATAACGGGGCTAAAATAGACACCGAAGCTGTAGATTTAGTATTTATACTAAGTGGTAGGAGAGCGTTCTAGTCAGCATTGAAGCCATACCGGTAAGGAGTGGTGGAGCGGCTAGAAGTGAGCATGCAGGCATGAGTAGCGATAAAACAGGTGAGAATCCTGTTCGCCGAAAACCCAAGGGTTCCTACACTATGCTCGTCATTGTAGGGTTAGTCGGGTCCTAAGCTGAGTCCGAAAGGGGTAAGCGATGGCAAATTGGTTAATATTCCAATACCAACTAATAGTTTAGTACGAAGGGGGGACGCATAGGGTTAAACGAGGTCACTGATGGAATAGTGGCTCGAAGGGTGTAGATAAGCTGGATAGGAAAATCCGCCGGCTGTTTTCGAGACCTGACAGGCTGATGACGCTCTTCGGAGTAGATTCAGAATCGTTGATACCGTCGTGCCAAGAAAAGCCTCTAAGTGTATTATTAGTTGCCCGTACCGTAAACCGACACAGGTGGGTGAGATGAGTATTCTAAGGCGCGTGGAAGAACCCTGGTTAAGGAACTCTGCAAACTAGCACCGTAACTTCGGAATAAGGTGTGCCTCCTTCCGTATAGAGATTTACTCTCGAAAGCGGAAGAGGTTGCAACAAAGAGTCCCTCCCGACTGTTTATCAAAAACACAGCACTTTGCTAACTCGTAAGAGGATGTATAAGGTGTGACGCCTGCCCGGTGCTTGAAGGTTAATTGATGGGGTTAGTTCTTCGGAACGAAGCTCTTGATCGAAGCCCAAGTAAACGGCGGCCGTAACTATAACGGTCCTAAGGTAGCGAAATTCCTTGTCGGTTAAATACCGACCTGCATGAATGGCGTAACGAGATGGGAGCTGTCTCAACCAGGGATCCAGTGAAATTGTAGTGGAGGTGAAAATTCCTCCTACCCGCGGCAAGACGGAAAGACCCCGTGCACCTTTACTATAGCTTGACACTGCAATTGGGATATATTTGTGCAGGATAGGTGGGAGGCTTTGATTCTACGGCGCTAGCTGTAGATGAGCTATCCTTGAGATACCACCCTTATATATTCTGATTGCTAACTTGCGCCAATTATCTTGGCGGAGGACAATGTCTGGTGGGTAGTTTGACTGGGGCGGTCGCCTCCTAAAAAGTAACGGAGGCTTACAAAGGTTGGCTCATGTCGGTTGGAAATCGACAGCAGAGTATAATGGTACAAGCCAGCTTAACTGCGAGACGTACATGTCGAGCAGAGACGAAAGTCGGTCATAGTGATCCGGTGGTTCTGTGTGGAAGGGCCATCGCTCAAAGGATAAAAGGTACGCCGGGGATAACAGGCTGATCTCCCCCAAGAGCTCACATCGACGGGGAGGTTTGGCACCTCGATGTCGGCTCATCACATCCTGGGGCTGAAGCAGGTCCCAAGGGTACGGCTGTTCGCCGTTTAAAGTGGTACGCGAGCTGGGTTCAGAACGTCGTGAGACAGTTCGGTCCCTATCTGCCGTGGGCGTTGGATGATTGAGGAGAGTTGCCCCTAGTACGAGAGGACCGGGGTGAACGAACCACTGGTGTACCAGTTGTCCTGCCAAGGGCATCGCTGGGTAGCTATGTTCGGATGAGATAACCGCTGAAGGCATCTAAGCGGGAAGCCAACTCCAAGATGAATCATCCCTGAAGATCCGCAGAAGACTACTGCGTTGATAGGCTGGGTGTGTAAGTGATGAAAGTCATTTAGCTGACCAGTACTAATAGATCGTCTGTATTTACTTTATTCTTCAATAGGTACTACCTTATTAAGTGCAAACTTAATAACATTAAGTCCTTGTAAGATTGTAATTTACCCAAGATCAACATTATGTCTAGACTCTTAACAATACTAAGTATCTCAAAGCTTACGAGCTGGGAGAAACATGAACACATAGGTGTTTATCTTTCTCTTAGTGGTGGGGCTAGAGGGAGGGTCATACCCAGCTCCATTCCGAACCTGGAAGTCAAGCCTCCCATCGCCGATAATACTGCAGGCTACGCTTGTGGAAATGTAGGTCGCTGCCACTTTGAGTTTATAACACACTTTCAACCTTTACAATCAATCAAACTCTTATCAATGAATTAACTTCTTATCATTTTATGTATTATTTACATACCTTTATGACTCTTATTTCTTTCATTCATTAACCTTTTTACTTTTATCTACTATTATTTTACTTTTTTTACTATACTTACTCCTCTATTTTACGTATCATCTAACACACTTTAAACTATACTATTAATAGTTTATTTACGCCCCATTAACTCCCATCGTTTATAATCTAATTAGAAAGGTAACCATTCCCTTTCAAGAGATTTTAGTTTTACTCCTTGTCCAAAATTTGTAAACTTCCTTGTTTATCTCTTGTCCCCGGTTATCTTTTACTGAAGAGCCTTCTCCCTGAATACAACTCCCTTTTTTCTTGGCTCTTCGACTTTAATAATCAATAGAGAAGTAAGCTTTATTTCACTTCTTTACTGTTCTGATGCGTAAATATAATGTCAATGGATAAGAGGATAGACTACTGTAGTTTAATCTTTTAGAGAGTATTTTAAAAGAATTTTGAGATATTTGATAAAAACCCTTGACAATAAAGTTAGCTGGTGCTATAATACGCGTCCAACAACACATGGACGGTTAGCGAGTTGCTAGCAAGAGTGTTATTGAATGATCTTTGACAACCAAATATAAGTAAACAAATCAACGTCTATTTGAGTTTTAATTTTACCAATTTTTAGAAAATTGGAAAAAGATTAACTTATTTAGAAATAAATTAAGTGATTCTTTGACAATGGTTCAAACCATTTCATTTTTAATGGAGAGTTTGATCCTGGCTCAGAGTGAACGCTGGCGGCGTGCTTAACACATGCAAGTCGAACGAGAACGGTCCTTCGGGATGTCAGCTAAGTGGCGGACGGGTGAGTAATGTATAGTTAATCTGCCCTTTAGAGGGGGATAACAGTTGGAAACGACTGCTAATACCCCATACTCCTTTTACCTTAATGGTAATTGGGAAACGTTTTTTCGCTAAAGGATGAGACTATATGGTATCAGGTAGTTGGTGGGGTAAGAGCCTACCAAGCCAATGACGCCTAGCTGGTCTGAGAGGATGATCAGCCACACTGGAACTGAGACACGGTCCAGACTCCTACGGGAGGCAGCAGTGGGGAATATTGCACAATGGAGGAAACTCTGATGCAGCAACGCCGCGTGGAGGATGACGCATTTCGGTGTGTAAACTCCTTTTATATGGGAAGATAATGACGGTACCATATGAATAAGCACCGGCTAACTCCGTGCCAGCAGCCGCGGTAATACGGAGGGTGCAAGCGTTACTCGGAATCACTGGGCGTAAAGCGCGCGCAGGCGGCCTTTTAAGTTGGATGTGAAAGCCTATGGCTCAACCATAGAACTGCATCCAAAACTATCAGGCTAGAGTGTGGGAGAGGAAGATGGAATTAGTTGTGTAGGGGTAAAATCCGTAGAGATAACTAGGAATACCAAAAGCGAAGGCAATCTTCTGGAACATTACTGACGCTGAGGCGCGAAAGCGTGGGGAGCAAACAGGATTAGATACCCTGGTAGTCCACGCCCTAAACGATGAATGTTAGTCGTCGGGTAGCTAGTCTATTCGGTGATGCAGCTAACGCATTAAACATTCCGCCTGGGGAGTACGGTCGCAAGATTAAAACTCAAAGGAATAGACGGGGACCCGCACAAGTGGTGGAGCATGTGGTTTAATTCGAAGATACGCGAAGAACCTTACCTAGCCTTGACATATTTAAGAACACTTTAGAGATAGAGTGGTGCCTTCGGGAGCTTTTATACAGGTGCTGCACGGCTGTCGTCAGCTCGTGTCGTGAGATGTTGGGTTAAGTCCCGCAACGAGCGCAACCCTCGTCACTAGTTACTAACGGTTCGGCCGAGGACTCTAGTGAGACTGCCTTCGTAAGGAGGAGGAAGGTGAGGACGACGTCAAGTCATCATGGCCCTTACGGCTAGGGCAACACACGTGCTACAATGGCCAGGACAATGAGAAGCGATACCGCGAGGTGGAGCAAATCTATAAACCTGGTCTCAGTTCGGATTGTAGTCTGCAACTCGACTACATGAAGCTGGAATCACTAGTAATCGTAGATCAGCTATGCTACGGTGAATACGTTCCCGGGTCTTGTACTCACCGCCCGTCACACCATGGGAGTTGATTTCACCCGAAGCGGGGAAGCTAAACTGGCTACCCTCCACGGTGGAATCAGCGACTGGGGTGAAGTCGTAACAAGGTAACCGTAGGAGAACCTGCGGTTGGATCACCTCCTTTCAGAGTATAGATGATGTAACCTCACAGTGCATCATCAACAACACAAAAGACATGGTTTGTTTAAATTGTTCGATCAATAACTTATGTTTGGTTGTCAAAGATTATTAGGATCTTTGACTTGAGACACATAGTGTATTATCCCTGGGGAATTAGCTCAGCTGGGAGAGCGCCTGCTTTGCACGCAGGAGGTCATCGGTTCGATCCCGTTATTCTCCACCATTTCTGAAAAGAGATGATGGAATGAAACTTAATAGAAGAGTTCACTTGAAGTTTTCTATTAGGTTTTACACCTAAAGTTATTTAACTTATTATTGTTAAGAGTCTAACGTAATGTTGCAAAATAGCGACAAGATATTTATATCAAGTCAACATTTTACAAAACAAATTACAATTTAACATAAACATATTATGAGAAACAATTTATTGTTTTAATTAATATCTTTCATGTGCAAGAAACTCAATAAATTAGAAGTGTAAGAACTTCGAACTTATTAAACAACTAAACCATAAAGTCAGAGTGATCTGATGAAATGACTTATTTGCATTTAATAAGGTAGTACCTTAGAATTAATTAAATTAATCTAAGGGCAGATGGTGGATGCCTAGACCAGAAGAGGCGAAGAAGGACGTACTAGGCTGCGATAAGCCAGGGGGAGCTGCCAAGAAGCTTTGATCCCTGGATTTCCGAATGGGGCAACCCGGCATGGCGCGAGTCATGTCACCTTTCGAGGAGCGAACGTGGGGAAGTGAAACATCTCAGTACCCACAGGAAAAGAAATCAACCGAGATTCCCTTAGTAGCGGCGAGCGAAAAGGGAGTAGCCCTAAAATCTTTGAGGTGTTAATAGAATAAGCTGGAATGCTTGACCGTAGAGGGTGAAAGTCCCGTATATGAAAACTAATCTTAGACTATTCGAGTAGGTCGGGACACGTGAAACCCTGACTGAATATGGGAGGACCACCTTCCAAGGCTAAATACTACTTCAGGATCGATAGTGAACCAGTACCGTGAGGGAAAGGTGAAAAGAACCGCAGTGAGCGGAGTGAAATAGAACCTGAAACCATCTGCCTACAATCATTCAGAGCCCTATGCTATACGCAGGGTGATGGACTGCCTTTTGCATAATGAGCCTGCGAGTTATGGTGACTAGCAAGGTTAATCAAACGAGAAGCCGTAGCGAAAGCGAGTCTTAATAGGGCGTTAGTTAGTTGCTGTAGACCCGAAACTAAGTGATCTATCCATGGGCAGGTTGAAGCTGGTGTAAGAACTAGTGGAGGACCGAACGGGTGAAGGTTTAAAACTTCTCCGATGACCTGTGGATAGGGGTGAAAGGCCAATCAAACTTAGTGATAGCTGGTTCTCTCCGAAATATATTTAGGTATAGCGTCATGTTCGAAACATGAGGGGGTAGAGCACTGATTGGGCTAGGGCCTATACCAAGGTACCAAACCCAGTCAAACTCCGAATACCTCATGTGAATTCATGGCAGTCAGGTTGTGGGTGATAAAATCCATGATCGAGAGGGAAACAGCCCAGACTACCAGCTAAGGTCCCAAAGTTCTATTTAAGTGGAAAAGGATGTGGAGTTGCTTAGACAACCAGGAGGTTGGCTTAGAAGCAGCCATCCTTTAAAGAAAGCGTAACAGCTCACTGGTCTAGCGATTCTGCGCCGAAGATATAACGGGGCTAAAATAGACACCGAAGCTGTAGATTTAGTATTTATACTAAGTGGTAGGAGAGCGTTCTAGTCAGCATTGAAGCCATACCGGTAAGGAGTGGTGGAGCGGCTAGAAGTGAGCATGCAGGCATGAGTAGCGATAAAACAGGTGAGAATCCTGTTCGCCGAAAACCCAAGGGTTCCTACACTATGCTCGTCATTGTAGGGTTAGTCGGGTCCTAAGCTGAGTCCGAAAGGGGTAAGCGATGGCAAATTGGTTAATATTCCAATACCAACTAATAGTTTAGTACGAAGGGGGGACGCATAGGGTTAAACGAGGTCACTGATGGAATAGTGGCTCGAAGGGTGTAGATAAGCTGGATAGGAAAATCCGCCGGCTGTTTTCGAGACCTGACAGGCTGATGACGCTCTTCGGAGTAGATTCAGAATCGTTGATACCGTCGTGCCAAGAAAAGCCTCTAAGTGTATTATTAGTTGCCCGTACCGTAAACCGACACAGGTGGGTGAGATGAGTATTCTAAGGCGCGTGGAAGAACCCTGGTTAAGGAACTCTGCAAACTAGCACCGTAACTTCGGAATAAGGTGTGCCTCCTTCCGTATAGAGATTTACTCTCGAAAGCGGAAGAGGTTGCAACAAAGAGTCCCTCCCGACTGTTTATCAAAAACACAGCACTTTGCTAACTCGTAAGAGGATGTATAAGGTGTGACGCCTGCCCGGTGCTTGAAGGTTAATTGATGGGGTTAGTTCTTCGGAACGAAGCTCTTGATCGAAGCCCAAGTAAACGGCGGCCGTAACTATAACGGTCCTAAGGTAGCGAAATTCCTTGTCGGTTAAATACCGACCTGCATGAATGGCGTAACGAGATGGGAGCTGTCTCAACCAGGGATCCAGTGAAATTGTAGTGGAGGTGAAAATTCCTCCTACCCGCGGCAAGACGGAAAGACCCCGTGCACCTTTACTATAGCTTGACACTGCAATTGGGATATATTTGTGCAGGATAGGTGGGAGGCTTTGATTCTACGGCGCTAGCTGTAGATGAGCTATCCTTGAGATACCACCCTTATATATTCTGATTGCTAACTTGCGCCAATTATCTTGGCGGAGGACAATGTCTGGTGGGTAGTTTGACTGGGGCGGTCGCCTCCTAAAAAGTAACGGAGGCTTACAAAGGTTGGCTCATGTCGGTTGGAAATCGACAGCAGAGTATAATGGTACAAGCCAGCTTAACTGCGAGACGTACATGTCGAGCAGAGACGAAAGTCGGTCATAGTGATCCGGTGGTTCTGTGTGGAAGGGCCATCGCTCAAAGGATAAAAGGTACGCCGGGGATAACAGGCTGATCTCCCCCAAGAGCTCACATCGACGGGGAGGTTTGGCACCTCGATGTCGGCTCATCACATCCTGGGGCTGAAGCAGGTCCCAAGGGTACGGCTGTTCGCCGTTTAAAGTGGTACGCGAGCTGGGTTCAGAACGTCGTGAGACAGTTCGGTCCCTATCTGCCGTGGGCGTTGGATGATTGAGGAGAGTTGCCCCTAGTACGAGAGGACCGGGGTGAACGAACCACTGGTGTACCAGTTGTCCTGCCAAGGGCATCGCTGGGTAGCTATGTTCGGATGAGATAACCGCTGAAGGCATCTAAGCGGGAAGCCAACTCCAAGATGAATCATCCCTGAAGATCCGCAGAAGACTACTGCGTTGATAGGCTGGGTGTGTAAGTGATGAAAGTCATTTAGCTGACCAGTACTAATAGATCGTCTGTATTTACTTTATTCTTCAATAGGTACTACCTTATTAAGTGCAAACTTAATAACATTAAGTCCTTGTAAGATTGTAATTTACCCAAGATCAACATTATGTCTAGACTCTTAACAATACTAAGTATCTCAAAGCTTACGAGCTGGGAGAAACATGAACACATAGGTGTTTATCTTTCTCTTAGTGGTGGGGCTAGAGGGAGGGTCATACCCAGCTCCATTCCGAACCTGGAAGTCAAGCCTCCCATCGCCGATAATACTGCAGGCTACGCTTGTGGAAATGTAGGTCGCTGCCACTTTGAGTTTATCACACACTTTCTAACTTACAATCAATCAACTCTTATCAATGAATTAACTTCTTATCATTTTATGTATTATTTACTTAGCTCTATGACTCTTATTTCTTTCATTCATTAACCTTTCTCTGTTATCTACTATAATTTTAATTTCTTTACGTACATAATCTATCTATTTTACGCATCAAAACACACTTTAAAGAGCTTATTAATGGTTTATTTACGCTCTATTAACTTGTATCGTTTATAATGTTAGTAGAAAAGGTATTTATACTGAGTAATTGTTTTACTCCTTGTCCAAAAATTGTAAACTTCCTTGTTTTTACTCGGTTTTACCTTTTGTTTTTATAACATTTATAACCTCATATTAATTAACTTCAAAATATTTACAAATTTTACTTTTTTAAGTCTAAAATCAGTCTACATGGTCTAAACTTATCTTTACATGTTTTGGACAAACATAAATTAAAGGAGTAAACATGAAGAAAATCATAACAGCGTCAGTTGTTGCAGCACTTGCATTAACAAGTGTTCAAGCACAATCTACATCGCAAAGATTAGCAGATATAGAAGCAGAACTTGCGAAAGTACAGAAAAAGCTTAAAAAGCAAAACAAAAAGATCAATGAAGTTAAAGCACATGATTCAGGAGATAACCTCAAGTGGGGTGCTGACATGAGAACAGCCTATGATAACATCAGCTATGATATGGCTAATGGTGATACAAGAGAGAATAATTCACTTTATAGCATGCGACTTTGGTTAAATATGGCGTATGCACCAGATGAAAACAATGTATTTAAAGGGCAACTTTCAATGAATAAAGCCTTTGGTGCAGATTTTGCATCACCGACAAATAGAACATTTTCTCTAGGTGGTCAATTTGACTGGACAAGTAACGAAGCACTTACTGACAATTCATTAAAAGTAAGACAAGCTTACTGGTTATACCTTGGTGAAGAAGCATTTGGTGCAGATATGCCTTGGACATTCTCTATAGGTAGAAGACCTTCAACAGGTGGGTTCTTAGCAAGTCTAAGCCAAGATGATGCACCTAACTCACCACTAGGTCACATGATCAATGTTGAATATGATGGACTAAGTTCTAAATTAGACCTTTCAAAAGTAACTGGTATTCCAGGTATGTCTGTTAAATTATGTATGGGTAAAGGTTCTACAAATGCTCAGCCATTGTTTGAGACACCAACTCCATATGCTGATGGTGACTTTAGTGGTGTAGATGAAGTAACACTCGCTGGAGTTATCATAGAACCATACAATGATGGTCAAATCATTACAAAAGCGATGCTTTACAGAGCTTGGGATGTTCCTGGTCAAAATGCACCAACACCAGACTTCAGTAGTACTGTTGATCCAATGAACCCATCAGTAGCGTTGGCTGTAGATAATCAATTCTATAATTTTGGTAACATGGATGGTGCAGTGTTCTCTGTTATGGTAGACGGATTGACTGAAGATGGTTACTGGGCTGATGCAAAAGTATTTGGTTCATTTGGCTGGAGTGAGTCAGACCCGGATGGCGGTAGCATGTTAGGTTCGCCTGACAGTGAATCAGGTACTTCTTACTGGTTTGGAGCATATCTTCCTGTAACTGATGGTGAGAATAACTACGGTACTGTTGGACTTGAATACAACCACGGTTCTGAGTACTGGAGACCATTTACCTATGCTGAAGATACTATGATCGGTTCTAAATTGGCTGCACGTGGTGATGCATGGGAAGCTAACTATACTTACCAAATCAATGATGCACTTAGTATGCAACTTAGATATGTAAGTATAGACTATGAATATACAGGAAGTAACGGATTCTTCGGTAACTATTCTGGTGGCACAAATAAAATCTCTGACATGAAAAATGGTGCAGCGATGTTTGAACAGCTAGGTGGTTCAGTTGATGAAAATGGAGTTGCTCAAAACCTTGGTGTAGTAACAGGTGCTCTCATGGCTCAAGGATTGCCTATGGATCAGGCTCAGGCAGCAGCAGGAGAAATGGCTGGTGCAGCAATCTTCCTTCCAAATGTTGTTGAAGCAGCAGAAGACTTTAGATTCTACATCAGATATAGATTCTAAGAACATTTAACAAAGGGATTTCCCTTTGTTAACCCCCGCTATTTACACTTCTTTACATACTTAATCCACTTTTTTTCTTTATCTTTCTTTATATACATTTAAATTAAATGAAGTTCAGTTATAATAATCTTTATATATAAAAAACACACAGTAAAAGGAATACTATGAAACACTTCACAAAAGGTTTGTTGATCACACTACTTGTCACAATGGGACTTGTAACAGGTGTTGTTGCAGACACTACAAAAAAAGCTACACACAATGTAACTATACTCACTGCAGACAATGCTGATGGCAAGATCACAACAGAGACAATCTCCGCGGTATTTGAAAAAGCAGGTTTTTTCATCAACGATAACAGAAATATGTTGCCACCATTTATCAAAAACTTTAAAACAGTAGATTATGATGTTTATAATCTGTTTACAACGTTTAAAAAAGATGTGGTAGTAAGATTGGGTAAAAAGTATCCAAATATTGGTCTTTTCTCTCCTATGAGTATGTCGATCTGGACAAAAAAAGGTAGTAAAACGATCTCTATCTCTTCACTGAGTGCTGCAGCAATGGCAGAGATCATGGGTGTCCCTGCAGATGATGCAGAGTTGGTTGCTTATGGTAAGCTTGTGCAAGATACACTTAGAGCTGCCCTTCCAAATGCAAAAGTAGAAAAAGTAGCATATGAGATGTTACAGCCAGAAGGACCTCTGGTATCAACGGCACAATTAGCAATGGATCCTGATGGAGATTGGGAAGAGATCAAAGAAGAGTTCCAAGAGAACTTTGAGCAGGAACTCATTCCAGCCATGTTTATCAATGCCGGATTTAATGACCTTAACTATGACTTTGAAGAGAATGGTAATGAAGCATATAACTTTTATGATGTTTATTCGATCTGTTATCTAGAAGTGATCTATAAAGTTTCCAAAACACATCCTGAAGCAGGAGCATTTGCCCCATGTTCAATGTATATGTATCAGAAAAAAGGAACAAATACTATGGAGATCGGTTTCCCTTCAGTCTATAACTGGATAGCATCAATAGCTATTGAAGATAAAGAATCTCATGATGTTCTAATCATGGCACAAAAGAAAATGGAAGCAATACTCAAAAAACTTACAGCTAAATAAGTAAGTATCTTATCATGGGGATTTTATTCCCATGATAGAAATATATCTTTTACGTTAAGAGAACGACTTCATCCTCTTTTTTAATTACCCCACCTTTAATGACTTTGGCAAAAATACCTCTATCATCTTTCAGTAGAGTAGGCAGTGTTTCATCTATTTTGGAAAGATGGTCACACATAGTACAGTTTTGACTTATCTGCAAAACCACTTCTCCCATACGTAATTGGTCACCAGCATTTAGATGATAGGGATCGTAGTCTATTAAAATATTTTCTCCCAAAGAACCAAAAGGAAGTTGAATGTTATGTTTGTTCGCGAGTGTATAGCTTGCGAGTGAAGTAATCAGCACAGAACGCTGGATGTTCGTATCATAATACTTGTCTTCTATGATTCCTTTTGGATCTAAGTCGAATGCATCTTTTTCAATTCTCACGGAGGACCCCTGTACTGATATAAACAGGTCAAGCACTTTACCTACATTTGTCACTATAGTTCTCCTCTACATTTTTATGAAATTGTACCATAAAGAATTTATAGAGGAAAGTTGCCTTAGCTCATGGCTCTATTAAGTATGTCAGAAAACTCAAAGCTCTTTTATATTATCTTTGAATTTAGATTATGTATAGGAGTTTTTGTGAATATAGATGGAGAAGAATTGATAGAGCAATTTTATAGTAGGGTTGAAGAAAATATGGATAATGGTATGCCGTATAGAGATGCCATTGAGATGTCAGCCGTGACATTAGGAGGTCCTATACCGGCTAAAGTATCTCAGGCGATGGCAAAATATCAAGAGGTCATACATCCTCAGTCCCAACTCTCACAAGAAGAAAACAATGATGCTTTAGCTCTGTTAAGCATGGGAGTCCTTTGGGATAATACCTATTTTACTCCAATAGAACCAGATCCTTCTACTCCACTGGAAAATACACTTGCTGAATCGATCTATTTAATTATGAAGTATGGAAGAGAAGAAGATGGATTGAATAAAGCGCTGGAAGCCAATGCAAGTAATGAGGGCGATGTGGATGTACGCGCCAAAGCGATACGCAGAGTATTGGGAAAAGCATGAAAAGACGTCATTTTCTAGCACTTGGCTTTTGCGTGTTTCCCTATGTGACACAGGCATTTGCGGTTGATTACAGAGAGTATAAACCGGAGGCATGGAAGGCCTCTTCCATTAATGAAGCCGCTATGGCAATTTATGGAAAAGAAAAGTTCGCAACCATTCAGAAAAGTGGACAAATAGAGCTTATCGTTCCCAAAGGGATAGTCAAAGACAGAGAAGAGATCCCGATTATGATCCGTTCTAATATGAAAGCAAAAACTGTTGCCATTTTCCAAGATGCTAATCCCAAAAGTTTGGTAGCAGTGTTTCATGTGGGAGAAGAGGGTGTCATAGAGTATGCGTTTAATATGAGGATGGCATTTAAAGGTACAGTTTTTGCCGTTCTTGAAGGCATGGATGAGAAGTTGTATTATACAAGAGCATATGTTGATATTTTGACATTAAGTTGTATGGCTTCTGGTGAGTAATTGTTCAGATTGACAGGGGGATACTTTGTTCAATCTCGGGTAAAATTCTATACCCAGGTAAATATTATTTATGATAATTATAGCCTTTATTTATGTTTTTGGGGAATATTTGAAACAATAAGAAGATAATTGTCAATATAATGAAGGCTAGTTAATCATTTTCCTTATTACTTTTATTTTATTTCTATATAATCTATGGCATATGACGTAAGTTAAGGTAACTATCCTTAGTCATTTTAAAATATTAATCAAGGAGGACAAATGAATAAGATAACCAAAGAAGAACTTGAAGTCGTTTCTGAAGTGTCAGAGCAAGTATCAAGAAGAAACTTTTTTAAGAAAACAGCAACTTATTCTATGGGCGCATTAGCAGCAGCTAGTGTTGTCGCACCTGTCACAATAGACGCGAGCGAGATTAAAGCGAACGCTGAGGATGATCCACATATTATGGAGCATAAACCATGGGCAATTGCATGGGGTGATGATGTAAATGTTAACCTATATGGTCAGCCTTCACCTTATGAACATGCAGTAACAAGAAGAACAACACCAATTCTTTCTTCAGGTAACTACAGAGCATCAATTGCAGTAACACCTATTCAGGATCTAAGTGGTATTCTTACACCAAATGGACTTTTCTTTAACAGAAACCATGGTGGGACACCAACGATTAATCCAAATGAGCATAGACTTATGATTCACGGTCTTGTTGAGAAGCCGATCGTTTTAACGATGGATCAACTTAAAAGATATCCAAATGTAAGTAGAGTTCACTTCCTAGAGTGTCCAGCAAATGGTGGACCTGAGTGGAGAGGACCTCAATTCAACTCTATCCAATTTGCAAAAGGATTTATGTCTTGTGCTGAGTGGACTGGTGTTTACATCAAAGATATCCTTAAAGATCTTGGACTTAAACCAGAAGCACGTTGGATGCTTGCAGAAGGTAATGACAGTTCACATATGGGTAGAACGATCCCAGTAGACAAAGTACTTGATGATGCAATGATCGTTTGGGGACAAAATGGTGAAGCATTGCGTCCAGAACAAGGTTATCCGATAAGAATCGTTGTTCCAGGTTGGGAAGCGAACTTATGTGTAAAATGGTTATGTAGACTTGAATTTGCATCTGAGCCATTCTATGCAAAAGAAGAGACATCTAAGTATACGGCATTGAAGCACACAGGTAAAGCGATACAGCACTTCTATGTAAATGAAGTGAACTCTGTTATTACTTCACCATGTCCTGAAAAGCCATGGGATGAGCTAGTAAAAGGTGACATGGTAGAGATAGAAGGACTTGCTTGGTCTGGACATGGAACAGTTACAACAGTAGATGTATCGTTTGACGGCGGTAAAAACTGGGTTGAAGCATCTCTTAAAGGTTTAGTACTTGAAAAATCATGGACTAGATTCTCACTGATGCATGAATATACAGGTAAGCCAATGCTCCTTAGTTCACGTGCAGCAGATGATGCAGGACATATCCAACCATCAGTTAAAAATGAAAGAGCTGCTGTAGGAATCGAAGGTGTTTACCATAGAAATGGTATTCATACATGGGAAATAGATGCGAAAGGAGAGGTTACAAATGTACAAATCTTATCATAAAAAAATTGTTGCAAGTACTTTACTTGCATCGGTAGTATTTTTGGGAACTGCTTGTAATGCATCGAATGGTACAAAAGATACAGCGGAATCAAAAAGTAATGCACCGGCAGTAACAACTATGCCAATGAGTACAGAAGGTTTCACTAAAAGAGAGATCGATGCAGTAGGCCCATTACATCAACAGTTATCAGATACTGTTAAGAACACATATGAGAATGGTAAATTGGTCATTGATGGTGGGGTGATTTACCCTGTCGTTAACGGTAAAACAGGTGCATACCATGTAAATGAAGAAGCACATAAAACACCATTCAACAAAGGTAAAACAGCAACTGCAAATGAGCAGGCTGCTTGGGATATCGATGTTATGCCAGACGGTACAGGTCTTCCTGAAGGTTCAGGTTCTGTAGAAGATGGTGATGAGGTCTATGAAACAAAATGTCTATCTTGTCACGGTGACTTTGGTGCAGGTGCTGGACTTTACCCGAGACTCACAGCTGGTAATGCATATAAGATGCAGAAGACACTTATGAATCAAAGAACTGATCCGGATTCTGACGGTCCTCAGCGTGTATTTGGTTCGAACTGGCCATATGCAAGTACATTGTGGTGGTACATTAAAACTGGTATGCCTCACCAAGCACCATTGTCATTGACTGATGATGAAGTGTATGCAGTGTCTGCATATATCCTTAATATCAATGAAATGAAGATTGATGGTGAACTAGTAGATGATGAATATGTTCTTGACAGAGAAAAGTTCTTAAAGATCGTAATGCCGAATGTTGATGGTTTTGAACCAGATATCAATGGACCAAAAGGTCCGGACAATGCACGTGCATACTTTAATAATCCATTGAACTATGGTAATGGTGTTAGATGTATGAAAGATTGTTTTGAGGGTGAGCCTGAAGTACAGAGAATCGGATTTGCTCTGACTGACTTTAACCCACCATTAACTGGCGAAAAATCATTACCTGAAGTAACAGGTGATGTTGTGATCGCTCCAGGTCAAGCTGCATATGATGCAAGTTGTAAGGTATGTCACGAAACAGATTCAATGGGAGCACCTGCAGTAGGTGATAAAGCAGCATGGGCTGCGGCACTTGAGAAAGGTATAGATCAAGTTTATACTAATGCGATCAATGGTCTTAACGGTATGCCTCCAAAAGGTGGTGCAATGGATCTTACTGATGCACAGATGAACGAAATTGTTGATTATATGATCAATGCAAGTAAATAAGCGTGAATTATCACAATTATTACACAATATTTTAGTAAAATAAGATATTAGGTTGGCAGAGTCAGCCTTTTATCTAAGTTATATACAAAGGAAATAAAATGGATAGAAGAAAATTTATGAGTTTAAGTGTAGTTGCAGCTGCTGTATTACCAGCAAGTTTGTCTGCAATTGATTTTAGAGCGACTAAGCCTGATACATGGACGGCACATACTGTTGCTGATTCAATTAAAGCACTTTATGGTGATATTAAACCAGAAGAAAAAGGTGTAACTGTAAAAGCACCAAAAGTAGCAAGTAACGGTGGAGCGATCCCTGTAACTGTAAAATCTGATATCGATGCTAAAACTGTAGCTCTTTTCCAAGATGCGAACCCAGAAGCTACTGTATGTGTATTTGATGTACCAGAAGGTGGAATCGTGGATTATATGATGAAAATCAAAATGAAAAAATCTGGTACAATCACTGCGATCGTAGAAGGTACAGATGGTAAGTTCTATGTAGGTAATGTGACACTAGAAGTTGCTCTTGGTGGATGTGAAGGTTAATCCTTTCCCTCAACCAGCTAGATTAGGTCTTAAAACTTAATACATATAAACAGAAATAGAAAGAAAAAGGAATATCATGGGTAATATGAAAATAAAAGCAAAGCTTAAAGGCGATGTAACTAATGTAAAAGTAATGGCAAAACATGACATGCTTACATATGATCAAGCAAAGAAAAAAGGTGTTGATGCAAACTTCATCACACACATTACTGCAAAAGCGAACGGGAAAGTAGTATACGATGTATCTACAAGCCAGTTCTGGTCTAAAAACCCACAGTTTAAATTTAGTTTTAAAGGTGCTGCAGCAGGTGATAAAGTTGAGATCACATGGACAGACCTTAAAGGTAACACTGTTACTGAAGACAAAAAAATCAAATAATGATTTAACCTATCTATACCGGCCCTTAGGGTCGGATAGAGAGTCTAAGGTCAAACCATGTACTCTATGGAGTGTATCGTTTAATTTTAACTCCTTTTTATTTCCCGTAAAACATTGATATCAATAAACTTTCTCTAGAATTACACTTTTACTTTTCTTTTATAAGGCTGGAAGTGCAGTGCATGTAATCGATATAATGGTATGAGTATATATAAAGAAATGATAAAATGTATAGAGTATTGTAAACTAGAAGTTAAATGTAAGAGTAGAGGATCAGAGTGTTTGATGTACCTCAAACCAGTATGTTTCACTTCTGTTGATCGTCGCTTTTTTTCTTTGATCGAAGTGTTCAGTGATATCAAAATCTTCTTTGCCTAATCCCTCTTTATACTCATTGATAAATGCAGTATAGAGTTCTTCCTTCATGGCTGTGATCTCGTAGGTCACTTTATCGTAGACAAGATTACCAACATTTATTTGTTCTCTATGTGTTTCATTGAGATTGATACTTCCATAGCGATCTTTTGGTGGAAGGGTCATATTCATCTCGATGTAGCTACGCATGGAGGCTAGCATATGCTCCAGTTGAGAAAGCGGTACCTCTGCAGACTCAATAACAGTAGCCAGCTCTTGTGTATAGCCCCAGGCACCAGACAGTGCAAGGTCTGCATCAAAAGCCGTTTTAATCACCTCTTTTAGGTCATTATCACTTTTGAGCTGTTCAAATGTCACCATGGTTTAGAGACCTGCTTCTTTGATAGCTTCTGTTTGTGCATGAGCGATAAGAGGGTCTACCACCAACTTTAGGTTACCGTTGTTCATGATATCATCCAAAGCGTAGAGTGTCAATCCTATACGGTGATCCGTAAGTCTGTTTTGCGGGTAGTTGTATGTTCTGATCTTTTCAGAACGGTCACCTGAACCTACCTGAAGTTTTCTTTGGCTTGAAGTCTCATCAAGTTGTTTTTGGAGTTCTGCTTCATAGACTCTTGCTTTAAGAACCTTCATCGCTTTGTCTCTGTTCTTGTGTTGAGATTTTTCATCTTGAATGGCTGCAACAATACCCGTTGGAATGTGCGTTAAACGTACAGCAGAATCAGTGGTATTGACTGACTGACCACCACAACCACTTGAACGGTATACATCCATTTTAATCTCATTTGGCTTGATGTCTATCTCTACATCATCCACTTCAGGAATGACAGCAACAGTGATAGCTGAAGTATGTACCCGTCCTTGTGTCTCTGTATCTGGAACACGTTGAACACGGTGTGTTCCGGCTTCATATTTGAGTTTAGAATAGACACCGTCACCTTTTATCTGGGCGATAAGTTCTTTGTATCCGCCAGAAGTTCCATCATTGGTACTGACAAGCTCTATCTTCCATCCCATCTGTTCTGCATAACGGGTGTACATTCTGAAAACATCAGCGACAAAAAGAGCACTCTCATCTCCTCCTGCTCCTGCACGCAGTTCAAGGAAAATGTTTTTGTCATCATTCTTGTCTGAAGGGATCATAAGTATCTTGATCTCTTCTTCAAGGGCTGGCAGCATAGGTTCAAGTTCGGCAAGTTCTTCTTTTGCAAGATCACCAAGCTCTGCATCACCTAAAAGCTCTTTGTTCTCTTCTATGGCATCAGCTGTTTCAATGTAGAGGTTTGCTTTTTCTACCAGTGCATTAAGGTCTGACTGCTCCTTACTAAGATCAGTCATACGTTTAATATCGCTAGCAATATCTGGAGAACTTAAGAGTTCACTTATCTCATTGTGTCTGTCTATGAAAGGTTGAAGTTTTTCTTTGAACATATGTGTTCTTTATGTTAGATTGGGGTTTGAGTGAGGGTGTATCGAGACTGCTTATGCAGCTTCGATAGCGTTTACCATTTTGTGAAGACGGCTTACTTTTCTAGCAGCAGTTGTTTTCTTGATGAAACCTTTGCTTACTAGAGAGTGGATTTGTTTGTTAGCTGTTGCGAATGCTGTTGCTGCTGCTGCTTTGTCTGCTGCTGCTACTGCTTCATGTACGGCTTTAGTGATGTTTTTGATTCTCGTTCTGTAATATCTGTTTCTTTCAGTTCTTACAGCAGTTTGCAAAATACGTTTTTTTGCTGATTTATGGTGTGCCATGTTGTTTCCTTTATAGGTATCTTGTTATTACTCAATTAATTAGAGTGAAAATAGTTCGCGAATAATAGCCAAAAAAAGATTAAAGATTTATTAATTTAAGGCTATGGCTTATGAAATTGCATGGCTTACAGGAGAATATTGTGAGGAAAGTTAATCTAATTTGCGTTAAAATGGAGCCACTAGAACACAGGGACAGTGAAGCACCCTAAAGGAAAATATTGTGACACTTTTTGGAACAGATGGCGTACGCGGAAAAGCAGGAAAGAAAGTAAGTGCGGTCAGTGCAATGCGTTTGGCGATGGCGACAGGTATCTATTTTAAACAATTTGCAAAAACGAAAAAAATTTTAGTAGGAAAAGATACCAGACGAAGTGGCTATATGATAGAAAACGCTATCGTCTCTGGACTTACGGCTGTAGGGTTTGATGTGATACAGATAGGTCCTATGCCTACACCTGCCATCGCCTTTTTGACTGAAAATATGCGTTGTGATGCGGGTATTATGATATCGGCCAGCCATAATCCTTATTATGACAACGGGATAAAGTTCTTTGATTGCGAGGGGAATAAACTGAACCGTGAGAAAGAGGAAGAGATCGAAGCGATATTTGAAGATGATACTGCGATCACTAAAGCACAAGTGATGGACAAGAGTATAGGAAAATCTAAACGTATCGATGACGTGATCGGTCGGTACATTGTACATATTAAGAACTCTTTCCCTAAACCACTTACATTGGCAGGGAAAAGGGTAGTAATAGATTGTGCCAATGGTGCAGGGTACATTGTGGGACCTACTGTATTGCAGGAACTTGGTGCAGATGTTGTGGTGATAGGGGATAAGCCTAACGGATTTAACATTAATGAAGGGTGCGGTGCTATGCACCCAGAGAATTTGGCAAAAATAGTTTTGGAATCACGTGCAGATGTGGGTATCGCTTTGGATGGTGATGCAGATAGACTTGTCATGGTCGATGAAAAAGGTGATGTGGTGGATGGAGATAAGCTAATGGCAGTATTGGCGGTACACCTTAAGAACCATGATACGCTCAAGGGGAATGGTATGGTAGCTACCGTGATGAGTAACCAAGGTCTGGATGAGTACTTGCATTCTCAAGGGCTGTCTCTTCAGCGTTCTGCGGTAGGTGACAAGAACGTTGTAGAGATGATGCAAGAAAACGGTATGAACTTCGGGGGTGAGCAGAGCGGACATGTGATCTTCTCAGATTTTGCCAAAACAGGGGACGGTATCACCAGTGCACTGCAGGCATTAGCCTATCTTGTAGAGACAGATAAAAAAGCAAGTGAAGTATTTAACCCTTATGAATCGTATCCGCAGCTTTTAGTGAATCTGTTGGTGGAAGAAAAAAGAGCGTTTGATACGATTGAGGGACTTGAAGCACTAAAAGAAAAGGTGGAAAGTTTGGGCATGAGACATCTTTTCAGATATTCAGGTACAGAAAATAAGATCCGTCTTTTGCTTGAAGGAAAAGATGAAGAAAAACTTGAAGAGATGATGGAAGAGTGTAAAACATTCTTTAAAGGTGCGTTGGCCTGATGAGAGCCTTTGCTGTCTTTTTTCTTGTACTTTTAGGTACATTTATCATCGATCAGAATATTAAATCCCTTTTTGTTGAAGGGTATTACCGTGCGGGAGAGTGTATAGACCTTGCACTGCATTACAATAAAGGTGTAGCGTTTTCAATGTTCGCTTTTCTTGGACCGTATCTAAAATGGATCCAGGCATTGCTCATTTTGGGTATTCTTTTCTTTGTCTTTATCGAGGGGTATATAAAGCGTTATGCTTTTCCTGTGGGCTTACTTATAGGTGGTGCCCTGGGGAATGTCTATGATCGTTTTGTGCATGGAGGCGTAGTGGATTATGTCGCATGGCATTGCGGATTTAATTTTGCAGTGTTTAACTTTGCAGATGTTGCTATAGACTTGGCTGTGGTGTGGATACTTATTATGGTCTATTTCTTCAAAGAAGACATTAAAGAAAAATGAAAATAGTTCTTTTCCTTGCAGTTTTTCTAAGGCTGCTTCACGGAGAGATACTCAATACGCAAATAGCGCCTACTTTAAATACCACTCAGTTTAATGGAATAACGCTTTTAGATCAGAAAATACTTCTCTTTAAAACCATAGACGGATTGAAATTCTCTGAAATTTCAGACCTGGCCTATGATCAGAATAAAAACAGACTCTATTTTGTCAGTGATGAGGGAAAACTCTTCATTTTTGATGCACTGTTTTCAGATAAGATAGAAACACTTAAAGCGATGCGTAGTGTAGCGTTGGTCAAAAACAGTGGCAAAAAGTTTAAAAGATGGCGTCGAGACAGTGAAGGTTTGACAATCAATAACAAAGGAGAGCTCTATGCCTCTTTTGAAGGTAGAGCAAAAATAGGAAAATTTGACCAAAAAGGAAGAATGGTCAAAGCGTATACGCTTCCTAAAAAACTGAGAGATCCTGAAAATTACAGAAGCCGTAATAAATCCTTAGAGGCATTAACCTGGCATCCCAAACATGGACTGCTTACTGCAGCAGAGTGGCCGCTTAAGTATAAACATAAAAAAGAGCAAACGATCTATGCATTAAACGGGAACAAATGGCACTTTAAAGCAGAAGCGGAAAGTAAAAGTGCAGTGGTTGCCATGGAAGTAATGGATGATGGTAACCTATTGGTCATGGAACGTTCATTTACCGGACTTTTGAATCCTTTGGTGATTACACTGAAGAAGGTCTATCTTAGTGGGTGTATGAACAAGAAGCAGATGTGCAAAAGTGAACGAGTACTTAAGATGAATACCCACCAAGGGTGGAATATAGACAATTTTGAAGGGTTGGCTAAAGTAGGAAAACATCGCTATGTGATAGTGAGTGATGACAATGACAACTTTTTTCAAAAAACGTTATTAGTCTATTTTGAAGTAGCACATTGAGTCTAACACAGCTTAAGGTATAATCTTGGTATGAAAAAATTAATACAATCGATACTTTATATTGCACTGGTCGTGATAATGGGATTTATGGTCTTCTTTGGGGTCAAAGCATATAAACATGCGATACTTTATGAGGATGCTACCACGGAGTTGGTCTCTTATCAGGATGCAGGACAACAGGCAAGTTTAAAACTTGAGCAGTTTGCCAAAAGTCTGTTTGGTGATCTTTATGATGATGAACTAAAGATGAAACTTGACCAGGTGCGTGAAAAACAAGAAACAGCGATGGTAAAAGCACAAGAGAATACTTTTTATTTCATGGCTCTTTTGGTACTACTCCTGCTCTTCTCCTTCCCTATTTCCCTACGAACATTTACGATGTTTGGATCTATTGCTGCGATGATGACGCTTGTACTTGGACTTATTACACCTATTTTAATGGTCACCATTCATAAAGAAGTGGAGTATTTGGGCGACATTGTTCTCTCTTTTGAGTCCAAGGGTGTCATAGGCTCCATAGTTAAACTTTGGGAAACCGGTGATATTATCGTTGCAGTGGTGATACTGCTCTTTTCTGTTGTGGTTCCTGTATTGAAAGTATTCTCTTTGCTTGTTGTGTCTATATTTATGGAAAGTCGCTTTGCTCACGGTATCATTACATTTTTCAAGATGATAGGAAAGTGGTCGATGGTGGACGTTTTTGTCGTAGCGGTATTTTTAGTCTATCTTACAGCCAATAAAGGAGATATAAGTCGTGCAGAAGTTGAAATGGGACTTTATTTTTTCCTGGCGTATGTCATCGTCTCTATGTTGGTGAGCCTGAGTGCAGACAAGATGCTGCACAAACTTAAAGGATAAGGTGAATTAGATCACCATCTCTACATCATCATGATCCTGGCAGTATTTAAAGATACGGTCTCTCTCTTCTTCTGTCTCTACGATACAACTGGCATTGTAGGTGTGAAATTTGCCTGTTCTTGATGCGTTTCCTAAAGAACATAGGTGCTCTTTCTCTCCCATCGCTTCTTTGATACATCTTAAAAGTGCTTCTTTGTCTCTTCCGATCAGTTTAAATCCCCATTGGGTCGGATATTCTATTTTGGGTTTTTGAGGTGTGTTGTCATCTAAGATCATGGCTTTTCCTATTTAATCTTGTGCGCGAGTAAAATCGCCACTCTTGCCACCGGATTTATTTTCCAGTTGAACATTTTTAATGATCATGCCTTTGTCTATGGCTTTGAGCATATCGTAGATCGTGAGTAATCCGACACTTACGCCGGTAAGTGCTTCCATCTCTACACCTGTTTGTCCATTTAGTTTAGCTGTTACGGTCAGTTTGAAACCTGGAAGTTCCGGGAGTTCTTCTACATCCGTTTTAACAGATGTCAGCATCAGCGGATGACACATAGGAATCAGTGTTGAGGTTTGTTTTGTTCCTTGAATGGCAGCTATAACCGCGGTTTGCAGAACGGGACCTTTCTTAGCGGTATTTGCGACAACGGCATCAAATGCTCTCTGGCCTACTTCTATAATGCCGCTTGCGGTAGCAACACGGGTTGTATTATCTTTGTCTGAGACATCGACCATCTTTGGTTTATTTTGTTCGTCTAGATGTGTAAGGTTCACATTTTGTCCTTATACTTTAGTTATGCGTTAGGCGCATTTTAACATAAAATAGAGATAAATAAAGAAGATATGACGATAAAAATAGATAAAATGACGAAAATAGTATAATTTTACTTGACTTTAATCATCAGATAAGATAAGATAATGAAAATTATAAAGGAGTAATATGGTTTATGCATATATGAGACAAGTACCAGAGTTTCCGCATTTGACAAAACAGCAAAGTGATATTCTTTCCTTTTCATTAAAAAAAGCACTCAAAATTGAAAAAGAAGTAGTTGAATATGCTACGAAAAACCTTCTTTTGGATGAAAGAAAGGAGTTTGAGGAATTTTTGAAAACGATGAAAGATGGCAATACTGTTGTCGTCTCTTCCCTATTCGTCTTAAGCGATAAGGTAGAAGAGTTGATCAAGGTGATAAACTGCATGTTAAGTCATAATGTGAATCTTTGGATCGCAGATTCGAATATGGTTATGAACAAAGAGACCAATATGGTGGAGATCTTCCCTTTGTTAAATGAGCTAAGACAAGAGGAAAAAGAAAAAACAAATCATATTGGACGTCCAAAAGGAAGCAAGTCAAGCTCTAAATTTGATGTGTACCAAAGAGAGATCATCAACTATTTGGGTGAAGGGATGAGTGTAAGTGCCATCGCCAGAGAATTGGATGTGAGTCGAAGTTCATTGAAAGATTACATTGAGTCTCGTGGGATCAAAGAGTTGATAGAAGGCTCCTGGATAGAGATGCACAAAGCCAATGAAACTAGAGGTATGGACAATACAGTATTGATCTGTCCATTTGAAGAGAATCAAGAAGAAAAAAAACAGAAGGTATCATAGATGGAAACTGCAATAAAACAAGAACAATGTCTCCCGGAGAAGGGAAAGAAAAAAAATAAAGCAAAAGAGTATTTAAAAGGTTGGGTACCCTACCGTATAAGAAGATACTGGGTCTATCTGATCGCTACACTCATAGCAATAGTTACGCCATGGATCACAATCAATGGAAATCATCTCTTTTTGCTCAGTTTTGACCAAAAGAAATTACATTTGGCTGGAGTAGCTTTTGATATGCAAGAGCTCTATTTGATGCCATTCCTGCTGATGCTTCTTTTCCTAGGGATCTTTGCCGTGACTGCAGTTGGTGGTAGAGCATGGTGTGGATGGGCTTGTCCGCAGACAATCTTCCGTGTGATCTATAGAGACTTGATCGAAACGAAGCTTTTAGGGCTTCGTAAAAAGATCAAAAACAAACAAAAAGACCCTGATATGTCTAAGATGGAAAATAAAATTAAGTTGGCCATTGCAGTGCTTCTCTGGTCTGTACTGGCATTTGTTGCTGCAGCGAACTTCTTGTGGTTTTTCGTTCCGCCAGAAGATTTCTTAGCATACTTGTCAAATCCGAGTGAACATATGCTCTTGGTAGGTATGTGGGTTGTAGCTGCACTCTTCCTCATCGTGGATGTGGTACTGATAAAAGAGAACTTCTGTGTCTATATCTGTCCTTACAGCCGTGTACAGTCAGTACTTTATGATGATGATACCATTATGGCAGTCTATGACCCTATACGTGGCGGTGATATTTATGAAGGACATGGATACGAGAGGGAGAAGAAATTCAGCAACTATAAAGAGTTACTAAAGGTAGACAGTACTGCAGAATGTAACACTTGTGAATCCTGTGTAACCGTATGTCCGACACATATCGATATCCGTAAAGGACTTCAGCTTGAGTGTATCAACTGTCTAGAGTGTGTAGATGCATGTACTTCAGTCATGGGTGCTTTAGGAAAGCCAAGTTTGGTGCAGTGGTCAAGTGAAAAAGAGACACTTCGTCATGAAGGTAAAACAAACTATTTTAGAGGAAAGGTGATCGCATATTTTACTGTGCTTGCAATCGTACTTGTTACCCTGTTTGTAATGGGAAGTAAAAAAGAACATATGCTTTTAAATATTAACAAAGGGCAAAGACTTTATAAAGTACTGGACAATGGTACAGTACAGAATGACTATATTTTCATGTTTGCCAATACAGACAGAAAAGAGCATACTTATTACTTTGAAATTGTAGGAAATGATAAAATTACGATCAAGCGTCCTTCAGAGCCATTTAAGTTGGGTGCAGGACAGAAAAAGAAAAAAGTGGTCGTTTTGGAAACAAAAGAACAACTTGCGAATAATGCAAGAAAAGATGTTCCAATACCTATACTCATTAGAGCGTATGCTACAGAGGATAAAGAGAAAATTATGGTTGAAAGAGAACAGGTGTTCTTCTATCCTCGTGCAGACTTAGTGAAGAAATAAGGAGAAACTTTGAATCATACAGAACCAACACTTGATAAGATAGAGGACTATAAGGCAAAAGGAAGCACCGAAAAGAGATTGACGGTGTGGATCGTGATTCTTTCGGGATTATTGATTGGGGCTATCTATGGCATATTGATCGCCAATTCAACTGTATCAGATGCGTTAGAGACAAAAGAACACATAGGCGTATTTAAGTAGCAGGAGAGGATATGAGTAATGTATTGGTGTTAGGTGGTGGTTTTGCCGGAGTTGAAGCTGCGATATACCTTAGAAAACAAGATCTAGATGTCACTCTGGTCAGTGACAGGGACTATTTTTATATCTATCCTACTTCTATCTGGATACCCACAGGAGAAGTGACAAGAGAAGATGTTTCTATCCCCTTAGATAAACTTGCAATGAAGCATGGATTTGAGCTTATTGTAGATCCCGTAGAAGCGTTTGAAGCTAAGTCAAAAAAAGTGACTTTGCAAAGTGGCCGTATTTTAGAGGGGTATAGCTATATCGTTGTGGCACTAGGGCAGGATAAGATGCAACATAAAGGAATGGAACACACCCTTAGCATCTGTGGAAAGCCTGAAGAGGCTACGGCACTTTATGCACGTCTAGATGCGCTTATTCAGAAGAAGGAAGGAAAGATCGCCATGGGATTTGGCGGGAATCCCAAAGATACTTCTGCTGTACGTGGTGGACCAGCATTTGAAGTGCTCTTTAATGTAGACACCTATTTGAAGAAAAAAGGTCTGCGTGACAAATTTGAACTTACTTTTTTTGCTCCGATGGAAAAACCCGGACAAAAGATGGGTGAAAAAGCGTTGGTCATGATGGACAAGATGTTCAAGATGACGAATATCCATAAAAAAATTGGTTCCAAGATCACCCATTTTGAAGCAGACGGTATCTGTTTTGAAGATGAGACAAAACTAGAATCCGATCTAACGATGTTCATTTCAGCAGGGACGGGTCATAGCATACTTAAAGAGTCGGGATTGCCATTGAGTGATGCTGGGTATGTTGTTACCAATGAGTATAATGAGATAGAGGGATATGAAGGTATCTATGCTATCGGGGACTCTGCCGCGCTTATGGGACCAGAATGGAGAGCAAAGCAGGGGCATGTTGCTGAGGTGATGGCCAAGAATGTAGCCTATAATATCTTTAATAGTATTCAAAATATAGATTCTAAACAAAGTTATATGGAGCATCTCAATATTTTATGTGTGATGGACACGGGGAATGGTGCCGCTTTTGTACACCGAAGTGAGAAGGGAGGAAAGATGATCCCCTTGCCGATCGTAGGACACTGGATGAAAAAGATGTGGGGATGTTATTGTCGTTATTCTAAATTAGGAAAGATCCCTAGACTTCCTGGTATGTGACCAAAGATGGAGACCTATAGATTCAAAATAGGCACGTTTAAGCGACATATTTTTACTTTTTTTTAAAAATAAGACTAAATTTATCTTATTTAAGAGATAATGCTTGTACAAAATTAATTTGAAGGAAATTAAAAATGGCAACAGTAACATTTAAAAACGACATCGTATGTAACCTAGCAGGTACAGAAATCAACGTAGGTGACACAGCTCCGGTAACGACAGTGGTAAACTGTGATCCAATGCTTCAAGATGAGACAATCGGTGGCGAAGGTAAAGTTCAATTGGTAGTAGCAGTACCTTCACTTGATACAGGTGTATGTGATGCAGAGACAAGAAGATTTAATGCTGAAGCAGCTGGTCTTGACGGTGTAGAAGTTATTACGGTATCTATGGACCTTCCATTTGCTGCGGCTAGATGGTGTGGTGCAGCGGGAATCGACAACATTAAAGTATGTTCAGATTTCAGAAACAAAGATTTTGCTAACAACTATGGTGTTCTTTTAGCAGATGGTCCTTTAGCTGGTATCATGGCAAGAGTTATCTTCGTTGTGGGTAAAGATGGTAAAGTTACTTATAAGCAAGTGATTCCTGAAATTACTGAAGAACCAAACTATGAAGAAGCGTTAGCTGCAGCTAAGGCAGCGTGTTAATCTGCTCTTTATTTTAGATAAGCACGTTATAGAAACGTGCTTATCCTCTCTTTTTATCACTTCGTTCATTTTCAAATTTTATTTATTTATCATTATCCAACTTGTGCTAGAATACATCAATTAAATGTTTGAAGGACACGGGTAGAATATGCATTATCTCTATGGATTTATGATGCTGTTATGGTTGACTGGATGTGGTGAACCTGATCTTCCTAAGGACCAATACAATCTCGAAGAGTGTAGAGAAGAGTTATTGGAGGCTGAGGATTATTCTCAAGGTGAAAGTATCGATAAGATCGTTGTGATAAAAAAAGAGCGTACAATGTATTTGTACAGGGACGGTGAAGTGGTGAACACACTGCCTGTCTCTTTGGGTAAAAATCCTGTAGGACACAAACAGCAGCAAGGGGATAACAGGACACCTGAAGGGGAGTTCTTTATTCACAGGAAACTCTGTTCTCCTAAATATTACCGTTCTCTTTGTATCTCTTATCCCCGTGCAGAAGATAAGGCAAGTGCAGCGAAAAGAGGGGTCAATCCCGGTGGAGCAGTAACGCTTCATGGACAACCCAAATGGAATGCAGATGGCAAAGGGGACAGTTATACCCTTTCTCAAAATTGGACACAAGGGTGCGTGGCCGTTACAAATTCTGCGATGAAAGAACTCTGGTATGCCGTACGTGAAGGTATGCCGATCATCATAAAATAAGGGCAAGGTGTGAGATATACACAAAAACAGATCGATAAGTTTAATCGCCAAAAATATATAGTAGAATTAGAAAAAATAAGCAAAAACCTCTTTCGTATGTTTCGAGATGAAAATATAGTGGCTGAGGATTTTGTGCGGAAACTTGAACAGCTTAAAAAGAAGTTTGATACGAAAGAAGAGATACATCTTGAATCTGAATATCATCAGCAGTTAAAAGATTATATCACACGTATTTATGCAAGAACATGTCTTGTGGATGTCTTCACAGACAAAGAACTCTCCGATATAAGAGAAGCGGAGATGAGTAATCTGAATCGATTACAAAAATTAAAAAATGGTACCTCTTATAAAAAAGATAAACACAAATCTAAACGTCAAAATGAAGATTGGGGTTGAACATTTTAAAAAAAGGAAATAGATGAAATTAAAATTGAGTATGCTTGGGTTGACCGTAGCACTTTTTATGGCGGGCTGTGGTAAAGATAATACCTATTATGGAAAATTAGATAATACACCCTATGCAACAAAAGAATGTATCAGGGAACTCGCAAGAGGCGCAGAGATCGATCATGGCGAGAAGATAGATAAGATCGTTGTCTATAAGAAAAAAAGAATGATGTATACGTACAGAGATGGTAAACTTGTTGATGAGTTCCGTATGTCTTTAGGTGCCAATGGTGGTGCTAATGGTGGAAATAAAGTCAAAGCGGGTGATTATAGAACACCCGAAGGCGCTTATAAGATTGTGAGAAAAAAATGTGACTCGAGACTCTATAAGTCACTTATGATCTCATATCCAAGTCCTGCAGACAAAATAAGGGCCCGTGCTCAAGGTGTTAACCCGGGAGGATATATTACGATCCATGGACAACCTAAATGGAATGCAGATGGAAGAGGTGACAACTATACACTTTCACGTGATTGGACAGAAGGATGTATGGCTGTACCTAATGTAGCGATGGATAAACTTTGGCGTGCTGTTGAACTGGGTATAAAAATAGAAATACATGCATAATCAAGGTATAATGTTAGATTATTTCAGATAATATGCTAAATTTAGCTAGGATTGATAAATCTTATATTATGATATTGAATAATATTGGATAACTAAGGAGAAAAAGATGAAAAAAGTATTGGTAACAGCATGTGTTTCTATGCTATCAACGTTGCTTATGGCAGGTGGAAATTCAGGTGCTACACTTTCCCCAGTTGCTAAGATATCAAGTAAAACTTGTAAAGAAAACAAAGTATATGTTCAGCAGGAAGCTGGGCTTATGTGGCAAGATCAAGCCTATACAGATGCTGAAGACGGTGCTTACAGTCGTGGTCACTCTGTTGCAAAAGCAGGTAAACACAGACATGCGATGAATTACTGCCGTTCTCTAAATTATGGCGGGTACAATGATTGGAGACTGCCAACAGCAGATGAGCTTGCAGGCGTACATGCACCACAACATAACCCGTTTGTCTACCATCGTGGTTCAGACTTTTGGACCTCTACGCCAACAACCGAGAACAGATATTATGTTGTTTATCCGGCAGATGCAATGCAGTATAAGAGAAAGTCAAGTGAAAGTAATTATGTTAGATGTGTACGTTGTTTAGGTGAGGGTTATATCTTCTCTGGGTCTGAAACCGTAAAATAAGTTTTCTTTTAGAGGATTTTAATTTCCTCTATTAATATTATATCAAATCTATTTCTAACTTCATTTTTTGCTAAGTCTATCAAAGACTTGGCTTCCTCATAGGTTCCCCCACCCAAATTGACTAAGAAATTGGCATGCATGGTGCTCCATTGCATCTGACCTTCTCTTTTACCTTTCAGCCCAACTGCTTCAATAAGACGACCTGCATAATCACCTTCAGGATTTTTAAATGCTGAACCTGCACTTGGTTCATGAGGTTGATTGGAGCGCAGATTCAGCAACTCATCTAATAATGTCTGACTGAAACCATTGTGTATCTCAAATCTTGCATGCGTAGCGATACCTTCCAGCTTGGCAAAACGGTAACCATGCTCTATGTCTTGAGATAAAACCCACTCACCGTTGATCTTAACGGAGTGTAAAATATTAAATACTTCATAGGTTTTGACACCTGCATTCATCGCAAGCATTCCACCAAGTGTTCCAGGAAGCTTGGCACAGAACTCAAATCCTGCAATGTTGTGTTTTTTGGCAAAGGAGACGATACGCCCTGTAGGCATCGCTGCTCCAATGGTTAACATGTTTTCATCTTGTGTGATCGTGGCAAAGTCTTTGGAGAGCATCATAAGTGGAGGTGGATGAGGTGAAACAAGCAGGTTATTTGCTCCGCCGATGAGGTATCTGTCAGAAGGGATACTGTCATCCTTTTCTATCATCAGTACCTGTGTAGGTTGCCCAACCTTGATACTGGAGTATTTGGAAAAGTCTATGGTTTTAAAAAACATTTAACTGTTCCGTAATGCTTCGTACTCTTTAGGAATTAAATACGCTTCCGTTTTGATAGGTGACTCCCATAGACCATGTTGAAAGCCAATGTCATATAGTTTATCGAGTGCTTTAAGCTGTAGTGTAGAGAGTTCAACAGACTCATCAGACGCATACATATCAAGATATTTTTTAAGCATTTCATCAGAGATACGCACAAGACTGTCTGCCTCAAGTTTTGCACAAAGTTCTTCTTTTCTAGCGTTAGCTACTTTAACACCTTCTATCAGAATATTCTCTATCTCTATCGCACGGGTTAACGGTAAGCTTCTTCGTATTGCCATACCACCAAGAGGCAGGGGCAGTCCCTCTCCTGCTAATTCTACCCAAATGTCCCATATCTCTTTTTCCACTTCCAGACTTTCATCAAAATCCAAGATCGATTCATGGATGAGGACGCCAGCATCTACCTTGCCTGAAACAACAGCCTCTTCGATTTCGAGGAAATCCATATAGACTGGCCTTGCCTCAGGATAATAGATCCTGAAAAGCATAGCATTGGTTGTATATTTCCCTGAGAGTGCTACTTTAAAATTACGCTTGAGTTTCTTCTCTTTTCGTCGGATGAGCTTAGGCCCATATCCTTCACCGAAACTAACCGCTGTACGAAGCAGGGCATATTCATTTTTGATGAGTGGGTACATGCCAAAACTTATTGCAGATACATCATAGGTACCTTTAAGTGCTTCTACATTGAGTGTTTCAATGTCCAGTCCAATGTTTTCAAAAGTATACCCTTTGGTGTCAACCCAGCCAAATTTAATGGCAAAATACATAAAGATATCATCTGCATCGGGGGAATGGGCTAATTGTATAGGGTTCATCGGCTATGTACTCACTTATTTAATGTAAATGTATTTTATCATTGTTTCTATTTGTGGTAACTTTTTAATGAATTTTATAAAAAACATGTCAATTTGACATATTTTTGTCACTTATGTTCTAAACGTATTAGAATGGTGCTAGAATTCAACATTAAGGTTAAGGATATGACAATGGCAATGGACGCGAACAAACAAAAAGCACTGGATATGGCGATCAAGCAGATCGATAAGTCATTTGGTAAAGGTACTCTAATGAGACTTGGAGATAAGGAGTTTGAACCTATTGAATCTATTTCAACAGGTTCCCTTGGTTTAGACATGGCTTTAGGGATCGGAGGTATACCCCAAGGACGTATCATAGAGATCTATGGTCCAGAGTCATCAGGTAAAACAACACTTGCACTGCAGACGATCGCCTCAGCACAGAAAAAAGATATGGTCTGCGCCTTTATAGATGCAGAGCATGCCCTGGATGTAGTCTATGCTAAAAACTTAGGCGTAGACACCGATAACCTTTTGGTATCACAACCAGATTTTGGTGAGCAGGCTCTTGACGTTCTTGAGACTTTGGCAAGATCAGGTGCAGTTGACCTGATCATTGTTGACTCTGTTGCTGCCCTTACACCAAAAAGTGAAATAGAGGGAGACATGGGTGATACACATGTTGGACTGCAGGCGAGACTTATGTCTCAAGCTTTGCGTAAACTTACTGCCATTTTGCATAAGACTAACACAACCGTGATCTTTATTAATCAAATACGTATGAAGATCGGAACAATGGGGTATGGTTCACCGGAGACAACAACAGGTGGTAATGCATTGAAGTTTTACTGTTCAGTAAGAATCGACGTACGTCGTATCGCGACATTGAAACAAGGTGAATCTTCTATAGGTAACCGTGTCAAAGCAAAAGTGGTAAAAAATAAAGTGGCTCCGCCATTTAGACAGGCAGAGTTTGACATTATGTTTGGTGAGGGGATCTCTTTTGTAGGAGAGCTTATCGACTATGGTGTGAAAATGGATATTGTAGACAAATCAGGTGCATGGTTCAGTTATGGCAGCGAAAAATTGGGTCAGGGTAAAGAGAATGCAAAGATCACTATCAAAGAAAACCCTGAAATGATGGCAGAGATAGAAGGCAAGATCAAGGAAGCACTTGGTTTTGGGGAAGGTCTCGCTGTAGATGAGAGTGAAATGAACGAAGCTTAATTCTAAATACCTTAGCATAAAGTACCTAGACCGCACTAGGTGCTTTATATGCATTTTATATACCTCATATCTCTTACTCATAACACTTTTTCATCATGTCACAAATTTAAAATATCAAAACATCATTGTAGACACAGCATTAATTCTATTTTGTATCCTGATTCTCATTTAAGTATAGGGTAAATTTCGATAGAATAATAGACATATGTAAAATAGTAAATGTATACAAAGGATATGGATGATTTTTATCGATGAGATCGTAGCAACAGAGGTAATGGATAGTAGAGGAAATCCTACGGTAAGAGCAACAGTAAGTTTGAGTGACGGTACAGTTGAAAGTGCTATCGTGCCTAGCGGTGCGAGTACAGGTAAGCGTGAAGCACTTGAACTTCGAGATGGTGGTGACAGGTATATGGGTAAAGGTGTACTCCAAGCATGTGAAAATGTAAATGGTCCTATCAGTGATGCGCTAGTGGGGCTCAGTCCTTTTAACCAAGCCGAAGTTGATCTTGTGATGAAAGAGGTAGATGGTACTGAGAATTATGGCAATATGGGTGCCAATGCAGTACTTGGTGTTTCTATGGCGGTAGCACGTGCAGCGGCTAAGAGCATGGGTATGCCTCTTTATCGTTATCTTGGGGGAGCAAATGCAGTAGTAATGCCTGTTCCAATGCTTAATATCATCAATGGTGGAGAGCATGCGAACAATTCTGTTGATTTTCAAGAATATATGGTCATGCCAGTAGGATTTGACAGATTTTCAGAAGGATTAAGAGCATGTGCTGAAGTCTATCATAACCTTAAGAAGATCATTGACGGTATGGGTGAAAGTACCGCAGTTGGAGATGAAGGTGGTTTTGCACCGAATCTTAAGAGCAATGAAGAGCCTATTCAGGTCATCATGGAAGCGATTGAAAAAGCAGGGTATAAACCTGGAGAACAGATCGCTATTGCTTTAGACGTTGCTGCAAGTGAGCTTCTTAACGATGAGGGGCTATATGTGTTGAAATCTGAAGATAGAGAGATCACAAGTTCTGAACTTACAGCATATTATGCTGATATGTGTGCGAAGTACCCTATCGTTTCTATCGAAGATGGTTTGGGTGAAGATGACTGGGCAGGATGGAAAGAATTGACTGACGTACTTGGAGATAAAGTACAACTTGTAGGTGATGACCTTTTTGTAACGAATGTAGCTATCTTGGCAGAAGGTATTGAAAAAGATATTGCAAACTCTATTTTGATCAAACCAAATCAGATCGGAACGGTTTCTGAAACGATGCAGACAGTAAGACTTGCACAAAGAAGTGGGTATACCTGTGTCATGTCTCACCGTTCAGGTGAAAGTGAAGATACTTTCATCGCAGACTTTGCTGTGGCATTGAATACCGGTGAGATCAAAACGGGGTCAACTGCGAGAAGTGACAGAATCGCTAAATACAATAGATTGCTTGAGATCGAAGCGGAACTTGGGCAGTTTGAGTATCTAGGTGCCTCACTTTTTACAAAGTAATTATGGTATAGTATATGACAGATTCGAGAAAAGGAGGGGGTATTGCCGGACTTTCACTAAAAGCTTTTTTGGTGACGGTACTGGGTATCCTTCTTTTTGGTATCTATGTCGGTGTCTTGATCTATGGGGAAAACTCCTTAACTGTTCTCAATCAGTTAAAAGAGAAGAAACAAGGCTTATCTCTTGAAGAGAAAATATTGAAAGTTGAAAATCAACGACTTCAAAAAGAGTATTTTGAATTAAAACAATTAGAACCTAAGGAGTAAAGTATGAAAAAGTATCTATGGATAGGAATCGCGTTATTATTTGTAAGTGGGAATGCCTCTGGGTTTAGAGACATTGATAAAGATGCACATTCGTTTATTTCAGATTTGAGAGAAGCGGCTGGATCAGATGATGAGTTCTTGGATGATGAGGATGAAGAACTTAAGGATGAAGAAGTCAAGGATGATGAGATCGATACGCCTGAACCTGCAGTGACAGAGGAAAAAGAGGCAGAAGAGGACAAAGCTGAGGCTATTAGAAAAGAAGCTGTTGCTGAAGCCAAAAGAAAAGAAGAAGCTAAAAAAGCCGAAGAGGCTAAAATAGCAGCGGAAGCAAAGAAAGCTGAAGAAGTAAAAAAAGCTGAAGAGGCAAAGAAGGCTGAAGCACTAGCCGCGCAAAAAGCAGAAGAAGCACGTATCCAAAAAGAAGAAGCAGTGTTGGCTCAGAAAAGTGCTGAAGAAGAAGCATTAGAAAAAGCAAAAGAACAAGAAGCGCTAGAAGTTGCAGCCTATGAAAAACAGAGAGCTGAGAAGCTTGCAAAAGAAGCCAAAGAGAAAGAAGCAGCTGAAGTAGTGGTCGCAGAACAAACAAAAGCAGCCCCAGAGAAAACTGAAAGTAAGACGATCGCTGATATCAATGCTACACGTGAAGCACAAGAAGCTAAAGATGCAGCAGATATGGCATACTGGGAAGCGATACAAGAGATGAGAAGAGAAGAGTAGTCTCTTTTACTTCTATTGGTTTTTTGTGGCCCTAAGGTTGTTTGCTTTCAATATCTTAATAAGGGTCATAGAGATTAAAATTTCAAAAATACTTGCCAGGATAAGTTGATAATAGGTCAACAGATCCAATAACTTAGTGTCATAACCGATCGTTGCAACAGCGACAAGCAAGGTTAGTGGCATAGAGAGTGAAAGAGCTATCAGTATAGCATCTTTTGTTCCACTGATCCCCTTCAATACAATTGCCGCAAACAGTCTGGAAACGATCATCAATACAGTAATAAGAAGTGCTCCCGAAACCACACCTTCCAATGGAAGTGCTTCCAGATCAAAAGATGCGCCTACATGGATAAAGAAGAGGGGAACTAAAAACCCAAAGCCTAAACTGGACATCTTATCTTCAAGTTCTTTTTCGTGGTGAAAGAATGCTGAGATGGCTATACCGGCAATAAACGCACCCAAGGCTAACTCCAGACCCAATGCTAGCATTACGGCAATTAAGATGAAAAAGAGTGCCATAGAGAGGCGTATATCTTGCGCAGAAGTATCCAGTTTCGGGACCAGGATACTTTTTAATTCTGGATACCACCAAAAAAGTAAATTGAGCATTCGGTAGAGTATAAAAATGACAAAGATAAATAAAAGTAAATATCCGATCTTCAAAATAAGCTCCAGAGGTGATCCTGTAGTGATGGCAGCATCAAAGACAGTTAGTGCAGCGATACTTACGATCTCACCTAAAACACCGGCAATGAATGCCAAACGTAACCATGGTTCTTCTTTCCCATACACTTTTGATAAAGAAGCCAGTAATCCTATAGATATCAACGGCATAGAAATGATCACAATTGCATTCAGATCAAAAATAAACCCAAATACAATAGAGAAGAAGATCATAATGAGTAAAAAGAGCATAGACCGCTGTATCACGATCTTAGGACTTCTGGTGATCTGCTTCAGATCTACTTCCATACCAGCCAAAAACATGAGGTAGAGAAATCCGACTTCAGCGATAAGACTAAAGTATTGATTGTGCCCTACCAAGCCAAGGTAGGCAACGATCGAGCCTAGAATGATCTCTACAGGGGGGATAGGTAAACGTAAGAATTTTGCAACAAAAGGGCTACCCCATATTAGCAGTGACAGTGTGAGTATCAGCGTAATATTAGTGTGTATCACAGCTCGTGGCTACCTCGTAACCTAGTCTGTCAAGCATCTCTTTGTCTTTATTTGCGTCAATGCCCTCTGTGGTTAAATAATTTCCTATCACCATCGAGTTTGCGCCAGACTCGAACATCAGTTCTTCTTTCCCGTTAAATAAAAGTTCGCGTCCTCCCGCAACCATAAGAAGTCTATCTTCACCAAGTAATTTACGTGCTTTTTTGATGATCTCTACAGCTTCATCGAGTTCAATATTCCTGGACTTAATAGGGAGTGCGGGATTAGGGTGATAGAAGTTGAGCGGTGTGGATTCAGGTTGAAGGGATGCAATAGAATTCAGAAGAGCGTCTCTATCTTCTTGCGTCTCTCCCATACCAAAGATACCGCCAGAACAAAGTGCCAGACCTACTGATTTTACATTTTCACATGTCTCATAGCGTTCACTCCAGGCATGCGTTGTACAGATATCTGCATAATAGCGTTCAGAGGTTTCAAGGTTGTGGTTGTAGCTGTCGATACCATGCTGTTTCAGGTAAAGCAGTTGTTCTTTGTTCGCTGTACCATTACATGCGATGAGGTTGATCTCTTTTACTTCAGCTTTTACTGCTTGTGCCGCACGTGCAACAAAGTCGACCTTCTTGTCATCAAGACCTTTACCGGCAGTCACCAAACAGTATCCTAAAGCACCGTTGGCTTTTGCCGCTTTGGCTTCAGAGACGATCTGGTCTATATCTTTATAGTTGTAACGTTGGATATCTGCATGATATCTGACACTTTGTGTACAGAATTTACAGTCTTCCTGACAGGTACCGCTAAGGATGTTATTGATTGCGCATAAAAATATCTGCTTCATGTGGTCTACTTCGCCTCTTCTTTATGTTTACATTTAAAACACTCATAGACATTACCGCTCTTGAGGGTTTTTAGTCCCATAGTATAGTCACATTCTGGACATTTTTTGTCTACAGGTTCAAAATTTGCAATGAATTTACATTTTGGATAATTCACGCAACCGAAGAATTTCCCTCTTCTCCCATCTCGTTCTTGAAGTTTCCCTCCACATTCAGGACAAGGAACGGTAAGCTCTTTAGCAGGCTCAAGGGATTTGGCATTTTTACATTTTGGATACGCAGAACAGGCAAGGAACTTTCCTCTTTTAGAGTTTTTTATCACCATCATGGAGCCACATTTTTCACATTTTTCGTCCGTCTCTTCTGGGCCTTCTATTTCTGTGCCATCCGTATTTTTCGTATATTTACATTTAGGGAAGTTGCTACATGCGATGAATTCGCCATAACGTCCTTTACGCAAAAGAAGTTCAGATTCACATTTTGGACACTTCTCTCCGGTTGGAATGGCTACTTTAAGACTCTTGATCTTTTTCTTTCCCTCTTCTACTTTCTGTACAAAAGGTGTGTAGAACTCTTTGAGTATTGTTTGCCAGTCAGTGTTTCCCTCTGCTATTTCATCGAGTGTCTCTTCCATGTTCGAAGTAAAACCGCTTTCAACGATCTCAGGGAAGTGGTTTTCAAGCATTTCAGTGACCGTAAATGCTACTTCTGTAGGGTGAATACGTTTTTTCTCTAACTCGATGTACTTACGTGTCTGCAGTGTCGTAACAGTAGGTGCATAGGTACTTGGACGACCGATACCTAAGGATTCTAGTTTTTTGATAAGGCTTGCTTCATTATAGCGTGCAGGAGGCTCAGTAAAGTGTTGTTCCTGTTTGATATCATCCATACTGACGGCTTGACCTTTTTCCAGTTCTGGCAGAAGCTTGTCTTTGTCAGTATATCCCGTAACCTTGTAAAAACCATCAAAAAGAAGTTTTCTGCCGCTTGCCTTGAATGTACACTTATCTCCTTTAAAAAGGAGTGTTTGTGACTCCATCTCTGCTTCTGTCATTTGACAGGCTAAGAAACGGTTGTAGATGAGTCTATAGAGTTTCAGTTCATCTACGGAGAGATAATCTGCAGCGGTCTTAGAGTCAAACTCAACCATGGTCGGACGAATAGCCTCATGCGCTTCTTGTGCCCCTTTGGACTTTGTTGCATAGTTCTTGGCTTTAGACGGAAGGTATTTGTCTCCATAGGTGCTTTTGATATACTCTCTAGCGGATGTGACAGCCTCTTTTGCAAGATTCAATGAGTCGGTCCTCATATAAGTGATCACACCCATAGTCCCTTTGTCTGTTTTGACACCTTCATAGAGCTTTTGCGCTACCATCATAGTTTTTTTAGGTGAAAACCCCAATTGCGTAGAAGCTGTCTGCTGAAGCGTTGAGGTCATAAATGGTGGTGGGGTCTTGGTCTTTCTTTTGGTTTTTTCAAGTGAAACAACAACAAATGATTCACTTTTGGCTGAAGTCACTATCTCTTCTGCATCTGCTTCGGTCTTGACAGTCATTTTCTCTATCTTTAAACCGTTATAGTCATAGATGGAAGCATCGATATCCTTTTCAAAAAGTGCATCAATGGTCCAATACTCCTCTGGAACAAAGGCTTTAATTTCACGTTCCTTGTCTACAACCAGCTTGAGTGTCGAACTCTGTACTCTACCTGCACTAAGACCTTTTTGGATCTTGCTTGCAAGCAATGGAGAGAGTTTGTACCCTACGATACGGTCAAGCAGTCTTCTTGTCTGTTGTGCATCTACAGAGTCCATATCTACTTTGCGTGGTGTCTCAAGTGCATGCTGTATAGCATTTTTAGTGATCTCATGAAATACGATCCGTGGAAGTTCTGTAGGTTCTCTTCCTATGGCTTTAGCGATGTGGTAACCGATAGCTTCTCCCTCACGGTCCTCATCGGTCGCGATAAAAACAGTTTCAGCTTCTTTTGCAAGTTTCTTTAACTCTTTAACCGTAGGGTTGGCATCTCGAGGGATGGAGTATTTAGGTACGAGGTCACCTGTCTCATCATCTATGGTGATCCCAAAGGTACTTTTTGGAAGGTCACGAATGTGCCCTTTTGAGGCTATCACTTTATAGTCTTTATTTAAGAAGTTGGTAATGGTACGCGCTTTAGCAGGTGATTCTACTATGATTAGGTTTTTCATATTTACTTACTTTATATAGATGAATTTTTGGCATTGTAACACAAAAGAGAGTAAAAGCAAGAGAAGAGTATTTATTTTAACTAGATTTAGCAGAAATTCCAATGGCCTTTACCATTGGAATGCATACGAGCGAGGTATTAGTCTTTTTTGAGTATACGAGGAAGTGTGATTCCCGTTTGACTTTGATATTTCCCTTGTCTGTCTTTATAGGTTGTCTCGCACTGCTCATCTCCTTGCAAGAAGAGTACCTGCGCGATACCCTCATTGGCATAGATCTTAGCAGGTAGAGGCGTAGTGTTGGATATTTCTATGGTAATATGTCCTTCAAAACCAGGCTCGAACGGTGTAACATTTACGATGATACCACAACGGGCATACGTACTTTTTCCTAGACAGATAGCCAGCGTATCACTTGGCATTTTAAAGTACTCTACAGTTCTTGCAAGTGCGAATGAGTTAGGCGGTACGATACATACATCACCCTTAAAATCTACGACATTGTTTTCGTTAAAATCTTTAGGATCGACCACTTCAGCGTTGATGTTCGTAAAGATCTTAAATTCATCTGTGACACGAATGTCGTAGCCATAAGAGCTTAATCCGTAACTGACTACCCCTTCTCCTACAAGCCCTTCACAAAAAGGTGTTATCATCTCTTCTTTGAGTGATTTTTCACGTATCCATTTATCGGATTTTAATCCCATCTCTTTCCTTTATCTTTATAATAGTGTTATCTAAGTACCTGTATATCGGCATTGGTTTTTATTTTTTCAAAATAGTCTTTAACTGCCTGCGCTTGCTGCTGCTGTTTCCATTTTGCGGTGACTGCACCTCTGGCTGCTTCAAAAGGCATATTGTCTTGACCCTCTTTAGAGAGGACCTTGTAGCTGATATATTTGTCTCCGGCATTCAATGGACGTGTAAATGAACCATCCTGTGTCTGTAAAATACTTCCTAATAATCCACTGTTGAGGTCTCTGGTTGCCTTGGTAACGGAACGACTTTTGATACCTTTTGTGTTTTTCGTTTGAAGAAACTGTTTCATTTTCTCTTCAGATGGTGCTGAGTATTCGATCAGTTTAACCCGTGAAGGGATGGTAAACTCTTCTTTGTGATTTCTATAAAAAAGTTTTAGTTCATCCTCACTAGGGGTAGGGATAGAACTGACGACATTTTGCTGAAAGAATTTCTCTTTTTTCATTGCTTCTCTCACGCTTGAACGGTATTTATTCCATGAGGTACCTTGCTCTTTGAGGATCTTTTGCATCTTCGTAATGGTAAGGTTATTGTTCTCTGCGATAGCAGCAATCTTTGAATCAATATCGTCTTCAGCGATAGTGATGTCTTTCATCGCAGATTTTTGTAATCTGTCTTGGATAAGCAGATTGGTCGCCTCTTCCTTGGAAACTTGCATTTGTTGCTGTACTGCACGAATCTCCGCAGTAGTTACAGGCTCTCCCTCAACGACAATGGCAATCGCATCTACCATTTTAGCCTGGGAGAATGTCAGTAAAGTAATAAATCCAAGTAGAACAAGTTTTTTCATATATATATCCGTTTCCCTATTAAGTTGGAAAATTATAACATAATCATGTAAATATTATATGAATTTTTGCATTTAGGATATAATAGTTCTTTATGCAAAAAAGGTAAAAAATGATAAAAATTTTAAGTCTCTTCTCTCTATTTATCACATTTACCTTAGCGCAAACCGAAAACTCCTGTATGGGCTGTCATGAGGGTGTCGCAGACATACGTGACAGAAATTCAGGGATGATGCAGGCTATTTTGCAAAAGGCAGAAGAAGCAGGCGTGAAAGGCAATGACTGTGTGGTTTGTCATGGGGGGAACCCTCAAGCAAAAAAGAAGGAAGAGGCGCATGAAGGTACACTCAAGTATTTTATAGAAAATGAAGGGCCTAAAGCATTCTACCCTTACCCTGCAAGTCCCTGGATCAATAAAAATACCTGTGGTATGTGCCACCCCAACCAGGTAGCGGCACAGGATAATAATCTTATGGCCACGGAACAAGGGAAAATCCATGGTGCTTTGTGGGGATTTGGGGCCAAAGAGGGCTATAAACATACCTACACGAATTTTGGAGGAAAATCACCGGACCCGCATGAGAGATTGGGAACTGAAACCTATAAGAAGTATATGGAACAGCTTGCAAAACTCGAACCGCAAGGCTTTCTGGATGAGACCAAAGAGCTTCCTGCTGCACCAACAGCTGAGGAAGTAGAAAGAGATCCGACCCTTTCTGTCTATACCTACTTAAGACAAGAGTGTTTGCGTTGTCATACAGGAGGAAAAGGACGTAACAAAAGAGGCGATTACCGTGGGTTTGGGTGTGCCTCATGTCATGTACCTTATTCCAATGAAGGGCTCTATGAGGGAAAAGATAAAAGCATTTCCACTACGGAAAAAGGGCATATGCTGGTCCATGCTATTCAGTCTTCACGTGAAGTGAAAGTGGAAGTGAATGACATCAACTATTCAGGTATTCCAGTCGAGACGTGTACAACCTGTCACAACAGAGGAAAACGTATCGGCGTGAGTTACCAAGGATTGATGGAGACAGAGTACCAAGCGACCTTTGATGATCAGGGTAATGGTCAACCAAAGTTACACACAAAGCGTTATTTGCACCTTACTGAAGATATACATTACGCTAAAGGCATGCTCTGTCAAGATTGCCATACTTCCAATGACATGCACGGAGATGGGTTCTTTAGAGGCGCAAACCTGGGGGCAGTGGAGATAGAGTGTCAAGATTGTCACGGAACGACACAAAAGTATCCATGGGAGTTGCCGTTAGGGTATTCAGATGAGTTTGAAACCAAACCAAAAACAGGTAAAGCCAGAGGCACGACTAAAACACTGGCCAGTTATCTTGAACAAGGGGCTATCCCTGAAGATAGAGGAGATGGTTTCTTGCTTTCAGCCAGAGGCAACCCTCTCACAAAGGCAGTGAAAAAAGGAGATAAAGTCGTGATGTATCTCTCTTCAGGTAAAGAGATGGAGCTAAAACCGCTGAAGCTACTTAAGAAAGAGGAGAAGATCTCAAAAGAGGGACTGGTAGCTATGGACCAGATAGCGGCACATACAGATAAGCTAGAGTGCTATACCTGTCATGCTACGTGGGCACCGCAATGTTACGGGTGTCATGTGAAGATAGACTACTCTGGCGGAAAACAAAATCCTGATTATCTTGCTGCCTCTAAGTATCATGTGAATGGAAAAAGCGGAGAGGTGGATACACTTAAAGACTTTTTAGTGGATGGTAAAGTCACAGAGACGAGAAGTTACCTAAGATGGGAAGACCCGGCACTCAGCCAAAATGGAGAGGGACGTGTTTCTCCTACTATACCTGGGTGTCAAGTGACGCTTACCGTGATAGGGAAAGAGGGAAATACCCTGCTTCAAAACCATATCTTTAAACTGCAAGGTGTAGAGAACAATGGTACGGTAGATGTTCCTAAAGATGGGGTTAACTCCATTGTCATGGCACCCGTCCAACCACATACCGATGACCAAAGCGTCTCGAAGCTGCGAGAGTTGTCATACTAGTTTAAAAGCCCAGGGGAAAGGGATCAATGGCGGTAAATATTTTGCTGATCAGAGTAAAACGACCATCGTGGACTTGATGGACGCACAAAAACGTCTGCTTGTCAAACAGGTGGATGAGCAGATCCCTGCGATACCAAACCTCAAACATGACTATTCGGTGATGATCGACGAGAATGGTACACAGGTACAAACCGTAGGGAACCACTGGAGACTCTCCCAAGCACTTGACAATGAGAGCAGGGCCAAACTTGACAGAAGCGGCGCTTGCCTAAGTTGTCACAAAGAGATACCAGATCAAGACCTGGCTGTCTCTTTAATGGTACACACGGCCAAATATGCAGGTGTCAAGATAGACAATGACATGCATAAGCGTATTGTCAATAAAAGTGTTTTGATGAGTGCATGGGTACAGGTACTCGGCGGATTGATCTTTGGTGGAGGAATCGTCTATCTTTATTTGAGACGTAGAAAACAGATGCATTGCAAAAATGATTAAATAAGTTAATTAAAGTAAAATAAAAACAATAAAACAGGAGAGTAGCATGACGATTACAAAAAGCGTAACATTTATAGCAAAAGAGGGCTGTGAAGAAAAGATGAAAGAACTTTTGACGGCCATGGTTGAACCGAGCAAGGCGGAACCGGGGGTTTTATTTTATGAGATATTCCAATATGAAAACAACCCACGCAGATTTATGGCTGTAGAGACATGGGAAAATGAAGCAGCACTGGATGGACATAAAGCTTCTGCACACTATAAAGTCTATAAGTCCAGTTATGAACCTTACTGTGAAGATAAATACACAGATGAATTAGAAGTACTAGGGTAGACTTTGAAAAATTTATGGGATGATAAAGAAGCAAGTCAATGCAAAAGTGATCTGGATTTAAGGGTATATACTTCAAATCTTTTCGGACAAAGTGATGAACTGGTTCTTCACGGCGGCGGGAATACCTCTGTGAAGAGTATGGTTGATGGTGAAGAGATCTTATATGTAAAAGGAAGTGGTTGGGATTTGGTTTCTATCAAGGCCGAAGGATTTGCACCTGTAAAGATGTCAACACTGCTTGACATGGCAAAACTAAAAGAGTTGTCAGACAGTGACATGGTCACGCAGCAAAAAGCAGCGATGATAGACAAAAGTGCTCCCAACCCTTCAGTCGAAGCGATCTTGCATGCGATCATTCCTTTTAAAGTGGTGGACCATACCCATGCAGATGCTATCGTGACGATCTCTAATTCTAAAAGGGGCGTGGAGTTAATAGATAAACTTTTTCCTAATTTCCTTATCATTCCTTATGTCATGCCAGGGTTTATTTTGGCACAGAAGATCTATGAGATGACACAGGGTGATTTTGATTGGGATACCTGTGAAGGGATCATTTTGCATAATCACGGAATTTTTACGTTTGATAATGATGCTAAAAAGTCATACGATAAGATGATAGATGCAGTGAGTGTGGCAGAAGCATTTTTAGAAAAAAATGCTTCTGTAAAATTTAAAGATCTGGAACCAGCAACATTTGACATTGGATCATTGAACATTGATGAATTTATGCATATTAATCAAACACCGCTTGCATTGACCTATGCATCCAGTGAAGATTTGAGAGCTACTGTGACACGCGGTGTCTTGACACCAGAGCATATTATACGTACAAAAAGAGTACCTTTGGTGATAGAGGATGATGAGGTTCAAGAGGCATTAAAACATTATAGAGTGGCATATGAAGCCTACTATAATGCCTATAAGACGGATGAAATTATGTTAGATCCAAAACCAAAATATGCTGTCATTAAAGATTATGGTGTTGTGAGTTTTGGAAAAACACAAAAAGAAGCAGATGTCATTAATGATGTGGTGTCACACACCATGTTAGCCGTCTTACGTGCAGATAAACTTGGAGGATACAAAAGTATCTCTATCCCGGATAGTTTTGCTATGGAGTACTGGGAATTAGAACAGGCAAAATTGAAATAACTATTTGTCACTTTTTTTTCTTTGTTTCACAACGAAAGAAAAAGAAGTAACCAAAAAAAAGAAAATGTGAAGGGTTGTCACGGGTAATCAACTTGATTTTGATTTAAATTCGGTTGATGAAAAATGATGGCCTTTTATCTCTTGTAAAGTGAGAAGATAGTGATGAAATATTTAATGGCTATAGACGCAGGTACGGGATCCGTTAGAGCAGTAATATTTGATACCAAAGGCAATCAAATAGCTGTTGCACAAAAAGAGTGGGTACATCTTGAAGAAGAAGGTGTGCCCAACAGTATGGGGTTTGATACGAAGTCCAATTGGGATTTAACAGTTTGGTGTATCCAGGAAGCATTGAAAACTGCCAATTTGCAAGGCAGTGATATCGCTGCGGTCAGTGCTACGAGTATGCGTGAGGGAATCGTTCTCTATGACAAAGAGGGTGAAGCCTTGTGGGGTGTTGCCAATGTGGATGCCAGAGCAGACAAAGAAGTACGGTTTCTAAAAGAGCACTATGAAGGCATCGAAGAAGCATTTTATGAAACCTCAGGGCAGACTTTTGCACTGGGTGCACTGCCTAGGATCTTATGGCTGAAAAATAATAGACCTGAAATTGTATGAAAAAGTAGCCTCTATCTCAATGATAGGGGATTGGATCTTGGCAAAATTGAGTGGTGTCATCGCTACAGACCCAAGCAATGGAGGAACTACAGGTATCTACTCTTTGAGTAAAAGAGACTGGGAACCTGCATATGGCAGAAAAAGTGGGATTGAAAGCAGATATATTTCCTCCTTCTTTAGAACCTGGTACAGTGATGGGAACTGTGACTGAAGAAGCTTCAGCTGAGACAGGACTCTCTACTTCTACTAAAGTCGTAATGGGTGGGGGAGATGTGCAGTTAGGTGCAGCTGGTCTAGGTGTGGTTAAAGAAGGACAAGTAGCGATACTCGGCGGTTCTTTTTGGCAACAGGTAGTGAATATAAAAAGTGATACTTTGCCTCCAAAAGATATGGGTATCCGTGTGAATCCTCATGTTGTAGAAGGGCTTTCTCAGGCTGAAGGTATCACTTTCTTCTCTGGATTGATCATGCGTTGGTTCAGAGATGCTTTTTGTGAGATAGAAAAACAAGAAGCACAAAGAGCGGGGTATAGATGCTTACACTGTTCTAGAAGAAAAAGCAAAAAAAGTTCCTGTAGGTTCTCATGGGATCATCCCTATATTTTCAGACAGTATGAAGTACGGTAAATGGTACCATGCAGCACCAAGCTTTTTAAATCTTTCCATCGATCCAGAAATGTGCAACAGAGCTTCTATGTTCAGAAGTCTCCAAGAGAATGCCTGTATCGTCTCAGCCATTAACCTAGAAAAGATCAAAGCCTTTAGTCATGTTGAGATAGATGAGATAGTCTTTGCAGGTGGAGCAAGCAAAGGAGCACTTTGGTGCCAGATATTAGCAGATGTAACAGGATGCAAGATAAAAGTACCTAAAGTCACAGAAGCCACTGCATTAGGTGCAGCTATGGCAGCAGGAGTAGGGGCAGGTATCTATGAGAGTATGGTCAAAGCAGCAGAAGATTTAGTGGTATGGGAGAAAGAGTATCTACCAAATAGTGAAAACTTTAGTAAGTACACTCAGATAAAAGAACAATGGCAAGAAGTGTATGAAAATCAGTTGAGTCTTGTGGATAGAGGATTGACACAATCTATGTGGAAGGCACCGGGAGTGTGAACAAATGATTCTAAGAGTTATGTGGTTTGCATGGTATACGATTAAAATAGTTAACAAAATATCTGAGGTTCTATTGCATAGTAGCTAAAGAAATTTCTATAGGGTATAATATAAAGTAATTTACAAAAGAAGGCATAATAGTGTTTAATAATAAAAATATACTAATTACAGGTGGAACAGGAAGTTTTGGTAAAAAGTATACTGAAATTATTCTTTCAAAATATAAACCAAATAAAATTATTATATATAGTAGAGATGAGCTTAAACAATATGAAATGGGTCAAGAGTTTAATGATCCTTGTATGCGTTATTTTATTGGTGATGTAAGAGATGGTGCAAGACTAAAAGAGGCAATGCATGATGTTGATTTTGTTATTCATGCAGCAGCTCTTAAACATGTACCAGTAGCAGAATATAATCCAATGGAGTGTATTAAAACCAATATTGATGGTGCGCAAAATGTGATTGAAGCAGCCATAGCATAATGAAGTAGATAAGGTCATAGCACTTTCAACAGATAAAGCTGCTAACCCTATTAACCTTTATGGTGCAACCAAATTGGCTTCAGATAAACTTTTTGTAGCAGCAAACAATATGGTAGGTAGATAGAAAAACAAGATTTTCAGTTGTTCGTTATGGAAATGTGACAGGAAGTCGTGGGTCTGTTATTCCTTTCTTTAAAAAGCTTATTGATGAAGGTGCAACTGAACTTCCTATTACTGATGAGAAAATGACAAGATTTTTGATCACACTTGAAGATGGTGTGAATTTTGTACTGAAAAACTTTGAGAGAATGTATGGTGGTGAAATATTTATTCCTAAAATTCCTTCTATGTATATGACGGAATTGGCTAAAGCTATAGCTCCAAATTTACCGCATAAGATCATTGGGATACGCCCTGGAGAGAAACTTCATGAGATAATGTGTCCTGCTGATGACTCTCACTTAACTTTAGAGTTTGATGATCATTTTGTGATTCAACCAACGATTCAATTTTCACATATTACTGATTTTACAGAGAATAGACTTGGAGAAAAAGGAGTTCCTGTAGAACAAGGTTTTGAATATAATTCTGGAAACAACACAGAGTGGATTACCCATGAAGAACTTTTAGAAATGGCAAAAGAGTATATCTAATGGATTTTATTCCTTATGGTAAGCAACTGATCGATCAAAGTGACATTGATGCGGTTGTTGAAACACTGCACTCTGATTACTTAACAACAGGTCCAAAAGTAAAAGCATTTGAAGATGCCTTGCTGATTATTGTAGATGTGAAATATACTGTGTTGCAGTTGCAAATGGTACTGCTGCATTGCATTTGGCATCTATTGTATTGTTAAACAAAGGAGATAAAGTACTTACTACTCCAAACTCTTTTTTAGCCACATCAAACGCAATTCTTTATGCAGATGCAAAACCTATTTTTGTGGATATTGCCAAAGATGGAAATATCGATCTTGATTTATGTGAAGAAGAATTAAAAAAAGATCCATCCATTAAAGCTATCTATGCAGTTGCTTTTTCAGGGCGATATGATAGATCAAGAAAAATTAAAGTACTTAAGAGAAACCTATGATATTATAATCTTAGAAGATTGTGCTCATGCTATTGGAGCAAAAGATGGTGATATTAAAGCAGCATCTTGTACGAACAGTGATATCTCTATATTATCATTTCACCCTGTAAAACATATGACCACTGGTGAAGGTGGAGCTATCACTACTAATTCTAAAGAAATATATGAAAAACTTTTAACTCTTACGTGGACATGGTATGGTAAAGACTCCTGAAATGAAACCTTGGGAGTATGAGATGCGAGAGTTAGGGTTTAACTACCGTATCACAGATATCCAATGTGCTTTAGGTTTGTCTCAACTTAAAAAACTTGATGGTTTTATACGAAAGACGTATAGAAATAGCCAAGAAGTATGATAAAGCCTTTGAAAATACACTTGTTAAACCTCTTTATACCTATGATGGTAAATCTTCTTATCATCTCTATGTAGTACAAGTTGATTTTTCAAAATTAAATATCTCTAAAGAAGATTTATTTAATACTTTAAGAGAAAAAAATATAGGTATTCAACTTCATTACATTCCTATCAACAAACAACCTTACTATAAAACATTAGGATATGGAGATGAACATACACCTGTAATGGACAAATACTATGAAGAGTGTTTTTCTCTTCCAATGTATCCTAAAATGACTGATGAAGAACAAGATTATGTCATTAAATCACTTTTTGAGGTTTTAAATGGCTAAGTGTATAGCGATCATACCTGCTCGTGGTGGAAGTAAAAGAATTCCAAGAAAAAACATTAAAGATTTTTATGGGAAACCACTTATTGCTTATTCTATACAAGCTGCTCTGGAGTCAAAACTTTTTGATAAGGTCATTGTCTCAACAGATGATGAAGAGATCGCTAATATTGCAAAAAAGTATGGTGCAGAGGTTCCTTTTATAAGACCAAAAGAACTGTCAGATGACTTTACTGGTACAGGTGATGTTGTTAATCATGCTCTTGAATGGTTAAAAGAAAAAGGAGAGACATTTGAGTATGCTTGTACGATATACGCTACTGCTCCTCTCTTGCAGCCAAAGTATCTTATAGAAGGGTATAATGCATTAAAAAACTCTACTGCTATTAATGCATTTTCGGCTACTTCTATGCCATTTCCTATTCAAAGAACATTTAAAGTTAATGATGAGGGAGATGTGAGATGTTTACTCCTGAATACTATATGACACGTTCTCAAGATCTTGAAGAAGCTTATCAGGATGCTGGACAGTTTTACTGGACTAAAGTAGATCAAACATCTGATGAGATCATGTTTGGTAAAGATAGTATACCTATTATTTTACCTAGACATCTTGGTACAAGATATTGATACTTTGGAAGATTGGGAAAGAGCAGAAATTATGTACAAAGTATTACAAGAGCAAAAAGAGTTATAGTGCAAAATATTCTTTTCCGTGCAGATTCCTCATCGACTATAGGAACAGGTCATATTATGCGTGATATTGTTTTGGCAGAGCAGTTTGAAGATGATAATATCATCTTTGCAACACAAGAGTTACCTGGAAATATAAATCACAAAATTAAAGAGAAAGATTATAAGATCGAGATTTTAAATTCTAATGATATTGGGGAATTGGATACTCTTATCAAAAAGCTCCATATCGATATGATAGTTATTGATCATTACGGAATTGATCATAACTTTGAAGAGCAACTTAAAAAGAGAAACCCAAAACTCAAAATTTTCTCTTTAGATGATACCTATGAAAAACACTATTGTGATATCTTTTTAAATCATAATATCTATGCGAATGTAAAGAAGTACGCTGGTTTGGTGCCTAAAGGTGTGAGCTTAGATGTGGAGAAAGTATACTTTGCTTCGTGATGAGTTTATAGAAGCCAAAAAAAGAAACAAGAGCATTAACAGAAAATGGAATAAAAAATATCTTCATTGCTATGGGTGGGAGTGATATAGCAAATTTGAATCCAGAGATATTAAGAGTACTAGAGAATTTTGAAAATATAGAAGTTCATATGGTGACTACCACTGCAAATCAAAATCTAGAAGAATTACAAAAGTTTGTGAAGGATAAACCTTGGGTAAACTTACATATCAATTCTAATAAGATTGCGGAATTAATGGCAATGAGTCGATCTTGCTATAGTTACACCTAGTGTGACGATGAACGAAGTTTGGTATATGAAGATCCCGTTTATTGCGATAAAGGTTGCAGATAATCAACTGTACATGTATAAATTTTTGAAAAGATAATAAGTTAAAAGTTTTATTGATAGGAATTTATTACTGAGAGAAAAATATTTATTGATAAAACATATCTTGAATTAAAAAAGTTAGAGAGTATTAAATGAGAGTTGCATAATGAATCTTATATTAACTTCACCAAATCAATGGTTTATTCCTTATGCAGAAGAGTTGAGTCGTAAATAGAAAATTCAAAGTGATTTACTTTTTGATCATAAGGAGATTGATGAGTGTTATGATATTATATTTATTTTGAGCTATCATCGAATTATTGAAAAAGAGAATTTAAACAGACATCGACATAATATTGTCATTCATGCTAGTGCTTTACCTAAGGGTAAGGGATGGGCACCAATGTTTTGGCAGATATTGGAAGGAAAAAATAAAATTCCATTTACTATGTTTGAAGCAAGTAGTGGAGTAGATGATGGAAATATTTATATGCAGGAGACTCTTCATCTGACAGGTTATGAGTTAAATGATGAACTAAGATATAAACAAGCAAACTTTATTATTGAAATGTGTATTGAATTTATTAATAATTATGAAAAGTATAAAAATGCACAAGAACCAAATGGTGAAGAGAGTTTATATGACAGAAGAAGTACAAAAGATAGTGAACTAGATATCAATAAAACATCAAAGACCAATTTAATTTGTTAAGAGTAGTCAGTAATGATGAATATCCCGCTTTTTTTGAGATTGACGGACATAAATATATTATAAAAATAGAAGAGGCTCAAAATGAAGATAGGTAATTTTGATTTAAATAAAGATGGTACATTAATTATCGCAGAACTTAGTGCAAATCATAATGGTGATTTACAGAATGCATTAGATACGATAAAAGCAGCAAAAGAGATCGGAGCAAATGTCATTAAGCTGCAAACATATACAGCTGATACTCTTACACTTGATTGTGATAAAGAGGATTTTATTATTAAAGGGGGAACCTTATGGGATGGTAAGACAATGTATGAATTATATCAAGATGCTTATACCCCTTGGGAGTGGCATGAAGAGCTTTTCAGATATGCCAGAGAGATAGGCATAGATATCTTCTCATCACCATTTGATAAGTCGGCTGTAGACTTTTTAGAACAATTCAATCCGAGTGCCTATAAGATCGCTTCTTTTGAGATTACTGATTATGAACTTATTAGATATACAGCTTCAAAAGGTAAACCAATTATTATTTCCACAGGCATTGCAACTATCGAAGAGATACAAGATGCAGTGGATATATGTAGGGACGAGGGCAACCATGATATCGTACTGCTTAAGTGTACCAGCTCATATCCGGCACCGCTCGAAGATGCAAATTTATTGACAATTCCAAATCTAGCAGAGAAATTTGGCGTTATAGCAGGTTTTTCAGATCATACTTTAGGTTTAACGGCTCCGGTGGTTGCGACAACACTTGGAGCAAAAGTGATAGAGAAACATTTTATTTTAGATAAATCGATCGGTGGACCTGATGCTGATTTTTCTTTAGATAAAGAAGAGTTTGCTGAGATGATCAAGGCAGTACGAGATGCCGAAAAGTTACTTGGAAAAGTTGATTACTGTATGACAGAAAAAAAGAAAAAGTCGACAATTTTCACGAAGTCTTATATGTAGCAGAAGATATTAAAGAAGGTGAAGTTATTACAGAACAAAACATGCGTTCTGTAAGACCAGGATATGGGATGCATCCTAAATACTTGAAAGATGTTTTAGGGAAAATTTCGGATAAAGATTATAGTATTGGGGATAGATTTGATCTCTACACAAAATAAAAAACAAATTTTTTTAGTTTCTCAACTTATTCATAAATTAAAGAAAGGAGAAAAATATAATATATTAGATAATTATATATCTTTTAATTATCCTGAATATAAATTTGCAGTACATGAAATTTTACGAAAAGATAGAAATGATTGGATTAAATTTGGAGAATTTGTTGATCAGAAAGAAGAAAAATATTTTAAATTATTAGCCTATAGATTAAATAAAATGCATAATATTAATTTGTCAGATGAGTATTGGAAACAGGTCTTTTATATTGGAGTTAGAGCCTATATCACTCAAATATATGAATTTTTTATGCAGCTAGAAGAAAGGTTTGATCCAAAGAAAGATGATTTTAAAATAATTTCAGATGAATCATTTTACACACCAGTTGACTTAAGAGATCTAGAAGAATATCTTGCTAAATCAGAATTTGCACAAGAACAATTATTTGCTATATATATCAAGATATTTTATGCAAATATGAATACTAATGATGTCACTTTAAAAAATACATATATATACTCAGAACATAATAGTGTTACCTTGAAATATAAGATTAAAAGGTTTATGCATAATCAGTTGCAGTACTTTAGCCCAAAAGTTTTATTATTAGCAACACATTATTCAAAAGAAAATCTTTGGCGATTATTTACAAAAAGTAAATTTAAAATTTTTCTCATGAACTTTCAACCTTATAAAGTTGAAGATTTGAAAGAAGTTAATCTTGAAAAACGACTAAAACTATGTCAATTTGAAGAAAGTTTTGATAAATTTGATAAATTCTTTTTTAAGACTTTTGAGAGACTTTGTCCAAATTCATTTATAGAAAATTTTGATGAAATAAGAAAATATTACAACAAAGAAGCAAAAAAATTTGCACATTTAAATTATGTGGTAAGTGAAGCATGGATAGCCAGTAATCAGATGTCATTTTTTATAGCTGAATTAAGAAGTAAGGGGGTTAAGTTTATTTCATCTGAGCATAAAGGTTTACAACACCCTTTTATAAACAGTATCGCACATAATTTAATCAAAATACCAGACAAATACTATACACAAGGTTGGTATGACAAAAGTTATGATTATAAATTTAAGTTAGTACCTACCGGATTACTGCATACAATTCATTCGAAAAATAATACTATAAAATTTTATAAAAATAAAATACTGTATATGACTGCACCAGTTTATGCAAAAAAAATTCATTATAATGGCAATAGTTTTTTTATAGGTGAAGATTCAAAATATTATTTTCAGTTTCAAAAAGATTTTTTTGGTTCATTAAACAAACATACGTTAAATAAAACTATTTATAGAGGCGCATCATCGCTAAAAAGAGATAATTTTTTATTATATGATCAGCATTTAATACTAAAAAAGTATATAAGAGAGATGACTGTTGATAGTCTTCAATATATTGGTATAGATGCTATGGCTAGTGCAAAAATAGTTGTTATCGATTATCTAGGCTCAGGTTATTTAGAAGCACTCTCAAACAATGTGCCAACAATACTGTTTTTGTATGAAAATTGTTATTTAGCCGATTCCCAGAAAGAAATTTTTAATGAATTAATTGAAGTTGGGATCATGCAAACTGATGGTAAAAAAGCAGCTTATTTTTTAGAAAAAATAGAAAATGATCCCTTAGAATGGTGGTTAAGGGATGATGTACAAAAAGCTAAAGATAATTTTATCACTAGTGTGATAGGTAATGGGGAAATATTAGAAGAAAAGCTATTGATGTTAGCGAAGGAATAGAATATATGTCATTTTCAAATAGATATTTAATTACCTTGTCATCAAATATCATTAGAGCCATTTTAAATTTTATAGTTTCTATATCAGTAGCTAGATACTTGATGCCTGAAGCGTATGGGAATTATCAGTATATTCTGGCAATTTTAACTGCGGTTTTAATTTTTATTAATATGGGATCAGAGAATGCATACTTTACTTTCATCTCTCAAAGGTTGCAAAGCTTCAGGTTTCACCTTTTCTATTTTGTATGGCAATTTCTTCAGTTGTGTATGGCACTTTGTTTGATTGTCCTTCTTAGTGACGATTTGTATCAGGTGCTTTTTAAAGATTTAGAAAAAAGTTTAATTTTGATAGCCTTAGTGGCTGTTTACTTCATAAGTAATGTTCAGAATACTATAAATCATATTATTGAGTCTATCAGGATGACATATTATTCACAAATAATGAGTATTGTTGTAGCTCTATTTCATTTAGTAATTATTTTGTGTTTTATATATTTTGATAACTTAACGATTGAAACTATATTCAAAATTTTATTTGTAGAGTATCTATTTTATAGTATTGTGATGTTTTTTTTGATGAGAAGATTTCAAGTATTTTCTGATGATACGTTTGATCTTAAACTAGTTTTTAAAAGCTTTTATACTTATACTAAGCCACTCTTCTTCCTCTCTTTAGGTGTTTTTATCTCTACCTTTATAGATCGGTGGTTAATTCAGACATATATAGGCGGAGAAGGACAGGCTTTTTTTTCAATATCTATACAGTTTTCGGCATTAATTATTTTAGTTACATCATCTGTTTTAAAAATATTTAGGAAAGAGATAGCTGAAAGTTTAGAGGAAAAGGATTTAGAAAAAACTAAAAAGTATTTTGAGGTGGTATCAAAAAATTTATTTATATTTACAACCTTGGTTTCATCTATTTTATTCTTTTTTAGTGAAGAAATTTTGATATATTTTTATACAGATGTATATTTGGGAGCTTCTTTGGTTTTTAAACTAATGATGCTATACCCAATCTTACAATCAATGGGACAATTGTATAGTTCTTTTTCTTTTGCATCATCACAAACGAGGCTCTATACAAATATTTCATATTTTACATTAACTTTAGGGATAGTCCTAGCATTATATTTTTTAAGTGATAAGGGCTTAGGCATGGGTGCTGAGGGTATTGCCATTAAATTGCTGATCCTTGGCATAGTGAGTACATCATTATTAGAGTATAATATAATAAACTATTTAAAAAGTAAATATGATTTTCTTTTTAAACTTAAATATATAATAATCATTTTTTTCGTTTCATATTTAGTTTACTATGTACAACACTATTTAGGGTTTTCTTTTTTAGTTCAAGTGTTTATAGTCGGTGTTTTTTATATTTTGCCTGTGGGGATTTATCTGTTCAGAAACTTGAAAAAGGAATTAGAATTATGAAAAGAATACATATGAGGATTATGGATGATAAAAAATCTAAATGACCGCTCAGAAATATATAAAGTATCACTGGATGGGAAAGATCATAATGATGTAAGAGTTTTAGCCAACGATTTTATTGTAGATAATAGTAGTGTCTTGGATGTGGGTTGTGCTTGTGGTGATTTTGGAGAATTAGTAAATCGAAATAAAAAATGCAATATATATGGAATGGAATATGATGTTGAAAGTCTTAATATTGCTACTGAGACAAATGCATATCAGATGGTACATCATGTTGATTTAAATATTTTTGACGAGGAGAAGTTTGAAGCATACAATAATTATTTTGATTCCATAGTAACACTAGATGTTTTAGAACATATACTAAATCCAAATGAAGTTATTGGCAGGTTAAAAAAATTTTTAAAAAAGGATGGTTTTTTTATTATATCTTTGCCAAATGTAGCATTTTGTGATATTAAAGTAGGACTTTTAAAAAATAATTTCACTTATGCAGATACAGGTATTTTAGATAAAACACATCTTAAATTTTATACATATAAGTCAATAAGTAATATGATGACAGATTTAAATCTTGAAATTACTGAATGCTTAGCAAAAGTTTCATATTATTCTAACGACACATCAAAGATTCCAAAAGTAATTAAAAAGTATATAGATAAAGATCCTCATTCTTTTGTTTATCAATATTTGATTAAAGCAGTTCCAAGTAAAAAAGATAGAAATATTTTGAATAAAATAAATAATGCTAAAATGGATATCAAATTCAAGCAGATATCAAGACCTCTAAAAAAAGTGCTTCGTAATAATAGACTGCGAATTTTATTTCCAAAAGGTACAAAACGTTATGACATTGCGTTAAAAATAAAAGATTATATTGGAAGAAAGAGAAATAAGTAATGTATAAAATATCAATATGTATCCCCACGTACAATGGACAAGAGACACTTGCAGAAACATTGGATTCTTTAATAAAAGAAATAGGGAATATTAGTGTTGAAATAGTTATAAATGATGATAAATCAACTGATAATACTCTCTTGGTCGCTAAAGAATATGCAGAAAAATATCAGTTCATATCTGTTTATCAAAATGAACAAAATCTTAGAATGGACAGAAATTTTACTGTTACTGCATTAAAAGCAAAAGGAGAATACGTTTGGTTTTGCGGGCAGGATGATATTTTACAAAATGGTATAGTGAAAAAAGCAAGTGAGATTATTGATAAATATAATGGTTTAAATTTCATATATTTTAATTATAAATTTGTTGATGATGGACTTACGACAGAAGTAATGCCTCCAATATTAAATATAGAAAATGATATGTATTTTGAGAGCATGGAAGCATATTTTAAAGTAATAGATCATGCGCCTAGTTTTTTACCCGCAAATCTTATGAAGAAAGAGTTTTGGAATACTACAAATTATGAACAATATTTTGATACATATTATGTTCAAACAGGAGTGTGGCTAGAAAATTTCCATAAAGGTAAAGTATTTGTTGTGTCAAATCCAAATAATGTATTGTGTAGAATTCCTCTACAGTCTTGGAAGAATGACGATGGACAAATGATATTTTCTACTGCAACAGGTAACTTAAAAACATATAAAATAGCATTTAACAATGAAAAAATACCGGCAGATATATACTTTAAAAAAGAAAGATTTTATATAAAAAGATTTGTTTTATCTATTATCGCAGCCAAGGCAAAAGGTCTAATTATTACACAAAAGTTAAAAGATGATTTTAAATTCATATTTAATAACAAGTTTGTATTAGTATATGTTTATTGTTTATCATATATGCCACAAAGCATGGCAAAAAAGTTATATATTATTGGTAGAGAGTTAAGATCTTTATTTGGAAAGGATACTTAATAATGACTAGCCTGGCACCAATTATATTATTTACCTATAGAAGAGTACCAAACAAAATGATAGATAGTCTATTAAAAAATAATTTATCAAAAAAAAGTGAACTTATTATCTATTCTGATGGGAATAAAAATAAAAAAGATTTATATGATGTAATTGAAGTAAGAAAATATTTACAAACAATAGAAGGTTTTAAAAATATTAAAATTATTGAAGCTGAAAAAAATAAAGGTCTTGCTGCTTCAATCATTGATGGAGTAACACAAATTATTGATAGATATGGCAAGGTAATTGTGCTTGAAGATGACTTGATAGTTTCTAATGATTTTTTAGAGTATATGAATGATGCTTTGAATTTTTATGAGAAAGATGAAAGGATATGGTCTATTTCTGGATATGGACCAAATTTACCTTGTCTCAAAAATTATGAGAATGATTTATATTTATCTGTTAGAGGATCCTCTTGGGGATGGGCTACATGGAAAGATAGATGGGGTAAAGTGGACTGGAAAGTTAAAGATTTTCATAAATTAAAAAAAAAAGGTGATTTAATAAAAAAGTTTAATCTTGGTGGAAATGATTTGTATAAGATGCTCGAGTTACAAATTTTGGGTAAAATTGATTCTTGGGCCATTAGATGGATTTACAGTCAATTTAAAAATAAGCAATATACGGTATATCCTACAGAGTCAAAAATCATTAATGATGGTTTTAGAGATAATAAGGCTATACATACTAGTGGAGCCAATAGTAAATGGGTTGTTAACTTAAATAATAATAAAATTAGTTTTAGGGAATTGACTCTAAATCAAGAACTAATCAAATGTTTTGAAAAATTTCATAACCTTAGTACTGCAACTAAAATTGGTTATTTCTTGAAAAAAAATGGTGGATATAATTTAGCAAAGAGTGTTTATAAAATATTTAAGAAATCATAGAATAGGATTTGGGATTGATTAGTGTATGTATCGCAACTTATAATGGTGAAAAGTATATAAAAGAGCAGTTAGATTCTATATTGTATCAATTAGATAGAACTGATGAAATAATAATATCTGATGACAGTTCCACTGATAAAACTATTGAAATTATTAAATCATTTAATGATAATAGAATCATATTGTATGAAAATCAAAAGTTTAAATCACCAATATTTAATTTTGAAAACACACTTTATCATGCACAAGGGGATTATGTTTTTTTGGCGGATCAAGATGATATATGGATGCCTAAGAAGGTTGAAACTATCAAAAAGTTTTTGAAAAATTATGATTTAGTTTTAAGTGATGCAAATATAATATATAGCAAGGAAACCACCATTTATGATTCTTTTTATATAATAAATGGCTCTAAGAATGGATTTATAAATAATATAATAAAAAATTCATATTTAGGCTGCACAATGGCATTTAACCGAAAAATTTTAGAAAAATCTTTGCCATTCCCAAAAGATATACCGATGCATGATTGGTGGATAGGTTTAATAGCTGAAATATATGGAAAAACCTACTTTATAAATGAAAAACTAATTAGCTATAGAAGACATAGTAATAATGTCTCTCCAACAGGTGAAAAGTCACATTATTCTTTTTCACAAAAAATATTATTTAGGGTTATAATGATAAAAAATTTAATTTTGAGATATTTGAAATGAAGGTATCAATCATTACGGTAGTCCGAAACAATATAGAAACCATCAAAGATGCAATAGATTCAGTACTGAATCAAACCTATAAAGATATAGAGTACATCGTAGTAGATGGTGCCAGTACTGATGGTACGATAGAGATAATTAAAAGCTATGAAGATAAAATCACAAAATTTCTCAGTGAACCTGATAGAGGGCTTTATGATGCTATGAATAAAGGTATAAAATTAGCAACTGGAGATATTGTTGGGATACTGAATAGTGACGATTTCTATATAGATGAATTTGTCATAGAAAAAGTTATAAAAGTATTTGAAGAAAAAGAAGTAGATAGCCTTTTTGCTGACTTGGTATATGTAAAACCAGACAATTTAGAAAAAGTTGTACGTTATTATGACAGTAGTCAATTTAATCCAAATAAATTTGCTTATGGCTGGATGCCCGCACATCCTACATTTTTTGTAAAAAGAAGTGCTTATGAAAAATATGGACTTTTCAAAACAGATTATAAAATAGCAGCTGACTATGAACTTTTGGTAAGATTCTTACATAAAGAGAAGCTTAAGTATTTTTATCTAAATGAGGTGATTATCAAGATGCGAATGGGTGGTATGAGTACTAGTGGATTAAAAAGTAATTGGGTTTTAAATCAAGAGATCATTAGAGCGTGTAAAGAAAATGGTATTGAAACAAATATGTTTAAAGTCTTGTCTAAGTATCCTAAAAAACTTTTAGGCTTACGGAGTAAAACAAATGTCTAAACTTCTTTTAACGGGAAGTAATGGTTTTATAGGAAGTTATTTTAAAGATCATTATTCTAATAACTATAAAATAACTACATTTTCATTTTTAAATGAATCCTTAGATGAGTTAGATTTAGAAGCTACTGATATTGTCGTTCATTTGTCTGCATTGGTACATCAAATGGGTGGAGCAAGCAAAGAAGAGTATAGAAAAGTAAATATTACCCAAACCTTAGAGTTGGCGAAAAAGGCTAAACAGAGCGGGGTAAAGCATTTTATCTTTATGAGTACAGTGAAAGTTTATGGGGAAGAGACCAATAGTGTATATAGAGAAGACTCAGAGTGTAATCCCGAAGATGAGTATGGGAAAAGTAAACTGGAAGCCGAAAAAATGTTACAAAAATTGGGAAATGATACTTTTAAAGTATCTATTATTCGAACACCTATAGTTTATGGAGAAGGGGTTAAAGCAAATATTTTAAATTTAATAAACTTGATAAATAAGGTGCCTGTTTTGCCATTTGCAAACATTCAAAATAGACGAAGTATGGTATATGTGGGTAATCTTTGTGCTATAATAAACAGAATCATAGAAGTAGGGAGATCAGGAATATTTTTAGCCAGCGATGATAGGAATCTCTCTACATCAGAGTTAATACGCTTCATTGCTTTAGCAATGAAGAAAAAAATATTTTTATTATCTGTGCCATTTTTCCCTCTACTCCTTAAAAAAATAAAGCCATCTTTGTATAAAAGACTTTATAAGAGTTTGGAAATAGACAGTACGTTTACAAAAAAGGAATTAGATTTTTCCAATCCATATAGTACAGAAGATGGTATAAAATTAATGATAAATGAGGAAATGTAAAATGCAGTTAAATGGGGCAACAAGACAAATATTTATTTTAATGACTATCGCGTATTTCTTTAGTATAGCAGTGCGATTGATCTGGGTGTATCAATTTCATGGTGATGAGAGCTTTATGTGGAATGGTCAACTAATGATCAATACCAATGACGGGTATTTTTTTGCTGAAAAGGCAAGAGATATTTTAAATGGAACACTTAGTTATACTGATTCTTGGGACCATAATGGTGCACTGGGAATTGTAACTGCATTTTTAGTAAAAATTTTACCCTTTAGTTTTGAAACTACCATTCTTTATATGCCAGCTTTTCTTGGATCATTACTGGTAGTACCATTAGTCTTGATAGGATACACACTTAAGCGTCCATACTTAGGGTTTATAGCAGCGATTTTAGCCTCTATCGTGTGGAGTTATTATAATCGTACTATGGTAGGGTATTACGATTCTGATATGATGAATATTGTATGGCCTATGCTTGTCTTGTGGAGTATTATCCACGCACTAGTTACACAAAAGAACAGATACCTTGTTTTAATGATACTATTTATGGTTTTCTCTCAATGGTGGTATCCTAAAAATATTGCGCTAAATACTGCGATGCTCTTTATGGGTATTGTGTATGTGATGATCAAAGACAGACATAACATATTTAATTTGAAACTTATAGCATTTGCATTCATAGGATTGGCATTTATTCCATTTTATTTTAAAGTAGTGTTGGCACTTGCTTTGTTTGGACTGTTCCACTATAAAGATGACCTGACTCAAAAATATATGTATCCTGTTTTGGGGGTTTTACTCATAATCTATGTCTATAGTGGCGCATTTTATGGGATATTGAGCTCTTTAAATCTTTATCTTATCAATAGGTTTTTCCCAACAGAAACATTAGGTGAAGTGTCACAATTGCATTTTTATAATGTAATTAGTACGGTAAGAGAAGCCGGGGCTATTCCTTTTGAGACATTTGCAAATCGTATCAGTGGACATACTATCACTTTTATAGTGTCAACGATAGGGCTGGTTTTAATGATGATAAGATACCCGATACTTGTTATCTCTCTTCCCATGGTAGCTATGGGGTTTATGGCATATAAGTCCGGCCTTAGATTTACTGTATATGCTGTACCTGTTTATGCGTTAGGATTCGGATATATACTTATGTATATCGTCAATAAACTTGAGTTATTTATTTCTGATAAAAAGAAACCGAAGAAGAGTCAAATAGGATTGGCTTCCCTTTTTGTATTGATGGCTTTGTATCCTAATATTACGCATATAATGGGATACAAGGTACCAACCGTATTAAATAAAATGGAAGTAGGAGACCTGGATATGCTTGAGAAAATGTCCTCTCCTGATGATTATACGTTATCATGGTGGGATTATGGGTATCCTATTCGGTATTATTCAATGACCAAAACACTTATTGATGGAGGCAAGCATCAAAATGATAATTTTATCATCTCTAAAATTATGCAAACCTCTTCACCTGAACTTGTGGCTAACCTAAGTCGTTTGTCAGTGGAAACTTATGTAGATCCCAACTGTAGGGTTGTTGCAGAATACACTATTTAAAAACATGCAAGAAGACCAGCTTGATCCAAATATTCTTCTTGCGGAACTAGAAGATCCTGAGTATGATCTTCCTAAAAAAACAAGAGATATTTATCTTTATCTTCCATATAGGATGATGAGGATCTTTCCAACAGTTGCAGTATTTGGTAATTTAGATTTGACAACAGGACAGGCAGAGAGGAAGGTTTCATTTTATCCTACTCAGGCAGTTAGCAATAAAGAAGGTAAAATTACTTTTAGAAATGGGATTATTTTTGATACAAAAAAAGGTGTGGTTAGATTAGGACAACAAGAGAAAGCGGTCAAGTATTTTACAGTGACACAAAATACAAAAGAGGGCAAATTGCAAATACAGTCGCAGCTTTATCATGCTGATGGTGAGTATGCAGTAGTATATATGCAAAGCTATGGCCAGTTTGTGGTCATGGATACAGAGACATTTAATTCTACGTATGTGCAAATGTTTATGTTAGAGAAGTATGATAAAAATCTTTTTGAGTTGGTAGTTTCATCCCCTTATAGTAAAATTTATAAACTTAAGAAATAGATGATTTATATTGGCCTGTTTTTTTTGTCGGTGCTATTGACAAATAGTATAAAAATGTATGCAACGCACAAAGATGTTTTAGATGTACCTAATGCAAGAAGCTCTCATTCAAGACCTACTCCAAAGGGGGGTGGGCTGGCAATAATAATTGTTTTTTACATTGGACTTTTTTATTTTAAAGAAAGTGTCGATAGTAAACTTTTTTATGCGTTATTATCTGCCATACCTATAACGTTTATTAGTCTTTTAGATGATATTATCACCCTTTCATCTAAAATTCGACTTCTTATCCAAAGTGTTTCTGCTGGAATGGCATTGTATTTTTTAGAAGGAGTTCCATCGATTGATTTTATACTATTTGAGCTTCATGGTTGGTGGCTTAATATTTTAGCTTTCGTTGCTATGGTCTGGCTCACTAATCTTTATAACTTTCTAGATGGCATCGATGGTTATGCAGGGAGTGAAGCATTGATAGCTGGATTAGGAATATTTGTTTTTTTTCAAAATCCTTTAGGCTTAGTTATTGTTGCAGTAAGTTTAGGATTTTTGCTTTTTAATTGGCATAAGGCATCAATATTTATGGGAGATGTGGGTAGTGCAACCCTGGGGTTTATCTTTGCAGTATTTGTTTTTTATGATACCAGTCAGGGGAGCATATATATTTGGATGGTCTTGCTTTCTTTATTTTGGTTTGATGCAACATTAACACTATTTCGAAGATATCGATAATGGAGAAACTATTACCCAGGCACATAAAAAACATGCTTATCAAAGACTAGTACAAAGCGGATGGAGTCATGATAAAGTTGTCTGGTCAGCTCTTATTTTCAATATTATATTTTTTGTGTTACTATACTTTGTGGAGAATGTATTGATAGTGTTTATACTCAATATCATAGTTCTTTATGCAGTAGTAAAATTAATTGATTCAAAAAAGAGTTTTGTATGATTGCACCTAGCCCATTTAAGAGGACACTGTTTTTTATATTGTCAGACACCCTTCTATCATTGGGTACACTCTTTTTAGCATATAATCTTCGATTCAACTTTGATATTGAGAAACAATATTTAGACAATTTCTTTTTAGTATTTGGTATTTTATTATTTTTTAAAATTACAGCCATAGCGTATTTTAAAATTTATCGTGTTTCTTGGCGGTTTGTCTCTTTATATGAAGCAAAGAAACTCTTTTATGCACATATAATTGCTTATGGATTATTTGTATTGATCTATTATAACTTTCCAGAGTATTTTACACCATTTCCAAGATCAGTGTTGATCATAGACCTATTTTTATCTGTGATCTTCATCGGGACACTTAGAATAGCTAAAAGACTTATAGTTGAAGGCGGGAGAAATACCAATCTAACAAAAACACTGCTTATTGGTGCTTCACCTTTTGCGCAGACGTTATTTAAAGAACAAAATGACTTCTATATCAGTGCCGTCGTAGATGACTCTGAAATGATGGTAGACAGTTATTTCTCCAATATACAGGTACATAAGCTTGAAGAGATCGAGAAGCTGGTAGAGCAAGAAGGTATCAGCTCTGTGATCATAGCCAAAGAGTTTGATCAGGATCTGCTTAGATCACTTTATAGAAGACTGAATGCACTCAACATATATGATATCAGAGTAGTTGCTTTAGAAAAAAAAGAGAAAATACTTAAAAAAGTAACCGTAGAAGACCTCCTTGCACGCCATCCAAAAGATCTTGACCTAGATACGATATCTTCTTTTGTAAAAGGAAGTCCATACTGATTACGGGTGCAGGTGGAAGCATAGGTTCTGAGATCACTAGACAATGTCAAAAATTTGGTGCTTCCTCTTTGACCTTGATAGATAATAGTGAATATAATCTATATCAGATAGGTGAGCAGATTGAAAATGCTGAACTCAAACTGGTAAGTGTGACAGATAAAAATAGACTAGAGACTCTTTTTAAAGATGTTAGACCGCAGATCGTCATACATGCGGCAGCATATAAGCATGTGCCTATCTGTGAGACCAATCAGGATATGGCTGTGCTGAATAATGTTTTGGGAACCAAAAATGTGATTGATGTCAGTATAGAGAATAATGTAGAGAAGGTAGTGGTCATCTCTACAGACAAGGCAGTACGCCCAACGAATGTCATGGGTGCGACAAAGAGAGTCACAGAGCTTTATGCGAACAATGTGGATGCAAAAGGGACAGAGATCGTTGCTGTACGTTTTGGTAATGTACTTGGTTCCAGTGGTTCGGTCATCCCTAAGTTTAAACAGCAGATAGAGGCTGGTGGTCCTGTAACAGTAACACATCCAGATATCACACGTTATTTTATGCTTATACCGGAGGCATGCCAGCTTGTACTTCAGACTGCTGCTATAGCAAAAGGGGGAGAACTCTTCATCTTGGATATGGGAGAACCTATAAAGATCGTAGACCTAGCCAAGCAGATGATACGCCTTTATGGAAAAGAAGAGGAGGTAGAGATCAAATTTACTGGCTTACGTCCAGGAGAGAAACTGTATGAAGAGTTGTTGATAGATGAGAGTGAAAAGGAAACACAATACAGTTCCATTTTTATCGCAAAGCCAACAACTTATGATATTGCACAGCTTAATGAAGACATTGATACTTTGATACATGGTGATGATAAGCTTGATCAACTTAAAAAGATCGTACCTGAATTTACACATATGCCTAATTAAATTTTAATATCTACTAAATCTATAAGTTTACTTGAGTATAATCCTGTTGTTATTTTTAAAATAACAAAAAATTAACTAGCTTAAGGACAAGGCATGGTAAAAAAAGTAATCGTAGGATGTGTAGTATTTGCTGCTACATCTTTGTTTGGAATGAGTTTGGATGAGCTGAATAGTGCATCTAAGGCAGAGTTGATGCAGGTCAAAGGTATTGGCGAGGCAAAGGCTGAAGCTATTATAAGCGAAAGAAAAAAAGGAAAATTCAAATCATTTGAAGATTTCCAAAGAGTAAAAGGTGTTGGTGAGAAGGTGGCGATAGATGTTAAAAAGAGTCCAAAGCCATCAGCTAAGAGTAAAAAGAGTACTGTAAAGATCTAAGATAGGTACAAATCAATAGGAAGAAGATAAGATTCTTCTTCCTCCTGCAACATAATCCCCTTTAACCACATTTTCGCTACAATTCACTAATTTTTAGACTTAATTCAAGGTATTATTATGACAGTTACACGTTTCGCACCTTCTCCTACAGGCTATCTTCACATTGGTGGACTTAGAACAGCACTCTTTTCTTGGCTTACTGCACAGCATCATAAAGGTGAGTTCCTGCTTCGTATCGAAGATACAGATATGGCACGTAATTCTGAAGAAGCAACAGAAGCGATACTTAAAGCGTTTGAATGGGTGGGAATGAGTCATGATGGTGAAGTGGTCTATCAGTCCAAAAGATTTGACCTTTATAAAAAATATATTGATAGACTTCTTGAAGAAGGGAAAGCCTATAAGTGTTATATGAGCAGAGAAGAGCTGGATGCTTTACGTGAAGAGCAGATGGCTAAAAAAGAGCGGACGCGTTATGATGGACGTTACCGTGATTTTACAGGAACACCACCAGAGGGTGTTGAGCCAGTGATCCGTATCAAAGCACCCAAAGAAGGGAATATATGTTTTACAGATGGTGTGAAGGGTGAGATGTGTATCGCTGCCAATGAAGTAGATGATTTTGTGATCGCTAGAGCAGATGGTGCACCTACGTACAATTTTGTGGTTGCCATAGATGATGCACTGATGGGCTTGACTGACGTCATCCGAGGAGATGATCATCTTTATAATACCCCTAAACAGATCGTTGTCTATAATGCACTTGGATTTCCGCTTCCAAACTTTAACCATGTTGCGATGATCAACAATGAACAGGGTAAAAAACTCTCTAAAAGAGACGGGGCAACAGATGTGATGGAGTATAAAGCGATGGGGTATCTTCCTGAAGCACTTTTGAACTTCTTGGTACGTCTAGGTTGGAGTCATGGAGACCAGGAGATCTTTAGTCTTGAAGAGATGATCGCGTTGTTTGACCCTAAAAATATTAATAAAAGTTCATCCAACTATAACCTGGACAAACTGCTCTGGCTCAATGCGCATTATATTAAAAATACACCCAATGATGAACTTGCGACACTGCTTCAAGATTTCGGTGTGCATATCCATGGACACGATAAGTTGGAATTACTTCTTGATGCCACGAAAGAGAGAGGAAAGACATTGGTTGAACTTGCAGAACAGATCAATCTTATCTTGACTGCACCAAGTGAGTATGATGCAAAGTCTTCCAAAAAAGCCTTTAAAGGTGAAGCGAAAGAGATATTGAGTGATTTTGCTTCCATGTTACAAAATTGGGAGAAGACACTGCATCTTCCTTGTGATTACCATGAAGTGATGGAAAAACTTGTTGAGACAAAAGAAATAGGGTTTGGTAAGATTGGTATGCCACTTCGTGTGAGTTTGCTTGGAAGTATGACAGGATCAGGGCTTGATGAGATCATGGCGATATTAGGTGTGAATGAAACCGTTGCTCGTATAGAAAAAGCGATTGCAACGATAGAATAATACTTCTTCGTCATTCTCGGGCGTGACCCGGGAATCTACAAGCTGTAAATGCTTCTAAATCCATGGATCCCCGTATCAGGTACGAGGATGACGAACTTTTCTACTTTTATTTAAAAACAACTTCAAAGACTTCTCCGCTTTATCATTCATCTTATAATGAATATGACTTAAATACCATGTAAGTTGCTGGGGAGAGATTCCTCTTTTTTTCGCTTCTTTTTTAAGGATGTATTGCGGAATTTTCACTTTTGTATGTGCAAAGGTACGCGCTAATTTCTGGATCGTTTTTTCATGCTTGTTGTAACAGAGTCTTGCAAAAACAAAAGGGAGTCCTGTTTCTTTGTACCAAGCTTCCGCTAGGTCAATACCCTCTCCGTCATTTAGATAGTGTTTCAAGGCCGCATCTCCTATGAGTACTTTGCCTTGAAGGTCTAGTATGCGTGCAAGGGTATTGGATGTAGCAGATGCCGGATCAATCTCATTTTCTCCTTTTAAAAGTAGAACACTGTAGACTTTTTTCTGCTGCGATGATGCCTAGATCTGTACATTTGCATTTAGCTAGACTCTACAGAAGAGATGAATGCAGCATTGACCTCTCGTCTTTTAAGTGCTTTGTTGATCTGTGAAGGAACAGCACGTTTATAGCGAAAGGTCATCTTGGAAGCATTGTTGGAAATATAGCGTTTAAGGAAGACTTGAAAAGGGAGAAGATTGAGATAGCTGATAGATCCAAACAACATGGCGTAAGCTCCTCTCAAAATCCTGTTTAAGCGTAATTATACCAAACAAGATTTATAATCGCGTTACTATTTTAGGGCGTTTTTCGGGTAAAATCAGTAAAATGATCCTATCGCTAAGTCCTTTGTATAAAGGGCTCATATGATTAGTTACACTTAATGAAGAGGAATTTTCTCATGATAAAAGTAGAATTTTTAGGACCTATCGGAAAAGACCCGGTAGAGATGGAAGCAGAGACATTGGCAGATGTTTCTGCACAGCTCAAAGCGGATAGCAGCTTAACGCAATGGCTGGATAAATGTGCCGTAGCCCTCAATGATACAATGGTCAATGACCTGTCAACCGTACTTAAGGATGGAGATAGAATCTCTATCTTGCCTCCTGTGTGTGGTGGCTAGAGCGTGGAACTTTACAATGGTCCGCTAGATACCAAAGAGATATTTGGTCGCTGGCTTGATGAACAGGCTGAGTCAAATTATGGTGCATACATCCCTTTTGTAGGGACAATACGCGCAGAAGATGATATAGAAGCACTGAGTTTTGATATCTATGAACCTGTGTTGAAAAAATGGTTTGACGATTGGCAAGAAAAAGCTGCTGCTTTAGGGGCTGTTGTAAAAATGGCACACTCTATCGGGGATGTACCAGTGCATACCTCTTCTTATGTATCAGCGGTTTTTTCTCCTAAGCGTAGGGTGGCACTGGAACTGATAGATGAATTTGTAGAAGATTTTAAGGCCAATGCACCTATTTGGAAGTATGACGTGAAGAATGGTGAACGAATTTATGCAGAAGATAGAAGTACACCGATGAATGGTTCGGGGCTCTTGGCATAATATAAGAATGAAGGAATAATAATGGCATTTATGCACTTTGATGAATCAATAGAGATGATACAAAATCTTGAGATAAATAATTACAAAACAAAAAAACTTTATTTGGTAGATGCTCTAGGGTATGTACTGGCTGAAGATGTGATAGCAGATCATAACTCTCCAGAGTTCCCTACATCTGCGATGGATGGATATGCGATTATTCATGAAGATATGACATTGGGTACACTCAAGGTGGGAAGCATTAATCCTGCTGGGTCTGCACTCAAAGAAGAAGTGATAGGCGGTACGTGTATCAAGACCTTTACAGGTTCATTGATGCCTCATGGTGCAGATACGCTTATCCCTATAGAAAACGTAGAAGTGAATGGTAATGAGATCACTATCAAAGAAGAGGTGCCCCAAGGATTTTCTGTACGAGAAGTTGGGGAGAACTATGCAAAAGGACAGATGCTTATTCCTAAGGGAACAAAGATAGATTTCCCTCAAATAGGGGTAATGGCCAGCTTGAACATTGCCAATGTACTTGTCTATGAGAAGCCAACGGTAGCGATTATATCTACAGGTTCGGAATTACTGGAGCTAGGGGAAGAACAGACCAATGATTCTCAGATAAGAAGCTCTAACAATTACATACTAGAAGCGATCGTTACTAAATATGATGGTATACCTATGCAACTTGGCTGTATCAAAGATGATAAGGCGACTATTACTACCGCTATCTCAGATGCCTTAGAGAAGAGTGATATCGTTGTAACGACAGGCGGCGTAAGTGTAGGTGATTTTGACTTTGTGAAAGATGTCATCTATGAACTTGGTTGTGATGTCGTCTTCAAGGGTGTCCGTGTGAAGCCTGGGCAGCATATCATGGTGGCACGTAAAGATGATAAGTTTATTATCGGACTTCCTGGTTTTGCTTATTCCTCTACGGTAACAGCACTGTTATATTTGGTACCAGTTATAGAAAAATTGCAACAAGGTAAATGTTCTTTGCGTAAGGTGAAAGCCAAACTGACAGAACCTTTTGTAAAACGTGCGAAGAAAGCGGAGTTTACAGCCTGTAATATAAACCTTCTGCAGGGTGAATACTATGTTGACTTTAAGGACAAAAAAGTAGGATCATCTGCCATTCTTACCAATATGTTAGGGAATGTCGCCTTACTCGCTACTTCAGAAGATGATACTTCTAAAGCTATTGGAGATGAAGTAACTGTCTTACTTCTTAACTAAAGTGAGAGAATGGACTCTCTTGCTTTTAAAAACATAGCAAATTCGGCTGCTGTAGTACATCCCATTTTGATCGCATAACTTAATAACTCTTTATTTTTTGAATAGATCATTTTCAATCCTTTATGTTTAAATATGTCAAATTGTATATATAAAATAAAAAATATGTAAAAAATATGTCAAATTGTCATACTTTTAAGAAAAATACCCTATAATTTGACATATATAGATAAAAAAGGAGTAGAAATGTTAGTATTGAGTGAAATTATAGAAAAATTAAAAGATGTGCTTTCAGAGAGTACTATAGGAAAAAAGGTATTTGACAAAGATGTAGCAAATGCGCTGAATATTCCTCAGGCAACTTTTGCAACGATGAAAAAAAGAAACTCCATTCCTTATGAAGAGATACTGGAGTTTTGTGCCCTTAAGAAGATCTCTGTAAATTGGCTCTTTTTCGATCAGGCTGTGGATATGCTCAAAGAGGAGACGGAGAAGTTCTTTCAGGTGCACTATTTTTCAGATATCCGTGCGAGTGCAGGAGGTGGTGCAGAGGTTTTTGATGAGAACTATGAGGTGATCAACATCGATGAGAAGATCATGCATAATATGGTAGGGTTAGGAAACACTGAACTTGAGGCTATCCATGTGGATGGTGAGTCCATGGAGCCGACCCTACAGGACGGGAGCATTGTTTTCATCGATAGAACACAAAACAATATCAATAAAAATGGTATCTTCATCGCATCCACTACAGGGGGATTATTCATCAAGCGTATTCAGCAGCGTGCTGATGGGATGATAGAGCTTATCTCTGATAATAGTATGTACCCACCTCAGGCGATCTCTCCAGATGAAGTGACGATTGTAGGTAAAGTGGTAGGGAATATCGAAAGTCTATAAAAAGAGCAACTAGTTGTGAGAGCTCTCTGCTGAAGAGAACATAGCGTTAGCGTAAGTGACTGGGCTTTGCTCAGGCACTGTCCTATTATAATGAATTTGCACATTCCACACATCTCACACTCTCCGGACGTATACGCATGCGTCCCATGCCTATAGGTTCTTCACATTCAATACAAATACCAAACATAGGCTTATCTACACGAGAAAGAGCACTGGTTAGTCTTGAAAGGCGTAGTTTGGATTCGTCCAGGACCTTGTTGTTGACATGCTGCTCTCCCATCGCTTCCAAGCGTGTGAGCCTTCCTAATGAACAGTCTGGAGCGATCGGTTTTACTTTCTCTTCAAGTATGGTTATCTGCTCTTCGAGTGTATCAATATTCGTTTCTATGATCTCTTTGAGTTCATTTTTTTCTTCTTTTGTAAGACGCGTCATTTCTGGCTACTTTATGCTATATTGGATCCTATTATACAAGAAATAGGAAAAGAATCCTTTTAGTTTAAGCAGATCTCAAGAGAGTGGTAAGTATCTTGCTATAGAGTCAGTAGCTGGCTTATATAATATATAGAAAAGAGCTAGAGTAAAATATGTTAAAAATGAATGATGATTTAGAGGGTGCACTTAAAAGCGTATCTACTGTTACTAGATAGAGAAGAGTATTTTGAGGCACATGAAGTACTGGAAGAGGCATGGCATCCTTTGAGATTGAGTGATCATCCCTTGGCGAACTTGGCAAAAGGGTTGATCAACGGAGCGATCACTTTTGAGCATATCAAGCGTAATAGAAAAAAAATGAAAAGCAAAGCGCAAACAGTCATCGCTTCTTTTGAGAGGCACAAACATTTATCTACAGAGAAATATCGAGTATGCAGCACTGTTTAAACAAGCTTGTCAAAAGATAGAGTCGTTGAAACTGAAACATGCTGAGGTCTTTGATGTTTTGGTACCATAGCACCACAAAACATTCTTATAATTCTGTACGTACCAATCCCAACCGACTTTCCTGGGAAGATCAGCCCAGTACGTATAAAAACTATCCTGAAGGGTATCAAAAACGCAAATTGGACTTGGAGAAAGCAGAAGATCATTTTCTCTATCATATTGCAGGACTGACCGCGAAGAAAAGTTACCCAAGCGGAGAGTATTATCTGCGTATCAATCCTTCTGCCGGAGCACTTTACCCTAACGAACTCTATTTTCAGGCTCGAGGGGTAGAGGGGTTAGAAGATGGTATATATCATTATGAGGTACACTCTTCCTCATTGACATTGCTTCAGAGTATTACACAGGGTGAAGGATTAGAACCCTATTTTGGGTATAAAGCAGCAATGAAGGGCTATCTCTTTTTGGTCTCTGCCATCTACTATCGTTCATCATGGAAATATAAGAACCGTGCATTCAGGTATTGTCTTTTGGATGCGGGACATCTTTTGGGAAGTATAGAAGCCTCTGCATTACTCAAATCCCATACCGTACAGATGATATATAATATAGACAGAGAGAAGCTAAATCGTATGTTTGGTTTTGAAGGAAGAGAATGGATGTTAGCGGGATGTTCTATGGCTGTACCTATGCAAGATAAAGAAGTCGCTGCCATAGAGTTTTCTCTTCCCTATGTAGATGGGAGCAGAACTTTTGAAGCTAATCCTCTGATAGAACAGGCATACAATGAGACAATGCAGCTTGAATCATGCAAAAGAGAAGAGAGGGCACCAACATTTACCTATCATAAAGAGAAGCTCCAGGAGACGATCTTTAACCGAAGATCTCAAAGAGGTTTCCAAGAAGGTGCCATCACCAAAGGACAGTTCAATTATATTATGGATGCCATACATCAACCTGTACCTAGTGATTGTGATGAAGAGGTTTCTGTTTATGTAGTCATAAACCGGGTACTCGATATGCCACTAGGACTTTATAAAGAAGGCAAGTATATAAAGTATGGAGACTTTTCCAGAAAAGCAGGGTATCTGAGTTTGGAACAGTACACGCTTTCCATGCAGGGGGCAGTAGCCTTTTTCTTGACTTCAAAAGCGAAGAATTATCAAGCACTCTATCAGAAAGCAGGAATTATAGGACATAGACTTTATGTGGCTTCTCTTTATTTAGGCATAGGGTGTTCGGGGATCGGTGCCTATTACGATGATGAGGTCAATGCTTTTGTGGAGAATGATGAAATGGTACTGTACGCTTTAGCTATAGGTAAATAAGTCATTAGTTTTTAAATCGATATCCCAAAGTTTCTAACTGTTTACGAAGTAATTCAGGTATGTCACCTTGAAACTCCAAACTTTCATCTTTCACAGCCCCACCGGTACCCAGTTTCTTTTTAAGTGTTTTCAATAGCGCCTGCATATCTGTTTTGGCCAAGAAAAAAGGTTTGACGATAGTGACCACTTTCCCCCGACGCTTCTCTTTGGCAAAATGCAGTTGATGTTTTTCAGGTAGTTTAATTTCAGTAGAAACTTTTTTAGATGTTTTATCTTTATTGTCTGAAGACCATCCATCCTCAAAGTTTGCCCCCATTTCAAATAGATTTTTTTTCACTACATACTCCTAACTATAGTTTGTATCAAAAAGTATCCCAAGTACTACCATGAGAAAGAGAAGAAAAATAAATATTTTGTAGAGGGTATTGTCACTCGGAAGTCTCATCGTTATCCTATCTCATAAATAATTTCAGTCTTATTTTTCTTTGTTTGGATCTCTTTAATGTTTAATCCTTCTATAGGTAGTTTCATAAAATCTTCCAGGGTTTCTATGCCAGCTTTGGCGATCTCACGTAAGACGATACCTCTATAGGCCTTTGCCCAATGGCTGACCACTTTGCCCTCTTTGATGAACTTCAGTGTGGTGTAGGGTTTGGTTGGCTTATAGAATTTGTCATAGAAACCTGCACGCAGGTCGAGTATCTCATCTTCAGCCAGATAGGACTCCATCAGTTGGGCAGAGTGTTCATGGTAAAACTTTTCTGTTTTGATGTCTGCTACGGCTTCGCCCTGTTTAAGTCTATACTCAGGGATGAGGTCTGAAGCGCGTAGGGGACCGAAGAGATTCGAAAAGAGAATGACATGTGTGTCTATATACTGTTGTGTCTTTCTCACTTAAATGCCTCATAGCCAAGATAATCAAAAGCCACACCTGTATATCTCTTGATAGCCTTCATCGTGAGTTCATGAATGATATCTTTTTTATGTGCAAGGATATCAGCTTCTTTTTTGAGACCGAACATTTTAGAGAGTGTAGGGATGTCACCTTTTTGTAAAACATTGATATAGGTATGTAAGAGTTTTGTTCTGTGAGGTAGAAGTTCATCAAAAAGTAAGCCCTCTAGGTTAAAAGAGAGCTCTCCTCCCGATTTTTTTGTTTCACTTGGTGCGAGTAGTATTTTCATTATATGTAACCTAAACCCTTGTTTTATATGGATGTATTCTATAGAAATTACCTAAAAAAGAGAAATTTTTATAAATTTGTCTAAAACCCTTGACATTGAAAACTTTTTTGCCTATAATTCCCGTCCATTTTAAGTGTAACAACTTTTAATGATGGTGCTGGTGTAGCTCAGCTGGCTAGAGCAGCTGATTTGTAATCAGCAGGTCGGGGGTTCGAGTCCCTTCACCAGCTCCATGAAAGAAATATAATTATCAGTGTTTGACCAGTAATGATTTAAACATATATGTGGTGAGTTACTCAAGTGGCCAACGAGGGCAGACTGTAAATCTGCTGACTATGTCTTCGAAGGTTCGAATCCTTCACTCACCACCATGTTAAATCGCATAAAAGATGCGGGCGTAGCTCAGTGGCTAGAGTTCCTGCCTTCCAAGCAGGCTGTCGAGGGTTCGAATCCCTTCGCCCGCTCCATAAACTGGGAGCTGTGTGAATTATGTATTTAACAAACTAATACCTTCACATACAAAAGCTTTCCTATTTATTCATTTTATGACTTTAACACACAAATAGTAATTATATATACAATCAGAGTTGCCCATATGGCTCAGGGGTAGAGCACTTCCTTGGTAAGGAAGAGGTCGTGAGTTCAAGTCTCACTATGGGCTCCACCCTCCATGAATAGTATGGACAAAAGTATTACAGTTTTGTAATAGTTCTGTCCATATGGGTATGGGGTCTAAGATAATTTGGGTATAATACTGCCTTTAAAAACATTTTACGCTAGGAGAAAAGCATGGCTAAAGAAAAATTCGAACGAACAAAACCGCATGTAAACATCGGTACTATCGGTCACGTTGACCACGGAAAAACTACATTGACTGCTGCAATCACAATGTGTTTAGGACTTAAGAATGGTCAAGCAACAATGGATTATGACCAAATTGATAATGCTCCAGAAGAGAGAGAAAGAGGAATTACAATTGCTACTTCTCACGTAGAGTATGAAACTGAGGGTAGACACTACGCTCACGTTGACTGTCCAGGTCACGCCGACTACGTTAAAAACATGATTACTGGTGCTGCACAAATGGACGGTGCTATTCTTGTTATTGCTGCGACTGATGGTCCAATGGCACAAACTAGAGAGCACATCCTTCTTTCTAAGCAAGTAGGTGTTCCATATATCGTTGTATTCTTGAACAAAGAAGATCAACTTGATGATGAAGATAAAGAAGAGATGTTAGAGCTTGTAGAGATGGAAGTACGTGAACTTCTTTCTGAGTATGACTTCCCAGGTGACGATACTCCAATCGTAGCTGGTTCTGCATTCCAAGCACTTGAAGAAGCTAAATCTGGTACAGCTGGTGAGTGGTCTGAGAAGATCTATACACTTATGGACGAAGTAGATGCTTATATCCCAGAGCCAAAAAGAGAAACTGATAAAGATTTCCTAATGGCTATCGAAGATATCTTTACTATCCAAGGTCGTGGTACAGTTGTAACTGGTAAAGTTGACCAAGGTCAAGTATGTGTTGGTGACGAAGTTGAGATCGTTGGTATCAAAGATACTATGAAAACAACTGTTACTGGTGTTGAGATGTTCCGTAAGGAAATGGATTGTGGTATGGCTGGTGATAACTGTGGTGTTCTTATCCGTGGTATCGATAAAGAAGCTGTACAAAGAGGTATGGTTCTTTGTAAACCAGGTTCAATCACTCCTCACACTGCATTTGAAGCTGAGATCTATGTTCTTACTAAAGAAGAAGGTGGTAGACATACTCCATTCTTTGATAACTATAGACCACAATTCTACGTTCGTACAACAGACGTAACTGGTTCAGTTAGACTTCAAGAAGGTACTGAAATGGTTATGCCAGGGGACAACGTTAAGATCAACGTTGAACTTATCGCTCCAATTGCACTTGATCAAGGTACTAAGTTCGCTATCCGTGAAGGTGGTAGAACAGTTGGTGCTGGTGTTGTTTCTAAGATTATTGCTTAGTAACACACTGCAAGAGGCTTGCCTCTTGCGCACTTATCATAGGAGATAACAATGAGAGAAACAGTTCACTTAGGTTGTGAGAAATGTACAAGACGTAACTATCACACCAATAAAAACAAAAAGACGACAACAGAGAAACTTGCTCTTAAAAAGTATTGTAAATGGTGTAAATGCCATACAGTACATAAAGAGATGAAGCTGTAATCGGAGACTTTTGTTAGATACTATCGGGCTTTGCCCATGGTATTATTTTTAGGCCAATAGCTCAGTTGGTAGAGCACTGGTCTCCAAAACCAGGTGCCGGGGGTTCGAGTCCCTCTTGGCCTGCCACAATAAAAGGTAACATAATATGGGAAAAATTTCAACATTTATAGCACACGCGAGAGCGGAGATCCATAAAGTAATATTTCCAACAAAAGTACAAGTAAGACAAGCATTTTTAGCAGTTGTTCTAGTAGTAACTGTAATATCAATATTTTTAGCATTGGTTGACTTTTTAATGTCATCAATCGTATCATCAGTTTTATAGGATAGACAATGGCTTATCAATGGTATGCAATTCAAACATATTCAGGTTCTGAACAATCTGTAAAAAGAGCAATTGAGCAACTTGTAATAGATCATGGAATTGAAGATAAACTTGAACGTATCGTCGTTCCTACAGAAGAAGTGATCGAAGTTAAAAATGGGGAAAAAAAGATTACTGAAAGAACATTATATTCTGGGTATGCTTTCGCACATATAGACCTGGATACTGATCTTTGGCATAAGATACAATCTTTACCAAGAGTATCTAGATTTATCGGTGAACAAAAGACACCTACTCCACTGATGGAAAAAGATGTAAAAAATATTTTAGAGAAGATGGAGCAAAAATCTGCACCAAAACCTAAAGTTGATTTTGAAACAGGGGAAATGGTACGTATCGTAGATGGTCCATTTGCCAACTTTACAGGTATGGTTGAAGAGTATGATCTGAACCATGGTACATTAAAGTTAAATGTTTCAATCTTTGGTAGAAATACACCGGTTGAAATACTCTATACACAAGTAGAGAAAATCATATAAGACCTAGCGGTCAAATTAAACAAAGGAAGAACAGATGGCAAAAAAGATAACTGAAAAGTTCAAAATGATGATCCCAGCTGGATCAGCAAACCCATCACCACCAGTAGGTCCTGCACTTGGACAACGTGGTGTAAATATTATGGAGTTTTGTAAAGCTTTTAATGAAAAAACAAAAGATAAAATGGGATTCAAGATCCCTGTAATCGTTACAGTATATGCAGACAGAAGTTTTACATTTGAAACAAAACAACCACCTGCAAGTGACCTTATTAAAAAGGCAGCTGGAATTAAAAAAGGTACAGATAACCCTATTACAAACAAAGTAGGTTCTATCACAAAAGCAAAACTTGACGAAATTATCGATCAAAAAATTGCTGACCTTAACACTAACGACAGAGAAATGGCGGCAAATATCATTGCTGGTTCTTGTAGAAGTATGGGTGTTGAAATCGTAGACTAGTCTTATTAAAAGACAATCATAACCACATGGTTTTAAAATGTGGGAGCATATAAAGCGGAGAATAAAATGGCAAAAAAACCAAGTAAAAGAAGAGAAGCACTACTTAAAATAGTAGATGTAACTAAAACATACGGTGTTGATGAAGCAATGGCTACACTTAAAAACCTTAAATCAGCAAAATTTGATGAGACAGTTGAAGTTGCACTTAACTTGAACGTTGACCCAAGACATGCAGATCAAATGGTTAGAGGATCAGTTGTTCTTCCTAATGGAACTGGTAAAAAAGTAAGAGTAGCAGTATTTGCAAAAGATGCTAAAGCGGATGAAGCTAAAGCAGCAGGTGCAGATTTGGTAGGTTCTACAGATCTTATCGAATCAATTCAAGCAGGTAACATTGATTTTGATATCGTTATCTCAACACCTGATATGATGGGTGTTCTTGGTAAAGTAGCAAGAATCCTAGGGCCAAAAGGTTTAATGCCTAATCCTAAGACTGGTACAGTAACTATGGATGTTGCTAAAGCAGTTGAAAACGCTAAAGGCGGACAAGTAAACTTTAGAGTTGACAAAAAAGGAAACATCCATGCTGGTATCGGTAAAGTTTCTTTCTCAGAAGAGAAGATCAAAGAAAACTTTGTAACGCTTCTTGAAACTATTAATAAAGCTAAACCAGCATCTGCTAAAGGTAGATTTATCACGAATGGTGCGATTTCACTCACAATGAGTCCTTCAATCACACTTGATGCTAGTGAATTAATGGAAATTAAATAATTTATGTATGAAGAGGGTTTAGGCTCTCTTTGTATTATGTTCAAACAAAAATTAATATGTAATTTTTGTTTGAGGGTAATTTTTACTACTCAGTAAATCTTAGATTGAAGATAATAGGGGCGAAAGCTTAATTAATATATTTGAAAGAGTATATGGTCCTTTATGGAACCCTTTTAGAGATCGGAAGGAGAATTATATGACTAGAACTAGAAAAGAAGAGTTAGTTGCAGAGATGACAGCAGAGTTTAAAGACGCTGGTGCCATTATCGTTTGTGATTATAAAGGTATGACTGTTGAAAATCTTGAGATTGTAAGAAACCTTGCTAAAGATGAAGATACTAAAGTCCAAGTTGTTAAAAATAGACTCGCTGCGATCGCATTGGAAAATGCAGGTTGTGAAGCAGTAGATTTTAAAGACACAAACCTTGTGATCTGGGGTGATGCGCAAGTAACACCTTGTAAGATCGCTGACAAAGCAGCAACTGATTTTAAAGATAGTTTTTCAATCAAGACTGGTTTGATCAAGGGTGAAGTTGCTAGTATGGATACCATTAATGCAATGGCTAAACTTCCTACTAGAGATGTCCTTCTTGGTATGCTTCTTAATGTTTGGAATGCACCGGTACAGAGCTTTACAATTGGTATGAGTGCATTGGCAGCTAAAAAAGAAGAAGAGGCGTAGAGTGGTGAGAGCCACAAGGCTCTTTTAATTTGAAATTGCAATTGCAATATATATGAATTATAATTTAAGGAATTAATTATGGCAACAACTAAAGAAGATGTTCTTGAGTTTATCTCAAACATGTCAGTACTTGAGCTTTCTGAGCTTGTAAAAGAATTTGAAGAAAAATTTGGTGTATCTGCACAAGCTACAGTAGTAGCTGGTGGTGGTGCAGCTGCTGGTGGCGAAGCTGCTGAAGAGCAAACAGAGTTTGACGTAGTACTTACAGATGCAGGTGCTAAGAAAATCAATGCTATTAAAGCAGTAAGAGCGATCACTGGTCTTGGTCTTAAAGAAGCGAAAGCTGCTGTTGAAGAGACTCCATCAGTACTTAAAGCTGGTGTTTCTAAAGAAGAAGCAGAAGAGTTCAAAAAACAAATCGAAGAAGCTGGTGCTTCTTGTGAGCTTAAGTAAGCATTCTTGCTTAAACGAGTCTAGGCTTATCGCCTAGACATATTTCAACCTCATTGGATATAGCGATAAACTATTCGGAGACATTTTCATACCCTCGTGTTAATAGTTTTTTTGTATACCCAATATACACATTAAACATACTACATAAACCAAACTAAAACCGATATAAGGATAACCCATGTTAAATTCTTTACATTCTGGTAACAGACTTCGTGTTGACTTTTCAAAAACACCAAGAGAAATTGAAATCCCAAACTTGCTCCAACTTCAACAAAAAAGTTATGAAAACTTTTTAATGTTAGGTGAAAAAGACAGAAAAAACTCTACACTAGAGAAAGTTTTCAGATCGTCTTTCCCTATCCATGACCAACAGAACAGACTCACATTAATCTATAAGAACTCTGAGATCATTAAACCAAAATATACGGTTAGAGAGTGTATGGAGAGAGGGTTGACCTATTCTGTATCACTTAAAATGAACATTGCTCTGACCATCTGGAACAGAGATGAAAAGACAGGTGAAAAACTTGATCCAAAAGAGATCAAAGAACAAGCGGTATTTGTACGTGATATCCCTTTGATGACAGACAGAACATCATTTGTTGTAAATGGTGTTGAAAGAGTTATTGTAAACCAACTTCACAGATCACCAGGTGTTATCTTTAAAGAAGAAGAGGGAACAACGGTTGGTAGTGGTATGCTTTATTCTGCACAGATCATTCCAGATCGTGGTTCATGGTTGTATTTTGAATACGATTCTAAAGATATCTTGTATGCACGTATCAACAAAAGAAGAAAGATCCCAGTCACGATCCTCTTTAGAGCATTGGATTACTCTAAAGATGATATCGTAAAACTATTCTATGCAACAAAAGAGATCAGTATCAAAGACAACAGATTCCTTGTAAGATTTGATGCCAATGATTTTACTGGTAGAGCAGAATATGATGTAAAAGATATCGATGGAAATATCGTTGTAAATGCCGGGAAAAGACTCACTAAGACTAAAGCAAAAAAACTTGTAGAAGAGGGTCTAGAGTGGATCGAATATCCACTTGAAGTACTGATGGAGAGACACTTGGCGAAGCCAATTATCGATCAAGAGAGTGGTGAAGTACTTTATGATGTTGTCACACCTTTGGATGAGAGTAAACTGAAAAAGATGATCGAAGAGGGTATCGAAACGATCGAGATCATCAATGACCTTGCAGAAGGTGCAGACATGTCGATCATTAATGCATTCATTGCAGATAATGAAAGTTTAAGACTCTTGAAGCAAACAGAACAGATCGATGATGAAAATGTACTTTCAGCGATCCGTATCTATAAAGTAATGAGACCAGGTGAACCAGTGACGCCTGATGCGGCAAAAGCATTCTTGCAGCAACTATTCTTTGATCCGGAAAGATATGATCTTACTAAAGTCGGTCGTATGAAAATGAACCATAAGCTTGGACTTGAAATTCCTGAATATGCTACCGTGCTTACAGCAGAAGATCTCATTAATACAGTGAAGTATTTGATCAAAGTAAAAAATGGTCAAGGTCATATTGATGACAGAGACCACTTGGGGAACAGAAGAATTAGAGCGATCGGTGAGCTTTTAGGAAATGAGCTTCACAGTGGTCTTGTTAAGATGCAAAAAGCGATCAAAGACAAGATGACAACTGTATCTGGGACACTTGAAGAGTTGATGCCTCATGATCTAGTGAACTCTAAAATGATCACAAATACGATCTTGGAATTCTTCTCATCAGGGCAACTTTCTCAGTTTATGGATCAGACAAACCCACTTTCAGAAGTGACACACAAAAGAAGACTTTCTGCACTTGGTGAAGGTGGTCTAGTGAAAGAGAGAGCCGGATTTGAAGTAAGGGATGTACACCCTACGCATTATGGTCGTATCTGTCCTATTGAGACGCCTGAGGGTCAAAACATTGGTCTTATCAATACACTTGCAACATATTCAAAAGTAAATGAGCATGGGTTTATTGAGGCACCATATAAAGTGGTCAAAGATTGTCAAGTAACAGATGAGATCGTCTATATCACTGCAACACAAGAAGAAGATAAGTGTATCGCTCCTGCCTCTACAGTAGTAGATGACAATGGACGTATCGTTGAAGATCTTATAGAGACCAGACTCAATGGTAACATCGAACTTAACGATGCAGCTAGAGTTGACCTTATCGACATCTCTCCATTGATGATCTCTGGTTCAGCAGCCGCATTGATTCCATTCTTGGAACACGATGATGCGAACCGTGCATTGATGGGTTCAAACATGCAACGTCAAGCGGTTCCTCTTCTTAAAACAGAAGCTCCGGTAGTTGGTACAGGTATGGAAGCTATCGTAAGCCGTGATGCATGGGAGTGTGTGAAGGCAACAAGAGCAGGTACGGTTGAAAAAGTAGATGCGAAGAACATCTATGTCATGGGTGAAGATGAGAGCGGTGTATTTATAGACCACTATCCACTTGAAAAGAACATGAGAACCAACCAAAATACGACGTTCACGCAAACACCTGTTGTAAAACTTGGCGATAAGATCGGGGCCAAACAAGTGATCGCTGATGGTGCGAACATGGATCAGGGTGAACTTGCTATCGGTAAAAATATTCGTGTTGCGTTCATGCCTTGGTATGGGTATAACTATGAGGATGCGGTGATCATCTCTGAAAAGCTTATCCGTGAGGATACATTTACTTCAGTGCATACGTATGAAAAAGAAGTAGAAGCAAGAGAACTGAAGCATGGTACAGAAGAGATCACACGTGATATTCCGAATATCCGTGAAGATGAGTTACTTCATTTAGATGAGAGCGGTATCGTTCAAATAGGTACCTATGTGAAGCCTGGTATGATCCTTGTAGGTAAAGTAAGTCCTAAAGGTGAGATCAAACCAACGCCAGAAGAGAGACTACTAAGAGCGATCTTTGGTGAAAAAGCAGGACATGTGGTCAACAAATCACTTTACTGCCCGGCATCTATGGAAGGTGTGGTTGTTGATATCAAAGTCTTTACGAAAAAAGGGTATGAAAAAGATGCACGTTCTATCCAAGCCTATGAAGAAGAGAAAGCAGTTCTAGACGGTGACCACCATGATCAACTTCTGATGATAGACAGAGAAGAGATCTTGCGTATCGCTAACTATCTTGCAAACCAAGAGTTGGTAAAAGATGTTACTATCGGTGAAAATGAGTATGCAACAGGATCTAAGATCGATGAAGAGACGATCAAAGGTGTAAACAGATTTGCACTTAGAGGTGTGGTTCAGTCTTACACTGAAGAGGTGCAGAATGAATATGAGTCATTGAAGAATTACTTCTTGAAACAAAAGAAGAGATTGAAGATCGAGCATGAAGAGAAATTGTCTGTACTTGAAAAAGACGACATTCTTCCTTCAGGTGTAACGAAATTAGTAAAGATCTATATCGCTACGAAGAGAAAGCTCAAAGTAGGTGATAAAATGGCTGGACGTCACGGAAACAAGGGTATTGTTTCCAATATCGTACCAGAGATCGATATGCCATACCAGGAAGATGGAAGACCAGTTGATCTTATCTTGAACCCACTTGGGGTACCATCTCGTATGAACATCGGACAGATCCTTGAGGTACACTTAGGTCTAGTTGGTAAGAATCTTGGTGAACAGATCGAAGAGATGTTCAAAGACCAACAAGAAGGTTTCATCAAAGATCTTAGAGCGAAGATGATCGCTATTGCAGACGTAGCCAAACTGATGAATGCTAAAGCACTTCTAGAGGCGATGAGCGATGAAGAGTTGATCAAATACGGTAGAGATTGGTCAACAGGTGTGAAATTTGCTGCACCGGTATTTGAAGGTGCGAACCAAGCTGAATTTGACAAGCTATTTGAAATGGCGAAGATGGACTCAGACGGGAAAATGAAACTCTTTGATGGTAAAACAGGTGAGCAAATGATCGAAAGAGTAAACGTTGGTTATATGTACATGCTTAAACTTCACCACTTAGTTGATGAAAAAGTGCATGCACGTTCAACTGGACCTTACTCACTTGTGACACAGCAACCAGTTGGTGGTAAAGCACTCTTCGGTGGACAAAGATTTGGTGAGATGGAAGTATGGGCACTTGAAGCATATGGTGCAGCACATACACTAAAAGAGATGTTGACCATTAAATCGGATGATGTTGAAGGTAGAGCAAGAGCATACAGAGCGATCACTAAAGGTGAAGCTGTGCCGGATTCAGGTGTACCTGAAACGATGTTCGTATTGACAAAAGAGCTTCAAGCGTTAGGTCTTGATACAGAATTATATGAGAGTAAAAAAGAAGTGGAGGGTGAAGATGAATAAGTTTTTAGAGAATTTAACACCAATAGATCTTAACAGTGAAGAGAGACCAAGTGATGTAGCAGCCTTACAGCTTAGAGTTGCAAGTCCGGAAAAAGTCCTCTCATGGAGTTACGGTGAAGTAAAAAAACCAGAAACGATCAACTATAGAACCCTTAAGCCAGAAAGAGATGGTCTCTTCTGTGCAAAGATCTTTGGACCTATCAGAGATTACGAGTGTCTGTGTGGTAAATACAAAAAGATGCGTTATAAAGGTGTAGTCTGTGAGAAATGTGGGGTTGAAGTAACGACTTCTAAAGTAAGAAGAACCCGTATGGGACATATTGACCTTATCGCGCCAGTAGCGCATATTTGGTATGTTTCATCACTTCCATCACGTATCGGTACACTTTTGGGTGTAAAGATGAAAGACTTGGAGAGAGTACTCTACTATGAAGCATATATCGTAAAAACGCCTGGTGAAGCAAGCTATGACAGTGAAGGTTTAAACCCACTGGCAAAATATGATGTGTTGAATGAAGAGCAGTATCAACAGATCAGCCAACGTTTCGGTGATACAGACCTAGATGCAAGAATGGGTGGAGAGATCATCCAAGAACTTCTTGCTGATCTTGATCTTGTTGAAATGTTTACACAATTGAAACTTGATATTGAAGCGACAAAATCTGAAGCAAAAAGAAAAACGATCGTAAAACGTCTTAAAGTGATCGAAGCATTCCTTCACTCAGGTAACAGACCAGAGTGGATGATGTTGACACAATTGCCGGTACTTCCACCGGATCTAAGACCTCTTGTAAGTCTTGATGGCGGTAAATTCGCTGTTTCTGATGTGAATGACCTTTACAGAAGAGTGATCAACAGAAATCAGAGACTTAAGAGACTTGTAGAGCTTGATGCTCCTGAAATCATTGTTAGAAACGAAAAGCGTATGCTTCAAGAAGCAGTAGATGCACTTTTTGACAATGGTAGAAGAGGAAATGCAGTTAAAGGTGCCAATAAAAGACCACTGAAATCACTTTCTGAAGTGATCAAAGGTAAACAAGGTCGTTTCAGACAAAACCTTCTTGGTAAAAGGGTTGACTTCTCTGGTCGTTCTGTTATCGTTGTTGGTCCAGACTTGCGTATGGATCAGTGTGGATTACCAAAGAAAATGGCAATCGAACTCTTTAAGCCGCACTTGATGGCAAAGCTTGAAGAAAAAGGGTATGCAACGACACTTAAACAAGCTAAAAAGATGATCGAAAAGCAAGAGAATGAAGTATGGGAGTGTTTAGAAGAAGTAGTTGATAACTATCCTATTTTACTGAACCGTGCGCCAACACTTCACAAACTTTCGATTCAAGCGTTCCACCCAAGATTGATTGAGGGTAAAGCGATCCAATTGCACCCACTTGTATGTTCTGCGTTCAACGCTGACTTCGATGGGGATCAGATGGCGGTGCACGTACCACTTTCTGATGAAGCGATAGCAGAAGCAAAAGTATTGATGCTCGCATCAATGAACATCTTGCTTCCAGCATCAGGTAAAGCGATCGCCGTTCCTTCACAAGATATGATCTTAGGTCTTTACTACCTAACACTTGAGAAGAATGATGTAAAAGGTGAGCATAAACTGTTCGCAAACGTTGAAGAGGTTGAGATTGCATTTGAGCAACAGTCACTTGATTTGAACGCGCGTATCAGAACTGTGATCGATGGACATATTGCAAAATCGACTGCAGGTAGATTGATCTTAAAGTCTATCATTCCTGATTATGTACCAGAAAAATACTGGAACAAAGTCTTGAAGAAAAAAGATATCGGTGCATTGGTTGACTATATCTATAAAATAGGTGGTGTCTCTGAAACTGCTGGTTTCCTTGATAATCTTAAGGATATGGGTTTCAAATATGCAACTAAAGTAGGGGTTTCTATCTCTGTGGATGATATTAAGATACCTGAGCTTAAAGGTGGAATGGTTGTTTCTGCTAAAGAAGAAGTAAAAGAGATCCAGCGACAGTTTGGTGCGGGTCTTTTAACCGATCAAGAGCGTTATAATAAGATTATTGATATCTGGACAGATGCGAACAATGGTATTGCTGAGGAGCTCATGGGGCTTATTAAATCAGATAAAGATGGATTTAACTCAGTTCATATGATGGCAGACTCAGGGGCAAGAGGTTCAGCGGCTCAGATCAGACAACTTTCTGGTATGAGGGGTCTTATGGCGAAATCAGATGGGTCAATTATTGAAACACCTATTACGTCAAACTTCCGTGAAGGTCTAAATGTACTTGAGTACTTTATTTCAACGCACGGTGCGAGAAAAGGTCTTGCCGATACAGCACTTAAGACAGCGAATGCGGGTTACTTAACAAGAAAACTGATCGATGTTGCGCAAAACGTGAAGATCGCTATGACAGATTGTGGTACACATGAAGGTGTAGAAGTATCTGATATCGTTGTGGGTAATGAGATGATCGAGCCATTGGCAGATCGTATCTATGGTAGAGTTCTTGCTGAAGATGTGATTGATCCTATTACTTCTGAAGTATTGGTAAGTGAAGGTACAATGATCGATGAAGAGACTGCTACAAGAGTACAAGATGCAGGTGTACGTTCTGTAATCATGAGAGCACCATCATCATGTAAAGCACCAAAAGGTATCTGTGCGAAATGTTATGGTCTGAATATGGCAGATAACAAGATCGTAAAACGTGGAGAGGCTGTAGGTGTTATTGCAGCGCAATCTATTGGTGAGCCGGGTACACAGCTTACACTACGTACATTCCACACGGGTGGTACGGCAACAGCAGGTAAAGAAGACAGACAAGTTATCGCAAGTAAAGAAGGTTTCATTCGATACTATAATTTGAATGTATATCGTAACAGAGAGGGTAACCTTATCGTTGCAAACAGAAGAAATGCAGGTGTGCTTTTGGTTGAACCTAAGATCAAAGCAGTCGTTGACGGTACACTTTCGCTTGTTGTGACACATGATGAGTATGTGATCTCTGTAAATGCAGGCAGTGAAGATGAAGTGAAGTACAACCTTAGAAAATCTGATGTGGCCAAATCAAATGAACTTGCAGGTGTTGCAGGTAAAGTTGAAGGGAAACTTTTCTTACCACTTCAAGATGGTGACAAAGTAAAAGAGGGTGACTCTATTGTTGAAGTGATTAATGAAGGTTGGTCTGTACCAAGCCGTGTGCCATTTGCTTCTGAACTTAAAGTTGAAGATGGTGCTCCTGTGACACAAAATGTGATCTCTGAGTCAAAAGGAAAAGTGAAATTCTTCTTGCTTAAAGGGGATTATCTTGAAGCGCATACAGGAATTACTGAGGGAACCAAGGTAGAAGAAAAAGGCCTCTTTGCAGTGGTTGTTGATGAAAATAACAGAGAAGCAGCAAGACACTATATTTCAAGAGGATCTGTCGTAAAAGTTGCGAACGATGCGATGGTGCAAAGAGGTGACCTTCTTTCCGCTCCTGAAACATCTGCACATACCGTGATCGCTGAATGGGATCCGTACTCAGAGCCTATAATTGCTGAACAGCAAGGGACACTGAAGTTTGAAGATATCATTCCAGGTGTTACAGTTGTTGAACAGTTCGATGAAGTGACAGGTGATACAAGACTCGAATTGAATGAATATATCCCTGCGGCGTATAAGCCGGCAATTGTTCTTGCTACAGAAGGCGGAGAACTTATTCGTTATCAGCTTGATGCGAAGACGATCTTGTTTGTTAAAGATGGTGATGAAGTAAGTATTGCAGATATCTTGGCTAAAACACCAAAAGCTGCGATCAAGTCTAAAGATATTACCGGGGGTCTTCCAAGAGTTTCTGAACTCTTTGAGGCTAGACGTCCTAAAGATATTGCACTTATCGCACAGATCGATGGTGTAGTAAGCTTTGGTAAGCCACTACGTGGAAAAGAGAGACTTATTATTTCAGGTGACAATAATCAGGTAACTGAGCAGTTCATCGATAAAAATAAAGTAGCACTTGTACATCCGGGTGAGTATGTACACGCAGGTGAAAAGTTGACTGACGGTACGATTTCAAGTCATGATATTCTTGCAGCATTGGGTGAAAAAGCATTGTATGAGTACATTGTGTCTGAAGTACAGATGGTATATCGTAGACAAGGGGTTAATATCTCAGATAAACACATCGAGATCGTGACTTCACAAATGATGAGACAAGTAAAAGTCGTTGAGAGCGGTGACTCTAAGTTCATCGCTGGAGATATCGTTTCTCGTCGTAAGTTCCAAGAAGAGAATGAAAGTGTTATCGCTCTTGGAGGAGAACCTTCAATTGCTGAGCCAATGCTTGTAGGTATTACACGTTCCGCTGTTGGGGCAGACAGTATCATCTCTGCTGCATCATTCCAGGATACGACTAAAGGTACTTACTTCTGCATCTATCGCAGGAACAGTAGATGCGCTTGAAGATCTTAAAGAGAACGTTGTTATCGGACGTCTTATCCCAGTGGGTACAGGTATGATCGACAATGATGATATCAAATTTACAGCTGCAGAGTAATTTCTGCACACTGTTTCTAGTTTAGGCTAGAAGCAGTATAAATCCTCCTATAAACTCTCTCTCTTATAAAATATAAGAATTTCTAAAGAATTTTTCGATATAATATGCCTCCAAAAATCTGCGCGATTAGCCCAGATAAAAGCATTCAAAATGACCGTTTTTATGTGGTGTAAGAACCCAGATTCAAGAGACTATGATCTCAATTCAAACTAACCAGAAAGGAAACGATTTGCCTACAATTAATCAATTGATTCGTAAAGAACGTAAAAAGCAAGTGAAAAAATCAAAATCACCTGCACTCGTAAAATGTCCTCAAAGAAGAGGCGTATGTACTAGAGTATATACTACAACACCAAAGAAACCTAACTCGGCACTTAGAAAAGTTGCTAAAGTAAGATTGACAAGTGGTTTTGAAGTAATCTCTTATATCGGTGGTGAGGGTCACAACCTTCAAGAACACTCTATCGTACTTGTAAGAGGCGGAAGAATTAAAGATTTACCTGGTGTTAAGTATCACATTGTTCGTGGTGCACTAGATGCTTCAGGTGTAACTGGAAGAACAGTTGCAAGATCTAAGTACGGTACTAAGAAACCTAAAAAATAATCTGGGATTATTTAAACGCGTTAAAAGTAAAAGTTTAGTCTAGAGATAGACTTGAAACAGGTGTTGTCATTATCCTTAGGGGACAAGACTTGAGTAAATCAACAATTAAGATTGAAGAGGAATAAATATGAGAAGAAGAAAAGCTCCCGTTAGACCGGTATTGCCAGATCCAGTACACGGTTCTAAAGTATTAACAAAGTTCATCAATGCAGTAATGCTTGATGGTAAAAAAAGCACAGCGCAAAAAGTAATGTATGCTGCGTTAGAGAGAATTGAATCAAAATCTGGTGAAAAAGGTATTGAAGTATTCAACAAAGCGATGGATAACGTCAAACCTGTAATGGAAGTAAAAAGTAGAAGAGTAGGTGGTGCAACGTACCAGGTGCCTATAGAAGTAAGACCTGTAAGACAACAATCACTTGGTATCAGATGGATCGTTGATGCAGCTAGAAAAAGAAATGAAAGAACTATGATGGAGCGTTTAAGTAATGAACTTATGGATGCTGCAACTGAAAAAGGTTCTGCTTTCAAGAAGAAAGAAGATACATATAAAATGGCAGAAGCAAACAAAGCATTTGCTCACTATAGATGGTAAGGAACTAACTTATGGCAAGAACGCACAACCTTAACGACGTAAGAAACATCGGTATCGCTGCTCACATTGATGCAGGTAAAACAACAACAACTGAAAGAATTCTTTTCTATACAGGTGTTGAACACAAAATTGGTGAAGTACATGATGGTGCTGCAACTATGGACTGGATGGAGCAAGAGCAAGAAAGAGGTATTACAATTACTTCTGCTGCGACAACTTGTGAGTGGGATGGTAAGCAAATTAACATTATCGATACTCCGGGGCACGTTGACTTCACCATTGAAGTTGAGCGTTCAATGAGAGTACTTGATGGTGCTGTATCTGTATTCTGTGCAGTTGGCGGGGTTCAACCACAATCAGAGACTGTATGGAGACAAAGAAACCGTTATGGTGTACCATCAATCGTTTTTGTTAACAAGTATGACAGAACAGGTGCAGATTTCTATGAAGTTGAAAGACAAATTATAGAGAGACTAAAAGGTAATCCAGTACCAATTCAATTGCCAATTGGTGCAGAAGAGAATTTTCAGGGTGTTGTTGACCTTGTTAAAATGAAAGCGATCGTTTGGGATCAAGATGCGGCTATGGGTTCTAACTACCACGTAGAAGAGATTCCAGAAGATATGATGGAAAAAGTAGAAGAGTACCGTGAAAAATTGATTGAAGAAATCTCTTCAGTGGATGGTAACGAAGCGCTTATGGAAAAATACATGGAAGGCGAAGAGTTAACAGAAGATGAGATCATCGCTGGTATTAAAGCTGCTACAATCGGTATGCACATTGTGCCAATGACTGTCGGTACAGCATTTAAGAACAAAGGTGTTCAGACTCTACTTGACGCTGTTGTTGCATACCTTCCATCTCCAGTTGAAGCACCTGCGATCAAGGGTACTATGATGGAAGATGAAGATGCTGAAGTAACTGTTGAATCTACAGATGATGGTGAGTTTGCTTCACTTGCATTTAAGATCATGACAGACCCATTTGTTGGGCAGTTAACATTTATCCGTGTATACCGTGGTTCTTTAGAATCAGGTTCTTATGTACTTAACTCTACTAAAGAGAAGAAAGAGCGTATTGGTCGTATCATGAAAATGCACGCGATCAAACGTGAAGAAGTATCTGAGATCTACGCAGGTGAGATCGGTGCAGTTGTTGGATTGAAAAATACAACAACTGGTGATACACTTTGTTCAGATAAAGATAAAGTAGTACTTGAAAGAATGGATTTCCCGGATCCGGTTATCTCTGTTGCGGTTGAACCAAAAACAAAAGCTGACCAGGAAAAAATGGGTATCGCACTTGGTAAACTTGCTGCAGAAGATCCATCTTTCCGTGTTGCTACAGATGAAGAATCTGGTCAGACGATTATCTCAGGAATGGGTGAACTTCACCTTGAGATCCTTGTAGATAGAATGAAAAGAGAGTTCAAAGTTGAAGCAGAAGTTGGTGCGCCACAGGTTGCATACCGTGAAGGTATCAGAAACTCTGTTGAAAAAGAGTACAAGTACGCTAAACAATCAGGTGGTCGTGGACAGTTCGGTCACGTTTACCTTAGAATCGAGCCACAAGAAGCTGGATTTGGTTACGAGTTCGTGGATGAAGTTAAAGGTGGGGTTGTTCCAAAAGAATTTATCCAACCGGTTAACAAAGGTATTCAAGAAGCAATGCAACGAGGTATCCAGGCAGGTTACCCTGTAGAAGATGTTAAAGTAACACTTTATGATGGTTCTTACCACGACGTTGACTCATCTGAAATGGCGTTTAAACTTGCTGGTTCTATGGGATTCAGAGATGGTTGTAGAGAAGCAAATCCATTTATCCTTGAGCCAACTATGAAAGTTGAAGTTGAAGTACCTGAAGATTATATGGGTGATGTGATTGGTGACGTTGCTAAGAGACGTGGTCAAGTATCAGGTATGGATGACAGAGCTGGTAACAAGATCGTTAACGCGTTCGTACCACTTTCTGAAATGTTCGGATACTCAACAGACCTACGTTCAATGACGCAAGGTCGTGCAACGTATGCTATGGAATTCGATCACTATGAAGAAGTTCCGCAGAACGTAGCAAAAGAGATCATCGAAAAGAGAAATAGTTAATCTTTTTCCTGATTTGCATCCATCTTTGAATGATGGGTGCAGTCACTTACCATTAGTAAGCTCCTTTACCCAAACATTCAAATCTAAATACAACTCAAGAAAAACTTTAACTATTCAATCATTTTAGTATTATTCTATTTTAATTTTAAATTAGCATACAATAGTATTTAAAGGATAAAGATGAAAGTGATCATAGATATTATCGAAGATGTAAGAGAGCAGATAGGCAACCAAGAGGCATATGAGGTCACTGCCGGATTACTAAAAACAGATCCAAATGATAGTTTAAAACTCATCTATGCGGGTGAAGCACCACTAAATACAGTGCAGTTAGAAGAAGAGAAGAGACAACTCACATTTAAAATTGATGGTAGTAACAAGAAATTGACTATAGGAGAGCTTATTCCATCAATCCTTATACTTGATATGGATGCGATGATGTTTGAGCTTAAAATGGATGTCAATGCGCAATATAAAGATATGGAGATCGTTGGGTTTGGTAAAAATGAGGAAGAGAAGAGATATATCTTGTTCATCAAGATATAAAACTTCTTTTGTTACTAAGCGTAAACAGACTCTTTTCCAAACTCTTTTGCTAGCAGTGCGTAGAAGAGGGCTCTGTATTTATGTCTGTTTGATGTGCCCATTGCCTCACATACTCCCTTGATAGCAGCATCCAATGTTGCATCATCTGCATCAACGCCAAGTTTTTTTTGTAAGAAATTCTTTTTGACTGTTTCAAGCTCAGTACTGTCAGAACATGCTACTGTTTCAGAATCATGACTATAGACGGCTGGAACTAAGTCTTCGGTGATCTTGCCTATTAGATCAGCAGAGAGATCCAATCCCAATTCATTAGAAGCGGCAATATAGTGTTCTATTTTTCCTTTCAGTTTACTCATCTGTTTCCCCTTATAGTTTTTGGTTACAATTTATTATATCTATAAATAATACTTAGGTCAAATATTGTGGTTTTTGTGCCAATAAAACCCAGTTCAAACTGATCTTATGGTGTTTACAGAAATGGGCCAGCGATTCATAAGGGATTTTTTTACGTCTTTTGATGACTGCAAAGTACTGAGGGTCAAGTTCTAGAGAGTCCGCTATGTCTCGGTCTAGTATTTTTTCTTTCTTGTTTTGAGCAGAGAGGATCTGTTTCACTCTTTGCATCACTTCATGAAAATCTATCATGGATATCCTTACTGTTCTGATAGTTGTATCATAATAGATTTTTGGAAAAAAATTTAAATGTATGTCAAATTGTAATGTTTTAGTTCTTTGTACTGTCGATTTCTATGACTGTATGTACATTCCCTCTAGGATTGAAATCTGCGATGAGTTTCATCGACTTAGGCTTTAATCTACTGTAAAGTGCATCATAAATTTCATTAGCAGAGTTTTCATGGGAGATGTGTCTTGTCATAAATGAGTTGATATAGAGCTTGAGCGCTTTAAGTTCTATAACGGTTTCGTCTGGTTCATAGGAGAGTTTGAATGTAGCAAAATCAGGATAACCTGAACGCGGGCACAGACACATAAACTCAGGGAGTTCAATGTTGATCGTATAATTCTTTTTATGCTCATTGGGCCAATAGTTCTCTTCACTATTGATATCAAATTCTTGTATCTCTTTTTCACCGTATTTCATATTGTTCCTTTAATTGTATCTATTGATCAGTGTTTCTTCATCTATGGGTTTACTTACGCCAAACCCTTGTATGTAGTTAATGCCTAGTGTTTTAAGTCTCTTTTTCTGTTTTTCATTATCTACCCATTTGGCAACCGTTTGTACTTGTAGTTCTTTTGCCATATTAATTAAAGAATGAAGCATAGCATGGGTTGTCTTATCTTCTAACTGTGTCACATAGTCTCTGTCGAACTGAACCATATCAAATTTGAAATGTTTCATATATTCCATAGAAGCATTGGATGAACCGAAATTATCTATACAGATCCTTATACCATGAGACCTGAAATTTTTGAGAGTCTTAAGGTATCCGCTAAGATCATGGTGCGTTTTGCGTTCATAGAGCTGGATGATCAGACGTGATGGATCTACTTTTTTCTCTTTTAAATAGTCAAACAGTTTTTCCTGAAAAGCGCTGTCTCTAAGAGAAAAGGGTGAAAGGTTGAATGTGAATGAAATGGATTTATCTACAAGAGGCAAAAGGTCTATTACATGTTTTATCAATGTTAGATCATACGCTCTACCTAAGCCAAGACGGTTAATGATGGGAAGATATACACGCGGTAAGATATCTTGATGGGTTTCTGATTTTAGTTTGACGGCGATCTCATAGGTGTCTATAGTATCACTGGACATATTGAGCAAAGGTCTGAAAGTCAGTAGTAGTTTTTTCTTTTGAATGGTTGCAATAACATCTTTTTCAATACTTGAAAGCTCTTGAGCATCTTTCATAGTATGGGTATGTTTTGGTTTATTGCCTTTATCAGATTGCCCTGCTATGATATCGTGTAGTTGAAGTATGGCTTTTTCAAAATCATCATTAGGATTCGTGATGATAGCAAATTTATAGTCTACGTCAATATTATTGATACGGCTATTCTCTTCTATAAGCGTTCTTATAATAGCTTGTATGTTGACATGGTTTTCATTGAGTGCGATTAAAAATTCTGAACCACGTCCTCGACCGATAAGTACTTTATCTAAACCATTTTGTTTAAGTGTAAGGCTCAACTTCCGAGAAATTGTATATAGTAGATTATCTATCTGGTCACTACTATAGTTTTCACTCAGTGAGGTAAGGTTCTCTATGCTTAAGCAGGCAAGAGATTTTGGTTCATACTCATATAGTTTTTTTAAAAAGGCTCTTTTGTTAAATACCTGTGTGGTTTCATCCAATAGAGTCTCTTGCACACCCACATTCATGAGAAAATAGATAAAATAGATAGCAATAAAAGTAATGGCGCCAAGCAATACACCATCTTTGAGACTGATAGTCAGTGTATCATCTATGGCTTAGCGTAGTATAAAAAACAAGAAAAATAAGAATGAGTACGGGCATACCTGCTCTAAGAGCCAGGCTAAATCGTCGTCCTCTTTCTTCTTTCTGGGAGTATAGCATTAAACATCCAGGTGTTTTACATCTTTGGCGTGGCTTTCAATGTAGTTTCTTCTAGGTTCTACTTCATCCCCCATAAAGAGTGTAAAGGTATCACTGGCACTCTCATCATCTTCTATCGTCACTTGTAAAAGTCTTCTGTTCTCTGGTGTCATCGTCGTTTCCCAGAGTTGTTCAGGATTCATCTCCCCCAAACCTTTATAGCGTTGAATGTATGCACCTTTTTTGGCTGAACCTTCAACCTCTGCAAAGAGCGTAAGAAGATCTTGGTCTTTGAATTCATCTGTGATATGTTCATTGATCTTTTGATGTATATGGATCGCCTCATTATAGTGAGGATTAGTAAAGAGTACTTCATCTACGATGAGCTCTTCAAGACCATCATTGGTTTGTACAAAGAGATGGATCGTATCTTCAGTAATGGTTTTGTTGAGAATATTATACCCAAGCTCAGCGATGTATGCTTCAATCGTTTTTGCAAGTTCTTTGTTGTTGGTTCCTATGACATCTGGGTTCTCGATCATGTATCGAAGGACTTCAGGCAATGCAAAACGTTTCTCTATCTCTTTGAGTGTCATACGGTAGTATGCAACAAGTTTAAAGAGATCTACAAGATCGGCCTGTCCCATAGTCGTACTTTCAATAGCAGAGATACCATTTTCGATCAGGAAATCATTCAATGATTTTTCATCCTTTAGGTACGTCTCATTCTTCCCTTTTTTATAACGGTAAAGTGGCGGTTGCGCAAGGTAGAGATACCCTTTTTCTATCACAGGTTTTAAGAATCTAAAGAAGAATGTCATGAGAAGTGTCTGAATGTGCGATCCATCCACATCGGCATCGGTCATGATAATGACTTTGTGATATCTGAGTTTATCTTCATCAAACTCTTCACCGATACCACATCCAAGTGCCGTGATCATATTTTTGATCTCATCAGATTTGAGGATCTTTTCTAAACGTGCTTTCTCTACGTTCAGGATCTTACCTTTAAGTGGCAGGATCGCTTGGAAAACTCTATCACGTCCCTGTTTAGCAGAACCACCAGCAGAATCCCCTTCCACCAGGTAGATCTCAGAGACTTCAGGGTCTTTGCTCTGACAGTCTGCAAGTTTACCAGGAAGTGTTCCGATGCTCATAGAGTCTTTACGTTTAACGAGGTCTTTTGCACGTTTTGCTGCATCTCTACCTCTAGCAGCAAGAAGTACCTGTGCCATGATCGCTTTGGCTTCTATCGGGCTCTCTTCCAAGTACTTGTTGAAGTTTTCTGAGAAGAACTTTTGTACCAATGGACGAACGTAAGAGGAACCTAGTTTACCTTTTGTCTGTCCTTCGAACTGTGGTTCAGGTACACGTACGGAAACAATAGCGATAAGACCCTCTTTACAGTCATCTCCAGTGATCTTAGTACCTTTCTCTTTGGCATTGGCATTTTTGGAAATGTAGCTTGCCATTGAACGTGTAAGACCTGCTCTGAAACCTGCTTCATGAGTACCGCCATCTGCGGTTTTAATGTTGTTTACAAAAGAGAGTGACTTTTCTGAGTCTGCGTCACAGTACATAAGTGCGATATCGATCTCAATATCATCTGCTTTTCCTTGAAAAAACTGTGCTGTTGAAAGAGGCTCTTTGGTGTTCATATCTTCTACAAACTGTTTGATACCTCCTTCAAAATGATAGAGTTCTTTTGTCCCATCACGTTCATCTTTAAAGTCGATCGTGATCTTTGGATTGAGGTAACAGAGCTCTCTAAATCTTTTCATCAAGATCTCTTTTTGGAAAGTGACACTCTCTGTGAAGATACTGCCATCCGGCCAGAACTCTACTTTGGTTCCATGTTTTCTTGTTGTACCAGTTGCCCCAAGTACAGCTTGAGGGATACCTGCTTTAAATGATTGTTCATGGATCTCGCCATCTTTAAAGACTGTAAGATTTAAATCTTTAGAGAGGGCATTTACAACAGAGACACCAACCCCATGAAGACCACCCGAAACTTTATAGGTGTCTTTGTCAAATTTACCACCGGCATGAAGTACTGTTAGAACAACAGTTGCTGCAGATATTTTTTCGGTTGGGTGCTCTTTTACAGGAATACCACGACCATTATCTTCAATGATCGCAGACCCCGCTTTTGTAAGTGTCACTTTGATCGTATCACAGAAGCCTGCCATCGCTTCATCGATAGAGTTATCTACGACTTCGTATACAAGGTGATGAAGACCTTTTGTAGACGTGTCACCAATGTACATACCAGGTCTTTTTCTTACCGCTTCCAGTCCTTTAAGGACTTTAATATTACTAGCACCATATTCTGCCATGTTAAGACTCCATTTTGTGGGGGTATAAGTGTATATATTTTAGCCAAAACTAACTTAGGAAATAGAGGTTAAAAGAGGGATTAAAAGCGCATTTACAGCAGCATGCCACTTTGTTGTTTTTTTGTACTGACAATATCGATTTCATTCGGGTCTATAAAGTGCTTTTTTTGATACGCTTCCAGTGCATATCGGCCTATCATGGCAGCATTGTCCGAACAGTATTGAAGTGGTGCGACGTGAAGTGTTTTTCCAAATTCATCACAAAGGTTTTGATAGGCATTTCTCAGGTATTTATTGGCAGATGCTCCACCTACGATGGCAAAGTCTTTGATCTTCTCTTTTGCAAAGATCTTTTTGCTTTTTTGCAGCAGGTGAAGTTTGATCGCTTTTTGAAATGATGCAGAGAGGTCTGCTTTGTCCTGTTCACTCATACATTCTGGCCCTCCAAGGGCTTCGACTTTAAGTCTCACAGCATTTTTAAGCCCCGAGAGAGAGAAGGCTATAAGAGGGGAATTACGCAGTGGTATGGGTAGATCAAAACGGTTTTCATCCCCATTGAGAGCAAGTGCTTCTATCAGTGGTCCGCCAGGGTAACCTAAGCCCATCATCTTGGCACATTTGTCAAAGCTTTCCCCTACAGAATCATCCATACTCGTAGCGAGGATCTCCATATGTCCAAAACTTTCAACTCTAATGACTTGTGTATGCCCTCCTGAGATGAGAAGTACAAGCAGAGGCATGATGGGTTCTTTTTCTATAAAAAGTGAGTATATGTGCCCTTTGAGGTGATGTACGGGTATAAGAGGTATCTCAAGTAAAGTACTTAGCGTTTTTGCCATTGCTATGCCTTCAAGCAGCGTGACACCCAGTCCAGGCTGATTAGTCACAGCAATGGCTTTGAGTTTGTCAAAATAGGGTTTTGTCTCTTTGAGTATCTGGGGAAGTGCAACTGCATGTAGTCTGGATGCAAGTTCAGGAACCACACCGCCATAACAGGAGTGTTCGGCTTCCTGAGAGATCTTTTTATGATAAAGGACCTTTTTAGTGTCTATCTCAGTGATCGCTATAGAACTGTCATCGCAGCTTGATTCGATACTTAAGATCATGCTTTGTCCAATACAAGATTTTCAATATATCCCCATTTACCATAGCCGCTGTCTGCATTGATATGACCGGCATCTTTGATAACAGTTAGAGGGATACCGTAATGCTCTGCCATCATTTGGGCTTCTTCTGCTTCGATGTAAGGGTCGTTATCAGAAACGATCATCTGTACCTCTTTTGCATGAAGATCATTTGGCAAGGTACAAGGGAAAAAAGTTTTGATGGTATCTACATCGGTAGTAAGACTCGGAGGGGAAACAAGAAAAAGTCTTTTTACAGCAGCTAGCGCTTGACTATCAGATTCATTACAGAGCCAAAACCAAAGTGTGTTTGCCAAAGAGTGACAGACAACAGTATCGGGTTTGAAATCTTCCAGAATCTCTTTGAGTTGTTTTACCCATCTGTTCTTCGAAGGAAAATGACAGTTGTCAAGGAGTGGAAATGAGACCGTGCCATACGCTTTGGCTATGGTTGCGGCTAATTCTGCCTGCCAATGAGGTGCATCACTTCCACCCCAACCATGAAGGATAAGAACTTTATCTTGCGTTGACATAGTCTCTGATCTCCTTATCTAACTGGATGATCTCATCGATGTTCGCTGCTTTGACAGTATCAAATTTTTGATAGGCATCTAATACCATTTTGCTCATTCCAAAAAATGAACATTTCTCTTTTTGAAATGCATGAATAGCTTCTTCATTGGCGGCATTGACGACTACACCTAAATGAGGATGTTCAAGGATATGTTCTTTAATATTCCAAATAGGATAACGCTCCGCTTCAATCGGTAGAAATTCAAGGGAACCTATACTAAGTAGATCTGTAGGAGGCAATATAGCTTCTTCTACTTCACCTCTGAGTGCAAAAGCAATAGGCAGTTTCATATCAACCCCGGCAAAGTGTGCAGTGGTGGAACCATCTGTGAATTCTGCAAGTGCATGGATAATGGATTTCTTTTCTATCATGGCATCGACATTGGTCGTGTCAAAAAGCCATTTGGCTTCTAACAGTTCAAACAGTTTATTGGTCATGGTAGCTGAATCTATAGTGATCTTATTTCCCATAGACCAGTTTGGGTGTTTGAGCGCATCTGAGAATGTAGCATCTTTCATTTTGTCCAGTTCCCAGTCCCTAAATGCACCACCACTTGCTGTGATATAGAGTTTGGAGACAGGACGTTCGTTCATCAGGTACCACAGTCCAAAGTGTTCAGAGTCTATAGGTGTGATGAGAGACATGTCTATGAATTCTCCGGCAACGACAAGAGACTCTTTATTTGCCAGTGCGACTCTTTTGCCAAGTGTTGTAGCTTTGAGGGTTGGTGCTAGACCTGCATAGCCTACAAGTGCATTGACAACGGTATCACTCTTGGACATCTCAATAACATCCAAGATACCTTGTGCTCCACAAAGAACATGAGGATGATCTACTTTTTCTCTATCTGATTCATTGGCGATAGCCACGACTTTTGGTTGATGTTCCTTGATCTGTTGATTAAGAAGATCTATATTATTCCCCGCTACCAGTGCTTCAATAACAATGTGGTAGCGTTTGGCAATGACGAGAGTGTTGACCCCTATGGAGCCAGTAGAACCTAGTAAAACGATGCTTGACATAGATTATATAAGAGATCTCAAGGCAATGACCATGATGACCGCACCAAAGAGATACCCATCAATTCTGTCTAAGATACCACCATGTCCAGGAAGCAGGTCTCCAGAGTCTTTGACGCCTGCTTCACGCTTGAGATAAGACTCAAAGAGATCCCCAAAGATAGAAGCGATAGAAGTAACCAGAGTTACGATGATCGCGATCCACAATTCAACAACATAGAGCCCGGCAAAACTACCTGCGATCGTTGCGATAATGATACCTCCAAATACACCTTCAAGTGTTTTATTCGGAGAAGTGTCTGAGAATTTTGTTTTACCTATGGCTTTACCTGTGAAAAATGCACCTACGTCAGTGAGTGCAACGGTGACAAGAAGCCAGAACATAGAAGCGATACCGAAATCCTGGTAGAGGATAAGGAAAAAGAGTATCCCACTGACCGGGTAGAGGAAAGGAAGGAGCAGTCTTTTGTCAAAATTATGGAAATAGGCAAGAGAGGAAGCAAATATTACAGCCATAAAGAAGAACAGATCATCAGGGTTTGGATAGAAATAGGCTACTAGCCAAAGAACGATAGCCCATACATACATAGAAGGACCGGTAAGCTTGAAAAGTTTCATCGCTTCATAAAAAGCAAAGATATACACGACACCCAAAAAAGACCACATAACAAAAAAGTTATCTACCCAGCCAATGAATCCTACAAGTGCCAATAAGCCGATGCCTGTAAGCCATCGAGCCTGATAGTCTGTAAATATCTTCATCATTATAATTTCCTAATTTTTTAAATAAAAAATATTATAGCACGCTTTGGATTAGAAGGTACTAGACTCTGATCTCTACACCCTCTTTGGTAACAGATATCGTGTTGTATTTGTTGTAGAGTACATTGGAGCCTTCTTGTACTTTAACAAATTTTCGCTTTGTATAATCGACTTCATAATCACCAGGGTTCTTCACAGAAAAATCTACACAGAGTTTTGCTGCAGCTTTGAGTACTGAATCAGGCAGGTTTTGCTTATCGGTCCGAATGATGACATGACTGGAAGGCACATCACGGACATGCATCCAGAGGTCATTGGCTTTTGCTATCTCCAAAAGTTTTTGGTTCTCTTTGCTGTTTCGGCCTACGAGGACCTTATAGTCTTCTATCCAGAAGAGTTCCCCTTCAGTGAGGCGCTCTTTTTTGCGTTGTGATTTGGCACGCTTAGGGACAAGCAGTTCAAGTTCATAAGGCTCTTTGGCTTGTTCAAGTGCATAATAGATATTGTCATAAAATTTCTTTTTACTCTCGAGATTCTCTTTTTCTATATGGATATTTTTCGCCTTGTTCTGTGCACGCTTTGCAAGGTTGAAAAAGTAGTCACTCATTCGGTTCACTTTGACATTCTTAGGCAGTTTTATCGTGATCTCATTGCCTTCAAAATCATAGGTTTTCAACTTCGTATCGTAGGGTTTGATCTGATAGAGGTTTGCCAGGATGAGGTTTCCATAGCTTTTGTTCTCTTGGGCTTGGTGTGCGAGACTTTCCTCATCTGGCAGTTTTTCCAAAAGTTGATTGAGTTTTTTACTCTTTTTTGCTATTTGAGAGAGCTTTTGTTTTTTTAACTCTGAAAGTTTTTTTGCTTGTATCTGTGCATATTTTTCTTCCAAATAGGCATCGATATCTTGTATCTCTTTACTCTCCTCAGTACGGTCAAAAGGAGGAATAGAAAGTAGTTCCACCCCCGGACGGATAATACGAAAAGAGCTCTCTGCATCAATGTGCCTAAGTGCTTCAATGATCACCTCATTCTCATCAATGAGTATAGCATTGGTATTTTTCCCTGTAAACTCCAACTGTAGGTAAATGATCTTGTCTTTGTAGGAACTTTTGGGAGCGAGGGTAAAGCGTAATATCCGGTCTGCATTGGGTACATCCACAGAGATGAGTTTACTCGCAGAGAGAAGGGTGTGAAGCAGAGTATCAAAGGGTGCATGGTAGCCTTGAAGCGGTCTTTGTGAAGGTGCTTTATAGATAAAGCTGTGGCCTCTGGTCATGTTGAAAAAATAGCTGTCGCTTTTGTCAAATACCAACTCTAAAGTATTGTCTTCTACACGTCTTGCTCGGCTGATGAAAGAGAAGTTGTTTAGACGTTTGGCAATGGCTTTGAGTTCGTAGAGTTTGATGATATATCCTTCTGCCGTCATTCTCGTGCTTGACACGGGAATCTACAAATTAAAAATAAAGTTATAGCTGTGGATCCACGGGTCAAGCCCGAGGATGACGAACTAAAACAAATTATGAAATTCTAGCATAATTTTTTTTCGCTATAATTCGCACAATATTATATACATTATCTGTAAACGAAGGACAACTTATGGGACAAACCATGACAGAAAAGATCTTTTCAGAGCATGCCGGTAAAGAGGTAAAAGCAGGAGAGATCGTTAGAGTAGATATCGATATGATCATCGGAAATGACATCACAACACCTATCTCTATTAGAGCATTTGAGGAGTCTGGTGCGGAGAAAATGGCAAGACCTGACAATTTTTGTATCGTCATGGATCACTATATCCCTGCAAAAGATATCGCTTCAGCAAACCAGGCTAAGATCTCTAGAGATTTTGCCTACAAGCATGACATGAAGTACTTTTTTGATGAGAAAGATATGGGTATCGAGCATGCCTTGCTTCCGGAAAAAGGACTTGTGGTTCCTGGTGATGTGATCATCGGTGCAGACAGTCACACGTGTACACATGGTGCCCTTGGTGCCTTCTCGACAGGTATGGGAAGTACAGACCTCTCATTCGGGATGATCACGGGTGGTAACTGGTTTAAAGTACCTGAGACGATCAAAGTAGAGTTAACTGGGAAACCTGGAGAGCATATTTACGGTAAAGATATCATCTTGGAACTGATCCGTCAGATAGGTGTGGATGGGGCCTTGTATAAAGCGATCGAATTTACAGGTGAAGCGATCCAATATCTTGGTATGGCAGACAGATTTTCTATCGCGAACATGGTTATTGAGGCGGGCGCTAAAAATGGTATCTTCGCAGTAGATGATGTGACATTGAAATATCTTGAAGAGAGAAAAGAAGCGAATGGTGGATTAAGAGCTGAACCTAAGATCCATGTTTCTGATGAAGATGCCGAGTATTGCCAAGTGATCACGATAGATACGGGAGCACTTTCACCGGTGATTGCATATCCTTTCTTGCCATCAAACGGTAAGCCTGTAGAACAGGCTGTTGCAGATGATCTCAAAATAGACCAGGTAATGATAGGTTCTTGTACGAATGGGCGTATCGAAGATCTGCGTATCGCCGCAAAGATCATGGAAGGCAAAAGAGTTGCACGTCATACACGTATGATCGTGACACCAGCGACTCAAAAGATACTTCTTCAGGCACAGCATGAAGGTTTGATGGATATCCTCATTGAAGCAGGTGCCGTGGTTTCCAATCCTACGTGTGGTGCATGTTTGGGTGGATATATGGGAATTTTAGGTGACGGTGAGCGTTGTGTGGCAACAACAAACCGTAACTTCGTAGGTCGTATGGGTGCTAGAACCTCAGAGATCTACCTAGCAAACTCAGCTGTTGCTGCAGCGTCTGCTATCGCCGGAAAGATCGTCGATCCTAGAGAACTCTAAAACCCCGCATTGGGATCAAACCCAAATCCTCCACCGCCAAAATCTGGCGTTCCAAAACTTTGTGTGGCAAAAGAAGGGTCTTCGTAGCCTTCTTGAACAGAGAGTCCTCTTAGCATCGTGATATCCATCTTTGGATCGATGCCTTTTGGACAAACAGCGGTACACTCACCGCAAAGCGTACAATCCCACACACCATTGCTCTGAATGTTATCTATGATATTTTTTGCATCACCTTCACGTTTGTCAGAACTATAACGATAGGCTCGCGTCAATGCAAAAGGCCCAAGGAAATCTGGGTTTACTGCAAAGACCGGACAGGCAGAATAGCAGGAGTCGCAGAGTATACAGTCTGTTTGTGTCTCAGAGAGTTTTTCATCGGCATGTGTCAGTGAAGCCTCTTGTCCGTTATGCAGCCAAGCCGTACTTTTAGAGAGTGTCTCTTTGGCTTTGTGTTTATCTACTTTCAGATCTCGCAGTACAGGATGATACTGAAGTGGTTCTATGATATCTCCGGGTTTTGCTTTATAGGCACAGGCAAGTTCTTCTCTCCCGTTCACACGAACGGCACATGTACCGCAGACTGAAGCACGACAGCCCGCAGAAAATGTCAGTGTGGCATCTTGTGTCTCTTTAATGTAGGTCAGTGCATTTAAAAGTGGGATCTCTCCGGCAGGCAATGCGTAGAGCTGATGGGTATTTGTTTCAGAACGAAGAATTTTTATTTGCATGTTTCTTCCTTTTCTAATTGAAGTACGATGTGCTTTTTCAGTGACGCATCCTCTTGTTCAAAACCAACTTTGAAGTGTGCCCCACGGCTTTCATCTCTCTTGATAGCTGAAGAGATGATAGTAGGCGAAAGAAGCAGGGCATTTTGAAACTCTAAAAAGTCGATGAGGTTCTGGTTGTTTTCAGGATTTTTATCTGCAATCCCCATTTCATTTTTCATAGACACCTGCATAGAAGTGACTTCATTAGAGCCTCCTGAAGCTGATCATTCTCTCTGACGATACCGACCTTTTCATAAAAAAGATTTCCTAGCATCTCTCTATAAGGGTAAAAGTTCACATGCTCTTTTTGTGCTAAAAGTGATTCTATTACTGCAGTGTCTTTTTGTTTTTGAGTGTCATCTGCAGGACTAGAACTTGCATTCATAGCGTGTTTGTAGGCATTTTCCCCTGCGAGTTTACCAAACGCTGTGATCTCGAGCAAAGAGTTACCTCCAAGACGATTAGCACCATGTACTTTGGCATTGGAACATTCGCCTGTAGCAAAACATCCTTTGATCCCATTTACCTCTAAAGTATGATCTACGTCTATTCCACCCATAGTATAATGCGCAACGGGTTTGATTGGAATAAGCTCTGTTGCAGGATCAACATGTTCATGCATTTTACACAGCTCCACCTCTTGAGGAAGAAGCTCCATGAGTTTCTCTTCTCCCAAATGGCGTACATCCAAAAATACACGTTGTCCCTCTTGCATTTGAGAGAAGATCGCACGTGCTACTTCATCACGGGGTTTGAGTTCATCTACAAAACGTTTTCCTGATTCATTGAGCAGATAGCCACCTTCGCCTCTGGCACTCTCAGAGACAAGTATGCAAGAGTGTTTGAGTGCCGTAGGGTGAAATTGTATAAACTCCATATCAGATACAGAACCACCAGCGCGTAGTACTGCAGCCACACCATCTCCAGTGGAACCATAAGCATTGGTAGTGAATCCATGGTAGAGAGAACCATATCCGCCTGTGGCCATGACTACAGATTTTGCATTGATCTGTTTGACCTCTCCTGTACGGATATCTAAAAAAGTGGCACCTTTGACGGTTTCTTCTTGGATGATGAGATTGAGAAGATAGTGTTCGTCTAAAAAGTCTATCTGTTCTTTTAAACAAGTGTCATAAAGTGTGTGAAGTATCTTCAGTCCTGTGTAGTCTTGGGCATAACAGGCACGTTTAGCTGAAGCACCACCCATCTGACGTTGAGCGATGGTATGAGTCCCGACTTCTCCATTGTCCAGTCTTGAGAACGGTACACCCAAACTCTCTAGCCATGCGATCGTCTTAGGAGCATCTGTACACATCTGTGTTACCATGGCTTCATCACAAAGTCCATGTGCAGACTTAATGGTATCTGCAATGTGAGAACTGACATGGTCTTCCCCTGCATTACCAAGCGCAGCGTTCATCCCCCCTTGTGCCATGGAAGTTTGTGAATTGGTAGGATAGGTTTTACCTACTACGGCAACAGAGGCACCTTCTTTTTTTGCTGCAAGTGCAGCTGTAAGTCCTGCACCTCCTGAACCGATGATCAGTACATCTACCATTATTTCTCCATAAAGACACGAATATTGTCTACAATACCTTCAAGAAGCTTCTTTCTGGCTTCGATACTTGCCCAAGCCATGTGTGGAGTGATAAGGAGTCTCTCTTTGTGTTTAACCTCGTTAAGTCTATTGTTTAACGTCATAGGTTCTTGTTCCAGTACATCCAATCCAGCGTACAATGGTCGTCGGTCAAGTTCGAATGCCAAGTCAGTTTCATTGATAATACCACCGCGTCCAAGGTTTAAAAGAATGGCATCATCTTTCATATAGGGCAGGTTGATCTCATTGATGAGGTTATAGGTATCGTCATTGAGAGGAGCATGGATAGAGATGATGTCACAGTCTTTGAGAATAAACTCTAAGCTTTGATGCGGGTAGGCATGATGAAGATTTTTTCCGCTGGTAGAATGGTAACTTACTTCTGCCCCAAATGCAGTAGCGATCTTAGCTACTTCCTGACCTATGGTCCCAAAACCGATGATCCCCCATTTTTTTCCGGAGATCTCATAAAATGGCCGACTTACATCTGTAAAGAGGCCTGACTCAGTCCATGTAGCATCTTTCACAACAGCATCATAATAGGCCATTTTTTCAAGCAGATAGAGTGCCATTGCAAAGGTATGCTGTACTACACTTTTGGTTGAATATCCTGCAACATTTTTAACTTCTATCCCTTTGTATTTGGCAGCATCCAGGTCAACATTGTTCATGCCTGTAGCTGCGATACAGATAAGTTTTAGTCTAGGTGTTTCTTCCATCATATTTGCCGTAATGACAACTTTATTGGTGATCACGACATCAGCGATCTGGATGCGTTCAAGTGTCTCTTCTTTAGAGGTAGTCTGATATACAGTGAGTGTACCAAAAGATTCAAGCATGCTAATGTCTAAGTCATCACCCAAAGTTTTAGCGTCAAGTAATACGATATTCATATCTTTCCTTAGTGTTGAGATGTTGGTGTAGTGTTATCATCTTCGCATGATGGTGTTTCTGTGATAGTCAGGGCACAATCTTCACTTGGTCCCTGACTTAAGAAGTCTGCAGAAAGTCCGAGTGTATTACTTTGCAGTGGTGCAGGTTGTACTTCAGGGGTAAGGACTTCTTCCTTTTTTTGTCCATCAAAATGTGCGATGATCTTTTTATCCCCTTTTATCACGGTCATTGAAGATGCTTCTTTGCTGATCAGTACAGGTATACTATTGATATCTACAAATTTTAAAAACCCTCTTGCGTTGACCTCTTTGGATGGGATAGGAGTATAACTGATGTTGTTGTCTTTAAAATAGGTTTTTACTTTTATACAGTGAGGACAAGTGTCTGATTGGATAAGATAATTGCCCGGCTGTGTGACATACGCTTTGTTCTTAGGGATGGCAAGTGTATTCAGCGCAATGTAAACAGCCAAGATTGCAGCCAAAATGACTATAAAATTTTTGAAATGGCTAAAGAGTGCTATCACAAGCAAGGAAGAGAAAACACCTAAACAAAATAGACACGGTTCGGGGTTTGCTAAAAATTGGTATCCGAGTATAGTTGCTTCGAAGGCTATAGCTGCATAGAGGACCATAAAATAGAGTGTTTCAAAAAATGTACTCTTTAGGGAACGTGCGCCAAGAATAACAAGAATAAAGACTGATATAAGACCAAAGTAATGAAGATATATAGGGTCAAATTTCAAAAGTTGACCGGCAAGTTTACACCCTACCTCTCCACATAAAGAGGTGTTTTGAAACTTAAGATAGGTTTCCAATGCGATATATCCAAGCAGTAAAAAAGGTAAAAAAACTCTAGAAAAAAAACGCATATATGCTCCTGTTATTTATCTGAAATGCTCTCTACTATAGCGGTTGCTCTACTTTTGGCTTCTTCGACTTCATCCAGTACAAGACTGACTGCCATACGACGACCTATATGTGATTCTGGTTTTCCAAAGACCCTTACGAAACTGTCTTTTGTAAAGGCATCATCCGGTACTTCAAGTGAAGGGGTATGGCTCTCATTTTTTGCTTTATATGCACCACAGGCACCTGAACCGTAGAACGTAAACTCAAGTGGCAGACCAAGTACCGCTCTTACATGCAAAGCAAATTCGCTTTGACTTTGTGTGATAAGTGTGACCATCCCTGTATCATGAGGACGTGGGCTGAGTTCAGAGAAGTAGACTTCGTTATCTTTAACGAAGAACTCCACACCAAAGATACCGCGACCACCAAGACCATCAGTCACTGCTTTGGCGATCTCTTGTGCCTTTTTGAGTGCTTCAGGCGTCATTTTCATAGGCTGCCATGAGAGGATGAAATCTCCATCTTTTTGCACATGCCCTATGGGTTCACAGAATGTTGTACCAGTTTCGTTACGTACAGTTAAAAGAGTGATCTCATAGTCAAAAGGAACGAACTCTTCTACGATAAGTTCAGAGGCATCTCCACGCGCCTCTTTTGCGATCTCCCATGACTTCTCTATATCCTCTGCTGTTCTAGCGATACTTTGACCATGTCCAGATGAACTCATGACCGGTTTGATGACACAAGGAAAACCTATACGATCTCCAGCTTCTTTAAGCCCATCAAGTGTCGTGACAAACTCATATCCGCTTGTTTTCAATCCCAGCTCTTCTGCAGCAAACACACGGATGTTCTTACGGTTCATTGTTTTATTGACCGCTTCGGCATTTGGAATCACATGAAACCCTCTTGCTTCTGCTTCAAAAAGCGCTGCGATGCTAATGGCTTCAACTTCTGGCAAAATGAAGCTTGGCTGCTCTTTTTCTATCAGTGCAAGTACCGCTTCTTTGTCTTGCATGTCTATAGCATAAGAACGGTTAGCCACAAGATGTGCAGGTGCATTCTCGTACTTGTCTACAGCGACAACTTCAATGCCCAGTCTTTGTGCTTCAAGAGCAACTTCTTTACCAAGTTCACCTGAACCCAGAAGCATGATCTTAATAGCGTCTTTTTGTAATGTGGTCGTAAATTTCATAAGAAAACCTTCGTTATTCGTCATGCTCGTACTTGATACGGGAATCTATTCAAGCCCGAGAATAACAAAAAAATTAATAGAATTATTTTAGCGAAAAGTTAAATAAGGTGTAATGAGTTAAGGGAAAATTTGTGGTGGTTTAAATGAAAAAGTGAGTTGAGTAGCAGGGCAGATGCCCCACTGCTGTAAAAACTACAGTCTAGACTCGTATCTTCTAAGCATGAAGAGTTTCTTAAGGATCTTTTTGCGCGTTGCAATTTTCTCTTTTTTTCTCTTTTCAGTCTCAGTTTCGTGGTGTTGTCTAGCTCTAGCTTCTGTCACGATAAGGTTTCTGTCGCATTGTCTTTTGAATTTTCTATAAGCATCATCAAAAGAGTCACGTTGTGTTAGCATAATTCCTGGCATCGAAAAGCACCCCCTTCCTTATCAAAATTTTTTGGTTCTTGACCAAAATAGATAAATATGAATCGGATTATATCGAGTTAGGATTAATTTGTGATAAAATAGAAGAAGTAGAAGGAGTTGCAATGCAAAAAGTATTTGAAAGTTGTTATGCTTTGGATCAAAGATGTTATAAATCCTATGGATTAAGTGAAGATATTCTCATGGAGCATGCTGCTGCAGGGATGGCGAACTATATTCGCAAACATTTTCCATTAGGTGCTTCGGTACTGATAGCAGCGGGTACAGGGAACAATGGTGCAGACGGTATCGCATTGGCACGTCAACTTCATGGTGATTATGAGATAAAGCTTTATATACCTTTTGAATTGCATTCAGCGATGGCAAAAGTACAGTTCGAGCGTGTCAGTTTTTTAGGACTTAAAACAGTAGACACATTAAGCCCGGCAGATGTGGTGGTAGATGCACTTTTTGGTGCAGGACTCAATCGAAACCTAGATGAAAATACACAACACATTTTGCATAAGCTCAATGCCATAAAAGCACATAAGATCGCTTGTGACATCCCTACTGGAGTGGGGGAGACAGGCATACTTATGCCTATGGCATTTCATGCAGATGTAACGATAAGTATGGGTGCATATAAAGAGTCTCTGTTTTTAGATGCTTGTAAAGATGTGGTAGGTGAAGTACTTCGTGTTGATCTGGGGGTGAGTTCACTTTTCTATGAAAGACAAAGTGAAACTTGTCTGCTCGAAAGATCAGACTTGAAACTTCCAAGCAGAACTCAGCAGTCTACACATAAAGGAAGCTTTGGCCATGCAGCTGTATTTTGTGGAGAAAAAGAGGGGGCAGGTATTATCTCTGGAATGGCAGCAGCTACATTTGGGGCTGGACTTACAACATTGGTGGTACACGAAAAGGTTACACCCCCTCCTTACTTAATGCATGCAACGGTGGTTCCAGACAATGCATCATCTCTGGCTATAGGTATGGGGCTGGGGTGTCACTTTGAGAGTGAATTCATACAAAGGTATGTGGTCAAAAGTCATCTGCCCATAGTACTCGATGCAGATAGTTTTTACAATAAAGAGATCTTGTCTATCTTGGAACAACGAGACAGAGAGATCGTCATCACGCCGCATCCCAAAGAGTTTGTTGTACTTTGGAAAACCATCACAGGAGAACAATTGACTGTCACGCAGGTGCAGAACAAACGTTTTGAGATGGTACGAATGTTTAATGCCAAATATCCGCATATTACGCTTCTTCTCAAAGGTGCCAATACACTTATCATGCAAGAAGAGAGACTGTATATCAATGCATTGGGGTGTTCCAAGCTCAGTAAAGGAGGCAGTGGTGATGTACTTTCAGGATTGATCGTTTCATTACTGGCTCAAGGGTACAGTGCCATTGACGCAGCCATTCAAGGCTCTTTGGCCTTGGTGATGGCAGCGGAACAGTTTGAAGGATCTTCTTATGCGATGTTACCTACAGATCTTGTCGAAGAAGTGGGAAAATTAGAATCTCGTCATTCTCGGGCTTGACCCGTGAATCTACAGTTCTAAGTTGTATGAAAGTCCATAGATCCCCGTGTCAAGCACGAGGATGACAAAGATATTACCATAAATAGTGTACAATACGATCATGAAAAAAATAGCCGTACTTTTCAGTGGTAAAGGAAGCAACTTTGCCCATATTGTCAATACTTTACATCAAAAAGAGTGTGATGTTGTCGTTGCTTTGACAAATAACCCCACTGCCGAGGGTATAAAGATCGCTCAAAAAGCATCTATACCTCTTGAGATCATAGATTCAAAAGCCTATGAAAGCCGGGAAGCCTTTGATAGGGTAGTAGTGGAGCGTCTGGAGAAGTACAACCCAGAGTTGACAGTTCTTGCAGGCTTTATGCGTATCTTGACACCTATCTTTACAGAGCAGATCAAAAGTATCAATCTCCATCCCTCTTTACTCCCAAGACACAAAGGGCTTAATGCCATAGAAAAGAGCTATAAAGATGAACATAGCCATGGTGGTGTAAGTGTGCATTATGTGACTTCTGAACTAGATGGAGGAGAGGTGATCTTGCAAAAAGAGGTTGCCAAAGAGGGCTTGGATTTTGAAACATATGATACAAAAGTCCGAAATATAGAAAAAGAAGCTTTGGAAGAAGCTATAAGGGTTGTACTAAGTTAAACCTTTATGGTATATCTGCAGCTGTATTGGGGACCTTGAGAGGATAATGTACTTTCATAGAGACTTATCTCAGGAAGTATAATACCTAGAGATCTTTCACGGTAGGTTTTGAGTTTCTCTTTATAGGCTTTATAGTCAAGTATGGTTTTGATCCGACACAGGGTCATATGTGGTTTAAACCGGTAAAGAGCAAATTCTGCATTTCTAAACTCTTTTGCTTTATCATAAAGTATTTTCTCCTCCGATCTGGCAAAAAAAACCCTAGGCGGTCGTCCAAAATATCCTAACTCTTTGATCTCTATACTGTTTTCTAACGGGGATACCTCTTTGAGTTTGTCAATGACAGATTTATCATCATCCTTATCACCTAAAAACACCCAAGTAAGATGCAGATTCTGCTCTTCTACCCATTTCCCTTCTATGATACCTTCGAAATCTTTTTGGATGGAGTCATAGTCATCTAGAATGATAGGTGAAGCGATGAAGAGTCGCATAGAGTTCCTTTTTTACGATTAAACTTTATACTATTTTGACATACTTTTTCACTTTTATCTTGAGTGTGTGATATAATTAAAATAAAAAGAGAGTGATTATGGATGAAGTTGAAACAAATGGACGCGAAAAACCAGGATTGGCAAGAGCACTTTTTATACTATTGTATTTGATCATTATCAGATTGATCTCAATGGTACTTTTTGTCATCGCCATTACACAGTATATCTATAGCTGGTTGACAGGTGAACCCAATGACAAGATCATGTATTTTACAGAGAGTTTAGCCGAGTATAGTAAACAGTTGGTCTCTTATGTAGGATTTAATACAGATGAAAGACCATGGCCTGTGGGTGAATGGCCGGATGTTTAGAGATCGAGCTGTAAACTATGGGTTAGAAGAGAACCATGTGCTATAATTCTGCAATAGTATAAAAGAGGAAAATAGATATGCAACATTACAATGACGAAAAAAATAAAGCAGGTGCTAAAGTCCTCTTTATGCTTGCTCAGATGGTTGTGCTTGCTATGGTGTACATCATTGTCTATACCTCTTTTGTAGCGGTAGGATATGCTATTGAAGAGTATAATGTAAGTTATGTGATGTATTTTCCTATATTTGTTGCAATGGTGGTTTTTCCTATATTGCTTTACAAATACAGGCAAATGTTCAATGCAGGTAAAATGCTTCTTGCCTTTATCTGGATGATGGCAACAGCTTCTCTAGTAGTGGTTTTACTTTATGTGTATGTTGCACAAATCACAGGATAATACTTAAATTTAATCCATTGTCCTTACATCTAAAAAACTCCCGCTTTCATAATTTAAAAGTTTAGGAAATGTAGCGATGAGATGCTTGGCCGCTTCATGGGGTGTTTGTATATGACTCTCTTTGAGCTTTTTGGCTGACGGATACAACGCATCATCTACTTCATCTATAATATGTTCCACCATAGGGGTACGAATGATACCCGGGGCGAGGGCAATAAAGTGAATATCAGGCAACTCTTTGGCATAGACTTTCAGTAACATGTTCAGACCCGATTTTGAGAGTGAATAGGCGCCCCATCCTTTTGAACCATTGACAGAAGCACCTGAACTTATACCCACGATCTGTTTTACCTGTGCATGTGCATGGAGGGTATCAATAAGCTCTTTGTTCGCCCAGACATTGACTTCCATAACATCTTTAATATCAGACAAGTCAGTCTCACAGAGTGTCTGTATATCACCTAAAACACCGGCATTAAGGATCACGATGTCAAATGTGCGATGTTGAAGAAACTCTTTAAGTGTAGATTGGATCAAAAAGGTTTCATTAAGATCATAAGGAAAGAAGAAAAAATGAGGGTTTTGGTCAAGTTTATGAGGGATGGTTTTACCTATGGCATAGACAGTATCCCCGTTTGCCAAGTACTCTTTTGCTAAGGCTTCACCCAATCCGGAACTTACACCAGTGATCAGTATATTTTGCATGATGTAATCCTTTTGTAATACATTTGCTCTTGTGATATGATATAATTATATCACAAAGTGAAAGTCTCATTAAAAGTGAAGCTTTCATAGAATTTTTGAATTAAATAAAGGATAAAAATGAGCAACAAAGAAGCAAAAACTTTAGATCAAAGAATTGATCGTATTTATAAGATGGCAGAAGAGCACTTTGGTTCTGTGCGTTTTGTAGGGATCAAAAGACATGCAAAGATCGGTTGGGTAGCAAAGATACAATTTGATGAGTTTGAATCTCTTGTAGCAGAGGGTGTTGATGCTATTGATGCATTGAAAACCCTGCGTAAACGTATTTCAAAGATCATAGACCGTTATAATATGGTATGAGCTTTGAAAAATAATATTATCCTCATTGGTTTTATGGGTGTAGGAAAAGGTACGACGGCACGTGCATTTACTAAAAAATACGGTACCTACATCTTAGATACAGATGATCTAATAGAATCTAAAGAAAAAAAAGAAGTGAAGAAGATCTTTGCCAAAAAAGGTGAAGCTTACTTCAGAGCACAGGAACAAGAAACCGCTGACTGGATAGAAGAATGTGTCACAGGGACCATGATCTCTTGCGGCGGCGGTTTTTATAAAGTTAACAACCTTAAAAAACTGGGTACGGTAGTTTTGCTTGATGCTTCATTTGATTGGATACACAACCGTTTGAAGACATCTAAAAATCCTGAAAAGAAATTGGGGAAACGACCGCTTTTTGCACAAGAAGAAGAGGCGCGAAAACTCTATGAAGAGCGTGAAAAAGCCTATAGAAAAGTAGCAGATGTCATCATAGATGTTGAAAATCTTACTCTGGATGAGCAATTGGAAAAAATTGCGAAGAAGTGTAAAGTTTAGATTAATGCGTCATCCCCGTGTCAAGCACGAGGATGACGAAGATTATTTATTTTGTAAACTCCAATAATCCAATCCCTTATACGCTGCAGTCAGTAGTCCGAAGATAAGCATAGTACTACCCATGCAGTAGGGAGCCTGTTCTATAAATGGAGCAGGTGATTGAGCAATGGTGAAAATCACATATCCCCATAGTAAAAATGCAATGAGGCCGAGTATTCTTTTTGTCCATGTAATAAGAGTCATTAGTGTTTCTTTTTTCATAGTGATATTTTAGCCTAATTCGATATAATTCTGCAATAAAACCTTAGTACTCTGCTAGAGTATAAGAAAGATAATAATGCAAAGATTTGAAACATATCTTAGTGAAAACCTTCCTAAAGTACCAAGCTTTCACCCTGTGTATGAAGAAGCACTGGGAACGATGCTGACTGCTGGGGGAAAACGTTTTCGTCCGATGTTGCTTTTAAATGTTGTTGATGCTTATGAACCGATGCTTTATAATGGTGCTTTACCTGTAGCATTGGCACTTGAAATGTTCCACACCTACTCTTTGATACATGATGATCTGCCTGCAATGGATGATGCTGATCTTCGCCGTGGGCACGAGACCTTGCATAAACGTTTTGATGAGGTGACGGCCATACTTGCAGGCGATGCATTGAACACAGATGCTTTTTATCTCATCGCCACAGCACCGCTTCGTGAAGATATTAAGATCAAGCTCGTTGAACTGTTAGCCCGTAATGGGGGTGGTCATGGTATGGTTCTTGGTCAGGCAATAGACTGTTATTTTGAAAACCAGCCACTTGAACTAGAACAGGTGAAAACACTGCATAAAAACAAAACAGCTAAACTTATAGCTGCATCTTTACAGATGGGAGCGGTCATCGTAGGACTTGAGAAAAAGGTCCAAGATGCACTTTATGATTTCGGTATTGACCTGGGATTGCTGTTTCAGATACAAGATGATATCATTGATGAGACACAGAGTGAAGAAGAAGCGGGTAAACCCACAGGAAATGACAGCGATAAAAATAGCTTTGTCAATCTTTTAGGACTGGAGAAAACAGTTGAAGAGGCAGACGCTTTGGCAAAAGATTTACAAAGACGATTTGAAAGCTTTGATGAGAAGTTACAAACAGCTTTACAACCCTTGATGAACACATATCTATACAGACACAATTAAAGGAAAAACTATGGCAATGACAGAGCAAAACACTATGCGTAAAAAGATGGCGAATACTATCAGATTCTTAGCGGCCGATATGGTACAAAAAGCAAATTCAGGACACCCGGGTGCACCTATGGGGCTTGCAGATATTGCTGTAGTTTTGGGTGAAAAACTGAGCCACAACCCTAAAAATCCAAAATGGTTGAACCGTGACCGTTTGGTCTTTTCAGGGGGGCATGGTTCTGCCCTGATCTACTCACTGTTACACCTTTGGGGTTATGATGTATCTCTAGATGATCTAAAAGCGTTCCGTCAGTTAGATTCTAAAACACCAGGTCACCCTGAGTATGGACATACGGATGGTATAGAGATCACTACAGGTCCTTTGGGTCAGGGTATTGCAAATGCTGTCGGTTTTGCTATGGCTCAAGCATATACGGCCAACCAGGTAAACTCTGAGACGTGTGAACTGATAGACCATAAAGTTTACTGTCTGTGTGGCGATGGTGACTTGCAAGAGGGTATCTCTTATGAAGCATGTGCACTTGCAGGACACTTGGGACTGAAAGATATGGTACTGATCTATGACAATAACCACATTACCATTGAAGGTGATACAAGCATTGCTTGGAGTGAAGATGTAGCAAAACGTTTTGAAGCACAAAACTGGAACGTGATGAAGATTAATGGTCACTGTTATGAGGACATTGAAAAAGCGTTGGATGAAGTGAGAGATGCAACGAAGCCTACGATCATCATCGCCAATACGATAATCGGTAAGGGTGCGGGTGAGATGGAAGGGTCTCACCATACACATGGAGCACCTCTTGGAGATGACATCATCGCTGAGTCAAAAGCAAAAGAGGGGTTTAACCCGGATGAAACTTTCCAGATCCCTGAAGATGTACTCCTTAGATTCAGATGTGCTTTAGAGCAGGGTGAACTTGCAGAGAAAGAGTGGATACACCGACAAAAAGAGGCACCGCTCATAGAGCAGAACGAAGCGTTGGATAGATTGCTTAACCCAGACTTTTCTGCAATCGCGTTTCCGGACTTCTCTGGAGATGCAGCGATGGCAACAAGAGACTCAAACGGTAAAATACTTAATGCTATCGCTACAGCAGTACCAAGTTTCATCGGTGGTTCAGCAGACCTTGCACCATCAAACAAAACAGAGTTAAAAGATATGGGAGACTTCCCTAAAGGAAGAAACCTGCATTTTGGTATCCGTGAGCACTCTATGGCGGCTATTACCAATGCTATAGCACTGTACGGGACGACGATCCCATTTAATGCAACATTCTTTGTATTCTCTGATTATCTTAAGCCTTCGGCACGTATCGCGGCATTGACGAACATTCAAAACTTCTTTGTTTGGACACATGACAGTATCGGTGTGGGTGAAGATGGCCCTACGCATGAGCCTATCGAGCATATCTCTCAGTTTAGAGCATTGCCAAACTTTTATGTATGGAGACCGGCAGATGCAACAGAGAACGTAGAAGCGTGGAGAACTGCATTAAGCATGAAAGCACCACACGGTTTTGTACTTTCACGTCAAAAACTTAAAACACTTAAACCAAAAAGAGATTTTGGTGATGTAAGTAAAGGTGCATACATCGTGAAGAAAAGAAAAGATGCGAACTTTACACTGATGGCTTCAGGTTCAGAACTGATGCCTTGTCTCAAAGCAGCATGTCACCTGGCAGTACTTGGTATTAAAGCAAATGTTGTCTCTGTGCCATGTCTTGACCTTTTCAATGAACAGGATGCAGCGTATAAAGCCACAGTAGTTGACCCAAATACTAAGGTATTGGCAGTTGAAGCAGCGACAGCAACAGAGTTCTATCGTTATGCAGATGATGTATTGGGAATGGAAAGCTTTGGGGCATCAGCACCGGCAGATCTGCTTTTTGAGAAGTTTGGATTTACGCAAGAAGGTATTATGAAGCGTGCATGTAAATTGATGGATGTAGAGTATAGAGAAGTGGAACTTGGAGAGTGCAAGCTCTAATCTTCTATATAAGTTGCATTTGGGACCTGAAGGTTTCGAATGCAAGGATAATTTAAATAGCTTCTTAAGATCAACCCTTGAAAATATAAGTAAAGGTGTTGATATGATCTTCCGAATCGGCATTATAGTAGATGTTGTTCTTCTCACAAATGGTTTTTACCATATTTAATCCCAACCCTAAACTTCGTTTGGCTGTATGTGCCTCTGTATAATTTTTATCAAATAGTCTAGAGATATCTGTGATGTTTTTTCCTTCAGAGATAAATTGCAAGATGATCTCTGAATGAATCTTTTCGAGAATGATCTTGATCTCACTTTTGTCATTACTGTGTTTAATCGCATTAGAGAGGTTGTTGTCTATCAGTCTTTCGAGCTCTGTATCATTCATGGTGATGTGTATATCGTTGGCAATATCAGTAGATATCGTTTTTTGATTGGCATCAGCGATCACTTCAAAAAAATCAATTCTTTCATGAAGAAAGTCGGTAAGGTCGATCTTTGTGGTCTTGTATTCCATGCTATCATGGGTGATGATATAGGAGAGGTCTTCATAGGAGTTGGAGAGCATATTGATGGCTGAATTTATCTGTGTAATATAAGGAGAGACCTGCTCTTTGGTTTTCATCTCTATAAGTGAAGAGTTCGTCATAATGACCGATAAAGGGGTTCTTATTTGATGCACCATATCAGCGATGAACTGTTTGTTTTCATCGAGTAAATGTTGATTCTTTTTTACCTGATCTTGAAGTTTTGAATACAATTTATTGTATTTATCTGCCAAGATACCAAACTCATCTTTTTTGCTCAGCAAAGCTGTATCATTTATCTTTACTTCATCTTCAAAGTCTTGTGTAATAGTAGTGATGGGAAGATAAAAATTATATTTTATAAAAAAATACAAAAGAAGCATTAAGATGATTAGAGCAAGACCTGCAAGGATAAAAATATTTTTGTTCTCTTGCCATTGTGCTGTATATTCACTGATATCCATCTCGAGTTTCATCACAAAATTGTTATAACCCAGAGACGGATCATTCTCTTTACTGAGTAGTGGGATATAAATTACTACTACATTTTCGTTAAGATATGCATCTATTCTTATGATACTGTTTTGTCGTTTGGCAAGAATGATCTTATTGTCAGTTACACTGTCTAAAGGGAATTTTTTTAGTGCATCATTCCACTCTTTTTTATTACTGATATATTCTGTATTCAGTATATCTTCATAGAACTCTTCATTAGATGATGTTTCATTAACGCGAAAAAGGTTTATTTTGTTTTGCGTATGCTTCGTTATATTTTTGATACGATCACGCAATTTATTATAAGTAGTTGGATCAATAAAAGCCATTTCAAGATATGTTTCATGGTCTACTTTAGTGACAGAATATATTTTGAATGTAGAATCCATATAGTCTATAGAGACATTTTCTCCTATATGTATTTTATTATCTTTAGAAGCTTCGTCCAGATCCCTTTTCCCAGGAGGAATTTTCTTAAAATCAAGCCCGATATCTTTTTTAAATGTTGCATCAGTAATGACATACTCTTTATTAATGAGATAAAAGTCTAGATCTATATATTTAAGATTAAAATGTGAATGCATCTTACTTTTTAATTGAGATAAAGAGATTGTTTTATCTTTTTTAAATTCATTGAGGGCCGTACGGTGAATATGAGTGATCATATTTTTTTTCTGTTCAAATATTTTGTATGTGTCTTCGAGTGCAGATACCAATAGAAGTCTATTGACATTGATACCTTGGGTTATCTCTTTTTCCAAGTCACTTTGGCTATGTTTTTTAAAATTAGTGTACATTAACCAAAGAAAAACAGTCAGTGTAATAATGATGAAAAGTTGTATGAGATAAAGTTTATTTTTGAGTTTCAATCATATACCCTTCTCTGATCTTTGTTTGTATTATATCATAGGGTAATTTTTTTCTCAGCTCGCCAAGCAATTGTCTTAAAGGATAGGATTCTTTAATTTCTCCTTCCCACACATAATCATAGATGATGTCATTCGAAACGATAGTATTGGCATGCTTCATCAGTATGGCACAAAATCGTTTTTCTTTATATCTTAACCGAACAGGTTTATTTTTATAAAAAAATTCTTCTTTATTTTGATCATAATAGAATTCATCGTTGAAAGTGATCTTTACAGGGGTCTTTGAGGCAAATAAATTATCGATACGTATATCCAGCTCTTTTAAATGAAAGGGCTTTTTGATGTATTCACTGCACCCATTTTCAAAAGCTGTGGCAAAATTTTGTATCTCCAAAGAAGCAGTGATGATGATGGTCGGCGTATCTAAATTCGTTTTCCTGATGTGTTTGAGCAGATCCAAACCATTCACATGAGGAATATTGATATCAATAATATAGAGATCAAATGCTTCATTATCTATTTTGTCAATGGCTTTTAAGCCATCTTTGACACTCACGACATTAAATGCTTTAAGCTTACAAAACTCACTAATGGCTGCGTTTAGTTGGGTGTCATCTTCTACGATTAATACATTCATATAATAGTATAGTATAAAAGATGTAATATCTACGTCACATTTATGTTGGAATGAAATGACAAAAATCTGACATTTTATCGTTATAGTGTCAATTAGAAAATAATTGTAAAGGAGATTTGGACAAGATGATATCTATTCAGGAAACGTTTTATGATCAATGATAGAACAGAATTTTGTTAAGGATCTAGCAGCTTTTGCTTTTATGCAAAATCCTATAGCGATGCTTATTCTGGATGAAAATGATACAGTTCTCAATATAAACTGTGCCTTCGAACAGCTTACTGGATACAATGAAATAGATTGTCTTGGAAAATCTATATCCTTTTTTGATTCTGATAGAAATGAAATATCTTTGCAAAAAATCTTAGAACCAAAAGATGAATACAATTTAGAACTATATATACATTGTAAAAACGATACACACTTGTTGGTACGTACACATAAAAAAACGATGATTCAGGATGAGGAGCAGTATACTGTCTTTACGTTAGAAGATATTATGGAAGAAAAAAGAATGCTGGAACATTATCATCATTTGGCAATGCATGATTCTTTGACAGGACTGGCAAATCGTGTTCTACTAGAAGATCAATTTCAAATGGCAGAGTACAGAGCAGATAGACATCATCAAAAAATGGCGCTTCTCTTATGTGATATTAATGGTTTTAAGTCCTACAATGATAAATATGGACATGATTTTGGTGATGAAGTTCTACGGAAAGTAGCCAAAAGATTGGAAACGTTACTGCGACGTAATGATATCGTTTCCAGATATGGAGGAGATGAGTTTGTCTTGATCCTCGAAGATATTGCATATACTGATACCATTGCCCAGATAGTAATGACCATAAAAGCTGCTTTTCCCATTACTGTTATGCATGGTGACACAGCATGTGAGATCAGTATGAGTATAGGAAGCGCCTGCTATCCTGTTGAAGGTAAGACTTTTCATCAGCTTATACAAGTAGCTGATAGAAATATGTATGAAGAGAAAAAACGCTTCTATAGTGAAGGTTAAAGCTTCCACTCTAACGAAAGATAATAGGAGCGTCCTTCCGCGGGATATCCATATCTCCATTCATATCCTTCATCAAGTATATTTTTGATACCCGCTCTACCATGTATGGAGTCAGAGACCTTATAGAAAATTTGTGTATCCAGAAGATGATATTTAGAGAGTTTCATCTCTTCAGAACTGTATGTAGCAGAATTTTGACTGTAGCGAGAGCCAATATATTGATATCCCAGGTATGCTTTCCAGTTTGCGTTGATAGTGAGTGTATCTTCTAGTTTGAACTGATGCAGAGGTATAAATTCAATGGCTTCGCCCTCACTGTCTTGAGTATGGGTATAGGCATAAGAAGCACGTAAGTGATGTTTGTCAAAGTAGGTACTGCCTAGACGTACTTCGGCACCATAATTTTCTGCTTCATCACGATTGATATAGGTGTCGTTCCTGTAAATGATCAGATCCTTGATATCATAATAATAGAGAGATAGATCAAGAAATGTTTTATCTGCAAGATCACGTTGATGACCAAGGGTATATTGCATACTCGTTTCAGGATCTAGCCCGGGATTGGCATTGACCCATGGAAAAAAAGTAAACATCTCCGACATAGCAGGCATACGACTTTTTTTAGCGATACTGCCGTAGGTCACACTATGATCATCAGTGTAGGTTGTTTTGAGTTGGGCATCATAGGTGTTTTTATCTTCAGGAGGTTCTATGGCACTCGCATCTGACCCTTTTTTTGTTTGCATGAGGGCTGTCGAAAGTCCACCTTCAACTTCCCAAAAGGGATTGACCTTCCAAAGATGCAGGTAACTTAATTTAAAGGTATCCACTTGATATTTGGTTGTATCCAGTTCTCCACCTTTTCTCATGTGTTCATTCCTGTCTGCTTGAAAAATGAAGGTACTGCTGTGATCTCCATGTATTTTGATACCTTTAATAATGGTTCCCAATCGACTATCATCATACATGACTGCTGGCCAGTTTGTTTGATACTCTGGCTCATTGTATATTTTATAGATATCTTCATAGTCATCATAATAAGCACGGAAACTTAACGCTAGATCATCGGTATCATAATCAGCGTACAAGTAATAACTGTTAAGGTTTTTCCTGTCTATGCGGGCGTAAGCATCCCATACCGGAGCGTCAAGATCCGTATATACATTTGGCGGTACACCATATTCTGCTCTGGTTAGATTCACTTTTGCTGCAAGATGGGTATGCTCATCAAGGTAAATACCGCTTTTTATAGCAATGTTTTTTTGTTCTTTATCACTGTTGACACGCTTATCATTGGGTTGAATGGGCGTGGGATCAAAATCATCTGAAAGTGAAAAGTCCGATCGGTGATAGTAACTGGCATCCGCTTGAATATAAACATTGTCTACCAGACTGCCCACATAGGCATGATAATATTCGTCATTACTTGAGATAATGGTATCTAGAGTACTCGAAAATGCATTGGTTGGGATGGTGGTATTGATCTGTACTTCACCACCCATTGGAGAGACACCTAATGTTGAGGTGCCTGATCCATCATTGATCTGAATGGCTGCATTGGTTGTACTAAGCTTAGCATCAATATAACCATTGGGATTACGATACAAAGGAATACCATCTTCGACATACTCTGTCGCTTTAAAATAAAGTCCACGAAAGGAGATAGCTTCTTCCCCTTTACTGTCAGGCACGATAGAAAAAGAGATGTCACGTACAAGTCTCTCTTGTACAGTAATACTACCTGTCTCTTTCGCTTCATCTTCACTTAGAAGTACAGTACCTGATGTTAGATTTGTTTCTTGTACATCTATGGGATGAAGCGTAATGTTTTCTGCATAGATAAGCGTACTTACAGATGATAGGATAAAGAAAGTATGGATTAATTGATTGAGTTTAATAGATATCTCCATTCTTTTTATTATATTTTAGCAAATAAAACAGAGAATGAATATCCGAAAAGGACAAATCTGTATTTTTAGAGAGGATGTAGTCACTAATTGTAATGCCTCTTAATAAGAGGCATAATCATTAACTTAACATTCCTCTGATCTCATCTTCATCTATCATATCCTTTTCATATTTTATGACAGCAATGTTCTCTGTTTCATTTACATAGCTCTCAACGATCGCTTCATGACTGGTGAGGGAAGAGACCCTCGCACGGTCAAAGATATCGAGAGACAGGTAGACATTTCCTCTGTTGTTGGGACTTGGCATGGTCGCTACCCAGAAGAACCATATCAAGGAGATGATGGCTACTACAACAGCCAGTGTAGCTCTGTCATAGTGTTGCATAAGCCAACCGGCAAGCAGACCTCCTAAGAAGATACCAACATAAGCGAAGGTATTGGCAACACCTAGCGCAGCACCTTTTTGGTGTACTTTGGCAAACTTGGCTACAAAACTCTGTAAAAGCGGTTCAAACATATTGAATCCGATGAAGAAAAGTACCACACCTACCACAAAGACCCATGCAGTACCCGCAAATCCCATAGCAAGAAAGCCTAAGAAAATGACAGCAACTGAGATCATAAAAACCTGTTTTCCTTTTCCATATTTCTCTCCAAATATAGCAGCAGGTGCCATGGCAAAGAAACCAAATATCATCGCAGGGAAATAGACTTTCCATAACTCAGATTTTTCCCAGCCAAAGCCGCCTTCATCAAGTGTTTGTGTCATCACTACCGGGATAATGAAAAATGCCATGGTCATAATGGATGAGTGAAAAAGAAACGTAATATACATACGTGTGAGTGATCTGTCTTTAAAGACCTCTATCATCTTGGATTCTTCTTCTGCATAACTGTGCACAATGGTTGGTGGTTGAGGTACAGCGGTAAATAAGATACCTATCGCCATGACTGAAAGAATAGCTGTAAGCCAAAAGAGTTTGTCTATCCCCCAGTTACCACCAACAATAGGTGCGATGATCATCGCTGCTGCAAAACTCAGGGCAATCGTACCACCCATGATAGCCATCGCATGTGCACGCTGTTCTTCTTTTACGAGATCTGCTACCATTGCTGAGACAACAGAACCGATCGCTCCGGCACCTTGAAGGAAACGCCCGACAAGAAGCATGTAAATATTGTCACTCACGGCAGCGATGACCGAACCGACAATAAAGATAATAAGACCAAAAAGCAACGTTTTTTTACGTCCTATCTTGTCACTGACCAGTCCAAAAGGTACTTGAAATGCTGCTTGAGTAAGGGCATAACCACCTACAACAAGACCTGCAAGAAATGGTGTTGCACCTTCCATATCGAGCGCATAGATAGAAAGAACAGGAAGGACGATGAAGAGTCCAAAAAATCTCAGTCCTACAATGAGACTGAGTGGCATGATCTGTTTAATCATAGTAATACCTCTATTTAGATAAAATTTCTCTCATTATATAACGAAATATTTAAGAGTAGATGAGAAACGTGAAGTTCTTTTATCACTCATTGAAGATGAAGTGAGTATGGAAGGAATTTTCACAGGGCTTCACGGTTGAAAAGGAGTTAGGTATGCGTATTGTTTTAGCGACAGGGAACAAGGGAAAGCTACGTGAATTCAAACAGATGTGTCAAGATGAAGTGGTGGCTTTTTCTGATCTTTTGGGTGAGTTTGACATCGTAGAAGATGGAGATACGTTTGCTGCCAATGCACTCATAAAAGCACGAACGATCTATGAGAAGTTGGGTAAAGAATATATGGTAATATCTGATGACAGCGGTATCTCTTTGCCACTGCTTGATGGTGCTCCGGGTATCTACTCGGCACGTTATGCAGGAGAAAATGTGACAGATAAAGATAACCTCTGTAAACTCATAGAGACAGTGAAACAGAAAGGTCTAAAATCTACGCCAGCATACTATACTGCTGCGATCGCCATAGTCTCCAAGTATGGAGAGTATGTGGTACATGGATGGATGCATGGCAATGTGATAGATGAAGCCAGGGGAGATAAAGGGTTTGGATATGATCCAATGTTCATACCAGCTGATTTTGATAAGACTTTGGGTGAGTTGGATGATGATGTGAAAAAAAAGATGTCTCATAGAGCACAAGCGCTGAAGTTAGCACAACCGATCATACAGATGTTAAAGGGTAAAGAATGAAACAACAATTTATGGAAGATCTGCAAGTTATTTATGATGAATTGCAAACACGACAGGAAAGTCTTAATGCCTATTATGAATTATTGGATGAGGGACATGAGAGAGCCAATGAGACTGTAGATGCATTTTTAAATCTTATCGATATTCCTAGAGATGATGATGCTGCAATGGCTGCACTTACACGTATCGTAAATCTTCGTGAAGATTCCCTGGAACAGGTTTTGGAAAAAAATGGTTGTTCTGCAGAAGAGATAAGAGTGAAAAAAGAGTTGGCATATGGGTTTGTGAGTACGATGCATATTTCACGTCATGAAAACTTCATTGCATGGGTGGAAGAGAAACAGCTTCTTACGCCATTTTATCGATCACTTATTTTAGGTGTACATCATATAGGAATCGCTATGAGTGTATGGCAAAGTCACTGGACGGATCACATTATCCACAGTATAAACCTCGAACTTTCCGAACTTTTTAACGGAGATGATGCAAAAGTCTTTGAAATGCTTCAGAGTGAATCTTTACTTGATCCAGATGAAAGCGGATCTGTAGGAGATAGATCTTACTCAGTACTTAAAAAAGAGGATTCCGGGTACAAAAGTATTGCCTATGCAGAGGCTTTCCCTGAAGAGGTGACACAAGTTACTACCGCACTTGAACAGCTCATTGCGCTTTTGAATCAACATGAAGATGATGTTTTTGATCAAAAAGCAGAATGGATAGCCTATTTTACAGCACTCAAAGTAGCATTTGCACATACGAAAACAGATGAACTTATTGGTAAATGGGCAGAAGTGGACAGACGTTGGATGGCGGTAACGACACCATTACAGGTAGGGCATCCTTTAGAGTATTATGAAGATCACTATAGAAAAGCTGTAGCGTTAGAATGGGATCTGCGTATTGTCAATCCTACATTACAGGAGGGTTCAAGTACACGTAGCAACATTAAACTCTTTGCCTATGAAATGGCAAAAGATTTTGGTGATAAAGCCTTGCATACGATGAGTAAGAATCTTCTACAAGTCGATGAAACCCAACTCTATATAGGTCAACCCGTTCTCTACTACGGGGCTGAATTCAATGGGCTTTTCTCGGCACAAGTAGTACCAAATGATGAACAGGTTTCAGCAGAACTTGGCAAGAAGATCTTTGCGTATGCAGACTTTGTCATGGAGTCTAAAAAATCTAAACCTATTATGAAACTTTCGGTGGAGACCATGGGGGAAGATTTTGTGAAGGCTCAAAGAGAACTGATAGACAAAGACCCTAAGCTATGGCAAGAGATCTATGATATCTCTACAGTGGGACATGAGTATGGTCATATCCTCTGGATAGATGCAGATACGGAAAACAAGATGAACGGCTCCGGACAGTTTAAGAATATTGAAGAGTTTAAAGCTACTTCAGGCGGGCTGATGGCATTTTTTCATAATGAACGTGAAGCATTGAAACATCACATTGTCAATGATCTGGTTTCCCGTGCAGTTGGGCTGATGGCATGGCGAGAAGTGGGTGAAGTATTACCTTACTATTGTGAAGGGTTGATTCATCTTGATATTCTCTTTAGCTCGGGTGTTATTGGCTATGATGGAGCGATAAATATTGACTACAGCAAGTATGATGAGATGAAAAAAACCTATCAGAATGCGTACAAAAAGTTAGCAGAGACCTACCTTTCTAAAGTGGATGCCTCTATTTATCTGCATACGTATGCTAGTAAAGAAGAGGGTGTGTATCTGCCTGTAAAAGAAGAGATAAGATCCTTCGTAGAACACTATTATGCAAGATATAAAGAGATAGGACAGCAAACCATTACTTTAGGATAAGGATCAAATGATCCATAGGGTACATGTTTTTCCATTGGGATTTGTGAATAGAGGTTCTGTATTTAAGCCAATAGAGAGTAAATTATAAAAGAGAATATCTTTCTCTTATAATTACATATAAAGGATGACCCATGGCACAACTTTTTTCAGATGAATGGATCAATGCACTCAAAGATGCATGGAATAGAACACCGGAAGTGAAAGATAAATTAGCGGAGATCAATTTTAATTCAGTGATCACATGCGGGTTTAAAGATGAAGAGAAACCGCGTTGTGTGTTTATCGTAGAGAACGGTGAAGCTGTATCTGCAGGTTTATATGATGGTGAAGAAGCGGATTGGGATATGAGAGCTTCACAAAAAGATTGGGATAAGTGGTGTACTAAACCTCTTTCCATGGGCTCAATGGGGATTGCTTTTGCAACGGGTAAATTAAAGTTTGAGAGAGGTGACTTTAAATCGATGATCAAGAATCCATCTATGGCAGGACCATTTGTTAAAAGTTTCTCTTTAATGTGTGAGATATAGTACAATCTGTAAACTTATTTTCCAAGTTTACACCTTCTCTCATCTTCCTTAATGTAGGTTGTGAGTCTTTTGCAAAAGTCAGAGTGGCAGAGATAATTTTTCGTCCCTATTTTGTCACTGTGTTTCATTTGCAACCGGAGATAATCCCCCTTTTTATGGGCAAGGAATATAACGCCACTATAGAAAAAACCTCTTTTATTAATGATCTTAATGACTTTGTCAATTTTTGGTATGTGTTCCAAAGAGACATCTACGTAGATCATATCACAGTGTTTTGACCAAAGCTGGGAGACAAGATGTAAAAATTTCTGAGTGAAATTTTTTCCATAGGCATCGACCCGTATTTTACCTATATTTGAAGGAGGGTCAAACTCATAGGTCAGAAAGACATGTTCAGGGCTCTTTGTTTTTTTTCTTTTCCTTGTTTGAAATGGTATGCCGGCATTGATATAGGTATGTTCGATCTGCTCTTTATAGACTTCCGGAAGATAGAGTTTTTTCTTCATTTTATGGAAGAAGCGATAGCCTATCAGCACCGATCCGCGTTTATAGGTTTTTGTTAATTCATTATTCTCGATCGTAATGTCTTCAGGCGTCTTACCAAACATAAAGGCACTCTCTGAAAACCCATATGTAAGATTGCTTTTTTGTGAGAAGGTATGGTACATTATCGCTTCACCAAACACTGCATCTAAACCGATACTTTCAGCCTTTTTCAAGACGAGTTCCATCATACGATTCATGATACCTCTCCCCTTAAAGAGTGGGTCTACGACCACAATACCAACTTCTCCGATAGTAGATTCAGGCACCAAAAGAAAGGCAAAGTGTCCTATGATCTTACCTTCAGCCTCAGCGATGATAGAGTAAAACTTTTTACCATGATATTCTAAGATCTTATGTGGGTAATAAAATAGATCTTTGACATAACTATATCCATAGTTTTTATAGATAAGATGTGCAATTCCCTCTTCATCTCCCTTTTGAAACTCTCTGTAATTAATAGGGATTTGTGGATCTGCTGCTTCCTCTTTGTCTGTCAGTATGGTAGGTGTAGAAGTTTTGGGTAATGTCCGATGTAAAGGATGTGAAGCATATTTTATTATGACAAATTTTTTGCCATCTCTACCTAAGTTGTGGTATTCGAAAACATCAACAAGATCATAGATACGGTTAAACCCATGAGGTGCCTCTCGTATCAGTGGGACAGAGTTATATTTTGTAGAGGACATAGGAATACCCCAGTCATGTACATCTACACGTAGTCCGGTCTTAAACGGATGCAGAGAGATCTCAATGTAGCCTTTTTCGTTCTTGTAAGCATGAACAACAGCATTCTGGATTAACTCCTCTGTACTTGTGAGTATTGCTTGTAGATCATCTTGCGATAAAGAGAGCATGGTACACATTCCTTTAAGGACATGCTCAACGAGTGACATGCATCCAATGTCACTGGGGATCTTTAAAACAATGCTCTCATACATCAGGAACCTTTTTGTAACAGCACCTGCAGTGCAGAGGCACTCATGATCTTCATACCGATTTGAAGTGCATCATCGTCTACATCAAAACGGCTGTTGTGTTGAGGTGCCGTGGTCTGTTTCTCTTCATTACCGGTACCAAGTCTGAAAAATGCTCCCGGGACGATCTGCAGATATTCTGAGAAATCTTCTCCTCCCATCACAGGATCTACGAGATCAATACAGTTTTCTTCACCTATGATCTCTTTGGCTTCACCTAAGATGATATCTACCATCTCATCATGGTTGATCAACTCTGGTTGACCAAACACATAATCAAAGTTATAGGTTGCCCCCATGGAGTTACACACCCCTTCAATAGAAGACTCCATCATGGTCGGGATGTTTTTTCGTACGCCTTCATTGATGGTTCTGACTGTCCCTTTGAGTAAAACATGGTCACAGATGATATTGGCTGCTGTACCGCCTGTAATGGTTCCCAAAGAGATAACCGCAGGATGTAAAGGGTCGATTCTTCGGGAGACAATGTGGTTTAAAGAATTTACGATCATTGAGGTAACAAGAATAGCGTCCACACCTTCATGAGGTCTTGCACCATGGGCTGCTTTACCAAAAACTTCAATGGTAAATATATCTGCTGAAGCGAGCATGACACCATACTTGTAGCCTATGTTACCCGTGTGAAGATAAGGATAGGCATGCAGTCCAAAAATAGCACTGACCCCCTCAAGTGCGCCATCCTCTATCATCTGGACACTTCCTCCCTCTTTACTCTCTTCAGAGGGTTGGAAAATAAATCTGATATTGCCGGGAAGTTCTTCTTTGTGCATAGCCATAGCCATAGCTGCACCCAAGGCAATGGCAGTATGGCTGTCGTGACCGCATGCATGCATGATACCATCTACTCTGGAAGCATAGGGTTTTCCTGTCTGTTCCTGTATGGGAAGGGCATCCATATCTGCACGTATAGCTACGGTCTTAGCTGACTCATCTACAATGAGATCTGCGATAAGTCCATAGTGCTCTTCACTCTCTTTGATCTTGTATCCATGGGCTTCAAGAATACCTTTGGCAAGGTATTTGGTATGCTCCTCTTGAGCAGAGAGTTCAGGATGTTTATGAATATCATGGCGGATCTCTATGATCCTCTCATTGATCTCATCGATCGTTCCGAATAGTTTCTGTTTCAAGTTTTTCATGGCAACCCTTTATATCCTTAAATGAGGCATTTTTTTTAATTATACATCTTTTTACGTTTAAAAGGAAATTTTATACGTCATCTCTGTTTATTAAAAAAGAGATTTACCCGCTTCTAACTTCTTTTTAGCTATAATCGCAACCAATTATGTAAACACTTTTTGTGAAAATAGAGGATAGAGATGTTACTTTTTACCCCAGGACCTACTCCCGTGCCGGAATCTGTACGCCAGGCTATGGCAACACCTACGTTACACCATAGAACACCAGAATTTGAAGCTATTTTTAAAGAAGCCCGCGAGAGACTTTTAAAGCTTCTTGGTATGGATGAGTGTGTGATGATAGCATCTTCTGGAACAGGAGCCATGCAGGCTTGTATGTTGAACCTTTGTAAGTCAAAGGCATTGACGATCAACTCAGGTAAGTTTGGAGAGCGTTTTGGAAAAATTGCAGATGCTATGGGAAAAGAGAAGGTTGAACTTAAGTACGAGTGGAATACGCCCTCAAGCGTAGCTGATGTTGAAAAGGCCTTGAGTGAAAATGCAGATATCGATGCGATCTTCATACAGGTGTGTGAAAGTGCCGGCGGACTTCGTCACCCTGTAGAAGAGATTGCAAAAAGAGCCAAAGAGATCAATCCTGAAATTATGATCGTAGCCGATGGTATCACAGCAGTAGGGGTAGAACCTATTGATGTTACGGATATAGATGCACTGGTCACAGGAAGTCAAAAGGCTTTGATGCTGCCTCCAGGATTGGCAATGATAGGTCTTTCAGCACTAGCTGTAGAGAAGATAGGTGAAGGTGCAGATTATTATTTTAATATAGCTACAGAAATTAAAAATCAACAGAAAAATACCACAGCATGGACTGCAGCAACGACACTTATCATCGGACTTAATGCTATTTTTGATGCGATCGATGAAGAAGGGATCGAAACCTTATACAAGAACACTGCAGCAAGAGCAAGAGCGACACAAGCAGCACTGGAAGCGATCGGTTTTTCTATGTATCCTCAGACACCTGCACCTTCTATGAGTACAGTGTTTGATGAAGATGCAGAAGCTATACGAAAATTACTCAAAACAAAGTACGGCGTAAATATGGCAGGGGGTCAAGATCACCTCAAGGGTAAACTTTTCCGTATTAATCAGATGGGGCTTATCCCAGTGTATGAGTCTGCATGGGTAGTGAATGCCATAGAATTGGCACTTGCAGATATTGGCAGAAGAGCGTTTGATGGTACAGCCAGCCGCGTATTTAACGAAACATATTTTAAAAAGAGTAAATAGATGATATTTGAACACGAGATCCCTAGCGGGAGTAGACTGTATTTCGGTCGAACTGCCAAGATAAAAAGAGAGATAGAAAGCATTGCAAGTGAAACCTTGTATGATCTTGGTTTTGAAGAGATAGTGACACCACTTTTTTCTTACCATCAGCATGAGTGTTTTGATGATCAGAAACCACTGGTCAGACTCAATGATGAGGAGAACCATGAAGTGACCTTGCGTGCAGACTCTACAGCTGATGTTGTACGTATTGTGACCAAAAGACTAGGCCGCAGTACAGAGTCGAAAAAGTGGTTTTATATCCAGCCGACAGTGACATTCCCGACTAAAGAGCAGTATCAGATCGGTGCAGAGGTCATTGACGGTACTTTTGAAAAGATCGCTGAGACTACTACAAGGCTTTTAGCGCAGATCGGTGCAGAACCAATGATGCAGATAGCCAATATCCGTATTCCACATCTGCTAAATGAAAAGTATGGGATCTCTTTGGATGTATTAAAGTCAATGAACATTGAACAGATCATGGAAGTGGATCTTCCTTGGATAGAACAGCTTGTGAGGATAAACGCCGTGACTGATCTAAATGATCTGAGTATCTTCCCTGATGATATCAAGGCAGAACTTGAAAAGATAAAAGAGACGGCCGATAAAGTAGTGTATAGCAATATGGTGATATCACCGCTGTTTTATGCGAAGATGAGATATTATGACTCTTTGACATTTAGAATGTTTGAAGGCAACAGTCTCTTGGCAATGGGCGGAATATATACGATCGATGGTGTTGAAGCAGCAGGGTTTGCACTCTATACAGATGAGTGTATCAGTAATAAAATGAATAGAGGATAGGGTAGATGAGTAAAGCAGATTTGATCGTAGGTCTCCAATGGGGAGATGAAGGAAAAGGAAAGATCGTTGACCATATGGCACAGACACATGACTATGTGTGTCGTTTTGCCGGTGGACACAATGCAGGGCATACGATCGTCATCGGAGACAAGAAGTATGCGCTTCACCTTATCCCATCTGGTGTACTGAACCCTAAAGCTAAAAATATTGTAGGAAACGGTGTGGTACTTTCTCCAAAAGATTTCATCAAAGAGATGGAGCAGTTCGATGACCTGAAAGGAAGACTTTTCCTATCAGATAAAGCACATGTACTCTTGCCTTATCATGCGCTTATCGACCAAGCCAAAGAGCGCCTTAAGGGTGATAAGGCTATCGGTACAACAGGTAAAGGAATCGGACCTGCCTATGGTGATAAGATCGCTAGAGTAGGACACAGACTGGGTGAACTATTAAATCCTGAAAAACTTACGGCTAAGATCGTTGAGTTCTTTGAAATGAATCAACCTATCTTTGATGCTATGGGTGTTGAATCTCCAAAAGAAGCAGATCTTTTAGCTGAGTTGGAAGGCTACAAAGCAGTACTTGGATCTTACATCATAGATACAACACAGATGATGTGGAAGATCATGGAGGATGAGAAGAAGATACTTCTTGAGGGTGCGCAAGGTACAATGTTAGATATTGATCATGGTACATACCCATATGTGACTTCTTCAACGACTGTAAGTGCCGGAGCTTGTTCAGGTCTTGGTATCAATCCAAAAGATATTGGAAAAGTAACAGGCATTGCCAAAGCATACTGCACTAGAGTAGGAAATGGACCATTCCCAAGTGAAGACTTTGGTGAAGAGGGTGACAGACTTCGTAAAAATGGACATGAGTTTGGTACAACAACTGGACGTCCGAGAAGATGTGGTTGGTTTGATGCCGTTGCGATGCGTCATGCCGTACGTGTAAATGGTGTTGACCAAGTCGCACTTATGAAACTGGATGTACTGGATGGTTTTGATGAAGTGAAGGTATGTGTAGCTTATGAAGTGGATGGTAAAGAGATCAATTACGTACCTTATGAGCTTGAAGATGCAACACCGATCTACAAAAGTTTTCCAGGTTGGGATAAAACAGAGGGAGTAAGAGAATTTGATGCATTACCGGAAACGGCTAAGTCATATATTTTAGCACTTGAAGAGATGGTCGGGACTAAGATGGGGATCATCTCCACAAGTCCAGAACGTGAAGATACAATAATTCGATAATAAGGGGTAGCCATGAGATTAAAACCACAACAAACAGGGTATGTAGCAACAAAGATCGGGATCGATTTAGCCAATGCACCTTTTATCACTTTGCCAAAAGGTAAAGAAGCAGTTGTTGAAGCAGCAAAAAAGATCATTGATGAAAACCTTGCAAAAGAGCATGCACTTGATGAAAAAGTTAAAAAGATACTCGATGAGAATTATGATGAAATAGAATTTCAGCATGCAGATGAGAGACAACTCTTTTTTATGATCAAAAAGAAAATGGCTGCGGAACATGGTGTGATCATGGATTATGATGACAGATACAATGATCTTGCACACCTTATCTTGGATGAACTGTATGAAAATTATTTGGCTGAATATACAGTCAATGAAAATCAGGTCAAAAATGTGATTTTTAAATCCTTCAAAGCCTTTGCTGACGCCTATGATGAAATAGATGATATCGTTTACACAAAGATCAGAGGTATGGAAAAAGAGGTGATCCCTGGCTCTCAGGATTATGAATTGCTTTATGAAAGATTTTACCAGGAAGAACTTTTGAAGAGAGGTATGCTGTAATGTTAAGAATTAAAATTCAATGCAGGGAGGCACTAAATGCCGAGTCGTAGAAGAGTCTCGCTATATTTTGAAAATGGACTGATGCTGGAAGCTAAAAGTTTTGGGGCAGAAGGAACATCTGTAGGGGAGATCGTTTTTAACACATCTCTTACAGGATACCAAGAGATCGTTACGGACCCTTCTTATGCTGGTCAATTTGTGACATTTACCATGCCTGAGATAGGTAATGTAGGATGTAATGCACAAGATATGGAGAGTAAAGGCGCACACTGTAAAGGTATCATCGTACGGAGTTATCAGGACCGTCCTTCCAACTTTAGATGTGAAGAGACTTTGGCAGAATTACTTCGAAGAGAGAACATACTTGGTATTACCGACATCGACACGCGTTTTTTAACAAAAATGCTTAGAGACGAAGGTGCTATGATGATGGTAGCTTCGACTGAGATACATGATCGCGATGCACTCAAAAAAGTACTAGATGCTTCACCTCGCATTGAAGAAGTGAACTATATCGAACAGGTAAGTACAAAAGAGAGTTACGTACATACAGAATCACGATACAATACAGATACGTTCCAATATAACACACCAAGTACGACCAAGAAGATCATTGCACTTGATTTTGGTATTAAAAGAAATATCTTAAATGAGCTTACCCATGCTGGTATGGAAGTGACGGTTGTGCCTAACTCTATGTCGGCTGAAGAGATCATTGGTAAAATAGATGCAAAAGAGATCGATGGTGTATTTCTTTCAAACGGACCAGGAGATCCACTTATCCTAAAAGAGGAACAAGAGAAGATCAAGAAACTTATCGCGCATAAAGTACCACTTTTTGGTATCTGTCTTGGACATCAGCTGCTTTCTATCTCTCATGGTTACGATACGTATAAATTGAAGTTTGGTCACCATGGCGGAAATCATCCCGTGAAAAATGAAGTCACAGGTACAGTAGAGATCACTGCACAAAACCACAATTATAATGTGCCTGATAATATTACTGAAGTGGCAAGAGTAACACATGTAAACCTTTTTGACAATACGATAGAGGGACTCAAATACAATGATTCGCCTACAATGTCAGTACAGCATCACCCTGAAGCGAGTCCTGGACCACATGAAAGTGCATATATCTTTGGCGAATTTGCCAAAATGCTTTAAGGAGCAAAGATGAAAATAGCGATCTTGTTCGGTGGATCAAGTTATGAACATGAGATAAGCATTGTTTCTGCTATAACAATGAAGAAAGTGTTGAAAAAATCTGATTTGATTTATATCTTTGTAAGCAGTGATAGAAAATTCTATCTTATAGATACACAGAAGATAAACTCTAAACTCTTTTCATCAGGCGAATACAAAAAATCTAAAGAGTTGACACTGAAAAATGGCGGCTTCCAGGTAGACGGGATGTTTGGCAGTAAGACGGTAGATTTTGATGTGGCATTGAATTTGATACACGGAAGAGATGGGGAAGATGGAAAAGTTGCTTCAATGATGGAGTTTTACAAGGTTCCTTTTATCTCTCCTCGTATGGAAGCTTCAGCACTCTCGTATAATAAACTCTACACAAAATTCTTAGCCCAGAGCTTAGGGGTCAAAACAGTAGCTTACGAATATCTCTCTAAAAATGATGAGAGACAGATCTTCATGGATTACCCTGTGATCATCAAACCTGTACGTTTGGGGAGTAGCATCGGTGTGAGTATCGTGAAAGAAGCTTCAGAACTTGACTATGCACTTGATGTAGCATTTGAATTTGATACAGATGTGATCATAGAGCCTTTCATCGAAGGGGTAAAAGAGTTTAACCAGGCGGGTTCATACACAAATGAATGGGAACTCTCTATTGTGGAAGAACCACATAAAGAGGAGTTCCTGGATTTTGAAAAGAAATATATGGATTTTTCGAGAGATTCACAAGTCTTGGCTGCTAATATTTCTGATGATCTAAAAGAGAAGATCCAGGAGAGTTTTAAAAAGATATATGATCCTCTGTTTAAAGGAAGTATAATCCGTTGTGACTTCTTTGTTGTAGATGGTGAAGTACTACTCAATGAGATCAATCCTATTCCAGGCTCCATGGCAAATTATCTGTTTGAAGATTTTGAAGGTATGGTAAGCAGACTCTCAGAAAATTTACCTACTGAACCAAATATCGCTGTGGATTACCAATATATTCACTCTATCCAAAGTGCAAAAGGGAAAGCGTAAACTTTCCCTCCAAAATAACACTTCCCTATAGAAATTTACTCTCTATAATATAAAAAAATTATAAAATCTTATATAAAATAAAAAAAATTACTTTCCGTAACTAAAAAGTGTTAATTATGTATTAAATGATGGCTTAACTATACGTTTTCATTGCCATTTAAGTGATTATGGACTAGAATTAAGTGTATTTTGTAAAATATAGATATAACCATGGGAGGGTATATGAAGAAAATTGTGATGCTTGTATTGCTGTTGTTAACTGTCCTACAAGCCGAGTCTTTAGGCGTAAATGAGAAATTAGGTGAATATGTTCCGCTTGATTTAACATTTATAGATGAAGACGGGAAAAGCAAAACACTGAAAGAGTATATGGGTGGGAAACCGACTATTATCTCTTTGAACTATTATCGATGTGGTGGTATTTGTGGTCCTCAGCTTGCAGATATGTCAAAATTATTTTCTAGACTTGATTTGTCTGAAAATACTGACTATAAGGTATTAACCATTAGTTTTGCACAAGATGAAACACCTCCTTTGGCTAAAGCCAAAAGAGATATGTATCATAAAGCTATAGGTAGACCTTATGTACAAGATGCATGGCGTTTTTTATTAAGTGAAAATAACTCTTCGGCTATCATTGCTGATAAGGTTGGATTTACCTATAAAAAAACAGTTACAAAAGCAGGTGTGGTTGACTGGATACATGCATCAACATTGATCATTCTTTCACCGGAGGGAAAAATTACACGATACCTTAATGGTATTGAACAACTTCCTTTTGATGTAAAAATGGCATTGCTTGAGTCAGCAGAGGGAAGAGTTGGACCGACCATAGCTAAAACACTACTATACTGTTTCTCATACGATCCAAAAGGAAAAACATATATTTTTGCTTGGGAGAAAGTAGCAGCAACAGTTATATTGACGATAACAATTATCTTTTTTATCTGGCTTTTAAAGGCAGGGAGAAGAGATCAAGAAGAGTATGAAAAAGAACATCAAAACAAAAGGAGAGACATAGATGAGTAAAACTTATTTCGACGAAACACACTGTGCCATTGGGCACCCTAAAAGTACATTCATGCAGTGGATGCTTACTGTTGACCATAAAAGGATTGGTCTTATGTATGCAGCTGTTATGTTTACATTCTTTTTTGTTGCAGTATTTGTAGCACTGGCAATGAGATTAGAGCTGTTTGCACCTGGTGCACAGTATATGGATGGAGATACATTTAACCAAGCGTTTACGCTTCATGGGGTTATTATGATCTTCCTATTTATTATCCCAGGGATCCCTGCGATATTTGGAAACATTGTTATGCCATTGATGATCGGTGCGAAAGATGTATCTTTCCCAAGACTTAACTGGTTTACATTCTGGCTATATATTGCTGGTTGTATTATTGCACTTTGTTCACTATTCATTGGTGAGGGTGTAGCTGACACGGGTTGGACATTCTATGCACCATACTCAATGCAAACAGGAACAAACGTAATTATGGCACTTGTAGCTGCATTTGTTCTTGGTTTTGCTTCTATTCTTACAGGTCTTAACTTCCTAGTTACGATCCACAGACTTAGAGCACCAGGTATGACATTCTTTAAAATGCCACTATTTGTATGGGGTATCTACGCAACTGCATGGATCCAACTTCTTGCAACACCAGTTGTTGGTATTACACTTGTACTTGCAATTTTAGAAAAATACTTTGGTATTGGTATCTTTGATCCAGCTAAAGGTGGAGACCCGGTATTGTTCCAGCACTTATTCTGGATCTACTCTCACCCAGCTGTTTATCTTATGATTCTTCCAGCATTTGGTATTATGTCTGAGATTATCCCTACTTTCTCAAGAAAAGAGGTATTTGGATACAGAACGATCGCGCTTTCATCAGCATCAATTGCAGGTATCGGTTACCTAGTATGGGGTCACCACCTTTATACATCAGGTATGTCAGATGTCGCAAAATCAGTATTCTCATTCTTGACTTTCTTTGTTGCTATTCCAACAGGTGTAAAGTTCTATGACTGGGTTGCTACAATGTATCAAGGTAAAATTGTTCTCAAAGCGCCTATGATGTGGGCACTTGGAACGATCATCACATTTGCAATCGGTGGTATCACTGGTGTTACCATTACTATGATCGGTGCAGATATTCACCTTCAAGATACTTACTATACAGTTGCTCACTTCCACTATGCTATTTTGGCTGGTGTTGTTTGGCTACTTTTTGCAGGTATGCACTATTGGTTCCCAATGGTTACAGGTAGAATGTATGATGATGCAAAAGCGAAAATGGCATTCTATATCCAGTTTATAGGGTTTAACCTCTTATGGTTCCCAATGTTCATTGCTGGTTACTATGGTATGCCAAGACGTTACTTTGACTACTTACCAGAGTTCCAAATTTATCATCAAATAGCATTTGTTGGTGGCGTTATGACGCTTCTAGGTATGGTGTATATGTTCTGGATCTTCTATAAAGGTTGGACATCAGGTGAAAAAGCGACACCAAATCCTTGGGGTGCAACAACACTAGAATGGCACTTACCAACATCACCACCACCATTAGAGAATCATACTAAGGTACCTTATGTTGACTTTGATCCATATGAGTATCATCATGGTGAGCCAGTGGTTAAATTTAATTACGAAACTATGCAAAGGATTGACTAATGGGACACGAATACGTACCTGAAATTGCGACGGATCGCGATGGGAATCAACATGAAGTGCAAGGATGGCAAGGTGACTTTTATGGGGGAAAACTAGGTTTCTGGCTGTTCATGCTTACGGAAGTTATGATGTTTGGTGCAATGTTTCTTGCACTTGCATACTATAATACACTTCATCCTCAAGATTTTTTAGATGCATCAGCATCTTTAAATAGAGTACTTGGTGGTACAAACACAGTAATTCTACTTGTGTCTGCACTTACTATGGGTCTAGGGTTACTTAAAATGAGAGCTGGTGACATTAAAGGCGCTAAGCTTATGATCTGGGCAACTATTATTTTGGCAACGGCGTTCTTGATTATCAAAGGATTTGAGTGGAGAGCTGAGTATAATCATGGTATCTTCTTGATGCATGATAAGCTCTTACCTGATTCTACTTTACCATTTGGTCAAAAATTATTTTTTGGTCTTTACTTTTCAATGACTGGACTCCACGGATTCCACATTATCATTGGTATTGGTATTATGTTGTGGTTACTTAAGAGAATTAATGATGGTAAAGTAACACAAGAGCATCACATTTTACATTGGAACATTGCATTATATTGGGATATCGTACACCTTATTTGGGTATTCGTATTCCCTTACTACTATATGATCGGAGCGGGAGGAGCTACAGGTGGACACTAATACAGTAAATTATCAAGAAGAGAAAAAAGTATATTATAAAGTACTTGTTGGATTATTATTGTTGACAGCAGTGACATTTATACAGCCACATATGTTTATGACACATTCAACATTTTTGGCACAAATGCTAATTGCAGTTGTGAAAGCATATTTAATTGTTATCTATTATATGCACTTAAAAGGTGAGAAACTGATTACGGCTATGGTATGGTTTTCATTAGCGCTTGTAACAGTTTTCTTTATTATCGTAATTGGGATCGATGTATCTCATTTCCAATTTGGAGCTGAAAGTCATATTACTGCTCCTGCGGCGAACTAGGGAAGGGGTATTTATGAGTAATAAATTAGAAGGTTTCAGCAATAGTGTATCAACATTTAATGCTGACATGGATACAGCATTTGCTATACACTTTATCATTTCAGCAATATTATTTCTATCAGTAGTAGGACCAATGTTCTATTTCATGTGGAAATACCGTGAAGATAAAGTTAAAAATGAAGATATTGGTAATTTAACACACCATACAGGATTAGAATTGACATGGACAATTCTACCGATCATTGCCGTAATGGTATTTTTCTACTACGGTAATACGACTATGCAAATGTTTAGAACAATGCCAGCTGAATCACAGGCTATCGTAGTTGATGTAGAGGGTTCAAAGTGGAAGTGGAAGTATACTTACCCGGCTAATGCAAGCGGGCATGTGCATAAAATTGGTGGTGTGTATGATAAGGAAAAAGGTACAATGGGTATGTCGGCACTATATGTTCCGGTTGATACAAATATTATCTTAAAGATGACTGCACCGGAAGATGATGTAATTCACTCATACTATATACCAGCTTTCCGTATGAAAGAAGATGTTGTTCCAGGTCGTACTACAAAACAGTGGTTTAGAGCGACAAAAGTCGGTGAATATGATGTAGAGTGTGCAGAGTACTGTGGTACGGATCACTCATATATGTATTCTAAAGTTGTTGTAATGGAAAAAGCTGATTATGAAGCTTGGTTCAATGGTACTAAAGAGACACCAAAAGGTGATTTTGCTAAAACAGGTGAAGATCTAGTGAAATTCCATGGATGTAAGCAATGTCATGCAATTGAAACAGATGCTACACTAGTTGGGCCTTCTCTTAAAACTAGATTTAGTAAAGAGCAAGTATTGGATGTTATCAATAATGGTCAAGCTCAACTTCATTATGCTATGGGACCAATGCCAGCAGGGTTGGCTTCAGGTAAAGATGCTGAAGAGATCGCTGCGTATGTAGCTGGTGGAATGAAAGGTCAACAACCTGCATCATTTGCGGCATGTTCTTCATGTCATGGTGAAGATGGTAAAGGAATGGGTGGAATGTCTCCAAATATTGTAGGATATGATGCACCACTTATGAGTCAGGTCTTTAAACACGGAAAAGAAGGTATTATCGGTAGAATGCCAGCATACCCAGATATGACAGAAGAAGATATTTCAATGATTGCTGAATATCTCGAAAACAACAGATGATAAAAGATTTTTTTATTGTTACAAAATTTGTTCTCTCCTTTGCAGTAAGTTTATCTGCACTCTTTGCCTATATCATGGCAAAGGGAGAGATTGGTCTAGATATGTTTCTTGCTACCTTCTCTGTCCTTTTAGTTGCAATGGGAGTTTCGACTCTTAATCAAGTACAAGAGTATAGAGAAGATTCCAAGATGGAACGAACCAAAAATCGTCCTATCGCAGCAGGTCGTATGTCACCGCGTTCAGGTACGATTATTGCAGTTGTATTGATCTTACTTTCGTTTGCTTTGATCTATTCACTTTTAGGGCTTACAGGGATCAACTTTTTTGCATTCGCTTTTATTTGGTATAACTTAATGTATACACCATTAAAAAAGAGATCTGCATTAGCTGTAGTTCCTGGCGCCATTTTAGGTGTGATACCTCCTGCAATTGGATGGCTTGTGGCAGGACATTCACTCTTTGAGATAGAGTTTATTGCCTTAGCGGCTTACTATTTTATTTGGCAAGTACCTCATTTTTGGTTGCTAGTGATGCTCTTTCACGGAGATTACAAAGACGGTGGCTATCCTACAGCAATGCGTCTTTTTGGTGAGGGTACACTGCAAAGACTTACATTTGTATGGTTAGTGCTTACGATACATGTGGGTGGCTTTTTGGTCTATACTTTTAATGTATATTCCACTATTACTATTGTGCTTTCCATCGCATTGGGAATATGGGCATTTATCACTTCAATGAAACTACTTAAAAAAGAGTTTCAACTTACAGATGCACGTGCGATCTTTTGGAAGATCAATGCAGCATTTTTAGGTATTATCGTACTTCTCAGTATTGACGAATACATAAAGCACCATCTGTAACCTACCCTATAATAGTAGAAGTAAATCTTCTACTATTAATCTCTAGTTTATCAAATCTCACTACACTTTCATAACTATATTGTAAGGAACAACTATGCAAGATCAACATTACGCACTTAAAACTATTTTAGCAAGTGTCTTTAAAGAAAAAGATCACAGACTAAAAAAAAGACTCATTTATAATAATGCAGTTTTTGGAGGATTAAGTAACAAATGGATCATCCTGCTCTTCATTGTTTTACCATTTGCCATGTATGCAGCAATTTTCAATCCTACAACATTTAAAGAACTTGGAATTGCTCAAGCGATCGTTTTTTATATTATTTTACTTGTGGTTGCTATGCAGATAGTTGCTATAGGAACTTATTTTAATAACAAAAAAGTAGTAAAGACAGCCACAATGTCATGGGAAAAATATTTTCCTACTGTAGACTTTAAGATGATACTTTCATCAGGTGTGACTCCATATGTAGATTTTAAAAAACACTATGAATTGGCACTAAAAGATGGTCTTGAAGGAGAATCTTTGAAGAAAAGACTGGATGATGCTTTTGAACAGATGGAAGAAGAAAACAGTATTCTTGTCGAATCAATCAAAAGAGATAAAAAGATGAAAGAAGGAGAGTGAATATGTTTTATAAAATGATATCGGTATTGATACTTTCACACGTATCCCTCTTTGCTTCCACTGCAGATGAACTTAAGTATGCCTGTAAAGTGGATAATAATGCAACAGCATGTTATTTTTATGCTCTTCCATTGGTCACAGGTGAAAATGCTAAGGTACAGGATTTCAGACAAGAGGGTTTGAGCTATATGCGAAGGGCTTGTCTAGAAGGTGAAAGAAGAGGTTGTGATGTCATGGGTGAGAATTATTATAAAGATAAAAACTATGGAATTGCTATGAAATATCTTGATCCGGCTTGTGACAGTGGTGTAAAGACTGCGTGTGAATTAATGGGTATGATATATCGTGATGGTCATGATGTAAACCCGAATGATGTAAAAACCAGAGAATATTTTGATAAAGCATGTACATTAAAGAGTGGTTCTGCCTGTTTTAATGTTGCTATTATATATCGTGGTGGTTTTGGTGTTGAGAAGAGTCGAACCAAAGAGAAAGAGTATTATAAAAAAGGGTGTGATCTTGGCGTGCAAGCTGCATGTAAAAGATTTACTGATATGGATAATGAAGATAAAGGTATTGAAACAGGTATTATGACCACTATAAAGGGATGGTTTCAATAAATACCTTCTTTTTCATACCTATAACTAGGAGTTATTTACTCCTAAAAAAATCAATAAATTTGATAATAAAAATAGGATATAATCACTCCTTTGATGCCTTAATAGACCCCATATATACGTCAGATGTAACCTTTTCCCCCAAATGAAACTATTCAAGAATTTTTTAAGTACGTTTATAATCAAATAAGATTATAATTATTATTGAGTGTTGTAATTTTTACAGCATAGAATTTATACAAGGGGGTATGCATGCAATCAAACGCAGCATTGGAATATGATTATTCTATAGCAAAGTTGTTTACCTATACAACAATTTTGTTTGGATTTCTTGGAATGTTAGTCGGTACAATTATTGCCGCACAGATGGCATTTCCTGAATTAAACTATCTACTAGGTGAGTATGGAACATTCTCAAGACTAAGACCAATTCACACAAATGTAGTGGTATTTGGATTTACAGTAAGTGCCATTTTTGCTACATGGTATTATCTAGGACAAAGGGTACTTAAAGTATCTATGGCTGAATCTAAATTTATTATGGTTGTGAGTAAGATCCATTTTTGGCTTTATTTTGTAGGGGCATTACTTGCGACAATTACACTTTTATTAGGTATCTCAAGCGGTAAAGAATATGCACAGTTTGAGTGGTTCATCGATCTCGTGATCGTTGTGATCTGGGTTCTATGGGGTCTGTCGATGATGGGACTTATTGGAATTAGAAGAGAGAAAGCACTGTACATCTCTGTATGGTACTATCTAGCGTGTTTCCTTGGTATTGCTATGTTGTACTTGTTCAACAATATGGCATTACCTACTTACCTTATGACTGAGGGATTAGGTTCTATCACTCACTCAGTATCTATGTATTCTGGAACAAATGATGCTCTAGTACAGTGGTGGTATGGACACAATGCTGTTGCATTTGGATTTACTGTACCTATCGTTGGTATGATCTATTACTTCCTTCCAAAAGAGTCCGGACAAGCTATCTATTCATATAAGCTTTCTTTACTCTCTTTCTGGGGATTAATGTTCGTATACCTTTGGGCTGGTTCTCACCACCTTTTATGGTCAACAGTTCCAGACTGGATGCAAACAATGGGTTCTGCGTTCTCTGTAGTCCTTATCTTGCCATCTTGGGGTTCAGCGATCAACATGCTTCTTACGATGAAGGGTGAGTGGAATCAGTTAACTGAGAATCCATTGATCAAATTTATGATCCTTGCTTCAACATTCTATATGTTGTCAACAATTGAAGGACCAATTCAATCGATAAAATCAGTAAATGCGATTGCGCACTTTACAGACTGGATCCCTGGACACGTACATGATGGTGTACTTGGTTGGGTTGTATTTATGGTTATGGCTTCATTGTTCCATATGGCTCCACGTATGTTTAAAAGAGAGGTTTACTCTAAAAAGCTTATGGAGGCTCAATTCTGGCTTCAAACAACAGCCGTTGTTCTTTACTTTACATCTCTATGGATCGCAGGTATCACACAGGGTATGATGTGGAGAGCCGTTGATGAATATGGTAACTTGATGTACAGCTTTATTGATACAGTAAATGTATTACATCCTTACTATGTGATCAGAACGGTTGCTGGTGTAATGTACCTTGTCGGTTTCATGATGTTTGCTTACAATATGATAAAAACTATGACTTCTTCTAGAGAGATTACAGAAGAACCACAGTTTAGAACGCCTATGGCATAAGGGAGGTAGGTATTATGTTTCATTGGTTAGAAAAAAATCCATTCTTCTTTGCTGCGGCAATTTCGATTGTAATCGCGTTTGCAGGGCTTATTGAGATCGTTCCAAACTTCTCATTGGCTGCAAAACCGACAGTTGACACGAAACCTCGTACAGTTCTTGAACTTGCGGGTAAAAATGTTTATATTAAAGACAACTGTCACTCATGTCACTCACAGTTGATCCGTCCGTTCAAATCTGAGACTGATCGTTATGGTGATTATTCACTTTCAGGTGAGTATGCATATGACAGACCATTCCTTTGGGGTTCAAAAAGAACTGGTCCTGATCTTCACCGTGTTGGAAACTATAGAACAACAGATTGGCATGAAAATCACATGTTGAATCCTCCTGAGATTGTACCTGGCTCTATTATGCCGGCATATAAACACCAGTTTACAAACTTGGCTGATATTGAAACTGCATATGCAGAAGCAGTTACAGTTAAAAATGCATTTCATACACCATATGGTCCTGAGTTCAAAAGAACCAGAGCTGCATGGGAAGCACATAGGCCAAAAGTTCTTGCAGATGCAAAAGCTATCGCTGATGATATGAAAAACAAAGATGTTAAAGAAGCAGTTGCGAATGGTCAAGTACCTGAAATCGTAGCACTTATTGCTTACCTTAACAGCTTAAAGTAGGCGAGATAAAATGGACATTAGAGATATTCAAGGCTATGCCAGTTTCTTTATGACCATTTTTTTGGTAGTGATGCTGTACGGATATATTGTACATCTGTACAGAAGTGAAAAAAAAGGTGAGCGTGATTTTGAAAAATATGGGAATATTGCACTTGATGATGAGGTCACAAGTACACCTGTAGAAGATAAACCCGCCTCAGAAAGAGAATATAAAGAGGAGAATAAATGAATGCATTAATGATAAAAGCGTTGGGATTTGCAGCGTTGTTAATTATTGCAACGATTGCAGTGGTAAACAGCTTGGATATGGATGTTCTTGCTGATGATATGACTGCGATAACCATGGGTGGTGCTATTGCAGTTGCAACTATCACAGCGGCTGTTGCGGTTAAATATATCAATCAGATCAAATCAGATACTTCAGGTGGTGAACTTTTAGAAGACAATTGGGATGGGATCGGTGAGTATAAAAATGAACTGCCTTCAGGTTGGGCATATTCATTCTTGGCACTTTTCCTTTGGTCAATGTGGTATGGTTTGATAGGTTATCCTGTGAATGCATATAGCTCGATCGGTGAGTATAATGAAGAGGTTATAGCTTACAATAAGAAGTTTGAAGAGACGCATAAAAATGCAGATGAAGCAACACTTAAAGAGATGGGTGAGTCTATCTATTTGGTTCAGTGTGCTCAGTGTCATGGTACTACTGGTGATGGTCTTTCTGGTAAAGCACATGACTTTACTTCAAGAATGACTAAAGCACAGGTTTTAGATGTGATCAATAATGGGCAGAACCAGTTAGGTTATCCTATGGGTATGATGCCTCCAGGTATGGCCCAAGGTGAGGCAGCTGAAGAGATCGCAGCATATGTAGCTGGTGGAATGAAAGGTGAACAACCTGCATCATTTGCAGCTTGTAGTTCATGTCACGGAACTGATGGTAAAGGAAATGGTGGAATGTCACCAAGCCTTGTATCTTATGATGCTACGTTAGTAAGTAATACATTAAAACATGGTAAAAAAGGTATTATTGGTAAAATGCCAGCATTTAATACGCTTATTACACCAGTACAAGAGAAAGCTTTGACTGTATATATCCAGTCATTGACAAACTAAGGAGTTAACTATGGCAGAAAATACAAAACGTAGCGTATTTGGTCTTCATGGGATATTTGGGATATTGATCTCGATCGTAGGATTAATTGCAATTCTTGTTACTTTGCAGCTTATGGCTATTGTTGTACAAAGAGATGCAGCAGTAAACCCATATGATCCATCAGCTATTAGAGATATCAATAACCTTAAACAGATAGATGTAAATAATAAACAATATGCATTTATTGATGCAAAAAAGGAAAAATAATGATTAAATATATGGATAAAGTACTTATTGCGTGTATGTTATTTGCTGCTGCTGCAGCATTATATTTGTCATTCAGTGGCAATCTTTTATACGTAGGATAAAATATGTTCAAAGCACTAGTAAGGGCAACCTTGCTTGCTTTGTCACTTCCACTTCTTCTAAATGCTACACATATACTCAAAGATGACATTTTAAAAATTGAAGCTTCTAAACTCATAAATGAAATGGGTGATGAACTTTTTGCAAAAACGGGTATCAGTGGATATGTAATTGCAACCAACGAACATTTTCCGGTTGGCTTTAATTTTGTAGAGTATAGCAAGAAGTTTGAGAAGGACATGAGTAAGCCTTATGTACTGTTTATCTTTGCACCACAAGCGAAAATAACGGAAAAGACAGAAATGAAGGGTAGAGTAGGATTGATCCCTTCATCTGATGAGGTTCGAAGCTTATATGACTACAATAGAGTTAGAGATGCTGGCGTTGATGTGGTTGCAGTAAAAGATAGCAATGAAGATGAAGATAAACATAACATTGGTGTATTGCAGGCTTTTTCAGAGCTGGCTGATAATATTGCAGAGTCAAAAGGCATCGAACTTACTAAAACGATACCTAATGAGACACAAACGATGGTATGGATATTAAGGTTTTTTATCTATATCGGTTCCATACTGGTACTCTGGATATATGTAATTAGACCAAGATATATGAGGATAAAAAATGGCAGAAAGTAACAAAAAGACCTATTGGCCGCATATGATACTAGGGTTTCTTTTTATCGGGATCTCATTAGGCTATTGGACTGTAAAGTCAGCTTCATCTCTCCCGGTACAGGAGTCAAATCAATATATGCTCAAGTATCAGATGGCAGACATGAATATTAATCAGATCGAGCAGTTGAAAATGGCATTTGATAAAGCATATGCTATTAATATTGTGAATGCAGAGACGATGGTCATGACTGACAATGTAAATAGTAACAGACCCCAGCCAAATGCAGTGAAGTTATCAAAGGGGAGCAACGCATTCACTTATGAAGTGGCTGCAAAAAATGGTACAAGTGTATCTGATGCCAATGTGACATTTTTATTGACTCAGCCTCACAGTAGAGGTGAAGATCAGCTTTTTGTCAATGTGCCATATACTGATGGAACATATCAGATTTCAAATGTGAATATCACAAAACCTGGAAGATATACGCTACAACTGCGAGTAGATGTTGGTGATGCAATGGGTTACTCTGAAATAGCTGCTTATCTTAAACCTTAACCTGTAATTTTTGACAAGGCTTTGCCTTGTCTGTGTCATTGTCTGTCAATATGACAGATTTTTCTTTTTTATCTTCTACTCTATGCTATACTACATACCATGAATCAACTCCATATTTATCCAACATCACGAGCATTAAGAACAGTAAGTACCAAGCTGAAAGAAGCTGAAGGTTTTTTACCTGCACTGATGCGTATGGATGAGTTTGAACAGCGTGCCATACTGCTTGAAAATACAATACAGGTTGACCCTCTGCAACGTATACTCCTACTACGTAAAGCGGCAGCCTTTGAAGCATTTGAAGACTTAAATCTTGATCTCTCTTTAGTACGATTTTTTACCAAGAGTGATGCACTGTTTAAATTTTTTGAAGAGATGGCGGCAGAACAGATAGATTTTATGATTCTGGCCCAGGCTGACGCTTATGCAGAGTTTGGTGTACACCTGGAGATACTTGAGAGACTTTTGGAGAACTACCAAACACTTTTAGAACAGAAAGGCTATACAGATAGAGCCTTTATCCCTACGGAGTATATGCTTAATAAAGGGTTTCTTAAAGCCTATGATCGTATAGAAGTACATTTAGAAGGGTACTTAAGTCATTTTGAACTGGCATTACTTGAAAAGATATCAAACGAAGTTCCACTGATCATACACTATACCACTTCAAAGTTCAACAAAAAAATGCAAGCGCGTTTTGAGTCTCTGGGCATTGTTTTGGAGAATGATCAACATACCTGTTTTTCATTGACAGATAAAAAAGTCGTGAGTATGCAGAAGAACGAAAGTACTATTGATGCAAAGGTTTATGCAGTAGAAGAGAGAGAAGAACAGATCGCTGTCGCATTTTCCAAGATAGAGGAGATGGTTAGTTCAGGGCTGAAACCAGAAGAGATCGTACTGATACTTCCAGATGAAAGCTTTAAAGAACACTTTACACTTTTTGACAGACACAATAACCTGAACTTTGCGATGGGATATAACTACAGTAATGGACGTATCTATAAATCTTTAGAGGCACTTTACGGATACTGGCAAAGTTTTGATAAAGAGAGTAAAAAACTGCTTGAACGTTATGGTTTTGATCTTGAAGAGATAGAAAAGATATCTGCAACGAAGAAAATGAATGTGAAAGATTTTTTTATCTGTATTGATGTATTGGGATTACACGAGAGCCCATTGTTAGAAGGAGAGAAGAAAGAAAAGTTCAATGAGCGGGTGTATGAGAAGTATCTGCATTTCATCAAAGTGTTAGAAGCAGAAGAACTGGGATTAAAAGAGTGGCTCTTTTTATGGCTTAAGTCACTTGCAAAAGTGACGATGGATGATGTACGCGGCGGAAAGATAACGGTCATGGGAGTACTTGAGACCAGGGGTGTACATTTTGAAGGTGTCGTCATCGTAGATTTTAATGAGGGGGTGGTACCTGCAACTTCCAGTAAAGACCAATTCCTGAATTCAGCAGTACGGGCTTTTGCAAACCTGCCAACCAAAAATGATAGAGAAGCACTTCAGAAACAGTATTATAAACGTCTATTGGAACAAGCTTCGCAGACAGTCATACTCTACAGTACGTCAGACAACAAACTGCCCTCAAAATTCCTTTATGAGTTAGGTCTATCCAAAGCAGAACAGACACAGGCACAATTTGATCTGCTCTATGCACAACCCTCACAACTTACAATTGAAAGTGATCCGCTTGTAGAGCATTTTAATGCACAGGATATCATTTGGTCTGCCTCACGGCTCAAAACCTATTTGGAGTGTAAGAGAAAGTATTATTACCGTTATATACAGAAGATAAAGGCTAAAGAAGATGAGGAACTCAATGAGGGTTCTTTTTTGCATATGGTGCTTGAACGCATACATGAAAAACATGATCACTATACATCAGGTAAAGCATTAGAGTTAGCCATACATAAACAGATAGATAGTCTTCTTCCTTTTGATGATGCCAAGACTGCCTATAAAAAATTGCTTTGGAAAGAGAAGCTAAAAGGGTATATAGAGAGACAGATAGCACATTTTGATTCAGAGTGGAGAGTTGTAGAAAGAGAAAAAGAGTTCAGCACCCAGATAGGCGGATTGAACTTCAAAGGGCGCATTGACCGTATCGACCAGAATGCGACAGATACTTTGGTATTGGATTATAAAAGCGGAAATGTGGATAAAGAACCAAAAAAACTTAATCCTGAGAAGCTTACAGATTTTCAGATGAGTATCTACTTGCAGCTCTTGGCAGGGAAATACCAAAACATCTCTTTGGCTTTTTTAAAGATACTCGATGGAGGAGAGATGCAGCATGTGACACTGCTTGAAGAGAGGAATGCCCTTCTAGAAGAACATATAGCTACATTGAAGCAAACCAAGCATTTTTTGGCTGAGAAATGTGAAGATCTGCAAAAATGTAAATGGTGTGAATTTACGTTAATGTGCGGAAGAGGAGAGTACTTATGAGTTTTAAACCTTATCTTGCCTACTCAGCTTCAGCAGGGTCTGGAAAAACTTTTGCACTTTCAGTCCGTTACATATCTCTTCTTTTTATGGGAGAGTCTCCTAACGCTATACTTGCAGCAACTTTCACCAATAAAGCAGCTGCAGAGATGCGTCAGAGGGTGGTAGACTCTTTACGAAGCCTGGGAGAGAATGAAGCATTTTTAGATGCTATTGTTGTTCAAACAGGATTCAGTAGAGAAGAATTGTTTACTAAACAGCCTGAAGTATTGGCTCGGTTTTTAGCTTCAAGTTCTTATATCGTAACACTTGACAGCTTCTTTTCGGGTATTTTGCGTGCTGCTTCTTTGGAGTTGGGTCTTGAACCGGATTTTGTCACGAAAGAGCAGGGTGAAGAGGAACTGGAAAAACACTTTTTAGATGAGGTGCAGGGTAACGGTTTACTTTCTAATCTGGTAAAACTTGCGATGGATATTGAAGATAAACGTTTTGGTAAGATCTTTGAATTGATGCAGAACTTTTATAAAGCGGATCCACTTTTACCAAATCAAAAAGAGAGCAGTATAAATGTTTCAGGTCAAGAAGAAAAATGCGAAGCATTACGTCTAACAATGATAAATGTACTTACAGAGGCAGGTGCTGCTGCACGTTGTATGGGACAGTTTGAAACGAAAAGTATCAAAGAACTTTTTGCTAAAGGACTTTTTGAAAAAGAGACTTTAGGGGAACACAGCTGGTTTAAAAAAGTAGCCAATGATGAGATAGAAGAAATATATGCCTCTTTGAAATCAGCATTGTCAAAATGGGCAGAGGCTAAAGAATACATAGTGTTAAAAAACCTTTTTCATATCTATGACTATTATAAAAATGCTGTGATCACCAATGCCAAAGGCTCAGGTGTACTTACATTTGATGATCTAAGCTATTTTACTTACAGACTATTACACGAGAGTATGAGTAAAGAGTTCTTGTACTTTAAAATAGATGCAAAATTCAAACATATATTGCTTGATGAATTTCAAGATACCTCTACTTTGCAGTTTTTGTTACTCAAACCTCTTATTGATGAGATCTTTGCCGGACACGGTCAGAGTGAATTTAAAAGCTTTTTTTATGTGGGAGATACCAAACAGTCACTTTACCGATTCCGAGGCGGAGTAGAGGAGTTATTTGATAAAGTGGCCGAAAACTATGATGTAGATATACTGCCTATGGATACGAATTATAGAAGCTCTAAAAATGTTGTGGAGCAAGTAAACCGTTGGTTTGAAGATACTATGGAGGGATATACAGCTCAAAAGAGCAAGCCTGATGCATCTGAAGGGTATGTTGAAGTGTTAGAGTCTGAAGAGCTCATCAGTGAAGCTGTAGCGCAAGCTAAAAAACTTTTAGATCTGGGTGTCAGTGTAGATAAGATCGCATTTTTGGTGCATACGAACAAAGATGGACAGAGTTTACAGGAAGCTTGTGAACATGAAGGTATACATACGCTTTTAAAAACCTCTTCCTCTTTAAAAAATGTGCCTAAAATAGCTGCTTTGGTTGCCATGTCAGAGTATCTGTTCTATGGTGAGAAGATTGATGCTCAGTCGATGCTTCTTAAGGTGAGTAAAACCTTGGAAGAGATAGATCTCTCATGGTTCTCTGCTTTTATGTCACCTTTGCAGGTTGTAGACAGACTTGTACGTGAGTTTGGGTATTTTAATGATGATATGAACATTTTAAAACTTTTGGAATTTGCTTCTGCCTTTTCGGATATACCAACATTTGTAGAAGAGTTTAAGAGTTCGAGCATCGCTGTGGCATCCAACTCCGTACACGGCGCAAAGATCATGACCGTACACGGTTCAAAAGGTTTGGAGTTTGAATATGTTATCCTCTTAGATAAACTGACACGTAAAAAATCGGACACCTCTGCACTTGTTTACCACTATAATGACAACCTTTATATAGATCAAATTCTTTACAGGACCAAAGGGAGAGAAAACTTCGATGAAAACTATGCTCAGATCATGGAAGAGAGAAAAAGCTCTGCACTAAAAGACAGTAAAAATGTACTCTATGTGGCACTCACGCGTGCAGTTGAAGGTTTGATCGTGATACGAAAGCCCAAAGAGTCTGTTTTTGATGAGATAGGCTTGGAACCACTGTGCATTGGTGTATTGCATGTTGAACAGGCTGAATCAAACATGCAACGAGAAAAAATAAGCAGCCCTATAATACTTTCAAATTATGGAACACAAGAGGCTTCAACGCCTGATGAAGATGAAGGGAAAGATTATGAAGCCATCCTTTTTGGAACGGCTTTGCATTATGGTTTAGAGATGCTGGGTACATTTGATGAAGTAAGCGTATCTACTGCTATGATGTCGATGAACAATAGATATGGACAACAACTAAGTAGTGAGAGTGTAAAAGAGATCGAAAAACGCATTAGAGCACTCATAGAAAACCAGGCGTTTCAGACTTTACTTCAAGGAGCAAAGGTACGTAAGGAGCAATCACTGAGTTTTGAGGGTGAAATTAAACAGATAGATCTGATTTTAGAGTATGAGGATCATAATTTGGTCATAGACTATAAAAGTTCTAAGAAATATGCTCTCAAACATCAAAATCAGGTGGGGTACTATAAAAAAGCCATTGCAAATATTACAGGTAAAAGAGCGGAAGGAATGATCATTTATCTTTTAGAAGAAGAAATAGAGATAATAAGCTTAAAATAATCTTAATTTAAATAAATTTTAAGTTTAAGTGGGTACAATCCGTCCACAAAAGAACATTTACGCGATAAATAGTTCTATTTAAACAAGGAAAATTCATGAAATTGACATCAGTTCTTAAACCTGCTGAAGTACAACGTGACTGGGTTCTGATCGATGCAGAAGGTAAAACTTTTGGTCGTATCTTAACTGAAGTAGCGACACTTCTTAGAGGTAAACATAAGCCATCATTTACACCAAATGTAGATTGTGGTGACTACGTAGTTATTATCAATGCTGAAAAAGCGAAGTTCTCAGGAGCTAAACTTGAAGACAAAGAGTACTTTACTCACAGTGGTTACTTCGGTTCTACTAAAAGTAAAAAACTTGATGATATGTTAGAAAACCATACAGAAAAACTTTTCAGATTGGCTGTAAGAGGTATGCTTCCAAAGACTACTCTTGGTAGAGCAATGCTTAAAAAGCTTAAAGTATATGCAGGTGCTGAACACCCACACACTGCTCAAATCAATAAGGGAGCGTAAGCATGGCTACTATTTATGCAACAGGAAAAAGAAAAGCGGCTATCGCTAAAGTTTGGATCACTCCAGGTAATGGTGAAATGCTTATTAACGGTAAAACACTTGACCAATGGTTAGGTGGTCATGAGACACTTAAAATGAAAGTTAGACTTCCACTTGAAGCAACTAAGCAACTTGAGTCAATGAACATCAGAGCAACTACACTTGGTGGTGGTTATGCAGCTCAAGCAGATGCACTTAAGCATGGTATCACAAAAGCTCTTGTAGAGTTTGAACCATCTTTCAGAGCAATTCTTAAGCCTATGGGACTTCTTACTAGAGACTCAAGAGTAGTTGAAAGAAAGAAACCAGGAAAGAAAAAAGCGAGAAGATCTCCACAATTCTCAAAAAGATAGTCGATACTTTTCGACTTCTTTTTCCAAGATTATTCTTGGGTTATATTTGCAAGGTCTTTCCTTGCAGATCTATTTATCTCTACCTCTGTCATTTCGAATAAAAATACTAATATTTAATAAAATACACTAAAAGTTTCTATTAGCACTCTTTGTATAATTTTCATTATAAAACATCCTATATAGCACATTTTATAAGGTTTTCTCTTGAAGAGAGAAGATTTATGGTCTGCAAACGTCGCTACAGCGAATAACCTTATAAAATATGTTAGATTATAAGGTTTTGAATTTACTATAGGTTTAATTATTTCAATTGTAGATATTAAGGGGTATGAGGGGGAGGAGTAAATTAAAAACTAAAAATGAAGCAAAACTTTTAAGAAATATTTACACCACCAACTACATAAAGTTATGGTGGTGTATTTTGTTAATTGGTTAACTATTATGCTTGAGTAGATAGCTCAAGATCAATAGCATCTTTAAATTCATGTAGCACTTTATCTAATTTATTATCTATGCCTATGCTTCCAGGATTCATTCGGACCTTATCCACAAACTCTACATCAACATTAGTATCTGCATAGTCGACCTTTACGTAAACAGTCATGCGTTTATTTCTATGTCTATTCTGATACCTGTATGTATAGTAGTCTTTATTTTTGATTCTTTTTTTAAAATATAATGTTTCTGAAGCACACTTTGTTGATGGTGTATATTGTGTCCATTCATCATTCATAGCAGCCTTTTGAATCACATTAACTAATTTTTCTTCTTTAACTGTTATGTTAGATGCTGCAAATCCGTTAGTACCTAGTACAAAGCTTGCAATCACTGCAAGCACTAATAATTTTCTCATTAATATATTCTCCTGATTATATATATTTTTAATAATTTCTGTATTGGTTAAATATTTTATACAAACAGTCACACTAGTACATACCAATGGATGAGGTAGTATGATTGTTTTTAAGAGAATATTGGAGGTTTAAAGATGTTGTTGAGATAGAGTTGATCTACAATAGGTATAGAAGAATCAAAGCCTGTAAATGGTTTTATTCCTTTTAAAGAGAATTGTAAATCATTTCTGGCCAACTTTTCATCTAATTTATTTTCTGAGCTTTTTTCTTCTAAAGAAAGTTCAATGTTTGTTTCAGAATGATTATCCATGAACATCGGTGTAGACCCTTCAAAAGACATTGAAGTAAACATAACAATTATTATTGATAAAATATAATACTTATGTAATTTCATGATTTGCATATTAGCATACGTAATTCATTATGTCAATTGTGTATATGAGTATATGATATTATTGTTTTTTATAGTTACATTTTGTAATATGTTTCCCAGAATAGATATTTTATGCATTTTCACCATCTTTGTCATAATAGAAAAACCCAAATATACTTGGCTAGCAATAAAAACCTTATAAAATATATAACTTTATGAGGTTATGTTTAGATGATTGTGTAATACTTAATATAGAGATTTTGGAAAAGGCAACTTTTAAGTTTTGGACAAGATTATAGGAGGCATGTCAATAAAAAAAATTATGCAATCTGAAATTAAAAGTCACCAGAAAGCAAATAGCGTATTCAAGGAGACTAATATGCTTTCATAAGTTCTATTATAGTCTTAATTTAAACAACATTATTCAATTCATTGTTTAAAAAATAACCATTATAATACAAGCTGAAATTTGTACAGGGAAAACCTTATATAATATATAACTTTATAAGGCTTGTATAGATTTTGTTGGATCTATAATTTTTGACTCTTTCGCTTCGTTTTGATGGGACGAAGAAGGTCTCATTTAGTAGAGTATAAAGTAGCTAGCTATAAAGAGCAGCAGTAATTTAAATGCCAAAATCGAGGTGGTTCCAATGATGTTACCTATTTGACATGAGGTACACTGTTTGTACTGTTTCCCTTCATGTTGTGCATAGAAAAAGTAGCCAACGATGAGTAGCAGGATCAACATCATGAGTGTTTCAGTGCCTGTTTTGAGAAGTAGTAGGTTTTCTCCAGAGAGAAATAGCCCAATGATCAAGCCAATAATACTGGCGATAAATCCGTAATTGATCACACGGAGTATTCGGTCTCTTTTAAACACTGTAGGGCAATCATTTAAATTCAGGCTGTCGGTACCAAACTCCAGCTTGTTATCAAAGAGCTGTTTCTCTTCCTCTGTCATTCGTATTCTGAAGTTCGCTCCCAGCAAATAGTCGGCTTTTCTTTGGATAGTGATGGCCAGGTCACCTTCAGCAGAGAGAAATTGCTGTTTTGCATTTCTGTCTTCATACATTACTTTTATTTTCTCATACCGTTTTGTGGTTGCACTTAGGCTGGGGAAATATGCAGTAGTCTCAGTAGGTGTGATGGTTCCTTCTCTTTTAATGATGACAGGATTTATGATCTCTAAAAAGTCTTCATTTTGTTTTATGACGATGACAGCCAAAGGAGAACCTATTTGAAAGGCTGCCAGTGCATTCAGGTTATTCGCCTCTATGGTATCTTTAAGATCTTGAATGAGTTTTAGCAGGGTATCATCAAAATGGCGTACAGGTCCGCCAAACTCCAAACTCATGACCGTAGGGTATTGTATAATTTCTTTTATCATGTATTCTCTTTAAAACGCTTATGCTATGTTTAGATAGTTGTAGGTAAAAATAGGATAAAGGTTTATAGTAGATGTACCTTAGAGAAACTAAGGTACATTTGTTTGACTAGTGACTTTTGCTTACCACGATCAGCATTTTGATGTTGATCACCATAAATCTAAAAAGTTGCCAGATCTTACAAGTACGCATCGCTCTTGCAAATTTCCCCGGGATCATTGTTAAGTTAAATTGCTCATTTTGAAAATTTACTTCTTCGTGTTTCATGTTCTCTCCTTCAAATTATATATTATACATACGTGGGCTTATTCAGGGATAAGCGTCCAACCTGGCTTGAGTTTTGCTTTATAGATGAACATATGGTGTAAAATATGTTTGATCCAGTGACCTGCAAGACCGATCTCTCCAAATGTATAGTCTGTATCACGACCTGTTCCAGGGTATTTTTCAAAGTCTGGTACAACAGGGTAGACTGTCATAGCAGCAGCTTGACCATCTAAGATACCTTTACCTGCAGAGGCAACACATGCTGCACCCATTTCTGCCATAGAAGCTTCATGAAGATGTGCATTTTCCCCTTCTTTGATCATATCGCATACAGAGTGAGCAACCGCTTTACCAATGATACCTGCTGGCATACCTGTTCTTGGCGGTGTAGGGTTGATCGGAGTTCCGTTTGGCGAACTCGCAGGTTTAGAGATAAGGTGTGGAGGTGCAAATGCGATACCCGCTGCGAAGATGTTGCTAAACGACGGGTTTTGGTACGTTCTTGGCCAGTCAGATGCTTTCCAGTTCTCATAAGCACCTGCATCATATTTTGCATCAACTTTCATAAATCCGTTTGGTGCGAAAAGTGTATCAGTCATGTCTGATCCATCTTTATCGTAGGCTTTAAGACCTACACCTGCAAATGGAGGGATAAGCATTGAGAAGTCAAACTCTTCTTCACCCATTGAACCATCAAGAAGTTCATAGTGGATCTTACCTTCTTCTACTTTGTTCACATGTGCACCAATGATCCACTCAACATTTCTCTCTGCATAGAGAGATTCAGCAAATAGTTTAGAACTTACCGCGTAACCTCCCACTTTCATATGAAGTCCGCCCATACCGAAATCACCCAGGAAAGCTTCATTTGAGATCCATTTGATATCTAACATATCACGGATACCTGCTTTTCTTGCTTCGTGTTCGATGTTAAAGATATACTCAAATGCAGCACCCTGACATGTACACATACCGTGTCCTGTACCCACAAGAAGTTTCTGTCTTTCGCCTGCTTTTGCTTTTTCAAATATTTTTTCGAGTTCTTCATTCGCATGTACTGCGTGGTCCGCTGTACAAACAGAAACAGTATGCTCACCAAGCTCACCTTTACCGTTACCCAATCCTTCTGTTGCATCAAAGTTAAGTTTAGGACCTGTTGCATTTACAAGGTAGTCATACTCTAACTCTTCTGTGGCACCAGCATCTTCCTCTTTCGTAGATTGAATAACAATATAAGGTTTATCACTACCCTCTTTACCATTAGGATGGATCTCTGTGGCCAATGCTTGTCTATAGTCAATCCCCGCTTTTTCATAAACAGGTGCAAGAGGGAAAACGACGTCTTCTTTCGTCATTTGACCTACACCTACCCAAATGTTAGATGGAATCCAGTTCCATTGAGAGTTAGGCGTGACCACTACTACTTCATGTTCTTTTCCTAACCATTTTCTTGCAAATGTTGCAGTCGTATGCCCTGCAACACCACCACCCATTACTATTAATCGTGCCATTATTCTTCCTTTTTGAACCATCCATGAAATATCTGTCATCATAAATGGTTAAATTAAATGTTCATATAAAGTGTAAGACAGAGATGATTAAATCAAAATTAAAATTAGTATATTTTATGATTTTAATTAAAAATTCTTATTTACTTACATATAATTTACACTTTTCACAGAAGGTGTAAAGTCAATTTTTCCAATAATTTATAAATTATTTTTATGAAATTAGGAGTAATAACGTATGAATTTAAACTATAATAAATGATTCAAAAATTAGGTGTCATAAAAAGTTTTTTTATTAAAAATTTTAATGTTTATACATTATCTTAATTGGTATGGAAGTATGATACTATTCGATTTAAAGTTCTCCTTTTATATTGAAAGAAAGGTATATTGAAAATAAATGAACAGATTTTTTACTAAAATGATTATCCTACTATGTCTAAATATTTCTATTTATGCCAGTGTTTGGAATAATCCACATAGTTCAAAAAAAATAGAAACAGACACGTTGTTTTCATCATTTTCCTTACCTCTTAAAAGACTTGACCCCGTGCAATCTTATAATGCGGTCGAGTGGTCTGTTATTAGTCAAATATATGAACCACCTTTACAATATAATTACCTTAAGAGGCCCTATGAACTTGAACCTCTAACCCTTACAAAAATGCCAGAGATGCGTTACTTAGATAAAGATGATCACGAAGTCGATGAAGATTCAAATGATCTTATGTATACAGAGTACCGTTTGGATCTAAGAAAAGACATTAAATATCAAAATCATCCTGCTTTTGTAAAAAATGCAGATGGTACATTGAAGTATAGTGGTCTGAGTGAAGATGCATTGGAAGAAATAGATTCTATTGATGATTTTAAAGAAGTGGAAACACGTAGATTGTTGGCTTCTGATTATGCGTATGCAATCAAAAGAATGGCTGTGAGACAAAACCATTCACCTATTTTAGACAATATGCAGGCATATATCGTTGGATTAGAGTTATTTTCACAAAAAATAACACAAATTGTCAAAGAGAAAAACAAGGCTCAGCAATGGACCGATCTTCGTGAGTATTCTATTGAGGGAGTCAAGGTAATCAATGACGCAGTGTTGATCATCAAGATAAAAGGGAAGTATCCTCAATTTAGCTACTGGCTGGGTATGAATTTTTTTGCCCCTATACCTTGGGAGGCAGATCTTTTTTACTATCAAAAAGGCTTGATTGAAAAAAACATAACATTGAATTGGTTCCCTGTAGGAACAGGTGCGTATTATCTGGCTGAAAATAATCCCAATAAACAGATGCGTTTGTTGGTCAATCCAAACTATCATCTTGAGAAATATCCCTCACTTAGTATAGAAGAGAGTCAAAAGTTGAAGGTACCAAAAGAGTTACTGGAGGATTCCGGCAAGAGATTACCTTTTATAAAAGAGGTCATTTACTCTTTGGAAAAAGAGAGTATTCCTTTATGGAATAAATTTTTACAAGGCTATTATGATGCATCTGGCATAAGTTCTGAAGCGTTCGATCAGGCTGTGCAAGTTTCCTCGGCAGGAAGTATGGATTTGAGTGATGAAATGCGTAAAAAAGGGATCAAGATGAGAGGTTCGGTTGAACCTTCCATATTTTATATGGCTTTCAATATGACAGACCCTATTGTAGGTGGATACACGGAGGCGGCAAAAAAGCTTAGACAGGCTATTAGTATCGCTCAAAATCAAGAAGAGTATATCTCTATTTTCATCAATGAACGTGGAATGGCTGCACAAGGTCCTATTCCTCCTGGGATATTTGGTTACGAAAAGGGTGAAAAAGGGACGAATAGGGTGATTTATGATTGGGTTGACGGTAAACGTGTACGAAAATCTATGGAGATTGCCAAAAGATTGTTGGCAGAAGCAGGGTATCCGGGTGGTATTTCAGAGATAACAGGAAAAGTTTTGAAGTTGCATTATGATGCTACAGCTACAGGTCCTGATGACAGAGCATTGATGGATTGGCAGCGTAAACAGTTTGCAAAACTGGGAATCGAGTTAGTGATACGATCTACAGATTATAATCGTTTTCAAAGGAAAGTAAGAAAAGGGAAAGTTCAACTTTTCTCATGGGGGTGGAATGCAGATTATCCCGACCCGGAAAATTTTCTATTTTTACTTTATGGACCCAATGCCAAAGTGAAGACAAATGGAGCAGGTATCAATAGTTCAAATTATCAAAATCCAAAATTTGATGCACTGTTTGATGAGGTAAAAACTATGCAAAATAGCCCTGAAAGAAAAAAGAAGATAGAAGAAATGCTAGAAATAGTCAGGGAAGATGCACCATGGATATGGGGTGTTCATCCTACCTCAATGGCACTCTTCCACCAATGGTATAAAAATGTGTTGCCTCATGCTATGTCAAACAACACACTCAAATATAAACGTGTCAATGCAAAGCTAAGAGCAAGCAAGCAAAAAGAGTGGAACCAGCCTCAGATCCAGCCCTTGATCCTTTTTGTGTTGGTGATGGTTATGATAGGCTTTGTGTCTCATCGTGTGTATAAAAACAGACAAAAAGCTGTTATAACCAAAAAGGGGCATTAAATGCTTGCCTATATTTTAAGAAGAATGATTTATGCTGTTCCCATATTGATAGGGGTGAACCTTATTACATTTATGCTCTTTTTTATGGTAAACAGCCCTGAAGACATGGCAAGAGCACAGTTGGGTGCAAAACAGATCAGCCCTCAAATGATACAGGCATGGAAAGAACAAAGAGGCTATGATAAGCCACTCTTTATCAACCCAAATGCACAAGGTGTTTCTGTCGTGACTGATACATTGTTTATGAAAGAGTCACTCAAGCTTTTCACTTTTAATTTTGGTATATCGGACTCTAATCGTAATATCGGTTCAGATATTAAAGAGCGTATGGGACCTAGTTTGGCCATTGCACTGCCTACTTTTATGATTGCATTGATCACCAATATATCACTGGCTTTACTTTTGGTACTTTTTCGTGGATCAGTGTTGGATACAAGTATGATGATCGCTGCTGTGATGATCATGTCTATCTCTGGACTTTTTTATATCATTGCAGGTCAGGTACTCTTTTCGAAAATGTGGCACTGGGTTCCTATCTCCGGTTATGACAGTGGATGGAGTGGGATTAAATTCATTATCTTACCTGTAATGATAGGTGTTTTTGCAGGGATAGGCTCAGGTGTGAGATGGTACCGTAGTATTTTTTTGGAACAGATAAACCAAGATTATGTCCGTACTGCAAGAGCGAAGGGGCTTTCAGAACTTAGAGTGCTATTTGGGCATGTTTTACGTAATGGGATGTTACCGATCTTGACAGGTGTGGTAGTTGTGATACCTTCACTTTTTATGGGAAGTTTGATCATGGAGTCTTTTTTTGGTATCCCCGGACTGGGTTCGTATACGATAGATGCTATTAGCTCACAGGACTTCGGCATTGTTAAGGCGATGGTCTTTTTGGGTTCCGTACTTTATATTGTAGGACTTATCTTGACAGATATCTCTTATACATTGTTTGATCCAAGGGTAAAATTATGATATTTTCTTTACTTTGGACAGATATGTTGGTTTGGGGATTACTTAGTGTACTCATATTCCTGGGCTGGGGAGCATCTCATTCTCCTCAGGTAAGACAACAGTGGCATACTATTTTCAGATCAAGTATTGCAATGGCTTCAACAATCATTTTACTATTTTATCTCTTTTTTACTCTTCTGGATTCGGTCCATTTACGTTTTGCGATTGAGTCAACGGAGGATAAGAATCAGCAAGTGCAATACTCAGAGATAGTCAGTCTTTTGGATTTGATCTTCGCGCACAATATAGAAGGTACAGAACGTACGTATTCTGCACCTTTTGCACTGCATGAATATACCAAGTCAATTGTAGTAGATGCGAATGGTGTGACAAAGCAGGAGTACCTACCGCTTAAGTATGTTTCTAACAGAGATGAAAGTATTCAGACATCTCTAATTGCGATCATGATCGGTTTGGCAATAAGTATGATATTGGTTTTTATACATATTTTTTGGCGTAGAAAGGGAGGATTTAAAGATACTTTTAGACTGATCTTTCAAGGGAAAACGGAACTTCCCTGGCGAACAGCGTATGTAACGTTGACACTACTGATCACACTCTTCACATGGTTTTATATGTTGAGTTTTGATTATCATGTACTGGGTACAGATAAAGTAGGAGGAGATGTCCTCTATCAAAGTTTAAAAAGTATCCGAACAGGCGTACTGATCGGTATTTTAACCACTTTGATCATGTTGCCTGTAGCCATACTTTTAGGCGTGAGTGCAGGCTTGTTCAGGGGTTGGGTAGATGATATGATCCAATATCTCTATACGACACTCAGTTCGATCCCCGGTGTGCTTCTCATCGCAGCAGGAGTACTCTCCATGCAGGTGATGATGAACAACAATCCTACTTGGTTTGAGAGCACACTGGAGAGATCGGATCTGCGGCTCTTGTTTTTGATACTTATACTCGGGATCACCAGCTGGACAGGACTTTGCAGATTGCTCCGTGCAGAGACATTAAAAATATCCCAAATGGATTTTGTGACCGCAGCCAAAGCATTTGGCGTGGGTAAACTAACGATCATTAGTCGTCATATTATTCCCAATTTGATGCATATTATCCTTATCTCGGTGGTGCTTGATTTCTCAGGTCTGGTATTGGCTGAGGCGGTACTCTCCTATGTAGGTGTTGGGGTTGACCCAACGATGCACAGTTGGGGTAATATGATCAATCAGGCAAGACTTGAAATGGCAAGAGATCCAATGGTCTGGTGGTCACTTTTCTCTGCGTTCGTCTTTATGTTCATTTTGGTCTTGGCGGCAAATTTATTATCTGACCGTGTCCAGACAGTTTTGGATCCAAGGAATAAATCATGAAGACTCTTTTAAGTGTTGAAAACCTTAGTCTTACAGTAGCTGGAGAAAAACTTCTTAAAGAGATCAGTTTTGAGATACAGCAAGGGGAAGTATTTGCATTGGTAGGTGAGTCAGGATCTGGTAAATCACTTACGTCTTTAGCCATTATGAGACTGCTTCCCAATGTGATCTCGGTGAGTTCGGGCGATATCAAACTAAAAAATGATTCTCTGTTTTTGCTTCCTGAATATCAAATGCAAAAGGTTCGTGGCAAATCCATTGCTATGATCTTTCAGGAGCCTATGACTGCCTTGAATCCTGTGATGACCATTGGAGAACAGGTAGCAGAGGTGATTAAAATACATTTGGGATTAAAAAAAGAGGCTATCAAAGAGAAGGTACTTTCATTGTTTGAGGAGGTTGCTTTAAAAGAGCCTAAAGAGAGATACAACTGGTATCCTCATCAGCTTTCAGGCGGACAGAAACAAAGAGTCATGATTGCTATAGCATTGGCCTGCGAACCGGATCTTTTGATCGCAGATGAACCTACAACAGCACTGGATGTTACGATACAGGCAAAAGTGTTGAAGTTGCTTAAAAAGATTCAATTGAAGAGAAATCTTTCTATCCTTTTCATTACGCATGATATGGGAGTTGTTGCACAAGTAGCAGATAGAGTGGCTGTAATGCGTAATGGCGAGATTGTGGAAAAGGCAAAGTGCAATATTTTTTTTAGTGATCCCCAGCATCCTTACACACAAAGTCTTTTAAGGGATGCCATGCCTTCTAAAGAGGGTAGAGAGGTGGTACATGATACAGAGAGACTACTTGAAATAGAGGGTCTAAAGGTTCACTTTCCTATCAAAAAAGGTTTTTTTCAACGAACAGTAGGTCATGTTAAAGCAGTTGATGGTGTTAGCTTTTCGATACCGAAAGGAAAAACACTGGCTTTGGTGGGTGAATCTGGAAGTGGAAAAAGTACCACAGGGCAAGCGATACTCTCTTTGATACCGACTACAGAAGGTAGCATCCAATTTGAAGATCAAGATCTTGCACACCTTAGCCCATCGGCACTCAAGCCATATCGCCGTAAGATCCAGGTTATTTTTCAAGATCCCTTTTCTGCGTTAAATCCCCGTATGACGATAGGTGATATTATTCGAGAGGGTATGGTGAGTTTAGGTGTAGGTTCAAAGAGCAGAGCGTTACAGGATGCCAAGATAAGTGAACTTCTTTTGAAAGTTGAATTGGAAGCAGATCATATGCACCGTTATCCTCATGAATTCTCCGGAGGACAACGTCAACGTATAGGTATTGCAAGAGCATTGGCCGTAGAACCTGAATTGATCATTTGTGATGAACCTACCTCTGCACTGGATGTTACCGTCCGGACCCAAATACTCAAACTGCTTCAAAAACTGCAACATGAATCAGGGGTGTCTTATCTGTTTATTACGCATGACCTTTCTATTGTTCCTACTATTGCAGATGAGATTGCAGTGATGAAAGAGGGGAAAATAGTGGAACAGGGATTTGTGGAAAATGTGATGGAAAATCCACAGCATCCCTATACACAGAAGTTGTTAAAATCAGCACCGAAGTTACCAACCTGAGGATAGAAGTACAGAGATGTACATACGGATTGATCGGGAGGAAATAAGTAGACACGAAATCAGAGCAATATCATATGAATTTAAAATATGCTAGAATGATTTTTAAATTTACGCCTAAAGATACTAAATGACATACTTTTTTGACATGATCATGACACCCATCAGAGCAATTAGAATTCGGTATGTGCCATTATTGCTCATCTATTTTGCCTATGGTGCCAGCGGGTTTGCAGCTGTAGCGGAGACATTTTGGGTGAAAGAGCACTTGAACCTTTCTGCAGAGAATCTTATTTCACTTGCCGTATGGCTTACTGTACCTTGGACCATCAAAATGATATTTGGTCAGATGGTAGACTCTTTTACTTTTTTTGGATCCAATAGAAAGGTCTATGTCTATATCGGTGCCTTGCTCATGGTATTTGGTACCACGCTTATGATAGGTTTGGTGTCAGATGCTGTCTGGTTGGCAGCCTACACAAAAGAGAAGGTGTATATCTTTGCATCTGTCATCTCAGTGGTGGGTTTCGTGATGCAGGATGTTGTGGCAGATACCATGAGTACAGAAGTGGTAGATAAAAGTCAAAGTGATGTCGAGATAAGAAAAGAGCTGGCGATGATCCAGGTCCTTGCAAGACTCTCTCTAGGATTGGCTATCTTCTCTGTGGCAGGATTAAAAGGATGGCTTGCAGAGATATACAGCTATGAAACAATGTTTAAGATATCTCTGTTTATCCCCGCACTTTCGATCATAGGAGTGACATTTGTCAAATTGAACCCTGTAGAGAGTTCACCACTGAATAAGCAGATCTTTTTTGGCGGGTTTCTTTTTGCTATTTTTGTAGTACTTATAGGGTATAACGAAGTGCCATATTCTCAGGAAATAGTTTTTTTTGTCTCTTTTGGAGTTGTACTCTATTTTCTACGTACGCTTATTATGGATCTCGATCCAGAAACTATTAGACATATACAGATGGCAATGATTGTTATTTTTGTCTACAGGGCTATGCCAAGTGTAGGACCTGCACTTACCTGGTGGGAGATAGATGTTTTGGGCTTTGATAAAGCATTTTTTGGTACTTTGGGTCAGATAGGTGCAGCTTTGGCACTGGTAGGTATGTGGATCAGTTCGAAATTTATTGTCAATCAAGCTATAGGAAAAGTACTCATTTGGATGACAGTGATAGGAAGTGTATTGTCTTTGCCTATTTTAGCTATGTACTACGATATACATACCATGCTTGGCCTGGATGCAAGAACGGTAGCGATCGTAGACACTGCAGTCGCTTCACCTTTCGATTATATTGCAGGGGTATTGATGCTTACGTTAGTAGCTATTTATGCACCGGAAGGTCGAAAAGGGACATGGTTCGCGCTTATGGCCTCTTTGATGAATATCGCTTTGAGTGCAGGAGGACTTTTGAGTAAGTATCTCAACAAGATCTTTATTGTGACAAGAGAGATCAAAGAAGAGGGGCAGATAGTGGTAGCTGCAAATTATGATGAGTTAGGTATGTTACTTTGGGTGGCTATTATTGCTGGGTTTATTATTCCTATCGTGACTATATTGAAGTTCAATCCAGACCCTAGTATTAAGAAAAAGAACCTGAAAAAACATAAAAATAGTGGATAAGCTTTAGGACCTATCGTAGTTGTATATAATAAAGAAGAGAGAAAATGGTTATATTATTTGATTTAGACGGAACACTGATAGACTCTACTGAAGCAATACTGGAGAGTTTTGATGTGGCTTTTAAGACCTTTGATTCCCTGGTACCGGATGTTGAACTGATAAAAGCAGAGATTGGACATCCTCTGGATGTCATGTTTGCAACACTCGGTGTAGAATCTTCCTATGTGGATGCACATGTGCAGGCATATAAGATGCATTACAAAAAGATTTCCTGTGCTAAAACAGTGTTGCTTCCTGAAGCAAGAGAGGCAGTGGAGCTTGCAAGTCAACATGCTCTTCTAGGTGTTGTTACAACCAAGACAGCTAAATACTCTATAGAACTTTTAGAGCACATGGGGTTGATGACCTATTTTGATGTATTGGTAGGCAGAGAGGATGTGGAAAATCCAAAACCTCACCCCGAACCGATATTTAAAGCTTTATCGCAATTACAAAGTGATAAAAGCAGATATTGGATGATAGGAGATACACCAATGGATATATTGGCAGCCAATGCAGCAAATATAAACAGTGTTGCTGTAACATGCGGATATGCAGATGAGACATTGCTCCTAGAACACACTAAAAATCTATCTTCAACAGCATTAGAAGCTGTGAAGTTTATCACCCAAAATTAACAAACTTTACATATATTTTAGTTCTATTAGCAAATCTCGCTATAATCAAAAAAATATAAAACAATATTATGAAGGAAAACCATGCCATTATTAGACAGTTTTACAGTAGATCATACAAAGATGATCGCTCCAGCGGTACGTGTTGCTAAAAAGATGAGCTCTCCAAGCGGAGATGACATTACAGTATTTGACTTACGTTTTTGTGTACCTAATGAGGAAACATTATCACAAAAAGGTATTCATACCCTCGAACACCTTTATGCCGGTTTTATGAGAGACCATCTGAACAGTGAAGATGTAGAGATCATAGATGTCTCTCCAATGGGATGCCGTACAGGGTTTTATATGTCTGTGCTTGGGTCACCAAAAGCCAAAGAGGTAGCCAAAGCGTGGAAAGAATCGATGAAAGATGTGCTTGAAGTGAAGAGTAAAAAAGATATTCCAGAACTCAATAAATTTCAGTGTGGGACCTATAAGATGCACTCATTAGGTGAAGCACAATTGATAGCGCATAATGTTTTGGACAAAGGCATAGGTGTGATGAAAAATGAGAAACTAAAAATGACAAAAAAACAACTCAAAGAAGCTAATAAATAACATATAATGTATGATGAATCGTTAAGGGAACAAAAAGAGTTGGTACTATGTGAAGATGGTACCAATACGCTTTTTTCTGTTGAATTTGATGAACCCTACCACTCCACAAAAGATGGGGCATTACATGAGTCTTTAGAGAAACATGTAAAGCCTGCTTTGACACTCAGCAAAGATAAACAACAACTGACTATTTTAGATATCTGTTTTGGTTTGGGCTATAATACTTTTTCTACACTGTACTACATTCAAACACAAGGTTTAAAGACAAAAGTGCACATACTCTCTCCGGAGTTTGATGAAGGACTTGTTCGTTCACTGGATACCTTTGCGTTTCCTCCAGAGTTTGACACTATCAAGCATATCATCAAAGCCATAAGCCAAGATCTTTATTACGAAGATGCGCAGTTCAAAATAGAGATACTTTTGGGTGATGCTAGAAAAAGCATCCCAAAGATTCAGGAGAAGATAGACATCATTTATCAAGATGCCTTCAGCCCTGCACATAATCCACTGCTTTGGACCACAGAACATTTTTCAGATATAAGAGCTATTTGTCAAGAGGATGCACTTTTAACGACGTATTCTACAGCGGCTGCCATACGTTTGGGACTTTATGAGAATGGATTTTATATTTTTGTGCATAGAGCTGAACTGATGCGTTACTCTACTGTGGCAAGTTTGAAGATGCTGGATTTAGAGTATATAGATATGGAATTGAAAAAAATACGTAATACCCAGGCACGGAGTATGAAAGATACAGCGTATCTAAAAGATATGCACGGTTAGCCAAACCGTACCCTTTTGTGTACGTAAAACACGATGAGGTGTTTGTGCAGGGATGAAAAGCGTATCTCCTCTTTTCAGGTTCTTCTCTTTCCCACCCAAAAGCAGTGTAGTTTCTCCTTCAAGTAAAACCAGCCATTCATGTTCTTTCTGGATGTACTCTGTCTCATCCAAATCATCTGAACTAACGATACGATTTATTTTAATATTTTTATGTGAAAGAAGGGTGGTGAAGGCTTCACCGTTTTGAGGGATTATATAGTCGTAGATATTCACTAGTATGTCATCTGTAAACTGTCAATATCATGCCAGCTCATACTTTTTTTAGAACTTCTGTGTGCCAGTATATGATCGATGTATCGTGCAAAGACATCCGTTTCTATATTCAGTTTTGTACCTACTTTATAGTTTTTCATCAAAGTCTCTTTAAGTGTATGAGGGATGATGGTGAGTCTGAAGTTGTCCTCTCCTACATCATTGACCGTAAGTGAGATACCATCTATAGTGATGGAACCTTTTGGAACGATATGCACAATGAACTTTTTCTCTACAGTGATGATGAAGTCTGTCGCATTTTCTCTAGGAGTGATCTGTGAGATCGTACCGACACAATCGACATGTCCCTGTACGATATGCCCTTCAAAACGGTCATTCATCATCATGGCCGGTTCCATGTGTACTTGACCCGAGATCTTACTTTCATCTATGATGGAACGGGTTTCATCTGCCAATTCAAGGTCAAAGCCATCACTGTGCAGTTTGATCACAGTGAGGCACACTCCGTTGATAGCTATAGAGTCTCCAAGTTTTGCTGGATGTTTAGACTTGATGGTTAAAATATTATTTTGGTAGCTTTTAACAGTGGCAATTTCGCGGATTAAACCTGTAAACATGTGTTTCCTTGATTAGAACGTGTTGAGAGCAAAGCCCAAAACACTACGCTGACGCTGAGTCAACCTCAGCAGTTGGCTCATACGCCTAGGCGTATTTTAATAATAATTTTTTTGGATATAATTCGATTATTATAGCAAAATATATATTTTTTCTTCTTCCTTGTGAATAAGAAGTAAGGTTTTTTATGAATTATGATGTCATAGTCATCGGTGGTGGACATGCGGGGATAGAAGCTTCTTTGGCTTCCGCACGTATGGGATGTAACACATTGATGATCACAATATTAGCAGAACAGATCGGGGCATCTTCTTGTAATCCTGCCATAGGTGGATTGGCTAAAGGTCATCTGGTACGGGAAGTAGATGCACTCGGAGGTGAGATGGGTCTGTGTACAGATAAAACAGGTATACAGTTTCGTACACTCAATGCATCCAAAGGGCCGGCAGTAAGAGGTAGCCGTGCGCAGATAGATATGGATCAGTATCGTATCTATATGCGTAATGTAGTACTCAATACAGATAATCTTGATGTGAAACAAGAGATAGCAGATGGTTTGATCGTAGAAGAGGATGAAGTGAAAGGCGTTACAACACAACTTGGTAATACCTATACTGCATCTAAAGTGATCATCACTGCAGGAACATTTCTTAATGGTCTTATCCATATTGGTGAGAAAAAACAAACTGCTGGTAGACAGGGTGAGTTCGCTTCTGTAGAGTTAGCGGAATATCTTCGCAGTCTGGGGCTAAATATCGGACGTCTTAAAACAGGAACCTGTGCACGTATCGATGCGAAGAGTGTTGATACATCCATTATGGAAGTACAACCTGGTGATACGCCTCCTCCGCCATTTTCGTTTAGAACAGACAAAGCAACATTTAATCCTACACAGTTGCCTTGTTATGTAACCTATACCAATGAAGATACCCATGAGATCATTGAGAGTAATTTCTATAGAGCACCGATGTTCTCCGGTCAGATAGAAGGTGTGGGACCACGTTACTGTCCAAGTATAGAAGATAAGATTAGCCGTTTTAGAGACAGACCTAGACATCAGATATTTGTAGAACCACAAACCATTGATGAGACAGAATATTATATCAATGGTATGAGTACATCCTTACCTATAGATGTGCAGCTTGAGATGGTACGTTCTGTGGCTGGTATGGAAAAGGCAAAGATCGTACGTTATGGATATGCTATAGAGTATGACTATATACAGCCGACAGACTTGAAACATACACTTGAGACCAAAAAGATCAAGGGGCTTTATACTGCAGGTCAGATCAACGGAACCACCGGGTATGAAGAGGCAGCAGCCCAAGGACTTATGGCAGGGATCAATGCAGCCCTAAACATACAAGGAAAAGAGCCTTTTATCCTCAGACGTGATGAAGCGTATATCGGAGTACTGATAGATGACCTGGTAACCAAAGGGACCAAAGAACCATACCGTATGTTTACCAGCCGTGCAGAGTACAGACTGCTTTTACGTGAAGACAATGCTGATATGAGACTTACGCATTATGGTAAAGAATTAGGGCTTTTGGATGCGGATTATATTAAACGTTTCGAAGAGAAGAAAGCAAATATAGAAGAGGCGTTGAATTACTTAAGGATCAATCATGCAACACCGACAAAAGAGTTTTTAGCAAAACTCGAGTCGATAGGAGCAATGAAAATAAGTGATAAAACCTACATGATGGATGTTATAGGACGTGGTGACTTCAACAGAGAAAAACTTGTGACCATCATACCTGAGTTTGACAAGTATGATGATGAGGTGATAGAACAAATCCTTATAGAAGCAAAATACAGCCGCTACATAGAAAAACAGCAACAACAGATCTTGCAGATGGATGATATGCTCAAGATCAAAATACCAGAAAGTTTTGCCTATCGAAATATCTCAGGGCTAAGCAACGAAATAGTAGAAAAACTTGAACTTGCCACACCGCCCACACTTTTTGCCGCTTCACAGATATCTGGTGTAACGCCTGCTGCTTTAGAGATCATACATGTACATATCAAATTGGCACAAAGAAATAAGAAAAAGATATAAAAAAGTATTACCTTATTACCCTATAATAATAAACAGTAATAGATGTAAGTTAAGACAGTAATAGTCTTAATTTACTTTCAGTTATAATGAATCAAAATCACGCTTTTAAACAGATTTTTTTAACCATAAGTTAATTAAAAGTTCTATATAATATAACATCATATTATACATGTTAGGAGGAAGAAATATGGCAAATGAAGAAAAAAGTCGTCGAGACTTTATGGGTATGGCTCTTGGTGCATGTGCCGCTGTAGGTGGTGTTGGTGCGCTATATGCTGCAAAGCGTTCATGGGATCCATTGCCGAGTGTAAAGGCAGCGGGATTCACTACGATCGATTTAGCAGGGGCTAAAGAGAATGAACTGACTGTTGAGAAATGGAGAGGTAAACCTATCTTCGTTCTTAAGAAAACAGCAGATATGCCACAAGATGATAGAGATGTTATTATAGGTTCTGACAGATTCCATGTCTCTATTGGTCTTTGTACACACTTAGGATGTATTCCGGCATATAGAAAAGATAAGCAGGACTTTTTATGTGCATGTCACGGTGGTTTGTTTGATATTAGTGGTAAACAGTCATTTGGACCGCCACCTAGTCCTTTAGAGATACCTCCGTTTAGAATCGATGGTACAAAACTTGTACTCGGTGAAGCGGGTCCAGAGTATAAGAAAATGCTAGAAGCTGGCATTACAGTATAAGGGGGAGTTTATGGCAAAATTTGAAAAAGCAAATAGTCTTAATGAGTGGTTGGATCAGCGTTTAGCTATCAATACTATTAAGAAAGTAATGAACACTGAGTATTGGATCCCAAAAGACATTAACTTCTTATGGGCTATGGGTATGGTACTTGCAGCAACATTTGGTCTGCTTGTGATCTCTGGTATATTCCTTCTTATGTATTACAAACCAGATACAAACCTTGCATTTGACTCTGTAAACTACACGATCATGACTGAAGTGGGTTATGGATGGTTATGGAGACATATTCATGGTATCGGTGCATCCCTTGTATTCCTTATCATTTATATTCACATGCTTACAGGTATCTACTATGGTTCTTACAAGAGAGGAAGAGAGCTGATTTGGCTTTCAGGTATGGCACTTTTTGTTGCATTCTCTGCAGAAGCATTTTCTGGATATATGCTTCCATGGGGACAAATGTCTTACTGGGCAGGTATGGTTATTACTAACCTTTTCTCTGGTGGTTCATTAGAGGCATATGGTCTTGTTGAGTGGATCCGTGGTGATTATGTTCCAGGCGATGCATTCTTGACACGTTTCTTTATGTTACATGTATTCTTGCTTCCATTGGTCATTATCGGTCTCATTGTTTTACACTTTGGTACGTTAAGAATACCACACGTAAACAACCAAGAGGGTGCAGAGATCGATTTTGAAGAGTCTGCAGAGCTTTGGAAAGCAGGTAAGAAAAAAGAGTCTAAGGTTATTCCATTCTCACCAGTATTCTTGTCTAAAGATGTATTTGTATTGGGTATTTACTTTATACTCTTCTTCTATTTGGTCTTCTATAACTTTAACTTTGCTATGGACCCGGTGAACTTTGACCCTGCAGATGGTCTTAAGACACCGGCACACATCTACCCTGAGTGGTACTTTCTGTGGTCATATGAGATCTTGCGTCCATTCAATAAAGATGTGGGACTGATAGCATTTGGTATTGCTCAAGCAGCCTTGTTCTTCTTACCATTCATTGATAGAAGTCCAAATGTAGCTCCGGCACATAAAAGAGGTCTGTTCAAGTGGTGGTTCTGGATACTTGTTTTTGATATGATTGCGCTTACTGCACTTGGTAAATTACCACCAGAAGGAATTTTCAATGATCTAGGTTTATTCTTTGCAATTTTATTCTTGTTATTAGGTCCTGCATTGTTTGTGATTTCAATGTTTGAAAAAAAGATAGAGAAAGGAGCGTAATATGAGAGAATTAAAAATATTTGCCGTAGTTGCATTCTTTTCACTACTTACATATTATTTGGTTGAGCCATTTGCTCACCATGAATTGCACAAAAAGTTAGACTCTCAGGGGAATGAACTTATTTTCAAAACACATGGGTTTACGTATGATGGAACAGATGATATCGCAGAAGCTGAACGTAAAGGTGATGAAGCACTTGTAGCGAAGAAAAAAGCATTCTGGGCTGATGTGGCTGAAGTAGCTAAACTGGAAGGAAATGCTGCAGCAGGTGAAGCTGGGTTTGGTATGTGTATCGGTTGTCACAATGGTGCAAACATGAACATGGGTGGTGCAATACCGCCAAATCTTGACCATGCAGGTGCGATCTATGACAAAAACTATCTTATCGCTGTGATCAAAGACCCAGCGATGGCATCAAATGTGGATCATAAATATGTAGACACGATGATGCACCCAATGGGTTCGATCAAATCTATGATGACTGACAATCAGCAGATCGCTGATGTAGTGGCATATATGCTTGAGCATAAAGCTGGTGAAGTGACGCCTAAAGAAGCATACATGGAAGCGTGTGTAAGATGTCATGCAATGCGTTATGACAAGTTGACACAATTAGGTGAAACACCGGCATTCAAATATGAAAAAGATGAGCTTGCTCATAAGATCAAAGTGCTTGAAGAGCAGGATCTAGTAAAAGCATATATGGGTAAACTTCCTCCCGATCTTTCTATGATCATTAGAGCTAGAGGCAGCCACTTTATGGAGACTTTTATAGCTAACCCACAAGGTCAGCTTGCAGGTACATCAATGCCTAGAGTTGGTCTTAACCAAGAGGGATATGACAAAGTAGAAGCATACCTCACAGAAATTGGTGATCCAAGTAAAGTAAAACGTGAAGCGATCGGACCATGGGTTATCGGTTTCTTCTTTATCTTCTCAATTCTTGCATTCTTATGGAAGAAATCACAATGGAGAGATTTACATTAATCTCTAACCATTTAGGACAGGGCACAGCCTTGTCCTTACTTTCTTGATATACATCATCCCTTTTTTATCTACATTTGGATACCCTAAGAAAAAATTTTAAAAAATTATACATTGGATTTTATATGCTTATAGATGGACATGGCCGTACAGTTAATTATTTACGTATCTCAGTGACAGAACGTTGTAATTTTAGATGTCAGTACTGTATGCCCGAAAAACCTTTTTCATGGGTACCTAAAGAGAATTTACTCTCTTTTGAAGAACTCTTCTTATTTGTTAAAGTTGCCATCGATGAAGGTGTGACAAAGATCCGTCTTACGGGTGGAGAACCTCTCCTTAGAGAAGATCTGGACAAGTTCATTAAGATGATCTCTGATTATAAACCAGATATAGATCTGGCATTGACTACCAATGCCTTCCTTCTTCCCGATTCAGCACAGAGGCTCAAAGATGCGGGGCTAAAGAGATTGAATATTTCTCTTGATTCCCTGCATGCGGATGTAGCAGCAAAAGTAGCAGGGAAAGACGTACTTCCTCAGGTACTGAAAGGGATAGAAAAAGCGTTAGAAGTAGGACTCAAGATCAAGATCAATATGGTACCACTCAAAGGGATCAATGATGGTGAGATATTGGATATCCTGGAGTATTGCAACGCACGTAACATCAAAGTACGCTTTATAGAGTATATGGAGAACAGACATGCAGATCAGTCACTCAAAGGGATGCATGGTAAAGAGATCCTTGAAAAAGTAAAAGAAAAATATCATATTAAAGCTTTAGGACGTGAAGGTGCGAGCCCATCCTTTAATTATCTCATACAAGAGACAGGATATGAATTTGGGCTGATCGATCCGCATAAACACGATTTCTGTGAGAATTGTAACCGTATACGTTTGACTGCTGAGGGTAATCTCATCCCCTGTCTCTATTTTGATGAAGCGATGAGCATTGCTGAATCTGTAAAAAAAGGTGATATTCAAGGTGCAGCAGATGTCTTGGCTCAAGTACTCAAAGATAAACCAAAAGAGAACCGTTGGAGTGAAGAGAACCCTAATGAAGAGAAAGAGATCTCTGCACGTGCTTTCTATGAAACTGGCGGGTGATTGCTTTGCAATCAAGTTAGTAATGAGGAATGAGGAATGAGAAATGAATGTATGCGGTGCAGTGGCTCCGTTTTAATAGATAATGAAAGTTTTTTGAGAAGAGTATATTTCGGTTACTCATTACTCATTACTCATTACTCATTTAAAACAAGGAATAATCCTTGTTTTATTTAACTGAACAGTTCTTTTCTATCCAAGGTGAAGGTAAATACGCTGGTGTACCCTCATATTTTCTACGTACAGGGGGATGCAACCTAAGTTGTCCAGGTTTTGGTGCAAGCTATGAAGTGGATGGTGAGGTACGTCGAGGTTGTGATACCTATTTTGCAGTAGACAGTGTTTTTGCTAAATCCTGGATAAAAGTAGAGAACAGTAAAACACTGATTGATCAACTGAAAAATGAATTTAGTATCATAGGGTATAAACCACATATGGTCATTACGGGTGGTGAGCCCTTAATGTACCATAATGATAAGGTATTTTATGCTGTGATCCAATGGTTGGTATCAGAAGGGATCAAGATCACTTTTGAAACCAATGGAACCATAGAGATAGATTTTGAAAAGTATCCTGCTTATGAGTCGTGTATATTTGCACTCTCGTTAAAGCTGGCAAACTCAGGTGAACCTGAGGAGAAACGTATCATTCCTCAAGCACTTCAATCTATAGGTACTCATGCTAAAGAGGCCTTTTTGAAGTTTACTATAGATGCACATTTGGCAGCGACTTCAGCACTTGAAGAGATAGAAGCCATAAGAGAACTCTTACCAGAACTTTCTGTGTATTGTATGCCTGTAGGCGAAAGTAGAGATACGATCTGGAAGAATGACAAAGCTGTATTTGAATTTTGTATGAAACATAATTTCAAGTATAGTGATAGACTGCATATACGCGTTTTCGATACAACTCAGGGTGTATAACCTAAGTTTTAGTTAGCTTGGTTAAAATCAGGTAAATATACTCCTATTTGAGGAAGAAACATGTTAATCAGAAAATTGTTTAAATTCGAAAATGCACATATAGTACGTGACTGCACGACACAACGCTGCAGTGAAAATATCCATGGACATTCTTATAAAATTGAAGTACTTCTAGAGTCAAATTATCTTGATGACGGACAAATGGTGTACGATTTTGGATTGACCAAACGCTACATCAAAGAACTGATTGACTCTTTTGACCATGCGATCACCCTTTGGTCAAAAGATGATGAAAAGTATATTGAGGCTATGAAAACCTATAGTAACAGATGGGTGGAACTTCCTGTCTCTCCTTCAGCAGAACAGTTCTCCCGTGTGATATACCTTATGGTAGAACGTGTTTTGGCATGTACAGATATGCAAAATGGAGAGAGAGAAGTAAAACTTCATAGTATCATAGTACATGAGACCGACACAGGATATGCACAAGGTTTTAAAGAGGATGCGCATAGTCAAAAGATGGGTGTCATAAAACTTGAAGATATCGTTTTTTCACCTCAAGTACAAAGTGAATGGAGCGACACTACGCTTTGGGATAAACTCTTAAACCATACCCCTATAGAGAATCCAAAGAAAGTTTAGATTCTCTATTTTTAGCTATAATATATTTATTAAAACAATAAGGATAGATTATGAAGAAGTTATTATTTATTTCTCTTGCTCTAATGAGCGTATGGTTTACTGCCCATGCTGAAGAAGCAAAAGTAACCCAAAAAGTTACAGAACCAATGGCAAACCCTAAGAAACCAAAACCAGCATTGCCAGCAGAAGCTGCAAAATGTGTAGAACCAGCGAAGCCAGCGGCTCCTGCGACACCTGCTGAACCGTCAAAACCTGCAGCACCTGCAGAGCCAGCTAAACCAGCAGTCGCGGCGGAAAAAGCTTTACCAGCCAAAGCCGCAAAACCAGCTTTGGCAGCTGAGGCAGCCAAGCCAGCGTTAGCTGCTGAAAAAGCAATACCGGCAGAAGCAGCAAAACCAGCAGCGCCAGCAAAAAGTGCTTTACCTGCAGAGCCTGCTAAACCAGCACCGGGTATCTGTCCGCCAGAGCCATCATCTAAATAAAAAGGTTAGATCATGAAAAAAATAACATTACTCTCTCTTGCAGCAGCTACTTTGTTGTTCACAGCATGTGGAGAAGAGACAAAAAAAGTGGTAGAAGAAGTAAATAAAACAAAAGTAGTAGAAGCAGTTAAAAAAGATACTATAAGTGCTTTTGAAGCAGCGAAGATCAAGATGGCCGAAGCAGCTGAAGCAGCAAAAATAGCAGCAGCCGAGATGGCAGCAGAAGCGAAAGTGGAAGCAGAAAAAATGGCAGCTGCAGCGGAAGAAAAAGCAGCAGAATATAAAGCAGCCGCTGAATCTAATGCTACCGAAGCTGCAGCAGTAGTAGAAGAAAAAACTGCAGAATTAACACAAGCTGCAACTGCAGCACTGACATCTATATCCGCACCTGCAGCTTATGATAAATGTAAAGGGTGTCACGGTGCAGATGGGAAGACCGCCGCACTTGGTAAATCAGCGATCATTGCTGGTCAAGATAAAGAAGCATTGATCACGTCTATGAATGAGTACAAAGCCGGTACAAAAAATGTAGTTGGTATGGGTGCACTGATGACGGGACAAGCCGCTACGATGTCTGATGAAGAGATTGAAGCAGTAGCTGAGTATCTTTCACAGATATAAATCAATGAGGAGGGATACTGAAGTCCCTCTTGGTTAGATCAACGCGTAAAAAAATCTTCTTTTTCAGAGGCAGTTAATTCCCAAGTTATCGGTAGTATTTTCACAGTTTTTCCTTTTTCAAGGCTGGAAACATCTGGTGTTGTAATGAGCATAGCATTGGCTTGTTCCAACGGTGAGATCATTCCTGGGAGCTGTTTGGTGAATGGCATAAATGTATTTCCATCAAATACACCTAGACGTACAGTATGTTTGCCTGCTCTAAGTTTAAAATCTTCTTTTATCTGTGTGGATACAGTATGATGATAATAGGCATTCATACCAGACATTTTGCGTATAGCGGGACGCACAAACATTTCATAATTTACCATAGAGGCAAGGGGATTCCCTGGGAGATTGATCACAACTGTTTTCCCGATGGTACCAAATGCAGTGGGCTTTCCTGGCTTGATGTCTACTTTATCGAAATGTAGTTCCATTCCTAAGTTTGTAAAAGCATCTTTGGTGAAATCTCTATCTCCCATACTGATACCACCAGAAGTGATGATGATATCTGCATTTATTGCAGATCTAATAGAAGCTGTCAAAGATTCTATAGTGTCACCAGAGCTTCCTATATACTGTACTTCACAACCTAACTCTTTGGCACGGGCCAGGAACATAGGCGTATTGGAATTATAGAGTTGATGGGGTGCGATTTTCTCAAAATGTGGACGCAGTTCATCGCCTGTTCCAAATACAGCGACTTTGATCTTACGTGTTACACGCACATGTGTCACACCTTGACTGGCAAGCAGTGCTATGCTGTATGCGGTGATCTTCTCACCTTTATGCAGATAAACACTGCCACGCTTTATGTCTTCACCTGCACGTCTTATATGACCATCTTTTTGTATCTCTTCGGGCAAGATGACCTGTGTATCATTCACCGTTACATTCTCTACAGGGATGATCGCTTCACAACCATCTGGGATTGGTGCACCTGTCATAATTTTAATGGCTTTTGTAGCCTTTAGGGTCATTGTAGGCTCATCACCGGCATAGATCACATCTGTACATTCCACTGCAGTGTTCGCATCAGCACACTTGACAGCATACCCATCCATAGCAGAGTTGTCAAAACGCGGGAGATCAAATGTAGCGATGGAGTCTTCACGCATCACACGTCCTAATGCCATCTCTATAGGCAGTATTTCAGAGCTTACTACAGCACTATTTTTATAAATAATTTCGAGTGCTTGTGTGATAGAAATAGGCATTTTTACCCTTTGAATTTAAGTTATATTGATCAGAGGGTTTGATTATAACAAAATAGGGTATAATCCACTTTTAAACAAATCAAAATTAGAGGAAATTCATATGATAGCAGAGATGTTGGCAGCACATAGTCTTTTAGTAAAAGTCCTTTTAGGCTTTTTGGTCGGAGGATTATTCATCCCGATGATGACAGCAAAAAATCCATTAGGATTTAGAAAAGCAAGTTTTATCTATACGATGATCTTTCAAGCGCTTACTACAATGATAGCATTTGCAGGTATTGTAGCTGTTTTTGCTGGTGATTTGGGATGGTCATTAAGCACTATTATCATGGTCGTAATGTGGGCTGTGTTAATGTATATTGAGATCAAGAAGCATAAGCTTATTAAAATAGCTAATTTACAAAATCCTGACACCCATAAGTTACTTAAGGGTGCCTTCTTGAAAATATCTTTAGTACAGATCTTACTTGTTGTTGCTATGGTGGTACTTATGGTACTTAAGGCTAAAGGTGTAATAGCCCTGTAAGTATGTTATATCTTTATCATAAAGACGCAAGCAAGCCCCAGCTCACTCTACTTGGAGATGAGCATCGTTACATTTTCAAAGTACGAAGACATAAGGTAGATGACACTCTATATCTTCGTAACCTTGAAGATGATCTTCTTTATCGTTATCTTATTACCTACATAGACAAACGCTCTGTCAACCTTGAACTGCAAGAGAGCCAAACACTTGAAGTGAAAGCGAAAGTACCGTTGCATGTAGGATGGTGTATCATTGACCCTAAAAATATCGAAAAAGTACTTCCTTCTCTCAATGAAATGGGTGTAGAAAAAATTACTTTTATCTATTGTCAACGTTCTCAAAAAAGTTTTAAGGTCGACTTTAAACGTTTGGAAAAGATACTTCTAAACTCTTCTCAGCAGTCAGGACGAAGTGAAATGATGAAGTTGGACACAGCAGAGGATCTAGAGAGTTTTGTGAAAGCAAACCCGGAAAGCAAGATGTTGAATTTTTCTGAGAACAAGTTAGATCCACAAGATCATATTGCAACGATCGTGATAGGTTGCGAGGGTGGTTTTCATGAAGATGAAGTGGCACTTTTTAAGCCTGAAAATATTATCGGACTGAATACACCATTGGTTCTAAAGAGTGAAAGTGCGGTTTGTGCAGTAGCTAGTAAACTGTTACTCTAACGTTTTACTAGCTAAAAAGACGTGTACGAGAATTATCGTACGCTTCTATAGATATTGACTACTTGCTGATATTGCTTTTTAGTCAAGATCGTTTTTAAGTTGGCGTTACATCTTGCTTTCATCTCTATGATCTTTTTACGTGTTTCCAACATGACCTCAGCTTCTTTCACTGAGTCATTGTCTGTAGTCAAAGCATTTTCTAAAAGCATTGCTTCCTCATGCATGACTTTTTGCACCATCTGCTTCATTTTTGGTTTATTGGTATCAGACCATGCTCTTAAAGCCGTCATTTGTTTTTGGTCAATACCTAAAAGATCAGCATTTTGAATAGCGATACGCATAAGGTTTGGCATAGGGTTCGCATGTTTTAGTGCTTGTTTATTCATGCCCATCCCCATATTCATAGCGTGTAGTGATGTAAATGACATCAAAATAAGAGTGATTGCGATAATGATTTTTTTCATTGTTTTTCCTTTTTTTGTAGTGTTAGTTATTATATACCAAATAGAGTTAATGGGAAGTGTAAAAAATATAAATTAATATAATGGGCATACTTTTATAATTTTTTAAAAATATTTTGCTATAATTTCGCCCTATATTGTCTCGCCTTAGAGCGTTGCAATGCCCCTTTTTTTGATGAAAAAGGAAGAGTCATTGACTAGAACAGGCTGGTTACCTGTCACCAAATAAACTAACAAGGTTAGAAAAATGAGAAAAGAAATTCACCCAGATTACGTTGAGTGTAAAGTTACATGTGCTTGTGGAAACAAGTTTGAGATCAAAACAGACAAAGCAGAGATGAGTATCGATATTTGTAACGAATGTCACCCATTCTTTACAGGTTCTGAAAAAATTCTTGATGCTGCTGGTAGAGTAGAGAAGTTTAAGAACAAATATAAATTAGGTTAATCCTTAATGACATAGGGAGCATTGCTCTCTATGCTTTCACTCAAGCTAAGTTTGCTTTACGTAAAGCAATCATCTATCCTCTTCAAGCATTTAAAGTATTTATTATGTTGACATTTATCCCTACTCCTATTGGAAACCCTCAAGATATTACCATAAGAGGTATGAAATTGTTTGAAAAAACAGAACTCTTTTTATGTGAAGATACACGTCAGACCAAACGGCTTTTACGTCTGCTCGAAGAGCGGTTTGATATGGCGTATCCTGATGCCGAGTTTATCTCTTTTAATGAGCATAATGGAGAGGAGAGACTTGAGGAGTTTGGAAACACTCTGAAAGATAAAGAGGTCGTCTATGTCAGTGACGCCGGAATGCCGGTGATCTCTGACCCGGGACAGATACTTGTCGCCTATGCACAGAAACATGATGTACCTTACGATGTGCTTCCCGGCGCTTCTGCTGTGACGACGGCCTATGCTGCGAGTGGTTTTGAAGAGGGTAAATTCCTTTTTTACGCATTTTTACCGCATAAAGGCAAAGAGAGAACTGCTGCTTTGAGTGAAGCAATGAATAATGGATACAACACGGTACTCTATGAGGCACCTCACCGTCTGGCAAAGCTATTAAACGAGATCTCGATACTCGATGAGAGCAGAGAATTGTTCTTAGCAAAAGAGATCAGTAAAAAGTATCAACGATACTACCGTGGTACGGCATTATCTTTAGGCAAAACGCTCAGTGAATTGACAATACGCGGAGAGTGGGTAGTCATTATAAAGGCCTGTATAAGCAAAGAAAAAAGCCTTAGCTTTACTGAGGTACTCAGTTTGGATATGCCCCCTAAAATAAAGGCAAAACTACTTGCACAACTTAGTGACAAGAGTGTCAAAGAATGGTATAACGAACTCATACAGTCCACTTAACACCTTAAAAGCAAAAAAAAGGTAAAATCTTCTCTATGATTATATATGGAAAACAAGTCTGTTTACATGCATTAGAGCAGCATTCAGAGAAAATAAAAACGGTTTATGTTGCCAAGAAAGGGATACTCCCTAAAGACCTGTTTCACAAATATCATGATAATATTAAATTTTTAGAAGAGAAGTGGGCACAGTCGATGAGTAAAGGTGGGAATCACCAGGGATTACTTGTTGAGATGGATGAATTTGAGCAGAGTGACTTGAACGATATCAAGCAGAATGATTTTATTGTAGTGCTTGATGGTTTGACAGATGTGGGGAACATAGGTGCTGTGGTACGATCTGCATATGCACTTGGGGCAGATGCCATCATCGCTGCAGGGGTCAAACAGCTTAATTTTGCTGCCGTAGCACGTACAAGTTCTGGAGCCATGCTAGATATGCCTTTCATGATCGCACCCAATATCCTGGATACATTTAATGAGCTTCAGCAAGTAGGGTTTACTTTTTATGGTGCCTCTATGGATGGAGAGAGTGTACAGGATATCACATTTGATTCAAAAAGAGTTCTTGTATTGGGAAGTGAAGGTAAAGGACTCTCTAAAAAGGTGATGGCAAAATTGGACCATAAGGTCTCAATAGAGATGAAACATGCATTTGATTCATTGAATGTGAGTGCAGCTGCAGCGATTTTAATACATAGGATGGGTTATGCAATTAAATGAGATACTTGAAGAGAACACTGTAAAGGGTATTAGCCAAAAGACCAAGATATCTGAAGATAATCTTGAAAATCTTCTGGCCAGAAATTTTGAAGTTCTAATGAAGACAAAAACCTTAGGGTTTATCTCTATTTTGGAACGAGAGTATAAAGCAGATCTCAATGATCTGAGAGAAGAGGCACTTGCATATTATGCTTCACATAGAGAAGACCACGCTTTTAGTGTAGGAGCCCCTATGGAAGAGGAAAAAAAGGGAAATTCAAAACTCTTTTTAGTCGTCGTATTGATGCTTCTTGGATATGCATCTTGGTATTTTTTTACACAGTTCGATAAAAAACATTTGAGTGGACTTATCCCATTTATGGATGAGCAAATGATAGAAAACAACATGACAATAGAGAATAAGGGGGAGAATGAAAATCTTCCTGTAGAAGACTTGAGTATCGAAAGTGCTGTTGCCAACAATACAAAAGTGGTGATAGAAGAGACAACAGTAGAAAACAGTGTTCAAGAGACAAATCAGAGCGATAGACCGATGGTGAAAGAGGTTAATGATACTACTATTCCTGTACCTGTGAGCCAATTTTAAGACAGGCTGGGTGAGAGAAATGATAAAAATGACAAAAATTTTAAAGCGAGTAAAGCATGTTTGATGAAATTCAATTTGATAAGATAAATAGATTGCCAAAGTATCTTTTTGCAGAGATCAATGACTTGAAGATGCGTTTAAGACGTGAGGGTGAAGATATTATAGATTTTTCTATGGGTAATCCTGATGCAGCTACTCCACAACCGATCATTGATAAACTATGTGATACTGTGCAAAGGCCAAAAACACACGGCTATAGTGTGAGTAAAGGTATTTATAAATTACGTTTGGCAATGAGCAACTGGTATAAGCGTAAGTATGGTGTGGATCTTGACCCAGATACAGAAGTAGTAGCAACGATGGGAAGTAAAGAAGGGTATGTACATTTGGTACAGGCGATTTCAAACCCAGGGGATGTTGCGATCGTACCTGACCCTACGTATCCTATCCACTCTCAGGCATTCATCTTGGCGGGTGCGAATGTAGAGAAGATGCAGCTTGTGTTCAATGAAGATACTTTTGAAGTAGATGAAGATAAATTTTTAGCAGATCTAGAAGATCACTTGGACAACTCCATCCCTAAAGCTAAATTTTTAGTGGTGAATTTCCCACATAACCCAAGTACAGCAACAGTCACACCTCAGTTTTATGAGAGACTTGTAGCCCTTGCAAAAGAAAAACGTTTTTATATCATTTCAGACATAGCGTATGCGGATATTACTTTTGATGGATATACTACCCCATCTATTATGAGTGTTGACGGTGCTAAAGATGTGGCTGTTGAAGCGTATACACTTTCTAAATCGTACAACATGGCTGGCTGGAGAGTAGGGTTCATTGTAGGAAATAAAAAGCTTATTGGGGCACTTCAGAGTATTAAATCATGGTTAGATTATGGGATGTTCACACCGATCCAGGTTGCTGCAACCGTAGCGCTTGATGAGCATCATGATATTCCAGATAAAGAGATCATTCCACGTTATGAAAAAAGGCGTGACGTGATGATAGAGGCTTTTGGTAATGCAGGTTGGCCTTTGGCTAAACCAAGCGCTTCCATGTTCATCTGGGGTAAGATACCTGAGGTTGCAAGAGATATGGGTTCATTGGAGTTTTCTAAACAGTTGCTGCTTAAAGCAGGGGTTGCAGTGAGTCCTGGTATCGGTTTTGGTAAATATGGTGATGACTATGTTCGTATCGCTTTGATCGAGAATGAAAATCGTATCAGACAAGCAGCAAGAAACATCAAAAAGTTCCTGAAAGAACTGGAAGAGGCTAAAAAGAATGGTTAAAATTGGTATTTTAGGTGTTGGAACTGTTGGAGCGAGTGTTGCAAAGATACTTGAAGAGAACGGTGACATCATCGAAGCGAGAGCCGGGAAAAAGATAGTTGTACAATCAGGTGTAGTGAAAAATCTTTCAAAAGACCGCGGGGTAAGTATCAAACTTTCTGATAACCCTCTTGATGTAGTAGATGATCCAGAGATAGATATCGTTGTTGAACTTATGGGTGGTGTTGAAGAGCCGTATGCTCTTGTGAAAAAAGCACTTGAAAACGGTAAAGCAGTGGTGACTGCAAATAAGGCATTACTTGCCTACCATCGTTATGAACTCCAGGAGATAGCTGGAGATATCCCTTTGATGTATGAAGCAAGTACAGCAGGTGGAATCCCTATCATTGGGGCACTTCGTAATGGTCTGTCAGCAAACCATATAGAGTCTATTCAAGGTATTATGAATGGAACCTGTAACTATATGCTTACCAACATGATCAACAATGGTGCCCAGTATGATGAGATACTCAAAGAGTCTCAAGAGCTAGGCTATGCAGAAGCAGATCCTACTTTTGATGTGGGTGGTTTTGATGCCTCTCATAAGCTTCTTATCTTGGCGAGTATCGCGTATGGAATCGATGCAAAACCGGAAGATATACTAATAGAGGGTATAGAAAATATTACGCAAACTGATGTGGACTTTGCTAAAGAGTTCGGGTATGAGATCAAGTCTTTGGGTATCGCTAAAAAAGTGGGGCATGGTGTAGAACTTAGAGTGCATGCAACGATGATACCTTCAGATAGTATGATAGCCAAAGTGGATGGTGTGATGAATGCTGTTACTGTAGTGGGTGACCGTGTTGGTGAGACGATGTACTACGGACCTGGAGCCGGTGGAGATGCGACAGCTTCTGCAGTTATCTCTGATATCGTAGATATCGTACGTGGAAACCAGGGACCTATGCTTGGGTATAAAAAAGGTTTGGAGAGCGGACTTAAACTTCTACCTAAAGAAGAGATAGTGACACAGTATTATCTAAGACTGGAAGTAGATGACAGAAGCGGTGTGCTTGCTACCATTACTTCTTCTTTAGGTGAATTTGGTATCTCTATAGAAGCGATGCTTCAAAAACCTACGACCAATGAAGAGATAGCTAAATTACTCTTCACGACGCATACATGTAAAGAGAGTAAAATGCAAGATGCTATCAATGCATTAGCGAAACTTGATGTGGTTCATGGTGAGATCGCTATGATGAGGATCGAGAAGTAAAAGGAGTTACAATGGCAAAAGATCACTATTTTGATATAACGGCTAAACTGGACATGATGGAGCTTAAAAATGCAATCGTTATGGCTGAAAAAGAAGTTGCTACACGTTTTGATTTTAAAGGGTTGATAGCTGAGATCAATCTCAATGAGGCAGGAAAGACCTTGAGCCTTAGTTCTTCTACAGATTCCAAGATAGATGCACTTAAAGACATACTTATCTCAAAACTGATCAAAAGAGGAATTGCCGGTAAGTCACTTGAAGAGGTGAAGACTGAAGGTATCTCTGGCGGTAATACGAAAGTGATCTACCGTATCGTGGATACGATCGATAAAGATGAAGCGAAAAAGATCGTTAAGGCGATCAAAGATATGAAGCGTAAAGTTACTCCTTCGATTCAGGGTGATGAGGTACGTGTCTCTGGGAAGAAGATAGATGACCTTCAGGCTGTGATGGCTGAAGTGAAGACTTTGGATCTGAAAGCGCCGCTTGTATTTGGAAATTTCAAATAAGTTTTAAATTCGTTTGATCTCTTTTGCATACTATTTTTGTATGCTGACTGAGACTTTGTTCCTCTCTTTCTTTTTTTAGAAAAAAGAAGCAAAAAATCGTCGTGGCTCTCGAATCGCTTCGCTTTCAAGGGCATTCGCCACGACAAGATTATTTATTAACTGCAGTGTCCACCGCCACAGCATCCGCCACTAGAAGCTTGTCTAGGTTTCATACTCACACCAATGTTGAAGTTTTGGCCATCTTCGTTGAGCTTGAACTCATGTTTTTGACAGAAGTTTTCATTCATATGATTTTGCATCTGTATAGCTTCTACAAGTGCATCATCTTTAGTTTCAAACTGCATATTATTGGTGTAGTCACTTCTTTTAAAACAACCGCATTCATTTTCTACATTTATAGTAAACATTGTAAATCCTTTTGATATAATTTTGTAGATATTAACAAGAGTTACTTAAAATAGGATAAAATTTATCTTATTTGGTAATGCAAGGGCCATGATATGACAAAAAAATATGAGAGAGAAGAGATAGAGAGTGTATGTACCTACTGTGGTGTAGGGTGTGATATTACAGGTGTCGTTGAGAACAATAAGATCGTAAAGATATTCGCGCAAAAAGACGGTTTGGTATCCGAGGGTAACCTTTGTATAAAAGGGAAGTATGGATTTGATTTTGTAGATGCAAAAGACCGTATACGCGAACCTCGTATTAGAAAAACGTTTTTAGAAAAAAATCCACGTATCAATCAAACCTTTGCTTCCAAACTTACAGAATTTAATACTGACTTTATGACCTGTGATGTTGATACTGCCACAAGTATGGCTGCTATGAAACTCGATGAGATCAAAGCAAAGTATGGCGGTGACAGCTTTTGTGCGATTGGTGGGGCGAGAACTTCGTGCGAATCCGCATACTCTTTTCAAAAATTTTGTCGTGAAACGATGGACTCTCCACATGTAGACAATTGTGCAAGAGTGTGTCACTCTCCAAGCCTAAAGGGAATGAGAGCGACCATGGGAGAAGGTGCAGCGACCAATCCTTATAATGATATTTATGAGTGTGAGTACATGGTGGTCATAGGGTCAAATACGATGGAAGCACACCCTATTATCTCTAACCGTATCGTGGCTATGGCACGTAAGCATAACAATCTGGCTGTGGTTGATGTACGTGAGACAAAGTTGGCAAAGTTGGCGAAACACAACTGTGTGATCCCATTTGAATCCAATCTGCTTGTGCTAAATATGATGGCATATGTCATCATTAGTGAAGAACTATATGATGAGAGTTTTATAAATAACCGTACCAAAGATTTTGATGATTTTAAAGAGAAGATCATGAATGACCCTTATGCAAATCCGGCATTTTTCAAAGACATCGAAGGGTATGAGTATCTTGCAAAGATGATACCAAACATTGCTAGAGAGTATGCAGTGAAGAAGTCGATGATCTTTTGGGGGCTAGGGATCACTCAGCATCTTGATGGTTCTTATGCAGTTATGGCGATAACACACCTGGCACTCATGACCGGCAATGTAGGGAAAACAGGAGCAGGATTGATGCCGCTTCGTGGGCAAAATAATGTTCAGGGTGCGTGTGATATGGGATGTCTGCCTTACTTTGCTCCAGACTATACGCAGCCAAAAGTAGAAGGTCTTATGACACCACAACTTGTGGATGCAATGCTTGATGGACGTATCAAGGCACTATTGAACATGGGGGAAGACATCACGCATATCCATCCAAATATTAACAAGATAGATAAAGCAATGGATGAATTGGAATTCTGTATGGTACAAGAGCTATTTATGACAGATGTAACGAAAAAAGCTGATATCATCATCGGTGTAAAGTCTGCGTATGAAAAAACAGGTGTTTATGTCAATGCGATGAGAAGACTGCACCTTTCTCAACCACTTGTAAAGTCAGACTTACCAGATGACTGGGAAATCCTTACTCAGATGGCAGAGAAGCTAGGTGATGGTGAGAACTTTAACTTTAAAACAAGTGAAGATGTGTGGAATGAAGTACGTGAAGTTGCCCCTGTACGTTTTTCCGGCGCTAATTACTATAGATTGGAAAGACATAGAAAACGCGGTATGCAGTGGCCGATCTATCTAGAAGATACACCGGTTCTTCATCTACTTGACTTTCGTACAGATGATGGGCTTGGAAAGTATGTATATAAACAGTATGAACCTCGCGGTATGGTACAACAGATCTTAGACAAGAATCTCTTTGATGATAAACTTGAGGGGTATTATCTGACTACTGGTCGTACCTTGGCACATTACAATAATGCAGCCCAAACGAAACAGACTGAATCACTGCTTGAAAAGCATGATGAAGATGTATTGTTAGCACCACTTGAAGATGAAAAAAAGCTTGGCAGTAAAGTGATACTTAAAAGTAAGTATGGAGAGAGTGAAGCTTTGAGTGTGAAATTTACTGATAAAGTGAAGAAAAAAACACTCTTTTGTACTTTTCACCATGCAGCTTCACGTGTCAATGCAGTGTTTGGTGATGAAGCAGATGAACTCATCTATACAGCACGATTTAAATCTGTAAAAGTTGATGTGATCCCTGTAGGTGACGAAGTAGCCTGCGGGTAACCTGTTATTTTCACAAGGTCACACAATGTGGCCCTAGAGACGCTTCTGTTTTTACTTTGAATCCATTAAAATTTTTTACATTTTCATTATAAAATATCCTATATAGAACATTTTATAAGGTTTTTTATTGAAAGTACATATTTATGGCTCAAAAACATCGCTATAGTGAGAAACGTTATAAAATATGTTCAATTATAAGGTTTTACATATTTCTTAGAAACTAACATATAAATATTGAAAATAAATAGTTCTGAAACTATACAAAAAGTGATTGAGATCTAAATAGATGTAATAAAATAACAAAAATAATTATGTGTTTATCCGTAATATTTTGTATTTTACTATTAAAGTGTATATTTTTGAAACAAATAATTAAAATAACCTTTTTAATTATCTTTATTTTAAAATTTAGTGATAAAGATGCGTTACCATTGTCTACATATTTTAGATATACAATCATTGATACTATATTAATTGGCTGTATACTTGAGTATCGTACCAATATAATGCAGTACGTTTCATCAATTTTAGGAGACTTTAACATGAATATAGATCTAGTACTTCAAAATATTCTAAATCCACCCATATTATTCTTTTTGCTTGGTATGTTAGCTGTTTTTTTCAAATCTGAACTCACTATTCCTCAACCATTACCTAAACTTTTTTCATTGTATCTTTTGATAGCTATTGGGCTTCATGGTGGATATGAACTTTCACACAGTGGAATAAACACATATATATTTACTGCACTTTTCTTAGCAGTTCTGATGGCAATCATTGTACCAATATATAGTTATTTTATTTTACGTATTAAATTAGACAACTATAATGCTATTGCTATTGCTGCTACCTATGGATCGATCAGTGCGGTAACTTTTATTACGGGAATTACATACCTGCAAACCATTGAGGTTGAATATGGGGGGTATATGGTAGCCGGTATGGCACTCATGGAGTCTCCTGCTATTGTGGTAGGACTTGTCTTTGCAGCATTATTTACTAAACGTTCTGACGATAAAGAGAATAAAAAGACGGATTGGAAAGAGATCTTTAGAGAGGCATTTTTAAATCCATCTGTATTTTTACTTGTAGGGGCTTTAATTGTCGGTATTGTGACTGGACAAAAAGGCTGGGATTCTATGGAGCCATTGTTTGGAACGCTGTTTAAAGGAATGCTTGCATTCTTCCTGCTTGATATGGGATTGGTTGCTGCAAAAAGAATTTATGAATTAAAGAAGGTCGGTATCTTCCTTATTATGTTTGCAATTGCTATGCCTATATTTAATGCATCTGTTGGTATTCTTTTAGGGTATTTCTTTGAATTAACAAAAGGAGATACTTTATTGTTGGCACTGCTTAGCGGAAGTGCTTCTTATATCGCAGTGCCTGCAGCTATGAGGTTATCTGTACCTGAAGCCAATCCAGGTCTCTATTTACCATTAAGTTTAGCGGTAACTTTCCCTTTCAATATATCTTTAGGGATACCACTATACTATTACTTTATTACTATTTTGTGGGGTTAATTATGAAAAGAATGAAAAAAGTTGAAGTGATCATCGAATCTATCTATTTAAATAGACTCATAGATCTGTTTAAAGAGGGTAATGTAACGGGTTATACTATCATTAGAGATATTGAGGGAGCTGGAGGTCACGGACTCAAAACTGCAGATGATGCGCATGATATCCTCAGTAATACGTATGTATTTACCTTATGTAATGAAGAGAAGTTCAACAGCATGATCGAGAAGCTTAGAGCTTTTATAGACAAATATGGCGGAAAGTGTATCGTTCTTGATGCAGGTGTATTGTTACATTCAAAAAACTAAAAGGTTTTTTTATTACGCTGGTAACACTTAAAATTTTATCGATAAGTAAAAACTGATCGCAAACTCCTGATCTTCTTCAAGATAATGGTTTTTGTGATAGATCGCATAAGGTGGTTTTGTTGTTGTTTGATATTCACTTTTAGGCAGCCATTCATGATAGACCCAGTGAATGAATTTTAGTAAATCTCCTCTCTTCCCTTCCAGGTCAAACTTGGCATAGACACCACCTGAGATATTGAACTTTGGCAAACGATCATCTTTTACCTCATTTTTCTCATCTGGTACTACACATGCTACATAGTGACACTCATCTAAGGGTGTGATTGTTGGGTTATCATGAAAAAGTGACATCTCTTTATAGCCCTTTAGCTCATTCTGATACACCCAGGTTTGAATTTTTTGCCATGTTTGTTTTGATTTGTCGTATCCATATCCTCTATGACGGATATAATATGCGGTCTGCTGCGGCATTTTCACAATTTGAGGCTGGATGAGTTCAAAGTTGGCGGTGGAAGCTTGTGCCTTTGGAGATTGTAGAAGAATCTTATGCGAGTATGATTTATATCCACCTTTTCTCCACTTATTGGGTGTCATGGAAAAACGTTCTTTAAATGCACGAATGAAAGATGTTTGGGAACTGTATCCGCACTCATTGGCTATCTCAGAAATAGTAGAGTATTTATTGGTCAGTAGAAGGTTAGAAGCCTTTTGCAGACGGATTGACTTAATACTTTCGTAAATATTCCGTCCAAAAACCTCTTTAAAGATCTTATGCAAATAAAATTTATTGATCTTAAAATGTTCTGCAAGTTCATCAATGTTTATATCTGTTTCTATATGAGAATAGATATAGAACATGAGGTCATTGGAGATCTTAATCTTCTTATCTAAAGTTTCACGTTTCATATCTAATAATACCAATTTTAGATAATAAAGTTTTTAAAAATAGATAATAATAGGTGTTATTTTTAGTTTTTTTATTTCGGATAATTTTTAAAGCAATAATGGATAGTTTTTAATTGAATTATAGTTCATTATTAAAATAATAAAAGATAGTTTAATCACCAAATATAGTGAAGACTTTGCTTTTTGAAATTTATTATAATGCGGTTAGTTTTTCAACAACGAAAAATTGGTTCAAGATCATATGTGAATCTTCAACTGATAGTTTATGAAGAATAACATATAGGTGGAAGCCATTTAAAGAGTGGATTCTTAGAGAGTTTATAAATTAAATTTAATTGATTAAAAAAGGAATAAAAATGGCAAAGCAAACAATTACAGTTGCAAGAGGTGACGGTATCGGTCCTGAGATTATGGATGCAAGTACGAGAATACTAGATGCTGCTGGAGCTGATGTAGAATGGGAACATATTGATGTAGGTGAAAAGGTATACCTTGCTGGTAATACTTCTGGTATTGGTCAAGAAGCTTGGGATTCTATCAAGAAAAACAAAGTTCTTTTTAAAGCACCTATCACAACACCTCAAGGTGGTGGATACAAAAGTTTAAATGTAACTATCCGTAAAACTTTAGGTCTTTATGCAAATGTACGTCCTGCTATTGCTTATGACCCATTTGTGCCTTCAAGATTTCCAGGTATGAATGTTGTTACGATTCGTGAAAATGAAGAAGATCTGTATGCAGGAATCGAGCACCAACAAACGCCAGAAGTAACACAGTGTCTAAAAATCATTACAAGACCAGGTTGTGAAAAAATATGTCAATATGCATTTGAGTATGCAAAAGCATATGGAAGAAAAAGAATCACTTGTATGATCAAAGATAACATCATGAAGATCACTGATGGACTTTTTGTAAAAGTATTCTATGAAACAGCTAAAAAGTACCCTGAAATCGAAGCTGATGATTGGATCATCGATATCGGTATGGCTAAACTTGTAGATGCTCCTGAAGATTTTGATATGGTTCTAATGCCTAACCTTTATGGTGATGTTGCTACTGATATTCTTGGATTAATGACAGGTTCAGTAGGTATTGCACCTGGAGCGAATGTTGGTTCTGATATAGCTATGTATGAAGCGATCCACGGTTCTGCTCCACGTCATGCTGGTCAAAACAAAGCAAATCCATCAGGACTTTTACTGTCAGGTGTTATGATGATGGTACAAGTTGGTCAACCAGAAGTAGCTGAAAAAGTTCACAATGCTTGGCTTAAAACGATTGAAGATGGTATCGTAACGTATGACCTTGCTAGAAAACTTAAAGCTGAAGGTAGAGACTATACAGAAGTTGGAACAAAAGAGTTCGCTGATGCGGTGATTGAGAGACTTGGTCAAAAACCATCAACATTAACACCAGTAAAATATGACAAAGCGATCAAGATCAAAAAACCTGAACTTACAAATGTAAGAGACACAAAAATGAATCTTATCGGTTGTGACATCTTTACTAAAGATGATTGTGACTCAAATACAATTGGCGATAAGCTAGTTGAGCTTACTGAAGGTACGAACATAGCACTTAAAATGATCTCTAACCGTGGTCAAAAAGTATATCCACAGGGTCACCCAGAGACTTTCTTAACGGATCACTGGAGATGTCGTTTCTACGCGAAAAACCAAGGTGACGTAATCACAAATGGTGACATTACAGATATGATGAACAAAATTGATGAAGCAGGTATCGAAGTGATTAAAACTGAAAATCTTTATGCATTCGAAGATGGTGAGCGTGCTTACTCTCTAGGACAAGGTGAATAACCATAGTCTAAAATGGATTAAACTTTCACCCTCTACCTATTAGAGGGTGAAAGAGTTTACGGCTTAGGTTAAAGTCAGCAATCCATATCTTCCCTTTCTTTAAAAAGAGGGGGGAATATCTTTGTACTTTTTAGGTTGCCTCTTTTTGACATGTTTTTAGGAGGCAACCTAAAAAGTATGTATGCCAGGGAATTGATGAAGAGATCTTTTACAAGCACAATTTGGCTCATAATGCTCGTGGATACCCCCTACTCAAAAGATAAGTTAATTGAGTGATACTTACATAATAAGCCTAAGGTTGTAATTATTATTACAAATTACAAATGTCAAACAGAGGAGTTGCAATGATTGGTGAAGCAGTTAACATACTTCAAGCAGGTGGACTTGTTGCCTTCCCTACAGAAACTGTCTACGGTTTGGGTGCAGATGCACGTAACCCTGAAGCTGTAGGAAGAATATTCGCTGCCAAAGGCCGTCCGGCAGACCACCCCTTGATCGTGCATCTTTCCGATGCAAAAGAGATGAGCGAGTGGGCGCAAGATATTCCAGAGATTGCATGGAAATTAGCGGAAGTCTTCTGGCCTGGCCCGCTCACACTAATTTTGCCTCGTCTGCCCAGTGTACCAGATGCAGTAACTGGAGGTCTGGACACAGTGGCCTTACGGGTACCGGACCATCCTGTAGCCTTGGCACTACTAAGTGCATTTGGGGGTGGCATCGCAGCACCGTCTGCTAATTACTATGGACGTGTGAGTCCCACCTCCGCTGAGGATGTAAGAGAAGAACTCAAAGATAGTGTAGATCTCGTCCTAGATGGTGGACGTTGCCGCGTTGGCATCGAATCCACTATCATTGATTTGTCTACGACTACGTCCAGAATTCTACGCCCGGGCAAGATTACTGAGCAGGAGTTACACCATGTACTATGCAGTTCAGTAGCTACACGATCCAATACGCCTGTACGCTACCCGGGAAACAAGCCCTCGCACTATGCCCCTAGAGCACGTGTAATCCTTGCATCATTAGATGATGCAGAACAGAAGATAGAGGAGTGGCGACAGCATGGAGATCGCGTGGGCCTATTGTCGTCGCGTCTGCCAAATGTGTTGCCCGAAAATGTTACCTGGCTACGCCTCACAGAAGGCATTGAGGAACAGGCACAGGAGTTGTATCATTGTCTGCGCGAGGCCGATCACCTGGGCTTGCAGGTTCTTGTGGCGGTGATGCCGGCAGATGTCGGGATCGGTCACGCAGTGTGTGACCGACTGCGCCGGGCCGCCGGTCAGGGTGGCTGCACTGCGGGACACGGCGAGGCGATCGAGTAATTGTACACAGAGGCTTTCAGCAGTTTCTACGTATTATCGGCTTGAGAACACTCTATAAATGAAAGTCGCCATCGTTCAAAAAATTTAAACATATATAAAGGGAAAAACTAGATGGAATCATTGTCATTTATCGTAAACCTTATCTTTGTAATAGCATTAGGATGGTATTTACTTACTAATCTACAATGGTATAGTTATCGTATTGAACGTGCTATTTTTCATCATCATAAAATATGGTGGCATGTTGTTTATTTCATTATCCCTTTTATCCTTTATTCTGTTTCTGGAAGCTATAGCATCTATGTTATTGGTGTTTATATACCTTTATTATATTTTTGGCACAGTCGCTTAGACAAAAAACTAGTTCTGACATGGCGTGTGAAGCGATTTTTAATTTTACTTGTTTCCTTGACACTTTTTTTAAATTTTTTATTTGGATTAAAAGAGATCAGCACTATTTATAGTTTATTTTTACCATTAGCTTTTGCGTATTTATTTTCAATGGGAATCGAGAAATTTTTGTTTCTATTGTATAAACACAAAGCTAAGAAAAAAATCGCATCCATGAAGAATCTAACCATCATCTGTATTACTGGAAGCTATGGTAAAACATCTATGAAAAATTTTGTGGCACAATTGTTAAGCCATAAATACAAAGTGTATGCTACTCCACGCAGTGTAAACACACTGGGAGGGATTATCCAAGATGTTAATCAATCCATTCCTTCGGATACACAGGTGTATGTCTGTGAAGCGGGTGCACGTCTAGAGGGGGATATTTATGCGATTACCCAATTTTTGCACCCTCAAATTGTTATTGTAGGCAAAATTGGACCGCAACATATAGAATATTTTAAAACAATTGAGCGTATTAAGCGAACCAAATTGGAGCTAATCCGTTCCAATCGACTAGAAAGGGCATTTGTTCATACTTCAGCAACAGACAAAGTACAGCATAAAGTGACGTTTTTTGGAGATGAGCTTCTCAATATGAATGCAACACTCGAAGGAACGGACTTTGATCTTTCTCTTGGTGGGGAACTACGCCATTTCCACACATCAGTTTTGGGTGGGTTTCAGACTATTAACCTTAATGCTGCGATTTTAGTAGCAGATCAGATGGGGATGCATACTTCAGAAATTGTGCAAGCAGTAGAAAATCTTAAAAGCGTTGAACATCGTCTTGAGCGGATCGATATCGGAGGGAAAATAATACTTGATGATAGCTACAACGGAAACATCGATGGGATGTTGGAAGGAGTACGTCTTTGCTCACTTCATAACGGACGGAAAGTGATTGTGACCCCAGGGCTTGTGGAAAGCACAGAGGAGCTTAATACCGAACTAATCAATGCGATTAACGGTGTTTTTGATATTGCGATCATTACAGGACAGTTAAATGCATCTCAGTTTGATAAAGAGCTCAATGTTCCTGAAAAAATTATACTTACGGATAAATCTCAGATGGAAACGAAACTTGGAGAAGTAACGCAAGCCGGTGATATTATCCTCTTTGCAAATGATGCCCCGAATTTTATTTGAGGAAGATAGTCAAAAGTTTTCTGTAAATTTGTGAATACTAATTTACAGAAATACCTAAAACTGTGAATATCCTACCGTCTATCATACAACTAGGATTATAGCGACGCGTTCGAGAACTCCTAGACTTCTTTCGAATTTTCTTTATAAGATTCATACCCTTTGACTACGTTAAAAATAGCTGTAGTCAAGTGAGTCAACTCCTCTTTTGTTATCACAAATGGAGGCATAATGTAGACGAGATTTAAAAATGGTCTTACCCAGACCCCTTCTCTTATAAATGCCGGAGTCATAAAATCCAAATCAACTTCTTCGTTTAATTCTACAACACCAATCGCCCCAAGAGTACGAACCTCTTTGACTATCGTAAGCTCTTCACATTTTGTCAGCTCTTCATCTAACTGTGTTTGAATGTTTTGTGTTCTTTCTTTCCATGGAGAACTTAGTAGTAGTTCAAGAGAAGCATTCGCAACCGCACAAGCTAAAGGGTTTGCCATGAAGGTTGGTCCATGCATAAGTACATTACCATTTGCTTCAACACCCTGCATCACTTTTTTACTGGTGAGTGTTGCTGCAAGTGATATATATCCACCTGTTAAGGCTTTACCAACACATAAGATATCTGGGAAAATATTGGCATGCTCATACGCAAATAATTTTCCTGTTCTACCAAACCCTGTAGCAATTTCATCTAGGATCAACAACACATCATACTCATCACACAGTGCTCTTACCGCTTTTAAAAAGTGTGGTGAGTAGATTCTCATCCCACCTGCACCTTGCACGATGGGTTCAAGTATAACAGCTGCTATTTGAGTATGATTTTCTTGAAGTTTTGTTTTGAAATCTTTTATATACTTCTCATCCCACTCCTCTTCGAACATACATGCAGGTGCTTCTGCAAATATATTTTTATGAATTACCTCTTCAAATTTAGAGTGCATTCCCGTTATAGGGTCACATACACTCATCGCTCCAAAAGTATCACCATGATAACCTTTTCTAAATGCCAGTATTTTGCTTTTTTGTTTATTACCTTGTGAACTCCAGTATTGAAATGCCATTTTCAAAGCAACTTCTACTGAAACAGAACCTGAATCACTAAAAAATACTCTCTCTAAAGAGCTATCTGTAATTTCGATAAGTTTTTTTGCCAACTTTATCGCTGGTTCATGAGTAATTCCACCAAACATAACATGAGACATTTTTGAAAGCTGCTCTACTGCGGCAGTATTTAAAGACTCTACATTATAGCCATGAATGACTGACCACCATGATGACATGCCATCAATGATTTTCTTGCCGTCCTCCAGCTCAAGATAGACTCCCTTGGCTGATTTGACAAATGTCATATCTGATGAGGGATTTGAGGGGGCATAAGGATGAAGAACATGCTCTCTATCGTACTCTAACATATAAAGTTCTGGGCTGACCAAAAATTACTCACCCGCTCTTTTTTTACTACTAATGCTATTGGATCAACTGGTAAGATATCTCCGCTAACTATGATCATTGTTAATGTAATAAAAGATGCTAACATTGCTTTTTTCATTTTTTCCTTCACCATATGTATTAATGTAGGCGGAGCATGGTAGTTTAGAGGTGATTTTCTGAAGATTATTAGCTGGAACTTATATAAGTCTTCACCTCTATTACTGAACCTAAACTCACTCTCTTTAATGCCTCACTGGTATATTATGTTTTTTAATGGATTCGATTAGGTCACTCAATACTTTTATCTTCTCTTCTTCTTTCTGTCGGGCATTGATCACTTCCAAATTGAAACTTGAAAGCTTTTTATCGAAATAGCCTGTATCGAATTTTGCGTTTTTAAAGTCAAGGTCTTTTGCTATCTGTTGATGTAGCGTAATGTTTGTGGGAACACCTTCAATGATGTATTCAGACAAAGCTCTTTGTGCTTTTTTGACGACACCATCCCAGCTTTTTGCATATACAATGAGTTTACCGACCATAGAATCGTAACAATTCGGAATGGTATACCCTTTGTATGCAATAGTATCCAAACGTACTCCCGGACCACCGGGTGAAAGATATTCTGTTATGGTCCCCGGATGTGGGGCAAACTCTCTTGAAGCATCTTCTGCATTAATTCTGAATTCTATGGAATAGCCATGAAAAAGAATATCTTCCTGTTTGTAGTGAAGTCTATCCCCATCTGCAATCTCTATCATCCTTTGGAGAAGGTCAAACCCTGTGATCATCTCTGTTACAGGGTGTTCCACCTGTAATCTGGTATTCATCTCCATAAAAAAGAAGTTATCTTCTGCGTCAACAAGATACTCAACCGTTCCTACACTTTCATAACCTAGTTTTTTCATGGCTTCTATAGAAACTTGAAATAATTTTTGTCTTGTTTCATCTTTGAGGTTTGGTGCAGGGGCTATTTCAACTACTTTTTGATTCCGTCTTTGTATTGAACAGTCCCTTTCACCTAAATGCACTACATTTCCAAAAGAATCAGCAATGATCTGCACTTCAATGTGCCGTGGATTTTCCAGATAACGTTCAATAAACACTTCATCTCTACCAAAGAACTTGCGTGATTCACTTTGCGCATCATTAAAAGACTTTGCAAAATCTTTTTCTTCATACACAATACGCATACCACGACCACCACCACCAAAAGCTGCTTTTATAATGACAGGGTATCCTATGCTTTTGGCAGTATTCTCACCCTCTTCAAAACTACTAAGGGGTTTGTCGGTACCAGGAAGCACAGGTACACCCACCGCTTCCATAGCATTTTTAGAGGCAATTTTATCTCCAAAGAGTGCAATATGCTCAGGACTTGGACCTATAAATATGATGCCTTCTTCTTGACATGCACGTGCAAAGTCAGCATTTTCAGACAAAAATCCATATCCTGGATGCACTGCATCACAACCAGCTTTTTTGGCCAAAGAGACAATGCGTTCATAATTAAGATATGCTTCGATCGGATTACCCATAATAGGATATGCCTCATCTGCTTTTCTAAGCCAAGACCCATTCACATCTACTTCAGAGAAAAGACATACACTGACTATATCCAACTCTTTACATGCTCTAATGATACGTAGTGCAATTTCACCGCGATTGGCTATTAAAATTTTTGAAATTTTTTGACTCATAGGAGTTCCTTCTATTTTTTATGGGTATTGTAAAGATTTTTAAACTTTATATCTACACTATTATTGTTTTATAAGTTATCTATTTTTAATATTATTAGTATTAAAAATTGGTATTATTTAATTATATAACGAGAAACTTTAGATAAAAAAATAAAAATCTCAAATGATTTGATGAATATTCTATACAAATAAAAACCTTATAAAATATATCACTTTATAGGGATTTAGAAAACGATATCTAACATATGTGGCAGTACTTGTGAGTGTATTAATATGTGTAATTTAATATTTCTCTTCAACAGAATTTATTAGAAAATCGTTAAAATACGTGATACAAGGAAAGAAAATGAAGAAAATAATTTTAGTTACTGCAATACTCTCCAATAGTGTTTCACTTCAAGCATTTAGTTTTGATGATGTAAAAGATAAAGTTAAGTCTTCTGTAAAAGATTTTAAAAAATTTCGACATCCTTCTGATATGACCCCAAAAGAATTTGTGGAAACGATGACGATGGGAGCATTAAGTACAGACCTTATCACCAAAGCATTTAAACAAGCGTTAAAAATAGGTGTGAACAAAGCTGTTGACACTCTGGGGCAAAAAGGCGGATTTATGGATAATCCGGCTGTACGAATCCCTCTTCCACCACCATTTTCACAAATGGAATCGATGATGCGAGCAGCAGGTGCTGGTGATATGATCGATGAATTTATTCTTTCTATGAACCGGGCAGCAGCCAGGGCAGCTCCACAAACTGCGGGTATATTTGTCGCTTCAATTGATGATATGTCTTTTAATGATGCTGCAGATATTTTAATGATGGATGGGAGTCCTGCAACAGACTATTTTAAACGGCATACAAGAGAAGAGCTTAAAGAACTCATCACACCTATTATTATAAAAGAGATGAAAACAAATAAAGTGTATAAATACTACGATGCTGTAAAAGAAATTGCTGACCCTATGGTGAAATCTTTTGCCAAAATGACAAACTTTATGGGAATGGCAAAAAAGTTAGGTATAAAAAAGTATATCCCTCAAGATGCTGTGAATATAGAAGAGTATATAACAGACCATACAATTGATGCTATCTATTTTATGATAGGGCAATCAGAAAAAATGATTCGTACAAACCCAGCACATCAGACAACGAAAGAACTTAGAAAAGTTTTTGGCAAGGTTATGCCATAAACATGCAATATTTGATTATGCTATTTGATAGAGTCATTTTTATACTTTATTTTGGTCTTTAGCGTATCTAAAAAGTCTTTTTTCCAAACCTTATAAAATATATAACTTTATAAGGTTTTAGATTTGCTAAAAACTGTCAATATGACATACTTCTCTTATACATTTCACTTTTGTTCTATACTTAGCCATAAAGAAAGTTATAAGGCTTAAAAATGACAAGAGAACTTCCCAAAACCTATGGTGATGAAAGTGAAAGTCTTGCGACACGTTATTTAGAACAGAAAGGTTTTGTGATCTTAGAGCGTAATTATTTTGCAAGAAAGCTCGGGGAGATAGATATCGTCGCACAAAAAGATGACGCACTTCATTTTATAGAGGTTAAAAGCGGAAAAACTGACTTTGATCCTATCTATAATGTTACACCTACTAAGCTACGAAAAGTGATCAACTCTGCACACTATTATCTGAAAACAAAAAAGTTAGATATGGCATTTTCGATCGATGCACTAATTATTCGGTATGATGAGGTAGAATTTATAGAGAATGTTACGCTATAATCCTTTGAATGATACTTTAAAGGCACAGTTATGAGACTCTCCGATGAGCAGCTTCAACAATTTCATCAAAATGGTTTTATTATCTTAAGAAATTTTTTACCTCAAGAGCGATGTAATGCGATATTGGACGTGGCTAAAACGCACTTAGAACAAAAAATTGAACCTATTGAAACTGAAATGGGGTATACGGAGAGAACGAAAGAGTATCGAACGGACGTCACAGATTATACGAGTGGATCTGCTGAAAAAGATATCGTCGTACGCAGATTACGTCAAGTTTATGATAGAGATATTCTTTTTAAAGAGTGGATGGAGGAGCCTGAGATCCGTCCCATACTACAACAGATATTAGATGACAGTGTTGTGCTCACTTTAGCGCATCACAACTCCATTATGACGAAAATGCCATTTTTTAGTCATGCCACAGGTTGGCATCAAGATAAAAGGTACTGGCGTTACTCTGATGATAATCTTGTGAGTGTGTGGTTGGCTCTGGATGATGAAGACAGTTATAATGGTGTACTTGAGTTTATACCTGGAAGTCATCTGATGCAGTTTAAGTCTGAGCAGTTTGATGAAAAAGAGTATTTTAGAGAAGATATGGATGAAAATGCACGACTTATAGATAAAAAAGTATCAACAACCCTGAAAAAGGGTGACATTATTATCTTTCACTCTTTATTGTTGCACAGAGCAAATAAAAATAATACTGATAAGACAAAAATCTCATTTGTCTATACGGTCAAAGGTGAAAGAACAGATGCGATCGAAGGAACTCGGTCTTCTGAGTATCCGGAAATAAAGCTGGAAAAACTATAAATAAGATAGCTTTTATCCTATTTGTATACATTTAGGAAACAATTATTAAAAATTTATCAGAATATAAGCTGAAACAATAGTTTTTATAAGAAATGTAGGTTATACTATATGCATAAAACTTTAAGGAATAAATATGGCAAAATATATAGATTTAACAGCAGAAAATTTTGATGCGACTATCGCTGAAGGTGTAACAATGGTAGACTTTTGGGCTCCATGGTGTGGACCTTGTAGAATGATCGCTCCAGTAATTGAAGAACTTGCAGAAGATTTTGACGGTAAAGCAAAGATCTGTAAAGTAAATACAGATGAGCAACAAGATATCGCAGTAAAATATGGTATCAGATCTATCCCGGCGATCCTTTTCTTCAAAGATGGTGAAATGGTAGACCAAATGGTAGGTGCGGCTTCTAAAGATGCATTTGCTGATAAACTTAACGCACAACTGTAAGTTATGCATAAAAGAGGGTGTCACCCCTCTTTTGAACACTTCATTCATATCTGTATTTAGATAAAATCTCTAAAATTTTTAACCAAGTATATTCATTGTATAATAAGTACTATTTGTTTAAGTATTTTACTTTTTTCAAGGATTTTAAATGTTAGATTGCGCAATTATCGGAGGTGGACCGGCTGGACTTACAGCAGGGCTTTATACGACACGTGGCGGACTTAAGAATGTAACATTGTTCGAGACGGGCATGCCCGGAGGGCAGATCACCCAAAGTTCCGAGATAGAGAACTATCCAGGGTTTTTTGAACATGACAAGACAGGTATGGATTTTATGGACACATGGCAGAAACAGTGTTTCCACTTTGGTCTAAAGCATGAGATGAAAAAAGTAGAAGGTGTTGTAAAAACAGGTGAGCATTTTACTATTAATCTCGAAGGTGGAGAGACTATGGAAGCGATGACTGTGATCGTTTGTACAGGTTCTACACCTAAAAGAGCCGGGGTCAAAGGTGAATCCGAATACTTTGGAAGAGGTGTGAGTACCTGTGCTACTTGTGATGGGTTCTTTTACAAAGATAAGCCCGTAACGGTACTTGGCGGAGGAGATACTGCTCTTGAGGAAGCCTTTTATCTTTCAAATATCTGTTCAGATGTTTATGTCGTACACCGAAGAGATGAATTTAGAGCGGCACCTCCAACCATAGACAGAGCAAAAAGAAAAGAGAATATACACTTTGTGACGAACTCTGTTATAGATGAGGTACTTGGTGATGCGATGGGTGTCACAGGTGTAAATATTAAAAACAATGATGGTACGATGACACATATGGCCAATACAGGACTTTTTGTTTTTGTAGGAAACAATGTAAACAATGATGTACTTAAAGATAAGAACGGTGATTTTATCTGTGAGACGAATGATTGGGGACAGGTTATCGTAGATCTAAATATGAGAACATCAGTAGAAGGGCTTTTTGCAGCAGGAGATATGCGTATAGAAGCACCAAAGCAAGTGGTTTCAGCAGCAGGAGACGGTGCAATAGCAGCACTTCAAGTAATTTCATATATTCAGGAGCAGCAGTAGATGGCAAAGGTTGGTATAGTAGGTAGTACAGGGAGAATGGGTGAACACCTGATCAAAAATGTTTTAGAAAATGAGGTACTAGAGCTAAGTGCTTTACATGTCTTTGATGAGTTAAAAATAGATGTGCCTTCTGATGTTTTGGTGACCAACAGTATGAAAGCGGTGCTTGAAAATTGTGATGTAGTGATAGACTTTTCTGCACCGGTCGCAACACAAGAACTTTGTGAAGAGGCTTTAAAAAACCCTACTGCACTTGTGATAGCAACAACAGGCTTTACTGAACATCAGCAAAATCTTCTTACGGAAGCGTCAAAAGAGATGCCAGTGCTTTATGCTTCAAATATGTCAGCGGGGATCGCATTGCTCAAACAATTGGTTGAACAAGTTGCAGCAACACTGGTAGATTTTGATATCGAGATCGTAGAACAGCACCATAGACATAAAGTGGATGCACCAAGCGGTACGGCTCTCACATTAGGTGAATTTGCTGCAAAAGGAAGAGGTTTGGACCTGGATGATGTACGTGTCTCTGGAAGAGATGGTCAGATCGGTGCAAGAAGTAAAGATGAGATAGCGGTGATGGCACTTCGTGGTGGTGACATTGTCGGTCGCCATACGGTTGGTTTTTATAATGATGGCGAGTTTTTGGAACTGAACCATACAGCTACCAGTCGAGAGACATTTTCAAAAGGTGCTATTCGTGCAGCGACATGGCTCGTAGATCAAAAGAGTGGACTCTACTCTATAAATGATTGTTTAGGAATTTAATATGTGTGCAATAGTAGGTGTTTTCGGTGCAAAAAAAGCTTCCACAGTAGCGTATTATTCGCTTTTCTCTATGCAACATCGTGGACAAGAAGCTACGGGTATTTCTGTAGCTAATGGTGAAAATATCTCTATCTATAAAAAGCGTGGGATGGTTGCAGATGTTTTTTCACAGGCAACACTTGACAGTTTAGATGGCGGGTGTGCTGTAGGGCATAATCGTTACTCAACAGCAGGTAGTGAATCTGCAGGCGATGCGCAGCCTGTATTTGCCAAGTATAAACTTGGAGAGATATCTGTCGTGCATAATGGTAACCTTGTCAATAAACATGAAGTAAGAAATGAGTTGATTGACAGAGGTGCCATTTTTCAAACAGATATGGATACGGAAAATATTATTCACCTCATAGCAAAATCACAGCAAAATTCTTTGGTGGACCGTATTAAAGATATGCTCACAAAGATTGAAGGCGCATACTGTTTAGCGATACAGAGCCGTTCTAAAATGTTTGTGATCCGTGACCGTTTTGGTATAAGACCGTTGAGTCTTGGTAAGCTCAAGGATGGTGGATACATCGTAGCATCAGAGACCTGTGCTTTTGATCTTGTAGGTGCAGAGTTCGTACGTGATGTAGAACCTGGAGAAATGCTGATCTTTGAAGAGGGTAAAGAGCCTCTCTCAGAAAAAGTGTTTGAGCAAGATTATCATCCATGTGCTTTTGAATATATCTATTTTGCCAGACCAGATTCTATTATAGATGGTAAAAATGTATATCAAATGCGTTTAGAGATGGGTAGAAGACTGGCAGTAGAAACACCGGCTGAAGTAGATCTTGTATTGCCTGTACCAGACTCAGGTGTAGCAGCAGCCAGGGGGTATGCTGAAGGTCTGGGTGTGCCATTTGAGATGGGTATCGTACGTAACCACTATGTAGGACGTACCTTTATTGAACCAACTCAAGAGATACGTGACTTGAAAGTCAAACTGAAACTTTCGCCAGTGAAGCATCTTATAAAAGGGAAGCGTATTGCTATCATAGATGATTCACTTGTACGTGGTACTACATCTAAACAGATCGTTCGCATGCTCAAAGAAGCTGGAGCAAAAGAGGTGCATATGCGAATTGCTGCACCAGAGATAAAATATCCGTGTCGTTATGGTATTGATACGCCAACAAAAGTAGAGTTGATCTCAACAAAGTTTACACCTGAAGAGATCGCCGATAGAATGGATGCTGAGTCACTTGGATTTCTTTCTATTGAGGGATTAAAAGAATCACTTGGATCTGAGAGAAATTACTCTTTGGTAAGTTTTGATGGGAACTATTTTGCGGGTGGTAATGAAGATACTATAGGTTGTGCAGGCGGTTGCTAAACTTATAGTGTAAAAGGACTGATTAGTTACTTTTTACATTGTTCACGGCATTTTTTTAGAAAAAACGAAACAAAAAATCGTCTCTATTCTCGAATCGCTTTGCTTACAAGGTCGTTCATAGAGACAGATACACTAACGTATAATTAATAGGTGTGATTATTTAGAGCGGCTTTCTTTTTCTGTAATTCCAGACATTCCAAATCTTCTTGCAAGTTCTTGTTTGACTCTGTCTGGTGAGATATCTCTGTATCCTAACCCTACTAGTGTGTGATAGAGTAGGTCAGCACTCTCATAGATCACTTGTTCGTCACTCTCTTCCTGTATGGCGACACAAACTTCATCTGCTTCTTCACGGATCTTACTTAACATGAGTTCTTTGTCATCAAGAAGTTTTTTGGTCCATGATTTTTCTTCTGCAGAAGCATTTTTACGTTCCAATATTGTATGGTAAAGGGTATCTACTACTCCGTAAATGGCATCTGTATCTACCTCTTGATCTAAGATGATCTTATCTTGCATGACTGAGGTAAAGAAACAGCTTTTGCGTCCTGTATGACAAGCAACACCATTTTGTTTGATCTTGAGTATCACTGTATCTGCATCACAGTCAAGCAGCAGATCTTTCACCTCTTGGGTATGGTTCGAACTCTCACCTTTTTTCCAGATACGCTGTTTACTTCGGCTGAAGTAGTGTGCATATCCTGTGGAAAGTGTAAGGTTGTAGGCTTCTTCATTCATGTAGGCAAGCATAAGTACTTGAGATGTTTCAAAGTCTTGAGCAATGGCAGGTATAACGGGGGTCTTGTTCCAGTCTATTTGCATAGGGAAATCTCCATAAGGAAAATATTTGATGATATTATATCGATTGTATACATTAGAGGAGCTTTTTTGGACTTGACAGATCACAATGTACATTATCATAGAACAAGAAACATTTTAGGATAAATGTCTGATCTTTGAACTATAATATCAAATAAATTAAAAAAGCCAAGGAGCTTTTTATGCAAGATTTCCCCCCTAAGCTTCAATACTATGGTCTTGTTGAATGATACAAATAAGTACAAATATTTATTGTGATTCATTATTTGAGAATATAGACATAGAGAATAAACTTTTACCAAACCAATATAAAGACTATCCATATCTTATTATTAAAAACTTTTTTTCGCACAAGTCATGTGAAAGGCTTGTTGAACTTGTTCAGGAAGATGAAAAAACAAAAAGAAAAGCACAGGTAAAGACAGAAGTAATCACGGGTATTGTTCAAGCAGATGTTGTAGAAGAGTATCGTAAAACCAATATTTATAAATTGGATGCACTTTATACTAAGTATTATGATGATCAATTTATGAAATATAAATCTGTCATAGAAGAATATTTTTCTATTGCATTAACATTGTCAACAGATGTGCAGGTGCTAGAGTATAAAGAAGGATTCTTTTATATTAAGCATGCGGATGATTCAAGTGAAATTATTAATCAGGATAAAGAGACTATAGGTTTTAAACTTGTTGCGCCACAGCGAAAATTATCTACAGTACTTTTTGCCACAAGTCATAAGACCCATGTGCAAAATGGATCTCAGAGTTTTAGTGGTGGTGAACTCATGTTTAACTACTTGTACAATAGTGACGGTAAATCTGTCAAGATAAAACCTGAAGCTGGAGATATGATCATTTTCCCTAGTAACCCTTATTTTTCCCATGAAGTATTGCCTGTGGAAGAGGGGTATAGACTTACTTTGGTCCAATGGCATGATGCTATATAAGATATATCTGTAAAGACTGAGTGAAAAGAGTTAAATAGAAAGAGTACTGATCCACGGGAAGAACCCGAGGATGGAGAGATGGATTACTGTTCACCCATCAAACGCTGCTGTTGTTTACCTTTTGCATCTACCCAGATGTTTGGTACTGCACCACCAGGTGTAAGGAAGATCTGTGCGTCTTTGTTAACTCTAAGCGCATCGTTGAATTTCGCTTGAGTTTTGATCTGCTCCAACTCGAGTAGTTGTCGAGTCAGTGAATTTGAGATGAGTGTATTCGCTTTGGCTTGTTCCTCAGCTTCAATACGGATCTTATCAGCCTCACCTTGTGCTTCAATACGGTTTCTTTCCGCTTCACCACGTGCTACCTCTGCTGCTCTTTGCGCTTGTTGTTTTGCTTTTTCTTTCTCTTGTTCAGCAATGGTAACATCTTGTTTAGCGATCTGAACTCTTTCTATCTGATCTTTGATCTTTGTAGGAAGGTTGATCGTTCTAAGTTCAACAGATGCAAGTATAACCGGTTGGTTCGGAAGTGAATCAACACTATCTTTCACTTTTGTTTCTATGGCAGCTGCTATTTCATTTCTCATTTCAGGCAGTTGCTCAGCAGTATAACGTCCAACAACGTCTCGCACTACTTCACGTACTTTAGAGTTAATGATCTTCTCTTCCCAGCTTGCACCCCATTTTTCAATAGTTGCTGGTGCAGTTGATGCTTTAAGTCTGTACTGAACTGCTAGATCGATGTTGACAGTCAATCCTCTTTTATCAAGTACGGTAATAGCAGGATTTCTTTTGAGCCCACCTTCGAGGTTTCTATATGCATCACCCAGTTCACCTGTCCTTATATCAGAGTATGTGATCATTCGAATACGTGTATTGACCGGGATGATCTTTTGAAGTACCGGCACAAAAAAATGAAGTCCTGCATTAAGAGGTTCCTGTTCAAATTTACCGGTGTTGATCTTAATTCCTACTTCACCGGAATTGATGATCGTAAAAGGTTTCAGTACAAAAATGGCAAACCCGATGGCAATGATGATAAACATCCAAGGTGCACCTTTCCCCATACCACTAAGTGGATTATTGAAGTTGTTTCCTCCACCACCTCCACTGCTGTTGTTGCTGTTGTTCATTGAGTTATTACTCGGTTTTTTCTTTTTGAAATAATCATTCATATCTGCTGGCATAAGTATCCTTATTTAGTTTATATATGTTAAGTGTTCGATATAGTCAGGATTTTTACCCGCGACTACATCAAAATAGGCTGTTTGTAATTTTTCTGTAATAGGTCCTCTTGAACCTATTCCAATCGTACGTGCATCTACCTCTCGAATAGGCGTTACTTCCGCAGCAGTTCCTGTAAGGAATGCTTCATCTGCAATGTAAACTTCCTCACGTGTAACACGGCGTCTTACTACTTCTATACCCATATCTTTAGCGAGGTCTATCACTGTTTGTTGAGTGATAGACTCCAGGGTATTATCACTAGGAGGAGAGATAAGTACACCATCTCTTACCATGAAGAAAGCTGCACCAGATGCTTCTGCAATATACCCTTGGTCATCCAGAAGTAGGGCTTCATCATATCCTGCTTCAACAGCCTCATATTTTGCCATTTGAGAGTTCAGGTAGTTTGCTACAGCTTTTGCTTTACCCATACTGGATGTGTTAGGTGTTCGTGTCATAGATGCAATCTTAAGTCGAATACCCTTTTTTAGACCTTCTTCTCCAAGATATGCACCCCATTCCCATGCAGAGATAGATACATTTACAGGGCAGTCTTTATGATACAGACCCATTACCCCATATCCAAGATAAACCAATGGTCTAAGATACGCACCTTCAAAGAGTTCGTTCTTTTGTAAAAGTTTGACTTGTGCATCATTGAGTTCTTCGAGAGTGAATGGCACATCCATCAATGTCATTTTAGATGAATTAAGAAGTCTTTGTGTGTGCTCTTTTAGTTTAAAGATCGCACATCTTCCATCCACAGTTTTATAGGCTTTAGTCCCTTCTATGGCACCATTACCATAGTGTAATGTATGTGTGAGTACATGTACTTTGGCATCATCCCAAGGTACGAATTCACCATCCATCCAGATGTATTTTGCTTTGTTCATTATGATTACTCCAAGACCTGCTGTAAAAGGCGGTCAAAATTAATGGATTATTTTAACCAAATTGTTGTTAATAGTCGGTTATCTATTGTATACACCTATCTTACACCATGTATTGGTTAATATCTATACACTTATACATATTTTAAATGCTTATATTAATGATATACTTAGCTTATGATAAATAGGGGCAAAAGGAAAACATGATGAAAGAATTCATTAAAGTATATAACAAGAATCAAGACGATATTGAAAAATTTATTATTACAACTTTAAAAAACAGCGGGTTGATCTTGACCAATACATCCAAGAAGTATAAAAAGCTATTTCAAACATTTCCTTCTATGGAACTGATCTACATCACTGATGAAAATTTTGATCAAACTTCTCCCAATGTATTTAGAAATAAAAAAGATGCATCACAAGAGGGAAATAATAGAGCTTACATGCATACAAAAGTAACGCAAAAGGATGAAGCGTTTTCCATCAGTACACCATACATCAGTTCTGCAACAGGACATACTTGTATCACGGTGATGAAAAAAGAAAATGATCAATATATTTTTATCGATTTTAGACTTTCAGCTTTACTTGGAAGACTTGGTTTGGTTGAACTGAATCCCTCATTTAACGAGTTTACACAATTCTTTTATAAGGCTGTAGGTTTTTCCTTGATGGCATTTGCTTTTTTTGCCATTCTCTACGCGCTGATCGGCTACGCATCGAGTATCTTTATAGAAGGAAAATTCACGCTTGATACACTCTTTAAACCTATTGTCGCATTGACATTGGGACTGGCTATTTTTGACCTTGCCAAGACCATTTTAGAGAGGGAAGTCTTTTTCAAGAACTACAGTAAAGAGAATGAAGATGCAACGGTACTTACAAAGTTTTCTATCGCTATCATCATCGCCCTTTCAATCGAGGCATTGATGGTGGTATTTAAGATTGCTTTACATGATTATTCTCAAATGGTTCATGCACTCTATCTTATTTTAGGTATCGCATTGATTATCGTATCTTTGGGTATTTACAGTTACTTGTCAAAAAAGTAAGAGGAGCTTGAGTACGGTTTATTAGGTACCTATGGTATACTTTTTTTCTTACTACATGAACGTGATATGTATCAAAGACCTGCTGAATAAATTTTGTGTTAAATATGCGCTACTGACGGGGTGGTTACTTTTCCTATCCTCATAAAAAATAATTTTTTATCCTCATTTAGATATAATCAAATAATTTTACAATAAGGTACAACTATGTCTAATATTGCACAAGCCAAAATCTTTTTTGGTTCTACAGAAGAAAATAAAGAAGCACAGCAGGAGCGTAAGAGTCCTTTTGATAGCGCTGTGGTGAGTACAGCTCCTGTATGTGATGTGGATGATACACTCAAGGCACTCAATATTGCTAAAGCAGCAAGTAAAGCTGCAGCCAAGTCTCCAATGTCTCAACGGATCATGTGGCTGGAAGATGTGGCGCAAAGACTTACAGAAGAAAAAGAAGCCTTTGCTCTGATGTTGGCTAAAGAGGTGGCAAAGCCCATTGCATTTTCCCGTATCGAAGTAGAGAGATGTGTAGAGACGATCAAGATCACTGCAATGGAACTTGCAAACCTTTCTGGAGAAACACTGCCTACAGACATTATGCCTAGCGGCAAAAAAACATTGGCCTATTTTAAACGTGAACCTGTAGGCGTGGTTGCTTGTATCACACCGTTTAACTTTCCTTTGAATCTTGTAGCACACAAGATAGCTCCCGCACTGGGTGCAGGAAATGCTGTAGTCCTTAAACCTACACCCGAAGCACCGATGACAGCGTATATGTTTTCAAAACTTTTTGTAGATTCTCAGTATGCTATTGAAGATGCACTTTCTGTAGTCTATGGTGATGCTGAGGTTGGTTCAACACTGGTACAAAGTGATATTCCAAGAGTGATCTCTTTTACAGGTTCAGTCCCTGTAGGGAATATCATTACCAAGCAGGCAGGGATCAAAAAGGTAAGCCTTGAACTGGGTGGTAATGCGGCAACCTATATCGATAAAAGTGCAGATCTTGCTCTTGCAGCGGCACGTTGTGCATTTGGAGCCTTTTATAACTCTGGACAAGTGTGTATCTCACTGCAGCGTATCTATGTGAATGAAGAGGTCTATGAAGCATTTTCCAAATTGATGGCAGAAGAGACGGCTAAATTAAAAGTCGGCTCACCGTATAATGAAGATACGTTTATGGGGCCACTGATCGATGATGAGTCTAAAGAAAGAGCAAATGGATGGATAGCTTCTGCGAAAAGCGAAGGGGCAAAAGTTATTGCCGGGGGTAACGAAGTGGATGACATCTTCCCTCCAACGGTGATGGCAGATGTGACAGATGATATGAAGATCATCTGTGAAGAGGTATTTGCCCCTATCGTGAGTTTAGTTGCTGTATCTGACTATGAAACGGCAATAGAAAAAATGAATGACTCTCCTTATGGTTTACAGTTCTCCATCTTCACCAATGACTTGAAAATGACACAGGCATTTATAGATGATGCGGAGTGTGGAGGTGTGGTGGTCAATGACATACCAACGCTTCGTTTTGATGTACAGCCTTATGGAGGGGCTAAGCTTTCAGGTGTAGGAAGAGAAGGTCCAAAGTGGGCGCTTGAAGAGTTTACAGAAGTTAAGTCTGTTGTGATATGCTAACGCAATTAATTTTATAGGATTTATTATGGATTTTATGTTTCAACCAGGTTTTTTAGGTACACGTGCACCACTTTTTATGGATATCGTTTCAGTCATTGTTGCTCTCTTGCCTTTTTTGATCTATGGGGCGATCTCTCTTGCAAAGAACAAGAATTATAGTGCACATGAGAGTGTGCAGAAACTGCTTTTTGTCGTTTCTGTGATCGTAGTAGGATTTTTTGAGGTCGGTGTACGTATGGAAGGCGGGTATAAAAACCTGATGGAAGGCAGTTCTGTATCACATGATTACCTTTTGTATGTATTGATCTTTCATATCATGATCTCTGTGGTCACATTGATCCTATGGATAAAAACACTTTATGCAGCAAAGCGTGATAAAAAACAATCTGCACTTCCAGGGCTTAACTCTAAAGCACATGCCAAAGATGGGCAACGTACTTTTATAGGTATTATATTGACCATGTTGACAGGTGCTTGGGTTTACTATTTACTTTTTGTCTATTAGATGAAAAGGATTGCCATCTCCGCATGTCTTCTAGGTGAGAAGTGTAGATATGATGCCACTGACAATAAAGATTCTCGCCTATTGACTCAATTAGAGGGTGCAGAGCTCATTCCTTTTTGTCCTGAAGATGTTGCTTTTGGTACACCTCGACCCACGATGGACCTTGTTCGAACACAACAAGGAGATAGAGCGATATCTAACTTGACCGCAGAAGATCTTTCCAGACCGATAATCGAATATGCTATACTCTTTTTTGATGGACATAGTGAGTTGGACCTGTTTATCGGCAAAGACAGAAGTCCAAGTTGCGGTGTATGCTCTGCAAGAGTGTATAATGAAGACAAAGAACTACTCTCTTCCAGAGAAGCAGGTCTCATGGCTAAAGAAGCAAAAAAACGAAACATACACTGCATAGATGCAGAAGATTTTAAGGGGTTGGTATGAAAATAATATGGATCTCACTGCTAAGTACACTGTTGTTAATGGCAAGTGCACATCAGGAGAATGGTACGAAAGAAGCGATCGTTAAGATCTATACGACTGCCAAAATACCCAACTATCAAGAACCTTGGAGTAGCTCTATGCGAAGCAGCACAGGTTCGGGGGCTATCATTGAGGGAGAGTATATCTTAACCAATGCACATGTTGTAGCCAATCAAGCTTTTATAGAGGTACAGCGATATGGGCAACGTAAACGGTATATCGCTGAAGTGTATGCTGTCTCTCATCAAGCTGACCTGGCACTTTTGAAAGTAGAGGAGAAGGCATTTTTCAAAGGTGTGAAACCATTGACATTTGGATCACTTCCAAAAGTGGAACAAAAAATAGTTGTCTATGGTTATCCTATGGGAGGAAATACGCTTTCTGCAACGATTGGGGTAGTTTCTCGTGTAGAACACCATGTTTATGCTCACAGTGGAGAATCTTTCCTGGCTGTGCAGGTAGATGCTGCTGTGAACCCGGGAAACTCTGGTGGTCCGGCACTCTCAGATGGCAAGATCGTCGGCGTAGTGATGCAGGTCATTACCAAGTCTCAGAATATTGGTTACCTGGTACCGGTCAATATGGTGCAACATTTTATCGATGACATGAAAGACGGTAAATGTGATGGCTTTGCAGATCTGGGTTTAGGTACACAAAAACTGGAAAACCCTGCGATAAGACGTTACTATGGACTTGATGACAATGTGAGTGGAAAACTCATTGTAAAAGTAGTACACAATTCATCACTGGCCGGGATACTCAAAGATGGTGACATCTTAACGGCAGTGGACGGACATAATGTGGAAAATGACGGTACGGTAGAATTTAGAAATCATGAGTATACCCATTATCAACACTATGTGGATGCCCATCAGATGGGTGAAACAGTGAAACTTGATATTATCAGAAATAAGACAAAAATGCAGGTAGAAGCACCGTTAAAGCATGTAGCTGATGATATGTATTTGGTTAAAACAACACGGTATGATACGATGCCAAGCTATTTTGTCTATGGTGGATATGTTTTTTCTCCTTTAACTAGAAACCTGATCGTTACTTCAAAACTTAATCGTTTAAAATTGAGTTACTTGGCCTCTAAATGGCAAGAAGATGATAAAAATGAAGTAGTGGTCCTACTTAAAGTGTTGGCTTCAGATATGAGTAGAGGAGACAATGATTTTGCGATGTGGCCTATCGATAAGATCAATGGCGAAACATTTAAAGATTTTAATGAATTTTATCAAAAAATGCAATCAGCCAAAAGTGAATATATCGTATTAGAAGACAATGATGGTGTCAAAGTGATCATCGACAGAGAAGAAGCACAAACGAAACAGAGTACTATACTTAAAAAGTACAATATTGAGTTTGATAAGTCCATTGATCTAAGGAAATAGAGGGATCATCAGAACCCTATATGGCGTCTCTTTACTTTATAAAATCTGCCATATAGCACCTTTTATAAGGTTCTAGAATATGATATTAAGAATGATAGAATCATAAATTACAGCAAGTAAAATGGATATAATGTATTTATGAACTATAAACAAATATTTTCAAAAATAAAACAGTCACTACCTATAGACAATTCTATAGTAATTTCACTCTATACTCTTGCAGTAAAAAGCCAACTGACAGCTTTGATATTTGTAGTGCTTGTAGCCACATTCTTATACGCTGAACTTTCATACAGTATTGTTATCTGGGGTAGTGTATTATTCGCATTTACATTGTTTAGGCTCTACTCTATTTATCTCTTCAAGACAGCTTATCAAATGTACTCAGTCGAAATTTGGTATAAAATTTTTATGATATCTGCTCTGGCAACTGCAGCAATGATATCTTTACTTGGTACTGTATATATTCACTATCTGAGTGACTACTATCAACTTTTTGTGGTGGCTATTTTGGTAGCATCAGCTTCTGTTTCGACAACTTCACTATCTTCGGATTTTCGTATTGCCATAGCATATATTAGTATTATATTGCTTCCATTAATTGTATCTACAATGATGATACACTTTATACTTTCCATACTTTTGACGTTGTTTTTTATGTCTCAAATATTTATGATACTCAATAATCACAAACAAGGGGAAACAATTAAAGAGTTGAATGAAAAACTTCAAAATCACGTAGCAAGTAATCAACTCCTCCTAGATGAGAACAAACAGTTTATTGCCGATATGGTTCATCAGATTAGAACACCACTCTCTGTGATTATGACCAACTCTTCACTTATAGAGATGCAATCTGAACGACAAATCTCCTCTTATACTGGACAGATAAATTCAGCGATAAATATGCTCTCTAACTCATATGAAGATCTCTCCTATATCATTTCAAATGATACGTTAGAATACAAACCAATAGAAATTGATTTGACAGATTTTCTTAATGAGAGAATTGACTTTTTTGAAGTTATTGCCCAGGCCAATAATAAAACCATAAGTAGACATATTGCAAATAATCTAAAAGTAGCTATGAATGATACTGAACTAGAGAGGCTAATTGACAATAACTTATCTAATGCTATTAAGCACAGTAATGATGGAGGCAAGATAGATATTGTGTCAGTAAAAAACAATTCCAATATTATTTTGGAATTTATCTCTGAAGGGGAAAATATAAATAATATTGCCATGATATTTGATAAAAATTATACGGAGACTAACAGTGCTAAGAGAAGTTTAGGATTGGGATTGAATATGGTAAAAACGATTTGTGGGAAATACAGTATCGATTACAGTGCCCACTCTGAAAAAGGTATTAATACGTTTACATATATTTTTAAAGTTTGATTTGCAGTCAAAGAAAACCTCATAAAGTTATATATTTTATAAGGTTTCCCCAAAAGACTATCTATCTACTTCCGGCAAATATTTTTTTATGAAGAAGAATAGTGCTAACTCACATCATATCTTTGATAAAATAGAATTTATTAATCCTAGTAAAGTGACACTTATGACCAAAAAGATATTTTTAATCCTTACGTTACTCTCTGCACTCTTCGCAGAAGAACAGTTAACCCACGTTGGTGAAAAAGCCTGTGCAGAGTGCCACAGCAAAGAGATGCATGAATGGAAAGGTTCACATCATGATTTGGCGATGATGGTTGCGAATGAGGAGTCTGTCAAGGGAGACTTTAATAATGCAACCTTTAACTACAATGGTATCGTCTCTACTTTTTATAAAAAAGACGGAAAATTCATGGTACGTACCGACAGTGAAGACGGTACACTCAAAGACTATGAGATCTCCTATACCTTTGGTATCTATCCTTTGCAACAGTATATGATCAAGTTTCCAAAAGGCAATATACAGGTCATGGACATCGCTTGGGATAGCCGCAGTAAAGAAGAGGGCGGTCAACGCTGGTATCATATACATAAGGACGATAATGTGACTGCAGGTGATGTACTGCACTGGACAGGACAAAACCTGAACTGGAACTACATGTGTGCAGACTGTCACAGTACCAATCTAAAAAAGAATTATGATGTGGAGACGAAAAGTTACCATACGACATGGGACATCATCAATGTTTCCTGTGAAGCTTGTCATGGTCCTGCATCTGAACACATGAAATGGACTAAAAATCAAGAGTTAAATGTAACGAACAAAGGCTTTCCGGTCTCTTTGAAACGCAAGCAAAAGGTATGGGACAAGGACACAACGACACTCAAATCATACCTTACAGATAATGAGATCAATGTATGTGCAAAATGTCACTCCAGACGTTCACAGATTGATGATGACTATGTGCCCGGTGATGCATTTCATGACCACTATCTCCCTGTAACACTTGAGGAAAGTCTTTACTTCCCTGATGGAAAGATACAAGATGAAGTGTATGTCTATGACTCTTTTCTTCAAAGTAAAATGTATGAAAAAGGAGTCACCTGTACAGACTGTCATAACCCTCATACCCTTGATAGAAGAGCAGCAGGTGACAAGGTATGTTCTCAGTGTCACCAGGAAGAGAAATATACTGCTGCAACGCACCATAAACACAAAGAGGGCAGTACAGGTAGCTCTTGTATAGCCTGTCATATGCCTGCACGTACCTATATGGGTGTAGACAGCCGTAATGACCATAGTTTCCGTATACCAAGACCAGATATTTCAGTTGAAATGAAGGAGGTTCCAAATGCCTGTAACCTTTGCCATACTGACAAAGAAGCAAAATGGGCAGCAGATGCGATGAAGTCATGGTATGGCAAAACACCTATTGGAAAGCAGAACTTTGCCCATTCACTTGCAGCACTGAGAAACAACAGTGAGGATGCACCTAAAGAGCTTTATAATGTACTGATGAGTGACGCCCCGGATATCACCAAGGCTACAGTCATAGAGTACTTGGGTAATTACCCTTCCAAGCAGACGTATACAACAACACTTCAGATGATCAGAAATTCTGATCCGATGATACGTAGAGCTGCTCTGCAGTCTTTAGAGTTATTTCCTCCAAATATGCGTATGAAAAAGACTTTTGAAATGCTCTCTGATCCTGTAAAAATAGTGAGAATGGAAGCAGCACGCCAACTTGCTGCTTTTTCTTTGGGAGATGTAGATAAAGATACGAAGGAAGTATTAGAGAAAGCATTTGATGCGTATGAGAAAGTACTTTTATTTACTGCAGAACGTCCTGAGTCACAAGTCTCATTGGCGATGTTCTATGTCAATCGTAAAATGCCTGTAAAAGCAGAAAAAGCGTATATCGAGGCGATGCGTCTTCAGCTGAAGTTTGTTCCAGCCTACATTAACTACAGTAACTTCCTTGTCCAACAGGGGAAAAACAAACAGGCATTTGACATACTACAAGAAGGTATGAAAAATGTACCGAACATTGCCATTTTACATCATGCACTAGGCCTGTGGTATGTACGTAATAAAGAGCCTCAAAAAGCTGTCTCCGAACTCAAAAAGTCTGTGGAACTAGATAAAGACAATGCACGTTTCAGTTATGTCTATGCTGTCTCTATCGGGGAGGAAAACCCTAAAAAAGCCATTGAGATTTTAGAAGAGGTCTACCCAAAACATACAGGAGATATGCAAATTGTTTCGGGGTTAGCCTATTACACTAAAAAGGTAGGTGCTACGGCTAAGAGTAAAATGTATGAGAAGAAGTATAAGGCGTTACAGAATTTTTCTGTACGCTAGAGTAAAGATCAGATATTAGAGTGGTTATTCATACTTTTTGAATTGCTGTAACCACTCTATATCTTCTTGACTGATTTTTCCGACTCTTTCAAGCAGTTTTTTCTTGGTTGCGATGAGATCGTCTATCTCCAGGTAAGCTAAAAGGGCAGGGTTGATGGTCGGTTCTTCTCTGCCGTAAGCGATTAACTTTTCTATATCTGCCAGTAATTCTTCTTTGGTTTGTTTATCTGTCATTATTTCTCCTTTTTAAGAAGCAAAGCTACATAAAAATTCCTCTCACTTTTGGCTAAAGCCTTATACGAGAAATCGCTAAATGATTTCTCGTAAAAGCTTTGCCTTTGGCAAGAGTTATTCTTACAATTAATCTGTTATACTACCCAAAAAGAAATAATAAAGGATACAGGATGTTAGAAGTAGGAACACAAGTACCGGATTTTTGTTTACCCAATCAGGATGAAGAAGAGATCTGTTTTAGAGATATTAAAGGAAAATGGATCGTGCTTTACTTTTACCCTAAAGACAATACACCTGGGTGTACGACAGAAGCGTGTGACTTTACAGCGGCAGTACCTGATTTTACCGATTTGGATGCGATTGTTTTAGGCGTGAGTCCTGACTCTGCGGAAAAGCACAGAAAATTTATAGAGAAAAAAGAGCTTGGGATTACATTACTGGCAGATGAAGAGAAAGAACTCTGTAATCTTTTTGGTATCTGGCAGCTCAAAAAATTCATGGGTAAAGAGTATATGGGTGTGGTACGTTCTACATTTATCATAGACCCAGATGGAAAAATAGCAGCAAACTGGACAAAAGTAAGAGTCAAAGAACATGTAGATGCAGTGAAAGCCAAACTGCAGGAGCTACAGGCATAACATCGATACAACAAAGGGCATCCAAAAGGGTGCCTCTGCAAACCTTCTAAAATTTATATTTATTTAAACATCATTTCGGTATAATCGCGTTCCTTATTCTCTAAGAGGTTATGAAAATAGCTTGAATAATGGAAATACACATGTAGTTATTCCTTGCACGGTTGTGTGATTCTAAATTAGAATTGACATTGAGGACTACAGCGGATTAAACCTAGTGATGAAGCTATGCTTTTAACTGAGTTTTTACAATGTAAAAATTCTATTAACGATATACCAAGGAGAAACTTATGGTAACAATGAAAGACTTACTCGAATGTGGTGTACACTTCGGGCACCAAACAAGAAGATGGAATCCAAAAATGAAGAAATTCATTTTCGGTGCAAGAAAGAACATCTATATCATCGACCTTCAAAAAACACTTAGATACTTCAAATATACTTACAATGTTGTAAGAGATGCAGCAGCTGAAGGACAAACAGTACTTTTTGTAGGTACTAAAAAACAAGCTAGACAAGCAGTAAAAGAGCACGCTGAAAGATGTGGTATGCCTTACGTTGCAACTAGATGGTTAGGTGGAATGTTAACAAACTACCCAACAATGAAAAAATCTATCAGAAAACTTGAGATCATCGAGCAAATGGAAGAGACTGGTCAGATCAACCTTCTTACTAAGAAAGAAGCATTGATGCTTAAGAGAAAGAAAGAGAAATTAAGCTCTTATCTCGAAGGTTTCAGACACATGAAAAAACTTCCAGACATGATGTTCGTTGTCGATTCAGTGAAAGAACACATTGCTGTTAAAGAAGCAAGAAGACTTGGTATGAAAGTTGTTGCACCACTAGATACGAACTGTGATCCAGATATGGTTGATTATCCAATCCCAGGAAATGATGATGCTATCCGTTCAATCAACCTTTTCTGTAAAGAAATGGCTGAAGCGATCATCGAAGGTCAAGCGATCTATGCTGAGAAAACTGGTGGAGAAGTAGCAGAAGTTACTGCAGATGCAGAGATCGAAGAAGTAATGGCTGAAGTAGCACAAGAAGCTGCTGCTGAACCAGCATCTGAAGAAGAAGTTGCAGCACTTGTAGAAGAGAAAACAGCACCTGCTCCTAAAGCTGAGAAAAAAGCGGATGATCTTACTAAGATCGCTGGTGTTGGTAAAGTATACCAAGGTAAACTCAATGATGAAGGTTTCCATACATTCTCAGACGTAGCAAACATGACTGATGCTCAAATTGAAGTAATGGAAGAAAAATACAGCTTTAAAGGTAATTTTAGAGACGCTGTAGCATCTGCAAAAGAATTGGCGGAGGCGTAATTATGGCAAACTTCGGACCTAAAGATATCAAAAAACTCAGAGAGATGACTGATGCTGGTATGATGGATTGTAAAAAAGCACTTGCTGAGTCTGATGGAGACATGGACAAAGCAGTTGCTTGGTTACGTGACAAAGGTATGGGGGCTGCTGCGAAGAAAGCAAGTAAAACAGCTGCTGAAGGTTCTATTGCTGTTAAAGTTGAAGGTAAAAAAGCAGTAATCGTTGAGATCAATTCACAGACAGACTTTGTGGCACAAAATGATAAATTTAAAGCATTGCTTTCAACCGTTGTAAACCATGCATTTGATAATGATCTTGCTGATGCAGATGCTATCAATGCTTCAACGATCAATGGTGAGCCATTTGCTGAGTACCTTTCTCAGCAAATTGCAACGATAGGTGAAAAACTTGTAGTAAGAAGAGCTGCAATGATCAATGCTGATGAGAACACAGCAGTAAACGGTTATATTCACTCAAATGCACAAAACGGTGTGATCATCGAAGCTAAATGTGATTCAGCTGCAACTGCTGAAGCGATGACTCCGGTACTTAAAGAGGTAGCAATGCATGCAGCTGCAATGGCACCTAGTACACTCTCTTATAAAGACTTTGATCCTACATTCGTAGAAGAAGAGACTAAAGGTAGAATTATTGCTATCGAAAAAGAGAATGAAGAGCTTACTAGACTTGGTAAAACACTTAAAAATGTTCCTCAATATATCTCTATGAGCCAATTGACTGAAGAGGTTATGGCTGAAGCAGAAGAAGCACTTAAAGCAGTATTGGCTGCAGAAGGTAAACCAGAGAAGATCTGGGACAAGATCCTTCCAGGTAAGATCGCAAGATTTATCGCTGACAATACGACACTCGATCAAGAGCAGTGTCTTCTTGACCAAAACTTTGTAATGGATGACAGCAAAACAGTTCTTGAATACGTTCAAGAAAAAGCAAAAGCTGCTGGTGGTTCTGCCGAGATCGTACATTTTGTAAGACTGCAAGTAGGTGAAGGAATTGAAGTAGTAGAAGAAGATTTCGCTGCTGAAGTTGCTGCACAAATGGGATAAGGGTCCCCCTTATCTTTTTTTCCCTACCCAAACAATTGTTTGGGTAGGTTTCCAAATTTCCCCTTTTTTTCTCAACAATTCTCAAATTTACAGCAAGCTAAAAGACTATTTCTATAAAAATCACAAATTATACATTACAACACTTCCCTTACTTTGTTTATGTTAAAATATGCCAAATAATCTAAAGGCAGCAGATGTCCCAATATTTATTGGAAGCACAAAATATCTCTCATGGTTTTGATACCCTTTTGTTTCATGATGTAAACTTTACTTTGAAACCTTCACAGAGTGCAGCGATCATTGGTAGAAGCGGTTGCGGTAAGTCTACACTTTTACATATATTCTCAACATTTATCAAACCCGATAAAGGCAGCGTAACCCTTTTAGGAAAAGATCTTTACACGCTTGATGAAAGATCCATTGAGGCACTTCGCCGTTATGATATAGGGATCATCTTTCAATTTCACTACCTCTTTAAAGGTATGACAGCCATGGAAAATGTCGAAGTGGCCAGTATGCTCAGTGCAGAGAAGATCGACGATGCTATACTTGAAAAGTTAGAGATCAAGGAACTGATGAAACAAAAGATCGGTGAGCTCTCAGGCGGGCAGCAGCAACGTGTTTCTATCGCCAGAGTACTCAGTAAGAGTCCACGTATTATTTTTGCGGATGAACCGACTGGAAACCTGGACAAAGAGACTGCAGAACTCGTTATGGATGTGCTTTTGGAGTATACAAAAGAGACAGGTGCGGGCCTTTTACTGGTGACCCATGATGAGAGCATGGAAGCACGTTGCGATGTTGCGTATAAGATCGAAGATAAGATACTGAAGGAGAAAGTATGAAAATAGAGCTAATGGAGATACTCTATAACACCTCTATGCTTATTTTAGCTATTTTTGCAGCCTTGGTGATCACAAAAACGATCTCTAAATATTTACCTAAAGAGGAAGAAAAAGAGAATGAGGAAAAGGAGTAGACTGAATTGCTCTAATACTACTTCGCTTGCGCGATAAGTACACCTTCAAGTAACTTATCTATATCTCCATCAAGTATGGCATCTACATTGGTAAAGGCCTGGTTGGATCTTGTATCTTTGACCTGTTGGTAAGGCTGCATGACGTAAGATCGTATCTGATGTCCCCAACCTATATCTGATTTTTCAACACCATCTAAAACCGCTTGTTTTTTAGCCATTTCATACTCATAAAGACGGGACTTGAGCATCTTCATAGCGGCAGCTTTATTTTTATGCTGGCTTCTGTCATTTTGGCACTGTACGATGATATTTGTCGGTAAGTGTGTGAGACGAATGGCTGATTCTGTTTTGTTGACGTGTTGTCCACCTGCACCTGACGCACGGTAGGTGTCAACACGTAGGTCTTTGTCTTCGATGGTGATGTCGATGTCATCATCCACCTCAGGTGAGACCATCACTGAAGAGAATGAAGTATGTCGTTTGGCATTAGAGTCAAAAGGAGAGATTCGCACCAGTCGATGGATACCATTTTCTACTTTGAGATATCCATAAGCATTTTCACCTTTGATAATGAAGGAGACATCTTTGATACCGGCTTCTTCTCCAGCCTGATAGTCCAAGCCTTCTATTTTGAAGTCATGCCTCTCTGCCCAGCGCAAGTACATTCGGTAGAGCATACTCGCCCAGTCTTGTGATTCGGTTCCACCAGCTCCCGGGTGTATAGAAACGATGGCATTCGCGCCATCATGTTCACCACTGAGCATCATCTGTACCTCCAGGGCATTGGTACTTTCCTGTAAGCTTTCCGCATCTTCATAGAGCATTTCCAGGGTCTCTTCATCACCTTCTGCTTTGGAGAGTTCAAAGTATTCACTGGCATCATGTACGGCATCATAGGCATTGTTATAGGTTACCAAGATACGCTCAGTTTTTGTCTTTTCTTGAGAGATCTTTCCGGCATTGGCTGCATCGTTCCAAAAATCAGGATCTTGCTGCATCTCTTCTATCTCTTTGAGTCTTGCTTGCAAGGTATCAGGTTTTACAATATTTTTAATATTGTCCATTTTGATAGTAAGTGATTTGAGTAATTCGCTGTATTCGTATGCATCCATGTTACGCATTCCTTATGTACTTCGTCATCCTCGGGCTTGCCCCGTGGATCCAAAATCAGAGTTATATATAAACTTGTAGATTCCCGGGTCAAGCCCTAGAATGACGTCCCCTTGGGGGTTTTAATTATTTATAGGTATTTATTTTGATATGATTCTATCAAAATATAGTGAAATATGAGGTTAGAGATGGTTATCGTTCGGACAATAGAGGCTTTACAGGAAGCAAAAAAAACATTATTGGGTTCTGTAGGTTTTGTCCCTACTATGGGGGCATTGCATAAGGGCCATCTTTCACTCATCCAACAGGCTAGAGAAAAAAATGACCATCTCATTGTCTCTATTTTTGTTAACCCTACACAGTTTTTGGAAGGGGAAGATCTAGACGCCTATCCACGTAAAGAAGAAGCAGACACAAAGATCTGTCAGTTGGCAGGTGTAGATATACTTTTTATGCCGACCATAGATGCGATGTATGATGAGGATGAACTCTCTATAGGTGCACCTGCCGTGCGTGGGTATATTTTAGAAGGGGAAAAACGTCCCGGCCATTTTGACGGTATGCTGCAAGTGGTGATGAAACTTCTTAATCTCAGTGGGGCAAGCAATGCCTATTTTGGAAAAAAAGATGCACAGCAGTTAGCCCTTATCATGCAAATGGTCAAGAATTATTTTATGGATGTCAATGTCATTCCCTGTGAGATCGTACGGGATGAGAGTGGTCTGGCACTCAGCAGCCGAAATGTCTATCTGCAAGGTGAAGAAAAAACACGTGCACTTTGTCTTGCCCGTTCACTAAAGCGTGCCACGAACATGATCATGGGAGGTGAACTCAATACTGAAGTGATCAAAAAAGAGATGTTAAGTATACTTGAGGATGCAGATAAAGTAGAGTATGTGGCTATCGTAGATAGAGAATTTAATGCACTTGAGACAGTGGAGATAGGCAATACAATCATTCTGGTTGCCGCATGGGTAGGTAAACCCAGACTGATAGATAACTTGTGGATCTAAAATAGATCCTCAAAAAGTTCATGCGGCGCTTTGTCTTTTGCAGGTGTTGTCTCCACCGGCTTAGGTTGAGGTTTTGGTGCGGGTTTCTTTTCAATTTTAAAAAGTTCTTTGACTGTGGTTGATGGCTGTTTCACTGGTGTTTCAGTCACTTTTTTCTTCGCTTTTGTCTGAGATACTACAGGTTCTTCTATGACTTTAGGCGGTACTTTAGGTTCTATTTTTATCTCCGGACTGACCACCTCTACACCACCTTCAGGTGTAAGATAATCTAACTCTACAAGGATATCTACGATTCTTCTAAATGTCGGTACGGCTGATTGTGATGCATAGTACTTAAATCGTTTTTTGGCACGTATGACCAATACACCGATCGTATATTTGTGTCCTTCATTATCGTTAGCAAAGCCATAGAAGCTACTGTGATACTCCCGTACATAACGACCTCTTTTTGCAATGTGTGCCGTCCCGGTTTTTCCTCCGATCTCAAGCCCGGGGTATTGTGCAGCGACCCCTGTACCACGCTTGACCACTTCTAAAAGAATGTCATGCATCTGGTTGGCAGCTTTTTTGCTGATGACTTGCACGCCCCCAATTTCAGGAGGAAGTGTATACTTCTTGCCTTGGGCATCTTGCAGGTAATTGACCAAACGTGGTGTGACTGTGAGTCCGTCATTGTTAAAAGCGGAGTAGGCTTTAAGCATTTGGGTATGTGTCACCATCATACCGTAGCCAAATGAAGAGTTGGCCCTATGCATTTTATGATCGAGTAATCTGACCGATTTGATAGAACCTGGCAGGTCACGAGAGAGGTCAATGCCCGTTTTTTGTGCAAGACCAAATTTGAGCAGTCCTTCCCTAAATTCCTGTCCTGAAAGTTTCCATGCGATCTGAGATGTACCGATGTTTGAAGAGTGTACGATGATATCAGTCACTGGGATAGATTCATAATAGTGATCATCACTTACTTTTCTCCCACCGGTGATATCAAATTTTTTATAACCCGTTTTAAACCAGGTATCGGGGGTCACCCTTTTTTTATCAAGTGCAAGTGCAACGGTAAGCGGTTTAATTACAGAACCTGCTTCATGAGGGTACTCTGTAAATTTTGGGACAAGTGCTGCGATGTCCTTTTGTTGAATATGTGAAGGATCATAACGATTTGAACTGGCCAGACTCAGTACTTTACCTGTACTGCTTTCCATCACTCCTGCAATGATCTCATCAGCATCAATGCTCTCTTTCATCTGGTCTAGCATGAGTTCCACACGTCTTTGGAATGCAAGAGGGATATTGAGATGAAGATCCAGACCATCAACACGTTTTATCTTGATACTGTTTTTATCATGAATGACCCTACCGGCGACATCACGTTTACCTTTGAAGTAACCATTTTTCTTCGAGGTGATATGCTTTTCATAGGCACGTTCAAGACCTTTTTTCCCTGAAGGACGGGTGTATTTTCCATCACTTTTGTCACCTACATAGCCCAATATGGGACTTAAGACATCTTTCAGGGGGAAACGTCTGCTTTCACCATTTTCTATGATATCCAATCCGTAGACAACTTCGATACCGCTACGGGTTTTAATGGACCGAAAAACATCCAATTTTCGCAATTTATAGGCGAGTGACTTGAGCTGCATCGCTGAACGGGAATTAATGGTCTTAGAGAGGATAATATTTCCTTTGATCTCTTTACCTTTACGATTTTTAAATTTTTTAAGAAGTTTCTCTTCAGGAATGCCGCTATAGATACTGAAGAGTTTGACAAAAAGCGCTTTTTTCTCAGGTGCGATACTTGCACCGCGTATCACAGCCTGGTAGGTTTTTTGTGAACTGCTGAGCGTATACCCATCTTGAGAGATAATGGCTCCACGGAAAGAACGGTCATGTATGGTTGAGTTATGGCTGGGGATCCGTCTGTCTGATGAGATCGTTTTAAGGACTGAAAACAGAAAAATCAACATCATAAAGAGTAAGAGTAAAAAAAGCACAGAAATTTTGTTCTTTCTTTGATGTATTGCTTTATTTTGTATTTCTTTATTCATATTTCCCTCTTATAGAGTGTAATTTTATCAAAGTTATCTGTTAAATCTGATAAAATACTCATTATTAACAAAAGAGAATATGATATGATAGACAAACCCCTTTTAGCAGGTGTTATGGCACTTTTAACACTTTCATTAGTGATGAGTTATTCTCTCTCCGCGTATACTGTAGAACACTTCAATTATATGGATTTCCACTTTTTTATACGGCAAATGATGGCTATATTTATAGGTTTTGTTACGATGGTACTCTTGAGCAAAATGGATCCTGACAGATGGTTTTCAAGAGTGGGTATGTTATTGTTTGTAAGCTTTTTTCTCTTGATGATCGTCATGCAGTTCTTACCTTCTTCACTGGTGAATGCCGTTGGGGGTGCAAAGAGATGGATACGTGTAGGACCGATGTCCATAGCACCTGTTGAGTTCTTCAAAGTAGGATTTATATTCTTTTTGGCTTGGAGCTTTTCACGCAAACTATTGGATAAAACAAAAATGGGATTTTGGGAAGAAGTACGAGCCTTTACACCCTATCTTTTTGTTTTCCTTGTCGCTGTTGTGATCATCGCAGTATTTCAAAAAGATCTTGGTCAAGTGGTGGTATTGGGTGTTACATTGACGATACTCTTCCTGTTTATCGGTAGCTCTTGGAAATTTTTCCTCACACTGATCTCAAGTGGCCTTGCAGCATTTGTAGGGCTGATCCTTTTTGCCCCTCACCGTATGGCACGGATCAAAAGTTGGTGGGGTACGGTACAAGACAATATACTCTCTGTACTGCCATTTGAATCGGTACAGAACCTTCGTATAGAAACAGGAAAAGAACCCTATCAGATCTCTAACTCGCTTAATTCCATTCATAATGGTGGACTCTGGGGAGAAGGCTTGGGCAATGGTCAGTTTAAACTGGGATATTTGAGTGAAGTACATACGGATTTTATTTTGGCAGGTATCACTGAAGAGTTAGGGTTTCTTGGGCTTACTCTGGTTACATTGACGATGATGTTCATTGTATTCCGTATTTTCAAGATCGCTTCAAAGGTGAAAAACCCTATGTATTATCTTTTCTCTATTGGGGTGGGATTACTGATCGCTTTGGCATTTATCCTTAACTCCTATGGTATTTCCGGGATCACACCTATTAAAGGAATCGCGGTACCGTTTTTGAGTTATGGAGGTTCACATATATGGGCTTCTTGTATCGCTATAGGGATGGTGTTGATGATATCTAAAAAAGTACCAAGAGACGCTAAAGGAAGAATACGATGAGCATCGTGATGACAGGTGGTGGAACAGGTGGACATTTGGCTATTATCAAGGCGGTCAAGGAGCATCTGCAGGATGAAGAGTTGATCTATATCGGTTCAACCAAAGGACAGGACAAACAGTGGTTTGAAAATGATAATGACTTTTCACACACCTATTTTTTTGAAACACGCGGTGTTGTCAACCAGGGTGCATTAGGCAAGGTCAAATCTCTTTTGATGATGGCCAAGGCAACATTGCAAGCCATCAAACTTTTAAGGAAACATAAGGCAAAAGTAGTCTTTTCTGTAGGCGGTTTCTCTGCAGCAGCTACAGCTTTTGCAGCCAAGATACTACGCATTCCTTTGGTGATCCATGAGCAAAATGCTGCACTTGGTTCGCTCAACAAACTGCTCAAATCCCATGCTAAAGCATTCATCTCTTCATATTTAGATGAGAGTCCTATCAAAGCCTATCCGATCAAACAGGTGTTTTTTGAGAATGCCCGTATACGAGATAAGGTTGGTACCATTATCTTTCTTGGAGGATCACAAGGTGCAAAGGCTATCAACGATCTTGCTTTACAGATAGCACCCCAACTTAAAGACAGAGGCATTAAGATCATCCATCAGGCGGGACAGAATAATATCGATGAGGTACAAAAAGCCTATCATAATCTGGGGATAGAAGCTGAAGTGTTTGGCTTTACAGATAAACTGGCAGCCTATATGAAGGAAGCAGATATTGCGGTAGCGCGTGCTGGTGCTTCTACACTGTGGGAACTTTCTGCTACTGCTGTACCTACGTTATATATCCCTTATCCGTATGCTGCAAGTGACCATCAATTCCATAATGCACAGTTCTTAGTCCAAAGAGATCTTGCGTGGATCATGAGAGAAAAAGAGATAGATACCCAAAAAGTCCTTTCACTGCTGGATGAAAACTTGGCAGATAAAAGCAAAGGTCTTATAGAGATCGTTGAAAAGAAGGGAAGTGAAAAAATTGCTAAATTATTGACACAAATCTAACACAATTATGGTGTACGATTCTTTATATTAATAAAAAAGGGAACTAGTATGAAAAAGTTTATGATGTTAATGGTATCCACTCTATCGGTAGTGGCACTGAATGGGTGTGGAGGTGGAAGCGATGATTATAATGATGGACTGACAACACTTTTTTTAGTTGATGAGGCAGGTTACTCCTACGCCGGTATCCCTATACATTGTGATTCTATGGACTATTGGGATGAAACAGCACCCAATGGAGAATTTTCATTTTATCCGGGTGAAGATTGCGAATTTGATTTTTATGGCCTAGATGGTGTATATGGTGATTCGTTTGATGATATTGTACGTATTGTTGATTATACATATGATGGTAAAGGTGGCATACCGTACGAGTGTGCATCATTTGGTATCGGCACTACCTATGGTGATGGTAGTTTTGACTACGATATAGATGACCAGTGTGTTTTTTATCTATAGAAAATAGAGAATCGTTTGCTTCATGATTCATGCATAGAGATCATGAAGTAAGTAAATATCTATCGCTTTACCTTCAAATAACCACATTTTAGATAAAATATCCTCAATTTATACAACACAATTTTAGGATAGTTTTATCATGGATATCAGAAAAGAATTTCTAGACTTTTTTCAAAGTAAAGGGCATCAGCTCATACCCTCTTCTCCACTCGTACCAGAGGACCCGACACTTATGTTTACCAATGCCGGTATGGTACAGTTTAAGAACATTTTTACAGGTGAAGCACCTATCCCTGCTACACCTCGTGCAACCTCTTCACAAACGTGTCTAAGAGCAGGGGGAAAACACAATGACCTTGATAATGTTGGTTACACGGCACGTCACCATACACTTTTTGAAATGTTAGGAAACTTCTCTTTTGCAGATTACTTCAAAGAAGAAGCGATCGCGTATGCATGGGAGTTCATCACAAGTGAGAAGTATTTGAATCTGCCTGTTGAAAAACTATGGGTCACTGTACATGACAGTGATGATGAAGCTGAAGAGCTATGGAAAAAACATATAGCAGCTGATCGTATCCTTCGTTTTGGAGATGCAGACAACTTCTGGCAGATGGGTGACACGGGGCCTTGCGGTCCTTGTTCTGAGATCTTCTATGATCAGGGAGAAGAAAACTTCAACGGTCCAGAAGATAAAATGGGTGGAGAGGGTGATAGATTTCTAGAGATCTGGAACCTGGTATTCATGCAGTACTTCCGTGATGAGACAGGGACATTGAATCCATTGCCTAAACCTAGTATCGATACAGGTATGGGACTTGAGAGAGTCGTTGCGATCAAAGAGGGTAAGTTAAATAATTATCACTCCTCACTCTTTATGCCTTTCTTGGAGAAGATCGCTGAACTTGTTGGTGCGCCTTATGATTTTGATGCAGCAAATTCAGCTTCATACCGTGTGATCGCTGACCATTTACGATCATGTTCTTTCTTACTTGCACAAGGTGTGAACTTTGACAAAGAGGGACGAGGCTATGTACTTCGCCGTATTATGCGTCGTGCGATCCGTCACGGATATCTGCTTGGACTACGAGAACCATTCATGTATAAACTGGTAGATACACTGGTTGCATTGATGGGTGGACAGTATGACTACCTTAATAGTAAATCTGAAGCGATCAAAACATCAATGAAACTTGAAGAAGAGCGTTTCTTCGATACGATCGAAGCAGGGATCAAACTTTTCAATGAAGAGTTGCAAAATACTTCAGATGTCTTCAATGGAGAAGTAGCGTTTAAACTCTATGATACATATGGTTTCCCGTTAGACCTTACGGAAGATATGCTTCGTGAGAAAAATATCAAGCTTGATATTGATGCGTTCGATGCAAAGATGGAAGCACAAAAAGCACAATCCAAAGCCAACTGGAAAGGTACAGGTGATGCTGCTGAGACAGGTGATTTTAAGGCACTCAAAGAGAAGTTTGATACCAATGAATTTGTAGGATATACAAGCAGTAGTGCTCAGGCAAAAGTGCTGGCACTTCTTAATGAGAACTTCAAAGAAGTACAAAGCATTGATGGTAAAGGCTGGGTACTTCTTGATAAAACACCATTTTATGCTGAATCAGGTGGACAGACAGGTGATGTAGGAACACTCAATACAGATGTAAAAGTACTTGACACGAGAAAGTTCTTAGAGATGAACCTCTCTGAAGTGAAAGGTAAACTTTCTGTAGGAGATGAAGTAGAGGCAGTAGTAGACAACAGCCGCATCGAGATAGAAAAACACCACTCTGCAACACACTTGCTGCACGCTGCACTTAGAGAGATTTTGGGAGATCACATCGCACAAGCGGGTTCACTCAATGATGATAAAAGATTGCGTTTTGACTTCTCTCATCCACAAGCAATGACAGCTGAAGAGATAGCGAAAGTTGAAGCATGGGTCAATGATAAAGTTTCTAGAGCCATTTCGCGGAAAACAGAAGTGATGTCTGCAGATGCAGCGAAGAATTCTGGAGCTATTGCACTCTTTGGTGAGAAGTATGGTGATGAAGTACGTGTGGTAAGTTTTGAGGGAGACTCTATAGAGCTTTGTGGTGGTACACACGTAGAGAATGCTTCTCAGATAGGTCTGTTTTTGATCACGAAAGAGAGCGGTGTAAGTGCCGGTGTAAGACGTATAGAAGCGATCTGTGGAAATGCTGCAAGAGAAGCGGTAAATGTATTAAGAGATGAACTTAATGAGATTAAAACAGAGCTTAAGAACCAAAACCCGATAGCAGGGATTACTAAACTCAAAGAGCAGGTTAAAACACTTAAAGGTGAACTTGCTTCTGCTTTGAGCAGTTCTCAAAAAGAGTTGAGTGCAGTTGAAGTGAATGGTGTGAATGTTATCGTAGAAGAAATTGAAAACGGTGATATCAAAACGATGATCGATGAGTTCAAGAACAAATATGACAATATTGCAGTGATGCTCTTTATGAAAAAGGGTGATAAGGTGCTGTTGGCTGCAGGGTCTAAAAACACGCCGATCAAAGCAGGTGATTGGATCAAGTCAATTGCCCCGATCGTTGGTGGCGGGGGTGGCGGACGTCCTGACTTTGCACAGGCGGGCGGAAAAGATCCAAGTAAGATCACTACTGCACTGGAAGAAGCAAAAGTCTATTTGAGTGAAGTATTAGAAGGTGGAAATTAATATGACAGAACTATTTGGTAACTATGGTCATTTGATCGTTTTTTTACATGTATTGGCTGCCTTTATCTGGGTAGGGGGTATGATCGCGATCCGTGTGGCAGTCCATCCAGTCATTAGCAGAGGTGGTGTAACTGGATCGCAGATGCTGCATGATGATGTAATGGATTCTATGTTGAAACCTAAACAAAGATTGGGACTCACTCTGCAGATTACAGGCAGACTCTTTAATCTTGTAATGCTGTTCATTGTGATCTTATTTATCACAGGTTTAATCATGGCGATTGCCACAGGTGGACACCATGGTGATCTCAAATCACTATTCCTTTCTAAAGAGATTATTTGGACGATCATGGCAGTGAATTACACCTATATGTATATCAAACGTGCAAAAGCATGGAAGCTTTTTTCTGCAGGTGATGTTGCTAAAGCCAAGGCACAACTCAGTCTGATCCCAAATTTACTTTTACCGATCAATATTGTGTTAGGGATAGTAGCGTTATGGTTAGGTGTATCTCTTAGAGGATTGTAATGGCTAGGATTTGTTTATGCTCCTCCTCAGAAAGCAGGGCGCTTCTTCTCAATAATTTTGGGGTGGACTTTGTCCAAAGAACTGTAGCATATGATGAAGAGAAGATCACTACGCCCATAGCAAAAGACTTTGTCTATACTGCAAGTAAAGGCAAGTTGGATGCGGCTGTTCGTCAGTTTGGTTTGGAGACACCGCTGCTTTGTGCAGATACGGTGATAGCCGCTGCTGATGGAACTATCCTTACGAAAAGCCAAAAATGTAAAAGATGCAAGACGCATTTTAAAGATACAAAGCGGTTCTACTATCTCTATTATCTCCTCTGCCCACTACAGGTCAAAGAGTCTTGCATTTTCAGATATTTCAGCGACACATTATCATTTTTCCAACTTTGAAGAAGAGGATCTTGAGAGATATCTTGAAAGTGGATTATGGCAAGGTAAAGCTGGAGGTTGTATGGTCGAAGGTTTTTGTAAAAAGTATATCAAATCAGTCGATGGATATGAAAGTACGGCAATGGGACTGCAAGTAGAAACGCTCTTGCCATGGATAAAGGTTGAAAATTAATATGTATGAAAATGAACTAAAAGCCTTAAAAAAAGCAGGACGATTTAGAGAACGTAAGATCTTTGATGACAGGTTGGATGACCTGGCTTCTAATGATTATCTAGGATTGTCTCTCAATAAAAAACAGTTCAAAAAAGCTGTAAAACTTGTCAATGAGTATGAAACAGTAAGTTCTAAGGCGAGTATGCTGGTCAATGGTTATCATCCTATACATAGAATTTTTGAGATGACCCTGGCAGAGTATAATGGGTTTGAAGAAGGACTGGTAGTGGGTTCTGGTTTTCTTGCGAATATGGCATTGATTGAGGCATTGGTCCGTAAAGGGGATATGCTTTTTATGGATGAAGAGTATCATGCTTCAGGTGTAATGGCGTCACAGCTTTTAGGTGACCGTGTAGTAACTTTTGCACATAATGACGTGGATGATCTGAGAGAGAAGTTAGAAACGCATCCGGCCAAAAGACAGATCATCGCTGTCGAAGGTGTCTACTCCATGGGTGGCGATCTTTGTAAAAAAGAGATCTTTGATCTTGCCGATGAAGTCAAAGCAATGCTCATCGTAGATGAAGCACACAGTGCGGGAGTACTTGGATTAAATCTGTTAGGTATCTTTGAATATTATGGCATTAAGATCAATAAAAGACATATCAAGATGGGTACGCTGGGTAAAGCCTACGGTTCTTATGGTGCCTATATCCTCGCATCAAAAAATGTGATCTCTTTCCTTGAAAACCGTGCAAAGCCCATCATCTACTCTACAGCTCCTTCTGTATTTGATACGGCATTGGCGCTGGTCAATGTAAAACACATCCGTAAAAATGCAGAAACCTATAGAAAGAAGATATTGGAGCGGCAGATAGCCGTAAGAAAACAGCTGGGCGTGAACTGTCTGAGTCTCATTGTGCCTATAGAGATGCCCAGTAATGAGCATGCGCTGTTCGTACAAAAAGGGTTAATGGCTCAAGGGTATCTTGTAGGAGCGATACGTCAGCCTACCGTGGAAAAGCCTATTATGAGAGTGATACTTAATTTGGGTGTATCTTTAAAGAAGATCAGACATGCATTGGCACTCATTAGCCATAACACGGTACAATAAGCATTAAAATAAAAAATGTATATATCTATCATAAAGGTTCTGCGTGTTCAATAGTTTAGTAAAAGGTTCCATTATCTTGGCAATGATATTTGGTGTGGCATTGACTGCAGCATTTATTTATGCGTACGAAGAGATATCCTTGGATGCTGATAGACTTATCAACTATAATCCTGAGACCTCTTCTATTATCTATGATAGAAACGGGGAACAGTTGGCATACGTTTTTAAAGACCAACATCGTCTTTATGCAACGTATGATGAGATCCCGGGGTACCTTGTAGAAGGACTTGTGGCGATGGAAGATACAAGGTTCTTCGAGCATAATGGTGTAAATCCTGATGCCATTATGAGAGCGATCATTAAAGATATTCAAGCCGGTGCTTTTGTTGAGGGAGGAAGTACACTGACCCAGCAGCTTATCAAGAATAAACTTCTTTCCAATGAAAAGAAACTTGCCCGTAAGATCAAAGAAGCAATCTTGGCACTTAAGATAGAGCACGAGTTAAGCAAAGAAGATATCATAGAGCGATACCTGAATGAGATCTCTTACGGAAATAATTATTTTGGAGTTAAAACAGCAGCAAAAGGTTATTTTCACAAAGAGCTCCATGAGTTAACACTCAAGGAATCTGCTATTTTGGTAGGTTTGCCGAATGCACCAAGTTATTATAATCCTCTGAAACATTATAAACGTGCGCTAGATCGCGCCAATAATGTGCTTTACCGTATGAAAAGTATAGGGTGGATCACGCAAGATGACTATCTTAAAGCAGTGAAAGAATCTCCTGTGGTTCATCGGACGTCTTTAACACAGAATATTGCTCCTGGTATCGTTGATGAGGTATTGAGACGGTTTAAAGGGAAACTGGGTGATATCCGTACAGGCGGGTATAAGATCGTTACAACTGTAGATATGAAACAGCAAGCCATAGCAAATGAAGCCGTTGAGTTTGCCTACAATAAAGCACTTCAAAAATATAAAGAGAAAGCAGAAACCTCTACACTGAATACAGCATTTGTAGCCGTAGAGAGTAAAACCGGTGATATATTGGCCATGGTCGGTGGGGCTAATTATAAAAAATCTGCTTATAACCGTGTGACACAATCTAAACGTCAACCCGGATCAGCCTTCAAACCATTTATCTATCAGACTGCTTTAGATATGGGATACAATCCTGCAACTCCTTTAACGGACCTAGCGAGAACTTTTCAGTATTACTATAAAGGAAAACCTAAGATCTGGGCTCCTAAAAACTATGAGCGTGATTTTAAAGGATTTGTACCATTCAGGGAAGCACTGGTACATTCACGTAACCTTGCTACGATCAACCTGGTGGCTGATCTGGGCGTAAGTACCATCCGTAAAAGATTGGCCTTTTTGGATGTACCGCATATACCAAGAGATATGTCTATCGCGCTGGGTAACCTTGGCTTAAGCCCACTTAAAATGGCACAGATATTTTCTGTATTTGCAAATGAAGGTCATATGATAGAACCTAGGCTGGTAAGTAAGATCATCTCTAAAGAGGGAGCAGTGATCTATGAAACACGCCCTAAAGAGATAGAAGATTTCACGACACCTGAACAGGCGTATTTGATGACAGATGTATTAAAAGATGTTGTGAAAAGAGGTACAGGTAGAAATGCAAGAGTAGAAGGTATAGAACTTGCAGGTAAAACAGGAACGACTAACAACAATATAGATGCATGGTTCTGTGGATATTCTCCGACTATCGAAACTATTGTATGGTTTGGTAGAGATGATAACAAACGTATAGGAAAAGGGGCAACGGGAGGTGCACTGGCTGCACCTGCATTTGCATATTACTATAAAAAATTATTGGAGTTGTATCCGGAGACAAAGCGTTCATTTGATATACCTGAAGGGGTTTACAGAGGTGAATATGAAGGTAAAGGAGAACTGTATACTGCACAGTCTCCACTCCCTGATAGTTATAAAAAGCCAGTAGAGATGTATGGTGATGACAATCCATATTTGGTTGATGAGACTGCAATTATTGAAGATATAGATCCAGACAATGGTGAGATAGGTTTTGCACCTACGATCAATATCGATGAAGACCCTATTTATGAGAGCGAGAATGAAAGTGAGATGGAAGAGGAAGATGACCCACTTCACCCAAAAAGAAAAGTACCATTAAGGCCTGTCTCCAACGATAGTGGTACCTTGTTCTAGGATGCAAAAAGAGTTGATCTTTGTTCTTGACCCTATGTGTTCATGGTGTTGGGGATTTGCTCCTGTCATTGAAGCATTGTTAAAGAGAGAGTCTGAAAGCTATCAGTTTTCACTGGTTGTAGGCGGTTTGCGTACCAAAGGTGAGATGACTTGGAATAAAACGTCTAAGGAGTATCTAAAAGGACACTGGAAACAAGTATCGAAAAAAACAGGTCAAGCGTTTTCAGATGGACTGTTTGAAAAAGAGCATTTTGAGTATGATACCTATCCGGCATGTAAAGCCGTAGTTACAGTACGTGAACTTTTTGGGATGCAAAGTGCTTTTAGTTATTTGCATACGATACAAGAAGCATTTTATACAAGATCTCAAGATATTACAAATCCAGATATTCTAGAGGTGCTACTGAAAGATATGGGGTTGGACAGTAGAGCATTTAAAACATTTTTTGAAAGTGAAAGAGCTCAGGTTCTCATGGAACACGACTTTGCAAAAGCACGTTCTATGGGAGCCAATGCTTTTCCTTCTGTCGTACTGATAGATGAAGAGGGACATATGGTATCTCAAAAAGGCTATAGAAGTTTACTTGAGATGCAACAGCTATTAAAATAGCATCTAGAAATAATCATTATGGAGAATAGACATGCATAGTTTCGCACCAGGGATCATACTTATCACAATACTAGGACTGGTCGTCTTTTCAGATGCATTGGCCAATAAATTCAAAATACCTTCAGTATTTTTACTATTGATCGGTTCTTATACGATCTATAGCTATGTACCTATGGCAGTACCCATAGACCTGCCACACTATTTTGATACGATCATACTCTTCTGTATACCGCTTATCTTTATGGGGGATGCATTGCATCTGCATTTTAGTGACATTAAGAAACATGGGTGGAGTATCTTTTATCTTGCAGTGATCGCAGTGGCACTTTCTATCACAGCTGGTGCAAGCATGTATTATTTTGGAATCTATGAAGGGCTTACGCTCGGTGCATACGTTTCACTTTTTGCGATCAATATGGCTACCGATGCGGTCAGTGTACAGTCGGTACTTTCACGCTTTAAAGGGATAGGACATGACATCAAAGTGTTGATCGAGGGTGAATCGTTGGGTAATGATGCCACTGCGGTCATCGCCTTCTTCTTCATAGGGCTTCCTTGGATGATGAGCGGTACCATCGATGCAGGTGAAGCGACATTGGATGCTTTACGTGTCTTTGCAATGAGTATGGGGATCGGGGTAGGGTTAGGATATCTCTTTTATATGATGATGAAATTGATCAATGACAAGAGAGGAGAGCTATTTGTCTTTATCATCGAAGCCTATTTCGCATATATATTGGCTGAGCATTTGCATATCAGTGGTATCTTGACATTGATCACTGCGATCATTGCAACTAAGGCATGGATCGATATCGATATTAAAACATTAAGTGAAGAAGAATCCAAAAAGAGTAAAACCTTTATGCAGAGACTCCGTCTTCATGGTATAGACTCGACAACTTCTGAACGGATGGAGTATATCTATGGAATGACAAAAGAGTTTGGTTATATCGCTGCGGTCATGATCTTCTTTGTTTTGGCAGAGATAGTGAGCCTTGAGAAGTTCTGGGAGTATAAAGTAGAGATATTCACAATGTTTATCATCACCACATTGATCCGTGGAATCTCTATGGCAAAATTTGCTTTTTGGGGGAGTAAGCTTGAGCAGATCAAGCCAGTTGGATTTGAAGGGTGGTTTATACTTACCTTCTCAGGAATGAAGGGTGCACTCTCTATTATCCTCGTTCACATGATCCCGTCAAGTTTTGAGTATAAAGAGCTTTTTGAAGTAGTTACTACCGGAGTAGTGATAATGTCAATCTTTGTGTATGGAACAACACTTTGGGCATATTTTACCTTCTTTAAAAAAGAGAAAGAGAAGAAATTATTTGCAGACTAGCGTTTTTATATAAAATTTAATGAAATATGCTACAAATTTTTAAAGATAAGAAATAAGATAAAAACCTTATAAAGTGATATATTTTATAAGGTTTTCCCTAGCAAGATGACCATGGATTAAACCTATTTTCAAATCTGCTTTATTGTAAATAGATCATACTGATTTTTTTCTCATTTTAATTTTTATAAGTAATGAAGATATTTATTTTAGAGGATTATTTGAATATGAGGAAAATTAATTAAAAGAAGTGGGACAAAGCCCACTTCTTTATAATGAAAATTAAGTTATAAGAACTTATTTTTTAGTGATCGCCCAAGTACCGTCACCATCCTCTGCCTCAGAGTGCTGGATGTTTACATATAATGTTTTAGGGTCAGTTGGACTGAAGTAGATACCCGTACCTTCTGCACCAGGGTCAGTCAGAGAAGCAAACAGCTCAACTTCCTTAGATGCACCATACTCGTTTACTTTCTTAGTAGATGCGAACCAGATATCAGATGGCTTGTTATCTTCGATCATGATCAGGTCACCGTTTGGTGCTTCAGCAAGGTTATCAACACTGTCGAAACCAGTTTGATGACCTTCATCACCTGGCTTACCAATTTCTACTGCTACGTTAACACCTGGCTTAACAAAGTTATTTACCTGCATAGTCTTCATGTTCAACGCAATTACACGACCTTCGTATAACTCGCTCTTGAATTCCAGCTGCCCAAAGTTATCCTCAGCTGGATCAGTTTCAGTTTTTGCATCACGAGGGCCTTCGGTGATTGCTACATAAAGAGTGTCACCAATGATTTCTAGATCTTCTGGACGCTGGTAGCTTTGACCATCAAACTCAGTTCCTGAAGTACGTGCATTTAATGGATCGATTGGGCCAGCCCATTCAGCTGAACCAACACCATCTGCACCATTTACTTTTAATACGAATAGCTCACCAGATGAAAGATCCCCATAAGTGTCTGGTACGAACTTGTAAACACCACCACCACAAGGAACAACGCCATCACAGCCACTTGTACGACCACGGTGCTCGTCAACCACATATATATTACCGTCTGAATCAAGGTCGATACCTTCGTGAGCCATACGACCAACCTGTGGACGATCAATAACTTCAGCAATTGACATCATGTCGTCATTTAGAACTACTTCAAATAAACGACCACCAGTTGTTTCTTCGCCAAATAATAATGTGCCCCAAGGCGTCCAGCGAATACCGTCTACTGCATTCCAGCTTGGGTCACTTCCTAGCAATTTCGTTTCACCAGTTTTTAGATCTACTACGGATATAGCACCACCTTCTGGCAGGCTTGCAGGAAGACGCAGTTCGTGAGTGCGGTACATGAAACGACCTGCCTGAGGACCAGTCTCATTAACCACATTCATATCATGCCAGTCGTCACGGCCTCCATCATAAATATTTAGATCTGACTCATCAGAAACAACGCTTTGAGTATAACCTTCTGGAAGTTTCCATGGTGCAGACACATCCCAGTCATTTGAGTTCGCAGATTGTATTAATGGTGTAAACTTTGTAAAATCTTTAAGTTTACCATAGGCATGACCTTTATTGTCTTTTGCACTAGCTGCTGTTAGAGATAAAGCAATTGCTCCTGCACATATAACACTCATATGAATTATTTTTTTCATTATATAACCTTTATAGTTTTTTGATGACTTAATGTTAAAAATTTATCTGTAACAATATTGTGTCAATTTAATTACAATATTATTATGAAAAATTCTTTCCTCTTTGGATCGTTAACGTGTGAATTCTAAAATTTATTCATAACAACTTCATAACAATATAAGCACAATAGGGTTACAAAAAATTAATAATATATTTTGTGGTACGTATTGTTGTAAGATTTATATTTTATATCCTAAAAAAAGACTTTTAAAAGCTTTCATAACACAAAGTTTAATCCTTAAAAACCAAAACCTTATAATCTAACATATATTATAAGTTTATTCGCTGTAACGGCGTTTTAAGACCATAAATATGAACTCTTAAATTGAAAACCTTATAAAATGTTCTATATGGGATGTTTTATAATGAAAACTATAAAAGAAATTGTAGACTAAATGAGTTTTAAAATGAAATGTATAGATATGTTTTGTGGAAAAAAGAAGTGTCTCTCGGGCAGAGGCCCGAAAGGAAATATTAGCAAGAGTATGTAGTCATATACTCAAATGCTGTTGGTCTACCTTCATCAGGCCAGATCTGTCTTTCGAACTGGTAGTGTTGGAATGTATCGATAAAGTCAGCACTAAATACAGGCTTCAAGAAGTCATTATCAGCGATAAGTCCTTCAACAGCTTCTCTAAGTGTATGAGGCATTTGAGGAATCTTCTTCTCTCTAATCTCATCTAGGCTAAGTTCAAATAGATCTTCATCCATTGGTCCAACCATTTCATACCCACCATGTTTGATACCGTCAAGACCTGCCATCATTAATGCAGCAAATGCAAGGTATGGACAAGCAGTTGAGTCTGGGAATCTTGTTTCAATTCTTGTAGCCATCTCACCCGCACCATAAGGGATACGACAAGCAGCTGATCTGTTCTGGCTTGAGTAAGTCAAGATCGATGGTGCTTCAAATCCTGGTAAAAGTCTCTTGTATGAGTTAGTTGATGCATTTGTAAATGCAGAAACTGCTGCTGAGTGCTTAAAGATACCACTTAGATAGTCAAGTGCTGTTTTACTTAGGTTTGCGTATTCACCTTCTTTATAGAAGAGGTTTTTCCCGTCTTTCCAGATAGATTGGTGTACGTGCATACCGTTACCGTTGTCACCATAAAGTGGTTTTGGCATAAATGTTGCAGTTTTACCGTTAAGGTGTGCTACCATTTTTACAACATATTTGTACTTTTGTACGTTGTCAGCTGCTTCGATAAGTGTACCGAATTTGATACCGATCTCACCTTGACCTTGTGCAACTTCGTGGTGACCAAGCATTACTTCAAGACCTACTTCTTCAAGAAGCAACATCATTTCAGCTCTTAGATCTACCATAGAGTCAGTTGGCATTACCGGGAAGTATCCACCTTTTGTACCAGGTCTGTGACCCATGTTACCATTTTCATATTTTGTATCGTAGTTCCATCCACCCTCTTCAGTGTCAACTTTGTAGTATGCTGAGTTGATATCATCTCTGAATTCTACGTTATCGAAGATAAAGAATTCATTTTCAGGACCAAAGTAAGCTACATCAGCAATGTTTGCTTCAGCCATGTATTCAAGTGTTTTCTTCGCTATGGATCTTGGACATTTTTCGTACATTTGACCTTTGTAGATGTCATAAACATCACAGACTACAATAATAGTACTGTCTGCAGTGAAAGGGTCAAGGAATGCAGTCTCTACATCTGGTTTAAGAAGCATATCTGACTTGTTGATCGGCTGCCATGCTTCGATAGATGAACCATCAAATGGAAGACCACCGTCAAGTTGTTCTGCAGTTACTGCACTCATTCTATAACTGATGTGGTGCCATGCACCTTTGATGTCTGTAAATCTAAAGTCTACAAACTCTACCTCATTCTCTTCGCAGTATTTAAAAAACTCATCTGTATTATTTACAAATTTACCCATGTAACTTCTCCTAAAATTTAAATTATCCTATATTGTAGCCATATATAAATTAGTTACATCACGGTTTGTGCTTAAAAATTAACCAATTCCCTATCACGACCTTCAAAAGTAGCAGCTTTTGTATATCCGATCTCTTTTGCAAGGGTTGTAGCAAGATCATATCTGAACCCAACTTGATCAACAGCATGGGCATCAGAAGAGAAGGTAATAGGAATATCAAGTGCATACGCTTCTTCCAATAATTCGCGTGAAGGATAGAGTTCACCTATAGGTTTACGAAGGCCGGCTGTATTGACCTCTAGAACCATATTTGATCTTTTGATAGCTTGAAGAGCATCTTTGGCTAAGAGTCTTACATCTTGTTTGGGAAGAAACTTAAATACCTTAATAAGATCAAGGTGTCCTACAATGTCAAACTTACCGGATTTTGCCATCGCTTCCGTAGCCTCAAAATAGGCTTGCCATATCTCGTCGATATCTTTGTCTCTCCATCCGGCTATGAATTCAGGGTTGTCAAAACTCCATTTGTCTATGAAGTGCACTGAACCTATCAGATAGTCTACCTTAGCCTGTAAAATACGGTCATCCATATGTCCTGGAAGATAGTCCACTTCATAACCAAAGAGTATATTGATCTCATTTTTATACTTTTCTTTAGCATTTAAGACATCATCTGTATAGTCTTGCATCTCTTCAAAAGCAAGACGGTAGTGCGGGTCAAAATCCATCGGAGCATGTTCAGAAAACCCATAAATATCTATACCCAGTTCTATGGCTCTTTGAATGTACTGATCAAGAGTACCTTCGGCGTGATTACAGCGTGTAGTATGGTTGTGTATATCAATTCTTGTTCTTTTGTTCATAAAGTCGATTTTAGCATAAAAACTATTCTTTACTACTAATAGGGTAAAATAAGACCAAAATAAATCCCTTTAGGAAACAGATGTTACATCAAAACAAAGTAGAACTTTTAGCACCGGCAGGTAATTTGGAGAAGATGAAGATCGCTCTAAACTATGGCGCTGATGCTGTGTATGGTGGAACAAGTACTTTTTCACTGCGTATACGTTCAGGTAAAGAGTTCGATATGGAATCTTATGCCGAAGGGATTGCGTATGCACATGCACGTGGTAAAAAAGTCTACTCTACAGTGAACTCATTCCCTTTTAACTCACAGATCAAACTGTATGAGAATCATATTGCTAAGATTGCAGAGCTTAAGCCGGATGCGTTGATCGTATCTTCTCCAGGGGTTGTGAAGATAGCCCATAAAATAGCACCGGATATTCCTATCCACCTTTCTACACAAGCCAATGTGATGAATGCGATGGACGCAGAAGTGTATTATGATCTTGGAGTGAAACGGATCATTGTGGCACGTGAGATCTCTTTAAAAGATTGTGAAGCGATCAAAACACATTTACCTGACTTGGAACTTGAGATCTTTGTACATGGCTCTATGTGTTTTGCCTACTCAGGACGTTGTCTCATCTCGGCACTCCAGACCGGTCGTGTACCTAACCGTGGGTCTTGTGCAAATGACTGTCGTTTTCCTTACGAGATCTACGCACACAATCCTGAATCGGGTACAACATTCAGATTGGAAGAAGAGTCAGAGGTAGGAACGTACATTATGAATGCCAAAGATATGAATATGGCTTCACATGTGGATGAAATACTTTCGTCAGGTGTCATAGACTCGTTAAAAATAGAAGGACGTACAAAATCGCCTTACTATGCAGGTGTGGTAACCAAAGCCTATCGTCATGCCATAGATGATTACTATGCAAATGATTTTGATGAAGAACGTTATCAGCGTGAGCTGGGGACTACACAAAACCGTGGGTTTACCGATGCCTATCTTGTCTCTCGTCCTTTTGAAAGAAATGATGCAGAGTCGCAAGCCTTTTCTATACAGTACGGTACCCATCAAGTTGCAGGACTTGTGGCAGAAGACGGCTTGACGTGGAAGTGTAAAGATAAAACATGTATAGGTGACTCTGTAGAGATCGTTTTACCTGTGGGTGCGACTGTAGAACTTGTCGATAATGATATTGGTACCATAGAGGAAATAGCAGGATCATATGTCATCACCTTTAAAAAACTCACCACTAAAGAAGGTAAAGAGCTGGAGTGTGTGCATAGCGGTAATTTGAATCAAATTCTCTTACCTACGGCATTACCAGGATATACTATTCTAAGACGTGAGATAGCAGAAGCGTTGGAAAAAAAGGGACTGACTGAAGCATCGACACCGATGAAGTTAGAATCCAAAGATGTATAAGTATTTGAAGAGTAAAAAAGGATAATCAATGAAATTTGTATCTATTGTTATCGCTTCGAAAAGCGATTATGAGGTGATGGTTGAATGTACTGAGACATTAAAAAAATTTGGTGTGCCTTATGAGCTTGTTGTGACCTCTGCGCATAGAAGTCCTGATAGAACTAAGACCTATATTCAATCAGCAGAAGCCAAAGGGGCGCAGGTATTCATAGCTGCTGCAGGAATGGCAGCACATTTAGCCGGTACTGTTGCGGCCAATACGACTAAGCCTGTACTTGGGGTACCTGTAGATGCAGGATCACTTAAAGGGGAAGATGCACTTTTAAGTACGGTCATGATGTCAGAGGGTATGCCTGTAGGTACACTTGCCATCGGTAAAGCAGGTGCAGTCAATGCTGCGTATCTAGCGCTTGAGATCATGGCATTGCAGGATGATGAACTTAAGGTCAAGCTTCAAGAGGACAGGATCAGCAAAGCAAAAAAAGTAGAGCTTGACTCTTCTGAAATTGAAACCATACTATAATAAATATATAAGAGATAAAATAGATGAATACAAACGCCATTACATTTAGTGAACTACTTGCTAAAACTACAACAATATCTGGGCTGAACAAGGGTGTAATATTGTGCAACCGTATGACATTCCTTCCGGTGCAGGGACATTCCATCCTGCTACACTGTTAAGAAGTCTGGATTCTCAGCCTTGGTCTGCCGCGTATGTAGCTCCTTCACGTCGCCCTACAGATGGACGATATGGAGAAAATCCTAATCGTCTTGGCGCCTATTATCAGTTTCAAGCACTTATCAAACCTAGTCCTGACAATATTCAAGAGCTTTACTTGAAGTCTTTAGAGTACTTGGGACTGAACTTACAAGAGCATGATATCCGTTTTGTAGAAGACAACTGGGAGTCTCCAACTTTAGGTGCTTGGGGTCTTGGTTGGGAAGTGTGGCTTGATGGTATGGAAGTAACACAGTTCACATACTTCCAACAGGTTGGCGGTATCGCTTGCGACCCCGTAGCGGTTGAGATCACTTATGGTACAGAGAGACTTGCGATGTACTTACAAGGTGTAGATTCCGTCTATGACCTTGTATGGAACCGTATGGGAGACAGCGTGACGACTTATGGTGATGTACATAAAGAGACAGAGTATGAATTCTCTAAATACCACTTTGAAGTGGCCAATGTAGAGAATCTCTTCCAGCATTTTGAAGATGCTTCTAATGAGTGTCAAGTCTGTTTGGATGCAGGGCTTCCTTTACCTGCATATGACCAGTGTATGGTCGCTTCTCATGCCTTTAATGTACTTGATGCGAGAAAGGCGATCTCTCAGGCGCAGAGACAGAACTATATTTTGAAAGTACGTGAACTCTCCATCGGGTGTGCACAGCTTTATAAGGACCAAGAGCAAGAGCGTAATGAACGTGTTAGAGGCTAGAGTTAGCTTCTGTATGGAAAGGGTAGACTATTGATTGAAAAACTGGTAACTTCGAGTTTGAAAATGGGAATCATTGCTGGTGGACAGCTTGGTAAGATGCTGATTCAAGAGGCTAGTCAATGGGATATCTCAACCTATATCCTTGATCCTGATGAAGCATGTTCAGCCCGGAGTGTCGCTTCAGTCTATGTCAAAGGTGACTTTACGGATTTTGATGATGTTTATAATTTCGGTAAACAGGTGGATATCCTTACTTTTGAACTTGAAAATGTCAATATTGAAGCACTTCAAAAACTGAAGAGCGAAGGATTGAAAATAGTCCCTGATCCTGATATTTTAGCATTGATCCAGGATAAGGGGCTCCAAAAAGAGTTTTATGCTAAACATGATCTTCCAACCTCTCCGTTTATCTGTTGTGAAGAAGATGAGATAGCAAAGGCCTTGAAAGATGGTGAACTTACATACCCATTTGTGCAAAAACTCCGTAAAGGCGGGTATGACGGTAGGGGTGTATCACTCATTCATAATAGTGAAGATGAACTCTTAAAGGGTACGTCAATGTGTGAGCAAAAGGTTGATATCGATAAAGAGATCGCTGTGATCGCAGCTCGAAACAGTGCTGATGAGGTACGTTGTTTCCCTGCGGTAGAGATGACTTTTAACGATAAGACCAACCTGGTCGAAGAGATATTTTGCCCTGCAGATCTTACTTTAGAGCAAGCAACACAAGCCCAAACTCTTGCAGTAAAGATTATAAGAAACCTTAATATGGTGGGTCTTTTAGCCGTTGAATTCTTTATAGATAAAGAGGGGAATATATTGATCAATGAAGTTGCCCCAAGACCACATAACAGTGGTCATCATACGATTGACAGTATGGTGACCTCCCAACATAAGCAGTTACTTCGTGCCATACTTGATCTGCCACTTGGAAGTACAGAGATGATGAAAAAATCAGTGATGCTTAATCTGTTAGGTGAACCTGGTTATGAAGGTCCGGTCTATTATGAGGGGTTTGAAGAGTGTATGGCGATAGAGGGGGTAAAGATCCACTTGTATGGAAAGAAAGAGACAAGACCTTCAAGGAAAATGGGGCATGTCACGATCCTCTCTGATTCTTTGGATCATGCCCTTAACAAGGCCCAAGAAGTTAAACGTTTATTAAAGGTAAAATCATGTCAAAAGTAGTAGTAAGTATAGTGATGGGGTCAGATTCTGATCTTCCTGTTATGCAAGAGGCAGCTCAGATGCTTGAACAGTTTAATGTTGGATATGAGCTAGATATCGTTTCAGCACATAGAACACCGGAAAAACTGTTTGAGTTTTCAGCAAATGCGCATAAGCGTGGGATTCAGGTGATCATTGCGGGAGCAGGCGGTGCTGCACACTTACCAGGTATGATAGCTTCTATGTCTCCGCTGCCGGTAATTGGTGTACCCGTAAAGTCAAGCAACTCCATTGATGGATGGGATTCAGTGCTCTCTATATTGCAAATGCCTGGAGGTGTACCTGTGGCTACAGTGGCACTTAACGGAGCAAAAAATGCAGGTATCCTTGCTGCTCAGATCGTCTCAACTGCCTCTGAAGAGACAAGAGAAGAGATCATTGCCTATAAACAAGGACTTACTGAGCAAGTACTAGAGAAGTCAAAAAGAGTTAGAACATCGAGCAATTAGTATGAAACTGCAAGAGATATATAATCATTTAGATAAGGTAAGTCCTTTTGAACTGCAAGAGAAATGGGATAATTCCGGACTTATCGTAGGAGAGTTGTCCAGGGAGATATCTCAGATCGTAGTGGCATTGGACATTGATCAAGAGATGATTGAGGGTACAGAGGAAAATACACTTTTTATTGTGCATCATCCGCTTATCTTTGGAAATTTGACACAGCTTGACTTCTCAAAATACCCTTCAAATCTACTTGAAAAAATGATACTCAAAAAGCAGTCTCTTATCGCTTTGCATACCAATTTTGATCAAACACATTTAAACAGATATGTTTTTGAAAAAGTGCTGGGTTTTAAAACAGAGTCTCAAGATCCTTTTGTATGCACGACAAAGGGAGAGTGGCATTATAAAGAGTTGTTAGCACTTTTAAAAGAGAAGTTGAACCTGCCTACACTCAAGGTCATAGGTAAAAAAGAGAAGATCAGATCTATTGCTTTAACTACGGGTGCAGGGGCTTCACTCATGGATGAGGTCGAGGCTGATTGTTTCTTGACAGGTGACATTAAATATCATGATGCGATGAAGGCAATGAGTGAAGATTTGATGATGGTAGATATAGGACACTATGAGAGTGAGAAGTTTTTTGCAGAGATAATTTTGGAAGAGTTGAAAGTTTTACCTCTTTTGGCTATAATTTCAAATTCAAAAAACCCATTTCATATTGAAACAATATAAAGTATGGTATAAACCTCTCAAACAAATGTATGAGAACCCTTAAACTCCTAAAGGACAGAGATTGAATAAACATCTAAATGAGCTCATCGAGCTTTCAAAAAAAGACAAAGCTATAGACAGTTATACGCCGCAGTTAGAAGCAGCAAATAAAAAAGTAGCAAAAATAGAAAAAAAGATCAAGGCAGCACAAGATGAATTTGATGCCTTAAATGCAAGTATTGCTGAGAATGAAGCAAGAGTAAAAACATTTGAAGAGCAACTTACAATGTTGAATGATCAATTGGCTTTAAATGTAAAAAAATCTAAAGAGATCACTACAGAAAAAGAGATGAAAGCACTCTCTTTGGAAGAAGATATCGCTAAAGAAAAGATGACTTTTGCAAATGAAGAGATCGACAGACTTCAAAATATCAATGAAACAACAAGAGCACTTTTAGAAGAAGCAACTGAAAAAGTGGAAACACTTTCAGCAGAATCTGAAGCGATACATGAAGTGGTATCTGTAGAAAAAGCTGAGATAGAAAAAAGCAAGGGTGAACTTTTTGTTGAGAGAGAAAACCTTAGTAGAAATATTGAGCAAAAAGTACTTGCATTTTATGAGAAGATCCGTATCTGGGCAGGGAATACAGCAGTCGTTCCTGTAAAAAAACAGGCATGTTACGGATGTTACATGAAACTCAATGACAAAACCTATTCAGATGTGATCAAAGCAGATGAAATTTGTAACTGTCCTCACTGCGGAAGAATTCTCTATATAGAGAGTGTTACAGAAGAAGCATAAGTGATACACTATGGAGAAATCATTCTTTTTTCTCTATAGTCTTTTTTCTTTTTTCCTTTATCTTATTGCCCTCCCTTTTTTACTTTTATTTACGTTTAAAGCCAAATATAAAGCGTCACTTCCAGCAAGATTTTTTTTATGGCATAACAAGCCTTTAAAATCTCATGGTATATGGTTTCACTCGTGTAGTTTTGGAGAAGCAAAAGCCATTCAATCTTTAGTAGATCAATTCCCTCAAGAGAGTTTGCGTATGAGCAGCACCACTCATACGGGTTTCAAGGTAATAAGAGCGTATACAAAAGAGAGCAGGTACCTGCCTTTTGAACCTCTGCTTTTTGGATGGTTAAAACCACAGAAGGTACTGGTGGTCATGGAGGCAGAGTTTTGGTATCTGCTTTTTGCTTTGGCACAAAGCAGGGGGGCGAAGACATTACTTATCAATGCACGAATGAGTGACAGATCTTTTCCTAAGTATCAGAAGATGGGATGGCTCTACAGACAGATCTTCAAACATATAGATGAAGTCTATGCGCAAACGTCTAAAGATAAAGAACGTTTGGAGTCTTTGGGTGCTCAAAATGTCATTGTTACGGGCAATATCAAGTTGGCTTACTTGCCTGCTGCAACTAAAGAGCTCCAGAAACCTTCAAGCTTAGTAGTATGTGGAGCCAGTACACATGAAGGCGAAGAAGCCCTTATATTAAATGCATTTGGTGCATTTAAAAAAGAGCATCCCGAGGCGGTTTTACTTTTAGTACCGCGTCATCCGGAACGTTTTGATAAAGTGGCCAAAATGATGAAAGATTTTGCCCAGGAGCATCACTGTAGTACACAACGATATTCTCAAAATGAAGTGTTAAACTCTGACATTGTGCTGGTAGATGTATTGGGTGCATTGGTCAATATGTATGCGGTGAGTGATATAGTGATACTTGGAGGTGCATTTGAACCCATTGGTGGGCATAATGCTGCAGAAGCAGCACAGTTTGGATGCAAGATCATCTCAGGAAAGCACTACTTCAATCAAAAAGATATATTTGATGCCATCGAAGGTATTGCAGTGGTAGAAGCATCAAACCTTTCGAAAAGATTGTTGCAGCATGGATTGCTTAAACATACGGTGATCAAGAACAAGAGTGATATTAGCCCGATAGTAGAGAGTATAAAAAGTGTTCTATAATATAGAGAACAAAACGATAAATTTAAAGAGTGGATAAGAAACACCAAGGAAGTATAAATGGCTACAGATAAAGCATATAAAGTTCTGGCATCAGCACAGGGCATTTCAAATAATAAAGCGAAAGAACTCATAGACAGAGGACTTGTCTATGTGGAAGATAAAAAAGTAAAGATAGCAAGAGCTGAGATACGTACCGATACGATCTTCCGTATAGAGTATCCTGAGGATATAGAGATACTTTACGAAGATGAAGATATCATTGCGGTCAATAAACCTGCACAAATAGACAGCTATGAGATACAAGACTCCATAGAAGGTGCAGAACTGTTGCATAGACTCGATAGAGATACATCAGGTGTATTGCTACTAGGTAAGAATAGAGCGTTCATAGAACGTGCTATCAAAGAGTTTAAGAATCGTAATGTAGAAAAACATTATGTCGCATGGGTTGAAGGCGTACTGTATGAAAAAGTGGAGATAGATGAACCTATATTTACCGTGAAAAAAGGGAAAGCATTCTCGATGATAGACCCAGTAAGAGGGAAAAAAGCACACACGATCGTCAAACCTGAAGAGGTACAGGGTAAAAAGTCTAAAGTATTTATAGAGATCACAACAGGTAGAACGCATCAGATCCGTGTGCACCTTGCACATATAGGACACCCTATCGTAGGAGATGAGCAGTATGGAAGCCGTACACAGTCAAAACGTATATTACTTCACTCTGCTAAAATGAAAATACTTGATTATGAGTTTAATGCCGTAGAACCTAAAGATATCGCGAGATACAAATAAAATAAGGAAGCCCCGATGAAATTAAAACTTAAATATATTGTCTTAGTATTATGTCTGAGTCTGAGTGTAGTGCATGCAGCTGTAGAAGATTATCAAGTGATCTATCAGGAAGAACAAAAAGAGTTTAATCAACAGATGAGTGAAGAGATCAAAAAATCGGTCACATCTTCATCAAAAAAAGTACAAGAGCTCTACAGAGCGATCAATTATCAACCTGTATGGGTTGATAAAGATTATTTGACACAGTATGCTGAATTGTTGGTACATGAGCTTAAATCAGATTTCAAAAAAGGATTGCACCCAGAGCTTGTAGAAACATACAAAAAACTTGTGCCCGATGAGGAGAAGATCTTTACCTCTGAATCCTGGGCAGATAAAGTAAAAATAGAGCTTGGTCTTATGAATCTTTATGTCAAGCACATAGGAGAGATCCTTAAAGAAAGAGAGAGTAAACATACAGCACTCTCTTTACTGCAGCATGCACTCAAAGAGAAAAGTTTGATCCATGCACTCAATGCTATCTCTAAAGAGCGAATTACCTATCGTACACCTATGATGGATGAAAATATGACCATCATCAAAGAGAGTGAAAGAATGGATATGGATAACATTCTGATGCTCAAAAGTAATGATGACAAAGAGAGACTCAAGGCGATGTATGATCTGCTCAATTTTCAACCAGTGTGGATCACGGAAGCAGGGTTCTCTACCTATACAAAAGATCTTTTTAAACAGATAGAGAATGATATTACAATCGATAGAAATAGTGCTATTTACAACAGTTATCAAGAACTTAAAGTTCTCGAGATACCTGAAGATAAGCAAAAGATCGTTGCCTATGAATTTGAAATTGCCAAACTCTACCAAAAGTACATGTCACATGCACTTTATGGAAATATAGATTGGAAAGCATTTCAAAAGAAATTAAAACATAAACGAAATGCAGACTGGGTGGTTCATGACGTGCTCTCTTCTCCTGAGTCACTGCTCATAGAAGCGATCAGTCACGGTTCATTGGATCATGCATTTAAAGAAGCAAAACCTCTTTTCCCTCTGTATGACAAATTACTTGTAGCCCTTAAAAAATATCAGGAGATCGTAAGCGCAGGAGGATGGCAGAAACTTCCTGAGTTCAGAGACCTTGAACCTGGTATGAGTGATGCAGTCATTCCGGCGATCAGAGAAAGATTAGCTAAAGAGGGTGACTATCAATCCTGCCCTGAAAACAATAATACAGAACTATACGATAACTGTCTTTTGCAGGCAGTCAAGAAGTTTCAAGCCAGACATGGTTTGACAGATGCAGGATATATAGGATCTATGACACGTAAAGCGCTTAGGGAAACTGCAGAAGAAAAAGTGGCTCGTATCAAACTTAATCTTGACCGTATGAAATGGGTCAAACGAAGTCATGACCGTTATCAGATCTGGGTGAATATCCCAGGGTATACTATGTATGTATTTGATGAGAGTGAACTCATGGAAACAATGCGTGTGATAGTCGGTAGAAAAGGACATCATACACCAGTATTTTATAACAGAGTACGTACGATTGTTCTCAATCCATACTGGAGAATACCCGCGAGTATTATTAGAGGAGAGATGATCCCTAAACTCAAAAAAAATCCCAACTATACCAATAGTAAAAAGATTGAGATCCATACAGGTTATTCGGAACATTCACCTAAGGTTAACCCGCATAACGTGAATTGGCATAAGTATGGACGCAGATTGCCTCCTTACAGGTTTATGCAGTCTCCGGGAAAACATAATGCCTTAGGTAAGATCAAATATCTATTCCCGAACAAGTATTCAGTCTACATGCATGACACCAATCAGCCGGAACTATTTTCCAAAGATGTAAGATCATTAAGCCATGGCTGTGTGAGACTACATAAACCGGTCGATCTACTTGAGACGTTTTCAACGATGGATCCTAAAATAGATTTTGAAAAAGCACAGGCGACGTTGGATCATAACAAAAAAACACCAATTCGATTGTCACAATCTATTCCTATCGACATCATCTATCTTACGGCCTGGGTTAAGGATGATGGATCTATAAATTTTAGAGATGATATCTATGGGTATGATAAAATGCAGTTAGCAACGAGTAAATAATTCAGAAGATTTACTATAGAGAGGTCATCTGTATCACTACAGCTATGATGTCGTCTGATTCGGATTTAAGCCCAAGTAGGGTAAAATCGCGTCAATATAAATAATAAAAATCTTAGAAAATATTCAGAAATTTGTCAATAGATGCGACTAGTCGCATGAGCCAACTGCTGAAGTTGACATAGCGTCAGCGTAGTATTTTGGGCTTTGCTCAAAATATGTCCTAAGTAATCTAAGGGTGAAAAATGTTTGATACTTTAACCGACAGTTTTAAAAATGCTATAGGAAAAATTCGTTTTCATGATGATGAAAAAGCACTAAAAAAAGCGACTACTGAGCTTAAAAAGTCACTTTTGAAAGCAGATGTACATCATAAAGTGGTCAAAGAGCTCATCGCCAGTGTTGAGATCGAGACAAAGCAAAACGGCGTAGGTAAAGATAATTTCCTAAGAGCACTTCAAACGAAACTGACAGATATTTTAACCATAGAGGGTGCACCTAAAGGCTTTACTTTTGCCTCTAAGCCACCAACTGTAGTCCTAATGATAGGTTTACAAGGATCTGGTAAAACAACGACTACGGGTAAACTCGCCTATTTCCTCAAAGAACAAAAAAAGAAAAAAGTATTGGTCATCGCTGCCGATCTTCAGAGACTTGCTGCGGTAGAACAACTTAAACAGATCACTTCACAGATAGAAGTGGAACTGGTAGCTGATGAGAATGCAAAACCTGTAGAAATAGTTAAACAGGGACTTGCAAAAGCCGAAAAAGAACTTTATGATGTGGTACTCATAGATACTGCCGGGCGCTTGGCGATAGATGAAGAGCTTATGGATGAACTCGCTGAAGTAAAGAATGTAGCAAACCCTGATGAACTTTTCTATGTGGCTGATGCGATGACAGGGCAAGATGCCGTAAGAACTGCACAAACATTTAAAGAGAAGATAGGTATCACAGGTGTCGTACTCTCCAAATTTGACGGTGACTCTAAAGGTGGTGTGGCACTTGGGCTTACTCAGCAGGTAGGGGTACCGCTTCGATTTATTGGTGCAGGTGAAAAGATGCCAGACCTTGAGCAGTTCATTTCAGACAGGATCGTAAGCCGTTTAATGGGTGCGGGTGATGTTGAGTCACTTGCAGAAAAAGCAGCGGCAGCGATAGACCCTAAAGAAGCAAAAAAGTTTACACAGAAGATCAAAAAAGGCCAATTTAACTTCAATGATTTCTTGTCACAAATGGAACAGATGAAAAAGCTTGGAAGCATGAAATCGATCATGGGTATGATCCCTGGTATGGGGAATATGGCAAAACAGATCGGTGATATGGATCTCGAAAACTCTGATGAGATCAAAATGATCAAAGCAATGGTCTCTTCGATGACAGAAAAAGAGAGAGAAAATCCTGACCTGCTAAACAACACACGAAAGAGACGTTTAGCAGCTGGTGCAGGACTTGATCAAATGCAGGTGAACCGTGTACTTAAACAGTTTAAAAATGCGGCAAAGATGGCGAAAAAGTTGTCAGGTAAAGGTGGCATGAAGCAGATGCAAGACATGATGGCACAGATGCAAGGCGGCGGCGGTTTCCCTGGTGGACCACGCTAAGACATGAAATACTTCTGTATGAAGCATATACAACTACTACCCATATACGCATGCGAACCGTAAACTTTAATAAAATCTTTATAATCTTTATGGTAAAATCGCGTTCCAAAAGAATTTATGAAGTGTTGATGAGTGTTTTAGTCATTAAAAAACAGTTGTCAGTACTTGTTACGAAAATGCGTAGCTTTTCCTCAAGATAGGCATGAAAACAAATGAAAAAACAAAAGGACACAATATGACAATGATCAGAATGACAAGAATGGGTAGAAAAAAGAAACCATTTTATAGAATCGTAGTAACAGATAGCAGAAAAAGAAGAGATGGTGGTTGGATAGAAGCAATCGGTCACTACAACCCAGTAAGTGCAAACAAAGAGCTTACTCTTGATGAAGAGAGATTGAACTACTGGTTAAGTGTTGGTGCACAAATGAGCCCAACAGTAACTAGACTAGCAGGTAAAAAATAGTCTTAATGGTCAAAGATTTCTTACTCTCTTATACCAAGCTTTTGGTAAACAACCCCGAAGATATCTCCATAGAGATCTCAGAGGTTGATGAGAGGTTTGATGAGATTACGATCTTCGCAAACAGTGAAGATATTGGTAAGCTTATCGGTAAAGAAGGAAGAATGATCAACTCCATTAAAACAGTCATCTCCGGCTGTAAAGCAAAAGGCGGTAAAAACTACCGCGTTAATGTAAAAGCTTCAAAGTAAGTATTATGATCAGTCTCCTTTTCAAAGAGCAAAGCTCTTTAAAAATTCCTTTCACTAAAGCTTTGCAAAATGCAAAGATAGAAAATAAGATTTTCTATGTCAAATGACAGTGCGCTTATCGCTCAAATTGGGCGAACCATTGGACTTTGGGGCGACCTAAAATTTCATATCCATACAGATTTTCCAGAACAATTCAAAGTAGGTAAAACCTATAAGAGCAATCGTGGAGACCTGACTATCGCAGATATCAATCATAAACGAGGTACGATACGTTTTAGTGGATATGAAAGTATAGATTCTGCCAAAAAATTGACCAATACCAAACTCTTTGCAAATGAAGAGCAGACGAAAGAAAATTGTGAATTGGGTGAAGGGCAGCATTTCTGGTTCGATGTCATCGGGTGTGTTATTAAGCAAGATGATACGGTTTTGGGTTTAGTTGAAGATATACAACGTATGGCTGATACGGATTATCTTTCTGTGAAGACAGATAAGGGTTTAGTTGAAGCAGGACTCTCTAAAAACTTTTTACTCCCTTATATAGAACGTTACATTATCAAAGTGGATACTGAAGAAAAAATAGTCTATACGAAAGATGCTAAAGACATTTTAGAAGCCTCATAGTTAGGACGCTTTTCGAGCAAAGCCCAAAAAACTGCGCTGACGCTGTGTAGATACCCCAAGGGCATTTCCGTTGGGCACTTCAGCAGTTGGCTCATGCGATTGATCGTATTTGAAAGGATTATTATGCATTTTTCATTTGTTACACTTTTCCCTGAGCTTATCAAAGGATACTTTTCTGAGAGTATTTTAAAGCGTGCGATTGAAGATGAAAAGATCTCCATTGACTTCTATAATCCTCGTGATTTTACGACAGATAAACACAACCGTGTGGATGCGCCGATGATAGGTGGAGGTGCGGGTATGCTGATGACACCACAACCTCTGATGGATACACTCCGTGAGATCAGAGAAACATCACCCAAAGCACATGTGGTGTTTGTCTCTCCTGTGGCAAAACCATTTACACAAAATGATGCAAGACGTTTGGCAAAAAAAGAGCATGTGGTACTTGTGAGCGGACGTTATGAAGGTATAGATGAACGTGTGATAGAAGCACAGGCAGATGAACTTTTCTCCATTGGAGATTTTATATTAACGGGTGGTGAATTGGCAAGTATGGTGGTTTGTGATGCCATTAGTCGTAATGTTGAAGCAGTATTGGGCAACAGTGACTCTCTAAGTATAGAGAGCTTTGAGGATTCACTTTTGGAAGCCCCTTCTTTTACGAAACCTAAAAATTATGAGAATAATGAAGTAGTTTCAGAATTTCTAAAGGGTAATCATAGTAAAATCACGGACTTAAAAAGAGGGCTGGCTTTGTGTAAAACAAAGTATTTTCGGCCAGACTTATACAAAAAAGGTATAACATATGAGAAATAAATATATTGAAAGCTTTGAGCAAGCACAAGTTGAAAACAGAAACATTCCTGAATTTAGAGCGGGTGATACAGTAAGAGTAGCCGTAAGAATTAAAGAAGGTGAAAAAACAAGAGTTCAAAACTATGAGGGTCTTTGTATCGCGATCAGAGGTCAAGGAACTGGTAGAACATTCAACGTAAGAAAAATGGGTGCTAACTCTGTTGGTGTAGAGAGAATCTTCCCAATTTACTCAGACTCTATCGAGAGTATTGAAGTACTTAGAAGAGGTAGAATTAGAAGAGCTAAATTGTTCTATCTTAGAGAGCTTAAGGGTAAAGCAGCAAGAATCAAAGAACTCAGAAGAAAGTAATCTCTTTCTTTCTGCTTTACAGCATTTTCGGCTAAATGGACTTTGTTCCGTTTGGTCACTTACTCTAAGTAAGCTCCCGTACTACACAAAATCCATTTCACCAAAACTACTATAAATCAAAAAGAAATCTAAACTTTCTAAATACATCCTATTAAACCATCAAATTCGCTATAATATTTTAAATTTATTTGGGATACCTCTATCATGTTATCAACTATCAAACACAGATTTATATCACTTCTACAACTTATACTTGTAATTACTTATATCATCTTTGAAGAGTTGATCTGGGAAGGGATCGCAAAGCCTATCTATGAGGCTATACATGCACTAAAAATCCTCCAGAAGATTGAAGCGAAGTTGGAGAGTGTAAATCCATCAGTTATTCTTTTTATTTTTGTTATTTTGCTGGTTATCGTCGAAGCAGCAGGTATTTATGCCGGTATGTTATTTGTAAGTGGACAGGTCGTTATTGGATTAGTTCTTTATCTCTCTAAGATCCCTATAGCTGCATTTACTTTTTGGCTCTTTAGGGTCACAGAAGATAAGCTTATGCAGTTTGGATGGTTCAAGTGGATGTATGATCGGATCATGAAAGTGATTGAGTGGATCAAGTCCAGTGAAATACATCAGAAAACCATAGCATATCTGCTGCAAGTTAAAATAAGTCTCAAGGCATTTAAAGCAAAATACTTTGCAGGTAAAAGTCCTTTTATCGAGAAAATGAAACAGCTCTATAAGACACTCAAAGACTCACTGAGAAAATAGATTGAATATGAAAAAACGATTTCTTTTATGGGGTGTACTCCTATTGCTTGTTAGTCTCATCATCGTGTACAGTCATGAGGAGGTTCGTACTTTTGTTGTGGCGTTTTTTTTAAGGGTCATATTGTTCGTCAAGAAAAATCTTTTTTCACTTTTGGCTGCATTTTTTCTTGTCAAGGGAAAGTTCATTCTGAAAATTTTTCTTAAAAAACTGGCTATACTCTCTGCGACTGGACTGGGAAAACGCTATGTGGTCGAAAAAGTGGTCATGGGTAATGTTAAAACACATTTTTTGGATCATCTGTCAGGAGATATTAGACGGGTGGTGAGACATGCAAAAAAGAACTTTCAGAATTTTTCTTTGGTTAAAAAAAGTATTACGATCTTTGCTTTTCTTGGTTCCATAGGTTTTGTAGCAAAGTTTACGGGAAGTATGCTCGCAGTAAAAATCTTTTTTGCTAAAGTATGGAGTTTTTTACTGGCGTTATTTTTGAAAGTCGGTACAGCGGTCACTTATTTCTTTACAGATTATTTATGGGGGAGTTGGCTCGCACCCGTTGTTGAAATAGTTATTTTTACCTGGTTGCTCTCATGGATGGAGAAGGTTCCGTTCCTGGCAAAAGGATTACGTAAAGTATATGATTTCTTTATTTATTGGTTTCGATGGCTGGAATATTATGTGGAAAAGATCTTTCATATTCCTCTCAAAGGCTTTTTGAAATGGCTGGTGAAGAAGATTCAAAAGAGCATCTATCATTTTATAGGGGTTGAACAGGTATCAATATGGAAAAGATTCAAACAAAGAAGAGTACTTAAACCAAGCATACATACTCAGCTTATAGAGAAACGAAAAAAAAGAATGCAAGGTAAAAAAGAGCGTATAAATCTTTCACCTCGTGATGTGGTGTTAGCAAAGAGAAAGCCTAAAGAGTAAGTACTATTTATGGCCACTGCTACCGATTCTTGCCACAAGTTCATTCATCTTCTCTCCACCGATGTTATAGGCTTCACCAAACCCAAATGTTGCTTCACCGTAAATAGGTTTGAGAGCATATAGATTAAAATCTTTCATTCCCATGAGCATAGTAAGCATTTCTGAATCAAATTTCTCTTGAAAATCCTCCATAACTATTTTAAATCTCTCTTCATCCCTAGCAATAGGTGTCACATCACATTGCAGTGAAATACGTTTTCTTGCAAAGATATTTTTACTCTTGCCTTCATCTTCTATAAAAAGTGTTGAAGCCCGTTGAGTCGCTTGTATATTTTTTGCATGTGTGGCGATGTCTGAGATAAAGATATATACTTCTTCTCCATCATAATAAAAAGGTGCATAAGAGGAGAAAGGGTAGCCATTACCACCTTGTGTTCCCAAAACAACACTTTGATAGTCAGACAATAGTTCATTAAGTTTTTGCATTTTAGTAATCTCTGTTTTTCATTGCTTGTTGGGCCTCACGGTTGAGTGTCTTTGCTTTCATATCTGCACGTTTGTCATGCAGTTTTTTACCTTTGGCTATAGCGATGCTCACTTTGGCAATGTTACGTTCATTGAAGTAGATCATAAGCGGTACGATGGTCAACCCATCTTTGTGTACTTTCATATAGAGTTTTTCGAGCTGTTTCTTGTGCAGTAGCAGTTTTCTAGGGGTTCGTGTGTCAGGAGTAAAGTGTTTACTTGCTGTCTCTAGATGGGCGATGTGAGCATTCATAAGGTGTAGCTCACCCTGTATGAAGCGGCAAAAAGCATCGGCAAGATTGGCACGTTTGGCACGCAGCGCTTTGACTTCAGCACCAGCCAGTACAATACCTGCTTCAAACTTCTCAAGTATCTCATAATCGTGTCTGGCTTTTTTGTTCTGTGCTACGATATTGATAGCCAAATGGGTCCTTTTGTCCAAATTTTGTAGAATTATATCATATAATTCACTATGGATAATACACAAACAAACCCTTTGGAAATACTTTATCAGGATAAACATTTAGTTGCTGTCAATAAACCATCAGGGCTACTCGTGCATAAGTCATCTATAGACAAACATGAGACGCAGTTTGCCTTACAGTTAGTACGTGACCTGATAGGACAATATGTCTATCCTATTCATCGACTGGACAAACCTACATCAGGGGTGTTACTATTTGCTTTAGATGTTCAGATGGCTCAGAGTATGTCAGAGCTTTTCCGTTCATCCCAGGTAGAAAAAGAGTATATTGCTGTCGTTCGCGGATTTACTGAAGAGTCCTCACTGATAGACTATCCACTCAAACAGATGTTAGATACCAAAGCACAAAAACTACAAGGTATTACCAAAGAGACTCAAGGGGCACAAACGCACTTTAGACGTTTAGCTACAGTAGAGTTGCCTTTCCCTGTAAGCCGTTATCCTGTTGCGCGCTATTCATTGGTCAAGCTTGTTCCACAGACAGGAAGAAAGCATCAGCTCAGACGCCATATGAAACATATATTTCATCCCATTGTCGGAGACACAAAGCATGGAAGAGGAGAACATAACAAGTTGTTTCGAGAGAAGTTCTTGTGTCATAGACTCTTACTGCACGCAAAAAGTTTAAAATTCATTCATCCTATAGCCCATAAAGAAGTGGTGATAGATGCACCATTGGATGATATGTTCAAAGGACTTTTAAAAACCTTTAATTGGAATATTGATGGTATGATGTTATATGATAAATGATGAACATAAAAATAACCCTTTACATGGGATCAAACTTAAACAGATAATCGAAGAGTTAGAAGAAGAGTACGGTTGGGAATTACTGGGGGAGTTTGTGAACATAAGATGTTTTCAGTATGATCCCAGTATCAACTCCTGTCTTAAGTTTTTAAGAAAAACACCCTGGGCAAGAACGAAAGTTGAAAATTTGTATATGGTGATGATCAAGAAGCGAGACAAGGAGTCTTAAAACCTTTTCTCTCCTTGATTTAGTACGCTTTTAGTGCATTATTGATCTGAAGATACGCCATAAGTGGGGTAGTTTCAAAATAGGGTATATTGTACTTTTGTGCAAACTCTTTGGTCATTTTTTGTACTTTAAGCAGATTAAAACGTGGTGCCTTTGGAAAGAGGTGATGTTCGATCTGTGTATTGAGTCCACCATAGAACCAATGTACCAAAAACCCCCCTTTGAGAGAACGGCTTCCTCTCATTTGCAGTTCCATCCAAGAGAGATTTTTAGCTTCTTTTTCAGTAAATGTTTCACATCCTAAATGGTTTGTTATAAAACCAAAAGCAAGCCATGGAGAGAGTACGAAGTTGAGTGTCAGTCCTACGATGAGTGTATCGAGTACACCTATCTGATAGATCAAAGTCCCCCAGATAAGTGGCCAGTGAAGAAGCATCAGTGTAAACTCGCTCCAGAGCTTTCGTGTGATCACAAACTTGTAGGACTGCGCTATAAATGCAGGAAACATAAAGAACATCGCTCCCCAGAAAATGAGATATTTATACTTTTTGATAAATGGCTTGTTCCCTTTATTTGGTGTAAATGCACCATCAAGTGCACGAATATCTTGATCTTTTTCTATGATATTGCAGTAGGTATGGTGATTGACATTGTGTTTAAAGTCCCACCATGAAGATGAGTTGCTCAGTATGAGTGCTGAAAAAGGGTAGGAGAGTTTTTTTGAAAGGGATTTGTTCTTAAAATATTGTGTGTGCAAGATATCATGAGATACAAATACTGAACGAGTAAAAATAAGTGTTAAAAAGAGTCCAAAAAGGATAGGGTTCCATAATGGTGCAGTTGCAAGTGCAACTATGATCGAGATAAGAATAGCGATCATTTCGACACTTCCCCGAACAGGAACACGTTCAAGCAGGCCTGCTTGACGTACACGTGTTTTAAGTTCGTCAAAAATATCAGGATATTGAGCTGATTTAGTCATAAATTATTTCTTTGTATTAAATTTTTTTATTATAACTTCTATAAGTTAATAGATGATTTTTTAGACAGGATATCTCAGAAATAAGATTGGGATTGTATAGTTTTAAACCAGACGGAAAAATGTACTGCCGCTTCCTGAAAAGAACCATCCCTCTTTAGAGACTTCTTTAAGTTCGGGGTAAGCGATGATTGCAGCCTTATAAAGATCATTCAGTACTACTGGATCTGCAATACGTTCAAGCAGTGTTCTTGAGTCCATCGTATCCCATCCTATAAAAGAGCTGAGCTTGATCTCATTGAGTAAGTGTTTTTTAAACGTCTTGTAAACTATAGAAGTATCACATCCTATCTGAGGAGTATAGAGTTCCAAGGCGAGCGGTTCTTCTTCAAAAGGCTCAACGATCTCCCCGAAACCACTGACATTGGCTGAAGGGTAATTGTAGATGAAAAAAGGCAGATCTGCACCGATCGTACTGCCTAGTTTAGCAAGTTCTTCAGTACTGATCATCAGGTTACAGACTTCTTTGACCAAGCGCATAAAAGCAGCGGCATCCGAGCTTCCTCCACCTAAACCAGCCTGACTCGGTATACGTTTCGTCACAACGACCTTATGTTTGTAAAAGAAGTTGAGTATATCCAGGTCTCCGGTATGGTGATTAAGTGCTTTGTAGGCCTTGTAGATCGTGTTTGATTCGAGTGGTACATCATCACACCCTTCTATGGTAAAAGTATTACATTCGCAAGGTTCAAAGGTAATAGTGTCATAAAGATCTTCTACTCTCATAAATCTTGAGAGCAGGGTATGATAGCCGTCTTTGTGACCGGTAATCTTTAAAAAGATATTGACTTTTGCGTGGGCTTTGATCGTGTACATTAGCACTCCTCAAACTTTGGTATACGGTTAAACCGGTATTTTACTTCTTTATTTGCTATTTCAATAATCGAAAAAAAGTTTGTCGTCTCTATGAGGTAAACCCCTTCTGTTTTTGTTTCAAAATACTCCATAGAGAGTTTTTTACCAAGTTCCAGGTATTCCTCTTCACCTGTGTAGATATTGGAAGGAATGGCTAAACGTGTGAATGGATCGAGTGCTTTCTCATCGTCATAATAAAACGCTCCTTCATGGATACGGTGCAGACTGGAGAGGGTACCGTCTACACCCAGTTTGTCTGCAATCAACGCTCCAAGACTGCGGATATAGGTACCTTCACTCACTTTGGCTTCAAAATGTACAAAAGGATGGTTATAGTGAAGCAGTTTAATCTCATGAATGGTGGAAGTGATGGTTTTAAGTTCTACCTCTAGGCCTTCTCGTGCAAGTTCATAAGCACGTTTACCATTGATCTTCTTGGCACAAAATTTTGGCGGATAATAGGTGAGTTCACCTTGTAAGGAGTTCAACACTTCTTTTATCTGTTCATCTGTAAAGGAGGGTACCTCTTTAATGCTGTCTATCTTCTCTATATCAAGACTTGGAGAGTTAGCCCCTAGCCATAGGGTAGCTTTATAGCTTTTAGGCGTCTTATTGAGGTATTGGAACAGTTTGGTATATTGTCCTGTAGCGACAATAAGACACCCAGTAGCAAAAGGGTCCAATGTACCCGAAAAGCCCACTTTCTTAGTCCCATATTTGCGTTTCACATACCCCATATATCCGTTAGAAGTACGAAATATGGGCTTATTTACGACAAATAATCGGTTCACAGTTGATTTCCTTAAGTAGTCTTATTTAATCATACGCAGTGTGCTTTGTCGTTTCGTACGCCCTTACAAGCGAAGCGATTCGAGAGATACGACGATTTTTGCTTCGTTTTTCTAAAAAATGAAGGAGAAACACTAGCACAGTTCAAATATAGGGTAATTTAAAAAAATTATAAATCTATAATTAGATGCTTTGTACAAATGAACTAAGTATCTCTTTTTTATTCCCACCAAAGTTAATAAGCAGTTTGTACTCTTTCCCTGATTTGTTGGCAGCCTGCACACGCCCAATACCAAAGATCTTGTGTTTGACAAGGTCCCCTTTTTTAAAGGCTGAACTTTTAGTGATCTTGAGACTGGTATCTTGAATAAGTCCGGCTTCACCCAGGAAACGGCTCTTGTCTATCATCTTACGACGGCCTTTATAAAAACGACTGTCAACATAACAGAGTGTAAGATCTGACTTTGCTCTTGTGATCGCCACATAGCCTAATCGGCGCTCCTCTTCCATGTTTGAACCTTCACCCAGTAGAGGGAAGAACTCTTCTTCCAGTCCTATGACAAACAGATGTTCAAACTCCAATCCTTTAGCTGCGTGAATACTCATAATGGTGATCGTATCTTCTTCAACCTGGTCCTGATCACTCTGCAGTGAGATATCGTTGAGAAAGTCATCAAGAGAAAGGTCAGGGTTTTTAACCACAGCATCTCTGAAATATCCATAGAACTCATCGATATTCAAGATACGGTCAAAGCCATCTACCATTCCTGCATAATGGTCTTTAAGTTTGATCCTCTCTTCAAAGAGTGTGATGAAATTACCCAGTTCATTTTCCAATGTTTCCCGTAAAAATGAGATATCTTCAACCAGCTTACCAAGAGCAGTAGCCACTTTTTTACTTACAACATTGGGGAGTGAACCTTGCGTTGATTTTTCTATATATTCAAACATCGACATTTTATGATCAAATGCCGCTTTTTGCAGCTTTTCTATAGAAGCTTTTCCGATACCTCTTTTAGGTTTGTTGATAATACGTATGAGAGAGAAGTCATCATGCGGGTTTGAAAGTACTCTTAAGTAAGAGATAAGATCTTTGATCTCTGCGCGTTCATAAAAACGCATCCCACCGATCAGCTTGAAGCCTAAACCAGCTTTTGTAAAACCCTCTTCAAGTGAACGTGACAATGCATTGATACGGTAAAGTACTGCTATCTCGTCTGGATCTGCACCCTCATCAAGCAGTTTTTGGATCTCATGTGCAATGGCCTTTGCCTCCATAGACTCATCCAATGAATGGAGAAGTTTGACCTCTTGTCCAGACCCTTTATGTGAAGTGAGTTTTTTACCCAGACGTGTTGAGTTGTGTTCTATGAGTGTATTGGCAGCTTTGAGTATGGGATCTGTAGAACGATAATTAGTTTCAAGCTTTACGGTTTTACATATTTCAAAGTTGTTTGCAAACTCTAAGATATTACGGATATTTGCGCCTCTCCATCCATAGATACTTTGATCATCATCTCCTACCACACAGAGATTATTGTGTTCAGAAGAGAGAAGTTCAAGAAGTTGGAATTGCAGTTCATTGGTATCTTGGTACTCGTCTACCATGATGTATTGGTATCTATTGCTTGTCTCTTTTCTCAGTTCATCATGCTCACTGAGTATTTTATAGGTAAGCATAAGAAGATCATCAAAGTCTACTAGGTTGTTCTCTTCAATATTTTCTTGGTACTTCACATAAATTTTAGCTATTTGTTTATAGTCAGGCAGTTCAGCTTTTTCCAAAACAAGTTCAGGAGAGAGAAGGGAGTTTTTGTATTTTGAGATCTCAGAAGCGATAAATGAGATATTGAGGTCTACTTTTAACTCTTTGGCAATAGAACGTAAAAGTCTTTTTTTATCATCACTGTCTATGATCACAAATGCATTGCTTCTTCCTATTTTTTCGATATGAAATTTTAAAAAGAGTAAGCCAAATTTGTGAAAGGTACATAATAGCGGTGGATAAGAGACCTTATCAGGCATGAGCCTAAGCGCACGTTCTCTCATCTCTGCAGCGGCTTTGTTTGTAAAAGTAAGGGTTAAGGTATTTGCCGGGTCTATACCTACTTCCCCTATGAGGTAAGCGAGTCTGGTCGTAAGTGTTTTGGTCTTTCCACTTCCTGCACCTGCAAGGATAAGCATCGCACCATCAATATGCTCGACGGCTTCTTTTTGTGATGGGTTTAATGCATTTAAAATTGATTCCATAACGTTTTTGCACTCCTATAGATGGTATTAATTATACCTTTTAAATGATTAGAAGTGCCATAAAGAAAAAAATCATGAAAATAATACAAAATAAAATTATTCTAATAAGAACAACTTATGTTTGATTAAGTATAATTAGATATAATGACTTAATTAACTTATATATTTTTATATTTAAGCATCACTTTAGAATTAAGGAAGAAATCATATGTTAAAAGATTTTGTAAAACTAGAGACATTTCTAACCGTAGCGCGTGAAAGGAGTTTTTCTAAAGCTTCTGCAAAACTAGGAATTTCCCAACCAGCTGTAACACAACAGATCAAATTTATTGAGAAATATCTTGCCTGTAAGGTTATTGAACGTAAAAAGAATGGTATTAAATTGACCAATGAGGGTGAAGAACTTTATAAGATAGCAACAAGGCTTGAAAAAGAGATACTTTCTTCAGAACAAGATATTCTTAAAATTATTAACAAAGAGATCACATTCAGATTAGGTGCATCGTATACTATCGGTACCTATATCATTCCTGGACAATGTCTCAATACGATAGGTGAAGCGATCAACAACAGTGTAAGTCTGGATATTGATGTAAGTGACAATATTATAGAAAAACTAAAAGACAGAAAAATAGATGTTGGGCTTATCGAATCACCTGTTATGGATCCTAATCTAATCTATAGAGAGTGGTTGGAAGATGAACTTGTGGTGGTAAGTAATGTGCCTATACCAAAGACATTGAAAACAGAAGAGCTGTATGATTTTGACTGGATATGTAGAGATGAAGGTTCTCATACAAGGAAAGTAGTGGCTGACGTATTTGATGAACTGGGTGTTTCTTGTAAAAGCTTCAATGTGCTTTCAGAAGTAAGTAATACGACAACTGTGCTTCAGACACTTAAAAAGAGTGATAGAGATCCAGCGAAACCAGTAGTATCTATTTTATCAAAGTATGCCATTATGGATGAAGTTGCCAATGAGGAACTTTTTGAAGCCAGACTTAGAGGTTATACCATGATGCGTAAATTCTTTATTGTCTACTCTAAAGAGAATAAACACAATGCATATGTAGATAATGTAGTAAATTATATCTTAGCAGGACACTGTTAAGCAGACGTTCTTATTTTTTATTCTTGAGGAGTTTTTTATTCTCAGGATTTTTTAAAAGTGCTTCCATAGAAGATTTCTTCGAAGCACTTACTTCTTTTCCATTTTCACTCTCTAGTACAGGATTTGCAAGATTAATAACGATAGGATTATCCCCTACAAAGATCTGTTTTATCGCGAGTAGCGGTAATGATACTGTCGAACCGAAATTCTCACTTCCAAACCCCGCTTCAAAAGAGAAATATCCCTCGTTCAATTGGGCACTCTCAAAAGTAAATCCACTCAATATAAAAAGAACCGTATCTTCAAATGATGATTTTATCTCCTCGGGCAATTCCGGAGTGAATGTAATATATTTGACTTCGCAGGCAAGTGCAAATTCTTGGTTTTGATTAAAGAGGTACTTAATGGTATCAAAGATATGTGACTGAATGAGTGTACGATACTCAGGTGTCTGTAAAAGGTTAATGGTCATTCTTTCCCCTTGAAATTTTGTATAGTATCAATATTCAGGATTTTAAATCCTATCATAGCATTCATTAAAGCTACTTGTGAGTACTGATGCAGATCTTTTTGCTGTATTTGCTTTGTTTGTAAAAACTTTTCATCGAGCAGTTTTGCTCTCATGGTACCTTTGAGTAAGGGTTTTTCAGGAGTGAACCACTGTGTACCATCAAAAAAAGCAATGTTGGATATGGTAGTATCTGTCAGGTAGCCATCTTTTTCAATGATCACTTCATCTACATCTTTATTGGATTCAAGTAAAGCATTTAATGCATCTCTGTTGGCATATTTGAAATCGTATCCAATGTTTGAGGATACAATTCTCAGCGTTTGAATCTTTTTTGGAGAGTAAGGGATATACTCTATAGAATGTAACTTCTCATCATAGAGTATACGACAGCGGTAAAGTCCAGTTTGAGGAGCTTTGATGATAGAGGCTAGATCTAATATATCTGTAGTCTGAAAGAGTGTTTCGCGACTCATATCGCATCGGGTTTGATGATAACTGAGATTCACTACTTTTCCTTCTCCTATCTTGATGGTTTCAAGTAGAAGAGAAGAAGATGCATATTCATATGACATTAAGTATCAAAGAGTTCCGTAGAGAGGTAACGTTCAGCAGTATCACAGAGTATTGTCACAATGGTTTTACCTTTGTTTTCTGGTCTGCTTGCTACCAGGTGTGCAGCATGCAGGTTTGCACCTGCAGAGATACCGACAAGCAAGCCTTCTTCTTTGGCAACTTTTCGTGCCATAGCAAAGGCTTCTTCATTACTTACCGCAAGGACTTCTCCGTAAATTTCTGTATTAAGTATGCCAGGTACAAATCCTGCACCGATCCCTTGGATCTTATGCGGTCCTGCTTTTCCGCCTTCCAAGACAGGGGAGTCGGAAGGCTCAACTGCAATAACTTGTAGGGAAGGTATCTCTGATTTGAGTACTTCACCTGTTCCCGTAAGTGTTCCACCTGTACCTACGCCAGCTACAAAAATATCAACATTACCGTCTGTGTCTCTGAGTATTTCAGGCGCTGTTGTTTTACGGTGAATGTCGGGGTTGTTCAGATTGTTAAATTGCTGAAGTACTTTTGCATTCTCCAGTTCTTTTTCCAACGCAGAGGCTTTAGAGATAGCGCCGCCCATACCTTCTGATGCAGGTGTCAGAACAAGCTCTGCACCTAAATGCATAAGGATCTTACGGCGTTCGATACTCATGGATTCAGGCATAGTTAAAATAAGTTTAAGTCCTTTTGCTGCACAAATGGCAGCAAGACCTATGCCCGTATTTCCGCTTGTTGGCTCAATGATCGTTGTATTTTTATCGATATCACCTGACTTAAGCGCTTCATTGATCATATTAAATGCAATTCTGTCTTTGACTGATGAGGTAGGATTCATAAATTCACATTTACCCAAGATCGTTGTACCTGTCTCTTCAGAGAGTGTGTTGATTTTGACTAAAGGAGTATTTCCTATAAGTGCTTCAATATTATTTGCGATCATATACTGTCCTTCTTGATTTATCTTATGTTAGCAAGTTATTTTTAATTTAGTGCTTTAAATATATAATTTCTATCATCAAAATAATTGATATTTCCATTTGTAAAGATTTTTCTCTTTTCAAATGTTTTTAAACATTTATCCATTCCTCACTTCTTTGATACTATATTTCAAATTTTCATCTGCATACATTGGCACTACACCATTGTAGTCGGAAGGTACGGTAAAATCTCTTTTTTCTAGAATTACTATCTTTGACAAAGGGGTAACACCATAGATATTTTGCGCATTCCCTGATATAAAGGCTTGAAGATTTTCCAATGGAGCATTTTCATTTTCATACAGTTCCGCCAATACCTGTAAGGCTATAGGGGCAGTAAAGACACCTGCGGCACAGCCACAAGCCTCTTTGGCATGTTTTGGGTGAGGTGCTGAGTCTGAACCGAACATCACTTTAGGATGAGCCTCTAAAGCGACTTTTAACAGAGCACTTCTGTCCTCGGGACGTTTGGCTATAGGCTTACAAAAGAGGTGAGGTTTCAGCATACCACCCGCCACATCATCAAGTGTGATGATAAGATGGTGCAGGGTGATCGTTGCATAAAGATTTTCAAATTTATCTAAGGCTTCAACACTCTCTTTGGTCGTAATATGTTCCATAATGATCTTTAGTTTAGGAAAAGCGGTAGCCAGTCTTTCATAAATACTGACGAACTCCGCTTCTCTGTCCATCACAAAACCGTTTGTTTCCCCATGTACACACAGTGGAATACCCAGATCACTCATCGCTTCAAGTGCAGGACGCAACTCTTCTACATCAAAACCGCTTACACCGCCTTCGGAGTTGGTCGTGATACCCGCAGGGTAGAGTTTGATCGCTGTGATCTCATCTTTGACAGATGCTAAAAATGCTTTGTCGTAAGAGGGTTTAAAAAAAAGTGTCATGTACGGTGTGAATTTTTCATCACCTATGGCATTCATGATACGCTGCTTGTAGGCCACAACTTCTTCTTTGCTACTTACTGGAGGTACAAGGTTTGGCATAATGATCGCACCCGAAAAAGTGCTCGCTGAGCTTTTAGCGATATTTTCTAACATCTCCCCATCTCTGAGGTGTAAGTGCATGTCAAGTGGTGCGGTTAATTGCATCGAAGTCCTTTAAAACATAATAGTTGGTATTGTCTGGATCAGTACTTTTGGGTACCAGCCAATAGATGACATCAATTCTGCCACAAAATGCATTAAGTTTGAGTAAAGCTGATGACTTTGGCGGTTTGAAGTCAACCAGAGGATAGTCTATACCACCCTTAAAAAGCTGATTACATCGTAAAATACGTAAAGAACTTGATGCAAAAGCTTTATGGGGGGCATTAAATTCAAATTGCCATTTGGCATATTCTGAGCACGAAGGGTAATAGCGACACGAAGCAGGTAACATTTTTGAGATATATTGATAGCCTTTGATAGGTGCTATCGAGAAGTTTTTTATGTTCATATCGAGAGAGAAAATTTGTGGTTAATTTTCTATGTGAGAGTCATGAACAGCTTGCATAAAATTCCTTGTGTCAATCATATAGTGGATTATAGTTTAAAATAGGTTTCATGTCAATTATCGATACTTTAAATATATAGCAGAAAGTTGAGATTGCAACTGAAGTATTCTTTGCTATAATCGGCATTATGAATAAGATACAACGCAAATTCTTGGTCTCAGCCGATATAGAACGCTGGCTTGAAAAACAGACATTTATCATCGAAAATATAGAGCGTTTTTATATAGCGTCCGATAGTGATACAGAGTGTTATTATCTGAAGTCTTTCCCCGACAGATATATAAAAGTAATGATCGACAAGGAAGGTAAAGAAAAAGTACAACCTGTCACAGAAGAGCGTTATGTTTCAGCAAGTAAAAATGCTGTGGGTAAAAAGATCGTTAAAGAGACATATACTGTGACTGACAATGACAATATTTTCATTGTCTCTAAATACTTAAAAGCACTCGAAGGGATATATATCATTGTTGCCGATTTTAAAGATGAAAAGGCAGTGAGGAACTCTAAGGTGATACAAACATTACAGCCTTTTACCCTAAAAGAAATTGATAGAGATGAAAAATACAGTGAGAGGTCACTCTCTTTGTATGCGCGCCCAATGGAGTATAATTTACAAAAGCTTTTTGAAAAGATCGATGCTTTTGAATCACCTAATCTCTTTTTTTGGCAGGTGCCAAAACATGTGTATGTGCGTGATGGTGTCTCCTTGGTACTTTACCGTAACATTCGTCTGTTAAACTACTATAAGATGAATTTTCAGAAGAAACATTTTAGTGCAACACTGCATCGTTTACGAGTTCTTTTACGTCGTACAGCTACTTTACTGGAGACCTTTTCAGAGCTGTTTGACCCAAATGTAAAGCGTTTTGGCATCGATCTGTTGCAGCGTTACTATGAAGAGACAAAAGTGTTAAGGTATCTTTACTTTTTAAATGAATTATGTGCCACACGTGAAGATGCCAAGTTAACACTCTACAGTGAATTAAAAAGCCTTATCACGCAAGAAGAGAAAGCAGTGACGAATATGCTCGTGTCGGAATCTTTTAGACAGATGATGAATATCCTTACAAGAGAGATCGAACTGCAGGAAAATCACAAATATGTCTCTTTGACGATAGAGGTGAAAAATGTAGTTAAAGAGCATTTAGAAGAACTTGAAATGCTTTTAGGCAAAACGAAAGAGGGGTATGATGATGAAATGCTTGAAGAACTTTATCTCTTCATAGACGCTCTTCAAACTTTGATAGAAGATTTTTTTCATATCATCGGAGAAAAAGAGTCGCATAGGCTCGTCGAGGAACTCAACATTTTGTTAAAGCCTCTGCGCGAGTATAGAAATTGTAAAGAGCGTGCAGTTATACTTAATGACATCAAAGTACAGTCTGAAACCAAAACATTAGATATAGATCCTCTTTTATGTGAGCATGAAGAGCGTTTAAAAGAGAAAATAGAATATGCCTTGAAGTTGTTGAGGTCTTCTAAGTTTTATGTGTAACGGGCTCAATTCTTTTTGTATAAAACCTTATAAGATATAAAACTTTATAGGGTTATTTTTTCTCTTTAGGTGGTAGCAGTCTATCATCTTGGCCGATATGTTTTCTGTATTCCAACTCTTTTGGATCTCTTCTCATGATATGAAAGAACATAAACACATATCCTCCGACAACTACAGCTAGGATAATAAGGCAGAGTATTATTATTTTCCAAAGTTCCATACATAACTCCTTACTTATTTATATTCTACCCTAATTCCAAATTAAAATGAAAAAGATTTAGCCGTAGGGGCAAATAAAATGACGTATATTGACTTCCGACATTTTTTCTTGATAGGTTAGGATAAAAGTATACAGTAAAAACGTTAAGTAATACTTAACGTTTTTACGTTTATGTAGTCTGGAGTATGACTAACATAATTTAGTTTGAAGTATTGATATCAACCAATGTAGATTGTCCTTTGAAGACTTCAACGTTATCTTCACGATCAACAACAGCAAATGTGTCATCAAAATACTTTGCCGTAATAAGACTATAGTTGCCTTCACCAAGGAATGCCAAAGTAAAATTACCATCACTCATATTAACATCGCCTGCACTTATAGAATTCTGGAAAATAATACCATTCATTTCAATTGCTTCACTTTCATCATAATCACCTGATTTGTAAGTATAAACAACCAAAGAATCTGAAGATTTATTATAGCCAGCTACATCCACTACAGTTCCATTGATCGTACCTGAAAGTTCAGTTACCACGAGTCTGATAACCGGCTTCAAAATATACTTTGTATTGTTTGTTGATTTTCCTGTCACTACGATTGATTTGTGCACATCAAAATCAGCAGTTACCTCAATTTTTGCATTTGCTGTAATATCAAATGCACCTTTACCTTTATAGCCACTTTGCCCACCGCTTGGAACAAACAATGGTACAGATGATCCATCCGCATAGGTTATATTACAATCTGGATTACTTTTTACTTCTGATTCCTTTGTAGGAGCAGCTAATTTGAAACGAATTTCCGAATAGTGTCCTGCCGGTAAAATCATATCTCCCAAGTGAAGCGACTTCCCATTTTGAAGATCAAGGAGATTGAATGTCTGAGGTACAAAATCAGAAGCATTAGTCCAGTTTCCGTCGTGATGGTATTCAATGCCTATAACAGCAATATTGACTTCTGTTACATTCTCACCTAATTGAGGTGGTGCATCAGTCATGCTGAGTGATAAGACACCAGTTGAAGTAGAAGTAGTGCTGCTACCACCACCTCCACATCCAGAGATGAATGTCATTAATGTTAATGATAGTACTAAGCCTATCAGTTTATGAAAATTTTTCATAAATATCCTTTTTGTAATATAATTGGATGTTGCTCAAAAGAAATATGAATTCATTTTGGTAACTTGGCGATCTTGATATTGAAGACCCATAGTTTTCCGTCCTTGCTTCACAACAAGTTTGGCACAACAAAATAAGTTTGAATTAAATAGAATTTGTAGATGTAGCAAGTAAAAAAGGTAGAATGATACATCATCCACGAGTATTGGTATCTGGCAACCTGGCGATCTTGCAATAAAGACCCATGGCTTTCCGTCCTTGCTTCACAACAAGTTTGGCACAACAAATAATATTTAAAATATCTCTTTACTTTAACGTAGATATTATATCTGTGTATAAATTAAATAAATCTTTATAAAACATATAAGGATACAAAAGACCGCATTCTATAGGAATAAGTTGTTTTTATATAATCATTTTATATTATATGAATTATCTATCTTAGGAGAAATGATGAAAAAAATGATTAGGAGCAGCCTGCTTTGTCTAAGTGTATGTATGCCTTTACAGCTATCAGCACAGTCTATGCTAGAAAAAGTTGCAACGGATGTTATTTTAGGTGTTTATGATAAACCACGTTATCAAGATGAAAGACCTTACTATTTTAATAACAACAGATACTACTATGGCGGTGAATGGAAAAATGGAAAGTACTATTATGAGGGCAGAAGATTAGAGGGTGGTCATTATTATGAAAGAGGATATTATGACCACCACAAAAAAAAGCATAAGAAAGTAAAACATCCAAATCATAAGAATGGTCACTACAAGCATAATAAAAACAACAAAAAAAATAAAAAGTAGATTCCTTATGTCAAAACAAAGTTTTAGACACGCTAAACCTTATAAAATTATATATTTATAAGGTTTTAAAGGTCAAGAACTTAGTGGCTTTTATTTAGATACTATCAGATCTTTGAGCTCTTGTATATCGTTTCTTAACTTTTGGATCTCCAACTTTGCTACATCTTCAGCTAAATGCACTTCATTGACAATATTTTCTTCTTCCTGGGCATTCATCTCATTCATGGCATCCACAACAATAGCGATAATAAGATTGACTATAATAAAGGTTGCTAAGAAAATGAACGGGATAAAGAATATCCATGCAAGAGGATAAACTTCCATCACTGGACGTACGATTCCCATAGACCAGGACTCCAATGTCATAATTTGGAACAACGTGTAAAATGACTCACCCAGCGTGCCGAACCACCCTGGAAACTTTTCTCCGAATAGCTGTGTGGACATAATGGCAAAAATATAGAAAAAGAGCGTTAACAATCCTGCAATAGATGCTATACCGGGGATCACGCTTAGCAATGCAGCAATGATCTTTCTCATTTGAGGTACAACGGTGATAAGTCTAAAGAGTCTTAGAACTCTTAATACCCTAAATATCTCAAATCCGCCGCTTGCAGGAATCAAAGATATCGCAACAACTGTAAAATCAAACAGTGACCAGGAATCTTTAAAAAATGATCCTTTGTATACGTAGATTCTTAAAATGATCTCTATTGTAAAAATGGTGATAACAAAGAAATTAAACCATTCAAAAAAAGTATAGTAATCTGTAGCAAAACTTTTTGATGTTTCAAACCCCATTGTAACACCGTTAAGGACAATCAGCCCTATAATAAAGTTTTGAAATTTAGCATTCTCTACGAACTGTTTTATACTCTCGTACATATGTACTCCTTATATAGATAAAAAATTAATCGGGCGAAATTATAATCTATCTAAAGTAAATGTATGTAAATGAGATAAGAGCAGAGCATAAATTGATGTTCTATATTTATTTAAAGAGTTCAATATCATCATATAATTGTCTTACTCTCTAATGTTTTGTATAGAATTGTAACAAATTATTTAAATAGGATAAAAATAGTCCTATTTAGTAGAACTTATTTTTAAAATACGTTACTTTGCCTGTATACATTGAAGTTAAGGAACAAAAATGTCAAAATTATTAAAAACTATAGGGTCAAAAATCGATCGATTACCTGCACTAGGTATTTATTCATTGTTACTAATAGTAAATGCCTTCAGTCAATCAACATATATTCAAATTGCTAAAAGCAATACCACAGATAAAGGATAAGTCATGGGAATAGACAGTCTACTTATACCAGCAGTCATGTTTTTTGCACTGGGTGTTATAGCAAAACTGATAAACTCAGACCTTAAGTTCCCTGAAGGAATGAGTAAAGGTATAGGTCTTTATTTGTTAATGGCCATCGGGTTAAAAGGTGGTATCGCATTAAGTAAAGCAGATTTTCAATTGGCCGTTGAGTCTATTATCTGGGCTACGATATTAGGTTTCTTGCTACCTATTATAGGTTATGGTCTCTTACGTTTTAGAAACAAGATCAATCAGTTTGATGCTGCTGCTATAGCCGCACACTATGGTTCCGTAAGTGCGGCAACGTTCTTAACTGCCGTAGCATTCTTAGAAGTGTCCGGAGTTAGTTATGAAAGTTATCCGATCGTGATGATGGTGATTATGGAGTCACCTGCAATTATCGTAGGGTTAATGATGGCTGCTTTTGTAAGAAAGCGTATAGCTGCCAAAGCAGGGACTGCTGAAGTAAAAACCGAGTGGGGACCTCTGATCCATGAAGCGTTTACAAACGGAAGTGTGGTTGTCTTGCTGGGGGCACTCTTTATCGGTGCAACAGCATCTCCTGAATCACTTGCTAAGGTGACACCTTTCACGCAGGATATTTTTATGGGAGTGCTATGTCTTTTCTTATTGGATATGGGTATTGAGGCTGCGAAAAAAGCAGATACACTTAAGAAAGCGGGTGTTATACTTGTCTCTTTTGGTATGATCATGCCGCTTATAGGTGGTACGCTTGGTATCATCATTGGTGGATCGATCCTTGAATTTTCTGTGGGTGGAACGTTCTTATTGGCTATCTTGTCTGCCAGTGCTTCATACATCGCAGTGCCTCCGGCAATGCGTTATGGGGTGCCAGAGGCAAATCCATCTTACTATCTGACATTGTCTTTGGGAGTGACTTTCCCGTTCAATGTTGTTGTCGGAATCCCGCTTTTTTATCAAATGACCATTTGGTACATAGGGTCTTAAAACGTAATGTATCTAAACTAAAAGGAGTTATGAATGTCAATAGAAATGTATCCAGGAAAATCAGTACAAATTATTATCAACAGTACGTTTGAAAATAAATTAATTAAAATTCTTAAAAATATTGGGATCATCGGCTATACGCAGTTAAATGCACGCGGAGATGGTGAGTCGGGTGTCCAGGATGGACACTCTGATGGAGAGTCAAACGTCATGTTTGTGGTCGTTGTATCCAATGAACTGGCTGAAACACTCATAAAAAATTTAAATACCTATAGAGAGATGGGGCATCACATATTTGTCTATACGCATGAAGCACAGATATTGAATGCTGATAAGTGTGATAGTTCTAAGCCTAAGTGTCCGGGATGGACATTCTAAAGGTTTTTTATGGATAAATTTCCCCATTTTTCACCACATAAGACTCTGACATATTGACTGAGTGATAAATGGTTGTTCCATATTTCTTGCTATAGTACTGCAACAAAAGTTTTTGTAAAGTAGGTTCTATGGAGGGGGTAAACCATCCGTTGTTACTCAGTACGATCATATTTTGTGGATCACCTTCATAGAGTCTTTCACTCGTCGCTTCAAAACAGATTGCATTTCTGTAAGTCTTGTCATCTATTTTGTAGTCGATAACATGTTTGCTTGCTATATAATCCACAGCACCATCATAAAATACTTTATTGACCCAGTCACTTAAAAAATCCGGCAATGGATTACTCTCTCCAAAAGGTACCAATATCACTTTATTGGCCACCGTGATCTTGTTATCTGTAAAGATATAGGTTGAATTTCTTGGTGTGCTTCCATCCCAGTAGAGTCCACCTGTCACGATGGAGATATGCTGCGCTTTTTCTTTTAATCTGTCAATGAGTTTTTGAGAACGATTAAGAAAGACAGGAAAGACAGATTCGGGAAGTATGACCAGCTTTTTGTCGTTTTCTATAGCAAGGTCTATCTGTTTGAAAATATTTTCGAATTGTTTAGGGTGTAGGATTTCGTTCCATTTATCCTGAACAGATGTATGGGTGGTGACGATCTTGATCTCATCAGAAAGTGTACTATGTGCCGTAAGTGATGGCTGGTAAGCAAATACAACAATGAAAAGATAGACGAACTGTTTTTTCCATATGCTGAAACTGCATCCTAACAGCACAAGTGCAAATTGCCATTTATGGATACCTAGATAACTCTCAACAAACATCAGTTCAGGCTTGAACCAGTCAAAACCAAAAGGATGTATATAGCTAAAAATATAAATAAAAAAAGCTTTCACAAAAACAGAAGGGACAGAGAGTTTTTCTGCACTTAATGCGAAGATCCAAAAGAGTGAAGCATAAATAAGGGAGATCACCAATATCTCAATGGGGATTGCCCATACATAACCGTAATGTTTGAGGCTTAAAGCAATCCACCAAAACCAGAATATGCCTATAAAAAAACCTGTAATAAACCAAACTTTTTTTCCCTTCTTGAAGCAATAAATAGAGTGCTGTGAGACCTAAAATAGTATTTATCAAAGGATGTGAAAACCCCCAATGATCAAGGTAGATAAAGCCTGAACTTAAAAGTGCTATCAAAAAGCCTTTTGTTAGTTCTAAAGTGCTAAAATAATGGCTAATTTTATTCAAAAGGATTCCTATGGGAGCAGAACAAGGTAGTGTGATTGGTTCATTTTTACCTCTTATCATTTTATTCGCGATTTTTTATTTTTTAATTATCAGACCTCAACAAAGAACGCAAAAAGCACACAAAGCAATGCTTGAAAGTCTGAAAAAAGGTGATCAGATCATTACAAATGGCGGACTTATGGCAGTAATTGTTAAAACTGAAGAAGATTTTATCAAAATCAAACTAAATGATGACACTGTTGTGAAACTTGATAGAGCATATGTTGCAAAAAAGGTTGAGTTGGGTGAAGACGCTTAATTTTAGAGTTATTCTTTTTGCGTTCGCTCTTATTTTCGGTATTGTATTCTCCGTTCCCTCTTTAACGCAAAGTGAAAGTGGAAAAAAGATCACTTTGGGGCTTGACCTTCAAGGTGGATTGCATATGTTACTTGGGATCAAAAGTGAAATTGCTATTGAATCACGTATCAAGTCCATGGCCGCATCCGTAAAGTATATTTTTGATGACGAAGAGATCATTTTTGATGAACTTCGTATGGTGGACGGTGAGAAGATCACGTTTGAAATTCTTGACAGCGATGATGTTGAGAAAGCCAAAGGACTCCTTAAAAAAGAACTTGAAGGTACAGTCGTACTTGAAGATGCGTTGAAATTCTCAGTGACGATGACAGAAGCTGAAGTGGAACGTACGAAACAGAGTGCCATCAAACAAGCAGTTGAAACGATCAGAGGAAGGCTCAATGAGTTTGGACTTGCTGAACCAACTGTTGCAAAGCAGGGTGAAGATAAGATCCTTGTTGAAGTACCTGGGATCAAAACACAGGAAGAGGAACAACGTATCCGTGAACTTATCGCTCGTGCAGCGCATTTACAACTTATGGCTGTGGATGAAGACAGAAACATCAGAGTAGATACGATGAGTGAGGATGAAGCAAGAAGTTATGGTGATGTCATACTTCCAGATGTAAATACAGGTGAGAAATATCTGCTTCGTGCGATTCCTATACTGGATGGTTCTATGCTGACAGATGCAAAAGTAGGGTTTGATGAAGGTAATCAGCCTGTGATCAACTTTGTACTCAATGGACAGGGTGCAAAGATCTTTGGTGATTTTACGGCTATTAGTGTGGGTAAACGTATGGCAGTTGTTTTAGATAACAAGGTCTACTCCGCACCAAACATTAGAGAACGTATCGGTGGTGGACGTGTACAAATTTCCGGAAGCTTTACGATTTCAGAAGCACATGACCTTGCAATTGCTCTTCGTTCAGGAGCATTGCTTGCACCTGTCTATGTGATGGAAAAACGTTCTGTAGGACCAAGCTTGGGTGCAGATAGCATCAAGGCAAGTTCACTTGCTTTGGCGTTAGGGTTCATTATGGTCGTGATCTTCATGGTGCTTTACTATGGTATGGCCGGAGTCGTTGCAAATATTGCATTGATCGGAAACCTCTTCTTGATACTTGCGATCATGTCGCTCTTTGGTGCGACACTGACATTGCCGGGTATGGCAGGTATCGTTCTTACGGTGGGTATGGCAGTTGATGCGAACGTCATCATCTCTGAGCGTATCAGAGAGTTACTCTATGCAGGTAAATCTGTTGGTAAGTCAATAGAAGATGGATACAAAAATGCCTTTACGGCCATTTGGGATGCCAATGTAACAACACTGATAGCAGCTACAGTGCTCTATGCTTATGGTACAGGTGCGATCAAAGGATTTGCCCTTACGATGAGTATTGGTATTATGGCATCTATGCTCACGGCGATTGTTGGAACCCATGGTATTTATCAATGGATATTGCCAAAGATCGATAAGAACAAACTAAGATTCTGGTTTGGTATCAAAAGAGAGGGAGCGTAACCATGGAAGTCTTTAAATATAAAAAACCTCTCTCGTTAATGAGTAAGAGTAAACGTTTTGGTGTTCTCTCTATTGCAGTACTTGTTATTGCTTTAGGGCTTGATCATCGGTAAAGGGTTTAACTACGGTATTGACTTTGCCGGTGGTACATTCATTCAGGTACAATATGAAGGTAAAGCACCTATAGAAAAAGTCAGAAAAGCAATAGAGTCTGATACATCGTATGAAGGTGCAACAGTAACTTTCTTCGGTGGTGAAGATGAAGTGGTCATTCGTACCAAAACAAGTTCAAAAGCCTTAGGTGTAGATGTCGGTGATCAAATAAGAACATTGTTAAAAGATACTGGTAACTTTGAAGTAAGACGTGTCGACATGGTGGGTGCGAAAGTAGGATCTGAATTACGTGAAAAAGGTCTTACAGCTATGGTGCTGGCTATCATCGGTATCCTTATCTATATTTCATTCAGGTTTGAGTGGCGTTTTGCAGTTGCTTCTGTGATGGCACTTGTGCACGATGTAACCATTGCTATGGGAATGATCGTATTGTTCAATGTTGAGGTCAACCTTGATATTTTGGCAGCACTCTTGACTATTTTAGGGTACTCTCTGAATGATACGATCATTGTATTTGACCGTATTCGTGAGGGTATCAGAACCATTAAAGATCCAGATCTGGGAACGATCATTGATGAGTCTGTCACACGTACACTATCACGTACGACGTTGACATCACTCACAACATTCTTTGTTGTACTTACACTCTATCTATTTGGTGGAGAGATCATTAACGGATTTAGTTTCACCTTATTAGTAGGTATCATCGTAGGTACATACTCTTCTATCTTCGTGGCGTCACCAATTTTGATGTGGCTTGGGTTCTCAGTAGGCGGTTTCAGAGAAAAAGAAGCTGAAAAACTCAAAAGAGAAAAAGAGAAAGAAAAAATGCGTGCCATGTACGAAAAGGGTACGATCTAAAGAAAGAAGTATTTTTTCTTTGTATGAAAATGGTACACTATAGTTTAAGTTTAAGGAGTACGAATGAATTGGGGTAAAGTTTTTTATATGTTTTTCACGTTGATGTCACTTACGACATCAGCGGCATTTTTATATGAACCTTCTGTGGTGTCATTGTTCATAGCAGGTTCTGTGAATTTGATCTCTACATTGTTAAAGATCGGGGTACGTAACCTTCTTTCAGCGGAACTGCTTGCAGGTTCACTCGTAGCAGATCTACACCTTATACCTGCATTTTTTGCATTACAATTTTATGAGAATCAACCATTAGCGACAGGATTGGTCATTGGTGCAGTAATTGCAAATTTCTACACTATTTTTATCTCTATGATAGAGAGTGCAAAAGAAAAGGCAGACTTTTAAAGTGTTGTGAGGTATCTTACATGTATAGAAAGTTCAAGGAATGATACATGTTAAGTATGCCTACACTAGATGGTACAGACTCTGAGCAAAAACGCGAAGAGATCAAAGCCTATTTTCAACTATGTTACAAACGTTATGAGTCTCTCTTTCAAATTGTTGTAGATGAGAGTGCTTATTTTCAAAAAGCAGATCCTCTACGCCATCCTATTATTTTTTACTACGGACATACGGCCACATTTTTTATCAATAAACTGAAACTTGCGAAGATCATCGATGCGCGTATAGATCCTAAACTTGAATCTATTTTTGCCGTAGGAGTAGATGAAATGAGTTGGGATGACTTAAATGACGCACATTATGAATGGCCCACTTTGGTCAAGACCCAAGAGTATCGAAATGAAGTATATAAAAAGGTCTCTTCTCTGATAGATACACTTCCCTTAACGTTGCCTATTGCAGAAGATTCACCTTGGTGGGTCATTTTAATGGGGATCGAGCATGAAAATATCCATCTTGAAACTTCTTCTGTACTGATACGGCAACTTCCCTTTGATGCAGTTAAAGAAAATGATCAATGGAAAGAGAGTAACACCGTTGGTGATGCACCTCAAAATGAACTTCTTCATCTGGATGCAGGTAGTGTGACACTTGGAAAAAATAAAGATGCGAAACTCTTTGGTTGGGACAATGAATATGGAGAGCATCAAGCAAGTATCCCCGCGTTTAAAGCGGCTAAATACCTTACCTCCAATGCTGAATTTTTAGCATTTGTGCAAGATGATGGATATGGTAATGATACATTTTGGTGTGAGGAAGGAAAGGCATGGAAAGCATATACTAAGGCAGAACATCCTTTGTTCTGGATGAAAGATACAGAGGGGTATAAGCTTCGTACATTGAGTAGAGAGATAGCTCTCCCACTTAATTGGCCAGTAGAAGTGAATCATTTGGAAGCCGCAGCATTTTGTCAATGGAAGAGCCAAAAAGAGGGCGTAAATATCACCTTGCCTACAGAAGATGAATATGTGAGATTGCGTGATGTAAGCAGAGTAGCTTCTTATTTGGAATGGAATGAAAAAGGTGAGACCATAGCCAATATCAATCTCGAAGGGTTTGCTTCATCGGTACCAGTGGACAGCTACAAACATGGGGATTTTTATGATGTCATAGGGAATGTTTGGCAATGGTCACGAACCGCTATCTATCCTTTTGAAGGTTTTAAAGTACATCCGATCTATGATGATTTCTCTGTCCCGACTTTTGATGGCAAACACGATATCATCAATGGAGGTTCGTGGATCAGTTGCGGAAATCTCGCTACACAAAAAAGCCGTTATGGATTTAGGCGGCATTTTTACCAGCATGCAGGATTTAGGTATATACAAAGTACGTATGAAGAGAGCGTGACCACCAATATCTACAACACGGATACCCTTATTTCACAGTATTGTCATTTTGGATGGGGTGAAAATGCTTTAGGTGTGGAAAATTATCCGGCAGCCTGTGCACGTATCGCTTTAGCATATATGAAAGAGAGATCAAAGAGAAGAGCATTGGACATCGGATGTGCCATTGGACGCAGTACGTTTGAGTTGGCTCGTGGGTTTGATGAGGTGATAGGTTTGGATTTCTCTGCACGTTTTATACAAGAAGCTGAGCATCTTAAGGGAGATGGTATACTGCGTTATACGATGCCAACCGAGGGTGAACTGGAAAACTATCATGAAGTAAAACTTTCAGATTTTGACCTGGAAGAAGAGCGTAAGAAGGTCTCCTTTTGGCAGGCAGATGCTTGTAATTTAAAGCCTATATACAAAGAGTTCGATCTCATATTTGGTGGTAACCTGTTAGATAGGCTCTATGACCCTAAAAAGTTTTTAGATTCTCTAGCTTCACGTCTAAATGATGGAGGTATGCTGATCTTGACATCACCATATACATGGCAGGAAGAGTCAACACCTAAAGAGAAATGGATAGGTGGATACAAAAGAGATGGCGAAAATGTTACAACGCTGGATGGACTTAAAGAGATACTAGGGAGAGAGTTTGAACTCATTGATATCAAAGATGTTCCCTTCGTTATACAAGAAACGGCACGTAAACATCAGCACACCATAGCACAGATGACGATCTGGCAAAAGAGGTAAAGATGTTTGAATCTATCAACCGAGAAGAAACATATAGTGTAAAATGGGATGAAGCCAAAAAGAAGTTTGGTACAGATGATCTGATTCCTTTGTGGGTTGCTGACATGGATCTGGCTTCCCCTCTTTGTGTGCAGAATGCAATGAAAAAAAGGGCTGCTCACGCTGTGTACGGTTATACGGTATACCCTGAGACTTATTTTCAAGTGATTGAAAATTGGATGGAAAACCGTTTTTTATGGAACATAGAAAACGAGTGGATCGTTCCATGTTACGGGGTTGTTCCCTCTTTGAATTTTATCATTTCTGCCTTCAGTGAAGAGGGAGACGGTATCATTGTACAGACACCTATTTACCCTCCGTTTGTTAGTTCTGTAAAACATAAGAAGAGAAGGGTGCTTGACAACAGACTGGTATATGAAAATGGATGCTATTATATAGACTTCGAAGATTTTGAGATTAAAGCAAAAGAGGCAAAACTCTTTTTCCTCTGCTCACCACATAATCCTACAGGACGTGTATGGAGTGCAGAAGAGTTGGAGAAGATCATTGATATCTGTATAGAGCATGATGTGCTGATTATTTCTGATGAGATCCATGCAGATATCGTCTATGAAAAGAGACATCGCTGTATAGGCAGTTTTGAGAAGATAAAACATTATTCTATTGTCTTAAATGCCCCGTCAAAAACCTTTAATGTAGCAGGGTTGAACAGCTCGTATGCTGTCATACCTGACAGCAGACTTCGTCAAGCATATACGCTTGAACAAAACAGGTCAGGCATTACCAATGGAAATCCTTTTGGCATAGAGGCTTTGATAAGCGCTTATCAGGAAGGTGAAGAATGGCTAGAGCAGTTAAAGTCATATCTCATGTCAAATATTACTTATGTTAAAATCTTTTTACAAGAACATCATATACCCATACGTGTAGTGCCTACAGAAGCTACATTTTTAATGTGGCTTGATTGTAAAGCGCTGGGATTGTCTCATGATGAGCTGGTTAATTTCTTTACCTATAAAGCAAAACTTGGTCTCAATGACGGTAGAAGTTTTGGTGATGCAGGTGATGGGTTTATGCGGCTCAATGTGGGAACGTCCAAAGAAGTATTAAAAGAAGCGATGGAACGATTGCATCAAGCTTATAAGGCGGAATATTGAGAAGTTTACTGGTTTATGTCATTCTGTCTGTTTGGCTTTTTGCATTACCTCATGCCATCAATGAAGAGATACGGAAATCAGGTATTGCAAAAAAAGATATCAGTATCTATATTAAAGAGGCCGGTAAAAATGGAAAGCTCGTTGCTTCACTGAATGCAAATAAGAGTCGTACCCCTGCATCTGTTATTAAGGTCTTAACGACGTATGCCTCAGTGTTGAAACTGGGGTTTGATTACCGGTGGCCTACAAAGTTCTACACGAGAGGCACAATACAAAATGGTGTACTCCATGGTGATCTTCTCATTAAAGGATTTGGTGATCCGACACTGAATGCTAAGGACCTTGAAAAGATCATCTCTAATATACGTGCGGAAGGTATACATGATATCAGGGGTGATATTGTGATAGACCGAAGCTACTTTAAGGTAAGTAATAAAGACAGTTCAGGTTTTGATGAAAATCTTTACAGTGCATATAATGCCATGCCTGATGCGATGATGTTCAATGAACGTGTAGTGACCGTATGTGTGATACCTAAGGAGAAGAGAGTCCATAAAAAACATGCGGATGAAAGTTATAGAGTTGTCGATCAACTGCAGCATGTTAATAAACCTTGTAAGGGAAAATACTCCTGGCCAAGGGTCAAGATCGATAAGAGTGAAGTGACCCCTACAATATTTCTCAAGGGGGAGATCTCCAAAAGATGCGGAAAACGTAATATCTGTAAAGTCATCACCAAACCTTACAAATCATTTTACTATGCATTGAAAGACAGGTTGATAAAAGAGGGGATACCTGTCAGAGGAGGATTGAAATTACGCAAAATACCCCTAGAGGCTAGAGGACTTTTTACACATTATTCAGAGCCTTTGGAAGAGATCATTTCAGAAACAAATAAAGATAGCAATAACCTTTATGCAAGACATTTGCTGCTTCTTTTAGGTGCAAAAATGTATGGTGCCCCCGCTACACTGAAAAAAGGCAGCGCTGCAATCACTTCTATCTTAGATTCAAGAGGTGCTTTGGGGGAAGGACAATTGAAGATCGATAATGGAAGCGGACTCTCACGTACATCGAAGATGAATGCAAAACTTTTGGCTGAAATGTTAGATCATGCCTATGATCGTTATGGATCCAGATGGATGAATACACTTGCTATTGCAGGTGTGGATGGCACTATCAAAAAACGTTTTAGACATACGGTGGTTAAGAAACGTGCATGGATGAAAACAGGTACATTGAGACGTGTGAAAAATATAGGCGGATATGTTAAAAACAAGGCAGGGAAATACTATACAGTTGTTATTCTTATTAACAGTACAAAAGCCAAATACCGTGGGGCAAAACTGCAAAATGAGATCATGAAATGGCTGGCAAAAACCAAAGCTAAACCTACCTTGGGATCTTCACCTAAAAAAGTCGCGAAACGACAGACTGCAGTAAAGAAAAAAGCGATATCAAACAACTTATTTACGAATGTGCAAACAAAAGCACCACCAAAAATGAAACATTCAGCAAAAGATTCTGCTGTAAAATATTATGTACAAGCTGGTTCATTTGCTGCAATGCCCAATAAAAACTATTTGTCGAAGATAAAAGCTTTAGGCTTAGATTACACTGTGCATCATACGGATAAGTATAAAGTGCTTATCGGTGCTTACTATGATGAAAAAGATGCAAGAAGTGCCTTAAAAAAAGTACGTGAACATATTAACATCGGGGCATTTCTCGTAAAGTTATAGTTTACCCCAAATACGCTATAATCCCTTAAAAATTTAGGGCAACAATGAACTTCGAAACCTACCCTTTTGAAAAACTCAATCGACTGCTTGAAAATGTCACACCCAACAGTGATTACTCTGCACTGAGTCTAACGATTGGTGAGCCTCAATTTGAGACACCCGCATTTATACTCAATACACTCAATGAAGCATCAACACTGCTTAACAAGTATCCGAAAACAGCAGGTGAAGTAGAACTTAGAGAAGGGATGTTGACTTATAACAAAGAGCGTTTTGGTCTTACATTAACCAATACACAGATCATTCCTACGTTTGGTACTAGAGAAGTACTTTTTAACTTTCCACAGTTTTTACTGCATGATATAGAAGATCCTGTCATGGTTTTCCCCAATCCTTTCTATCAGATATATGAAGGTGCAGCCAAGGCATGTAGAGCTGAGGTGATCTACCTAAATCTGAATGAAAATAACAACTTTCAACCTGTAGTGGATGAAGAATCACTCAGTAGAGCAGATTTTGTGATACTCAATTCACCTAACAACCCTACATCATCAGTCATGCATATGGAAGATCTGAAGCGTTGGGTGGAGCTGGCACTTAAACATGATTTTGTCCTTTTAAATGATGAGTGTTATGCGGATCTCTATCTGAATGAACCTCTGCCATCTCTTCTTAATGCAAGTATAGAAGTCGGCAATGAAAGCTTTAAAAATGTGTTGGTGATCAACTCTATCTCTAAACGTTCTTCAGCACCGGGACTTCGTTCTGGTTTTATTGCAGGTGATGCAGAGATACTTAAAGAGTACATGGTCTACAGAACCTATGTAGGATGTGCTTCTCCACTACCACTTCAGCATGCTGCTGCAGCTGCATGGGCTGATCAAAAACATGTAGATGGTTTCAGGGCAAAGTATAAGAAGAATTTTGAAGTAGCGAAAGAGGTTTTAGGTGTCGAGACACCAGAAGCGACATTTTATATTTGGCTCAAAGTGGATGATGAGATAGATTTTACGACAAGACTCTATCAAGAGTATAATCTCAAAGTCATTCCAGGTTCATTTTTGGGACGGGAAGGTGAAGGTCAAGGGTATGTGAGATTGGCACTTGTCTATGAAGCAGACAAAACTAGAGAAGCATTAGAACGAATACAATTAGCATTGGAGCAATAATGGAAAACCCAGAAATACACGTAGAAGAGTTAAAAAAAGACCCAGAATTCTTGGCAAATATCCAGAGACTTGAAATTGAATGTAAAGAAGAAGAGAGTATCGCAAAAGGATACCAGCTTTTGGATGCACAGTTGATCATCGAGGCACCGGAAGATGAGATCAATGAGATATTTACATTCATTGTAAATACAGCATTTGACAGACTTGCAGAGAAACTTTCTACTTCACGCTCTTTTGACATGAATGAAGCAGAAGATCTTGCAACGGCCAGAGCGATCTATGAACATGGTATCCAGCGTTACAGCGAGAATGACAAAAAAGGTGCAAAAGAGATCTTTCTTGTATTAAACTATACGATCGACCATACAGAGCTTAAAGATGCGATGATGGTGCATGCTGCTGCAGTCATGGCAGGAAACAGTTTTGAAGACTTTATAGAAAACCTTGTCGATGTGGAAGGGGTAAATCCGAATGATCCGCTTGCCTTCTTCATCCAGACATTTACACAGCCTACAGATATTTTACTTACGATGTTCTCTAAGCAAGTCAAACAGGGTAAAGAAGAACTTAGAGTGTTGGATGAGTCAAAGGAAAAATAGGTGAAAAAAATACATTTCATAGGCATTGGTGGTATAGGACTTTCTGCATTGGCCAAATTTCTTTTTAACGATGGACATAAGATCTCCGGGTCAGATATCAAACAGACAGAGATCACCAATGATCTGGCAACCAACTATGATACCAAGGTGACCATACCGCACCATGAAGATGCTGTGGAAGGTGTTGATAGAGTGATCTACTCTGCAGCGGTACGTCCCAACAACCCTGAGTACCAAAAAGCCCAAGAACTGGGGATAGAATTACTTTCCCGTAAAGAGTCTCTAAAAAGTATCTTAGGTGAAAAAGAGGTCTATGCTGTGGGTGGAGCACACGGTAAGAGTACCACTTCAGCGATGCTGGCTTCCATCATTCCTGAGTCCAATGCCCTCATCGGTGCCATCAGCAAAGAGTTTGGCTCAAACGTACGTAACTATCCGAACAATAAAGTGGTCTTTGAAGCGGATGAGAGTGATGAGAGTTTTTTAAATTCCAATCCTTATCTTGCCATCGTCACGAATGTCGAACCTGAACATATGGAGTATTATGAGTATGATGAAGAGCGTTTTTATAACGCCTATAGAAACTTCTTATCACTTGCGAAGATACGTGTGATCAATGCAGAAGATGAATTTCTCTCCTCTTTGGAGATGGAGAGTATCAAACTCTATCCTTCCAAAGATATCAAGAACATAGAGTTCGTTCTGGTTGATGGTGAACCGCATACTAAGTTTGAGCTTTTAGATCTAGGTGCTTTTGAAGTATTTGGTTTTGGTAACCATATCGCTTTGGATGCAGCGTTGGCGATATTGGGTGCATTAGAGCTGGGTGGTGCGATAGAAGATATTAGGGCCAATCTTTTACACTATAAAGGTATCAAAAAGCGTTTTGACATTGTACAAAACCAAGAGGATTGTGTGGTCATAGATGACTATGGACATCACCCGACAGAGATAAAGGTGACGATGGATTCTCTACAGACATACAAGAAGCTGCGTGGCTTTTCCAAACTCAATGTGATCTGGCAGCCACACAAATATAGCCGTACCATGGATAACCTCCAGGGATTTGTGGAGTGTTTTCAAGGTGTGGATGAGTTGGTCATCTTACCGATATGGGCAGCAGGTGAACTCGAAGTAGATATTGACCTCAAAGGCGCATTCAGTCGCTATAAACTGTTTATGGCTGATTCTGTCACAAAAGAAGATGGTATTGTGAAGATATTTAAAGATGGTCATATCATACGTGAATACAATGATGGGCTCATCACAGCTTTTGGTGCGGGGGATATCACCTATCAGATAAGAGGAGAAGCTTAGGCTCCTCAAATTTAGATCAAAATATACAATAAAGGAAAAAAATGAAAAATAGAGTGATGCTTCTCTTGAGCGTTTTAATACTGCCTATAGCAGTAGTTGGGGATGAAGTAGAAGTAAGTGATGTGGAATCAGAGTTCTCGACATATAAAGATGTCAAAGCCACAAAAGAGTTGAAACAGAGTATCAATATAGGGTTTTCAAATCTTACCGGTAATACAGAAACCATGAATCTCAATGGGAAATATACGATGGCCGTTATGAGATCAGGATATAAGGATAGACCCCTTGAGATCATGTTTGATGCAAGTGCATTTGTAAGTGAAAACAACGATGTGAAAGACAATGAAGAGTATAGTGCAAATCTTGCCTTGGAACAGTCTATCGTCGATAAATGGCTGACATACGCATCTATACATTGGCTGCGAAATAAGTTTAAAAACTATGACAACAAATCATCTTTTGCTGTAGGTTTGGGTAAAGAGATCTATAATGATGGTCAGCACAAATTCAAGGCCAGAGCAGGTTTCGCTTATAATGTACAACAGTTTACCAATGATCAATCTGATGAAGAGTTCATCTCTTTTAACCAATATTTGGAGTATACCAATAAACTCAATAAGATCAGTGATCTCTATGTAAAACTAGGTGCATTTGAAAACTTTGAAGACTTTTCAAATGACTATGAGCTTCTTGTTGTGGCAGGATTTAATTTCGCCGTGGCTCAAGATATTAGTGTGATACTGGAAGCAGAGGTGAACTATGACAACCTTCCGCCTGTAGGGTTTGAAAAAACCGATACGAAAACGATCGTAAGAGTAGGATACAACTTCTAATCTTCAACAAAAAGCGTACATGAACTTACGGTACGCTTTTCCCCATCCTATACAAAATTCGCTATAATTACTTTATATTAGTGACCTAAGGAAGAGTACTGGTGCCAACAGAACAATCAAATGAAAAATCTATCATACAGAAATTGGACCTTGATGGGTATATACAGCAGTTTCAAAAGTTCTTAGCCAGAGAAAAACCTGTTCCAATGATGGGTGATATCAACCAGCATTATCGTTATATACAAGCACTCTCCAAAGTGCAATTTCCTACGCCAAACCCTGTACCAAATTTAGATAGAGAACTCAACCTTATTAAAAAGCAAGGGGTACTTTCCTTAGATGAGATACATGCTTTTATCACGATGATCTCGTACTTTAATACCCTTAATGCAGTGGGTTTTATAGAACCGCTTATCTCTTGGATACAAAGTATAGAGATACCTGAAGAGATCATTGAGATCATAGGTTATTTTACTGAAGAGGGCGAGATCAATCCGGAACGTGATCCAGAACTTTTTAAACTCGAACGGGCGATCAAGCAAAACAAGATAGACATTAAAGAGACACTCTATAAATTGGCACATTCGAGTAAACTGAGAGATTACCTTGTGGACACACAGGTACACTTTAATGGTGGTGAAGAGACCTTGTTGGTACGTGGAGGGTTCAATAATGCCATTAAGGCAACGGTCGCTGCACGTAGTCCCGGTGGTTTTTTTTATATCATCCCTCAAAGTATTTCTCACTTAAAAGAGAAAGAGTCAGCACTACTTAGCAGCAAAGAGGAGTTGATCTATACCTATTGCAAAAATATCTCGGCAGTCTTTTTTAAATGGGAACGTTTCTTAGCGTTCATCAATAAAGAGTATGACCGGTTTGACCACTATCAGGCACGGGTAAGTTTTGCAAGAGCAAAAGAGTATGAGTTCATCTTGCCAAGTAAAAATAAACGTATCAAATTAGAAGATTTTGCACACCCTGCAATTGAGAACCCCGTACCTATTACGATGGATTTTTCTAAACAGATCATGCTTGTCACAGGTGTGAATGCCGGTGGTAAAACGATGCTCTTAAAGTCGTTGCTCTCAGCAGTCTACATGAGTAAATATTTGCTACCTTTTAAATGTAACGCTGCACATACACAAGTGGGACATTATAAGGCTATAGAGGCGGTCATAGATGACCCTCAGTCGGTAAAAAATGATATTTCAACTTTTGCAGGTCGTATGCAGGAGTTCGCAAAACTTTTTGATAAAGAAGATGCGATCGTCGGAGTTGATGAGATAGAGTTGGGAACCGACAGTGATGAAGCGGCAAGTCTATTTCGTGTGATGCTGGATGAATTGCGAAAAAAAGGAATTACATTTATCGTAACGACACACCACAAGCGTTTGGCTTCACTGATGGCAGGTGATAATGAGGTAGAACTCATCGCGGCACTCTACGATGAAGAACGCAGGATACCGACCTATACTTTCTTGCAGGGAAGTATAGGAAAAAGTTATGCATTTGAGACGGCAGAACGGTATGGCGTGCCGGTAGCTATTGTCAATAAAGCAAAAGAGGTCTACGGTGAGGACAAGGAAAATCTTAATGAACTCATAGAAAGATCTACCTCACTTGAACGTGAAATGCGTTTGAAAATAGCCAAGATAGATGATGAACTGAAGTCTGTAGAGAAGCAAAAGCAGAAGCTTTTAGATGAAGAAGTGAAACTTCAAGAGAGTCATAGAAAAGCAATAGCAACACTTGAAAATCGTTACAATGCTGCGACTAAAAAGGCAAGAGAAGCGCTTAAAGTACAAGAATCAACAGAGGGAAGACGTCTGCTTAATGTGGCCCATCAGCGTAAAGAGTTCAAACAAAAAGAGATCAAATTAGCAGAAGAGATACCACTGAAAGAGGGAGATAAGGTCAAGTACCGTTCTCATAAAGGTGAGATACTCGGTATACGTGGGAAAGATGCCACGATCATTGTGGATGGCTTGAAGATGAGGGTACCTTTGGCACAACTGAAAAGAAGAGGTGACGTACCACAGATAAAAGTAAAACCTAAAGCCAAAGAGGTGAAGGTCAATGTCGAAAAGTCCGGTGCATCTGTCTCTGTAAAACTACTTGGTATGTATGCAGATGAAGCGATAGATACGGTCGATAAATTTCTCTCAGATGCATTGGTAAATGGCTTGAGTGAAGTACAGATCATCCATGGAACAGGTGGTGGTGTGTTGGCAAAATTGGTTAGTGAATATCTTAAAAAACATCCAAAAATACAGAAATTTTATAGAATGCCTGGAAACTTAGGGATCACAGTTGTAGAACTATAAACCCTCTTTTAACTCCAAAGGGTATAATATAAGTATTAAACTGTTGCAGGAGAATTACGTGAGCATTAAAGATGATGTGAATTATGTAAAAAAAGAGTTAAGTGGAGATGAAAAAGTACTGGAGAGTGCTTTTAAACTAGAGTCACTTTATAAAAAATACAAGTTTTATTTATGGGGTGTTGCGGCAGCACTCATTTTATTTTTTGGTGGTCAGGCAGTGATGGATACGATGCATCAAGCAAAACTTGAAAAAGCAAATGAAGCATTTTTAACACTGCAGAGTAAAAGTGATGATGCCAATGCACTTAAAGTACTTAAAGAGAATAACCCGGCACTTTTAGAGCTCTATACCTATGCGCAAGCGGTGCAACAAGAAGATGTAAAAGCTTTGGAGGCATTGTCCTCAAGTAAGAACAATGTTATTGCAGATGCAAGTGGATATACTGCATCAGTCCTAAATAAAAAGCCTAAGGACTCAAAACTCTATAAAGAGATGGTATTGTTTGAAGAGGCATACTTGGCGATCGTTGCGGGTGATATAAAGACGGCACAGAATAAATTAGAACTTATAGGTGACCGTTCTTCTCTTGCTGTGATCACAGAATTCCTTAAACACTCTACCATAAAGGCAAACTGATGAAAGCTCTGTCACTTATTACATTTACGCTAGCGGCATTACTTTTTTTAGGGTGTAGCAGTAAAAAATATTTTGAACCAGAGCAGACATTTTCAGCATCAGATGCTTCAACTTCATATGGTGGAAGTATTATTGATCTTAGCCGTGATGGCGGGACGCTTGAAAGTGGTCAATATATTGGAAAATCAGGCATAAACAGTATCAATCTTGGTGAAGGATATAGATTTATCAATGAAAGTGACAGGTATGTATTGGCTGCAAATTCTGAAGGAATATTAAAAGTCATCGATAAAAAAACGAAAGAAGCTGTGCAAGCAATATCGCTAAAGGTACCGGTTGTCTCTGCAACGGTGAAAAATGGTGTGATAGCCTATGTGCTTAATAACAACTCATTTGGTATCTATCAAATGGCAGATAACAGAAAATTGGTCGAGAGTCGTTCTGAAACAACATTTGCTATTGATACAAGAGCTGCAAGTCCGATATTTATCGATAATTTAGTGGTAATGCCTATGCTTGACGGGAAACTTATTATTGTAAGTGTTGCAGACAGTGAAAATGCAAAAGTTGTTTATATCAGTAATGAAAAATCGTTTAACAACATCATATATCTTGCACGTAAAGGTAATACTATGATCGCTGCAACACCGAAAAAACTTCTTACCTTGGGTGACGGTGGACAACGAGAGTATAGAGAAAACATCTCTGAAGTAGCCTATGATAAAGGTATTATTTACCTCTTTACCAAAGAAGGCAAAATAGTTGCATTGGACAGTGAACTTGAAAAAGTAGGAGAGTCAAAGTATAAATTTGCACACTATTCTGTGGCAACAGTCTTTGGTGGAAAGGTTTATGCATTGGATCAGGGAGGCTCACTTATCGTTATGGACAGTGCTCTAAGCAAACATAAGATCTATGACCTTGGAGAAGTGGAAGAACCTGCATTTATCGCTGGAACAAAGCTCTACAATGATGGTGATATAATTGAATTGTCCAAACTAGGTTATGAGTGATCTACTGATAGCCTTTGAAGAGTATCTAAGTGTCACAAAGGCACTTGATACGCTGACTGTCTCTTCTTATTTATCTGATCTGACTCAATTGGAAGAGTCGAGTAAAAAAACACTCACAAAGCTTGATACTACGGATATCTTAAAATACCTCTCTGCTTTTGAAAATAAAAGAACATTGAACAGAAAACTCTCTTCTATTAATGCATTTTTCCATTTTTGTCACAAACAAGATTTTACGCATGAAAAGATCAAAATACCTATGGCAAAAGTACCTAAGAACCTACCAAAGTATATGAGTAGTGAAGAGATACTAAAAGGCTTAAAAAGTATTGACAGAAGTACATTGATAGGTTTACGTGATTATACGCTTATACTTTTTTTATATGCGAGTGGATGTCGTATATCTGAAGCATTAAGTGTACAGCGAAGTGACATCGTAGACGGGTGGTTGAAGGTACGTTTTGCTAAAGGAGAAAAGGAACGCATTGTGCCACTTGCACCTATAGCTGTAGAAGCATTAGAAAAGTATCTTCACGAACAAGAGATGTCAAGCAGTTATATTTGGTTAAATTACAGAGGGGATGTACTTAGCCGTATCTCTGCATATAAAATAGTGAAAAAGTATTTAGGCGTCTCTCCGCATGTTCTGAGACACTCATTTGCTTCTTCCCTTATCATAGGCGGAGCAGATCTACGTGTAGTGCAGGAGTTGTTGGGACATAGTTCTTTAGAGACCACACAGATCTATACGCATATACAAAAACAGAATTTAGCAGATACTATGCATAGTTATCATCCCTTAAAAGGAGTATCATGAAAGCGTTGGTTGAATATTTAAACCAAAAGAATATTATTTTTAAATCACTGAAAGAGATCACGCCAAAAGAGTTGGGTTCTCGTAAAAAAGTTTCAATTCATTTAGGTGTTGAACTCAAAGGAAACTACTATGCAATGGTCATGGAAGTGACAAAAAAGAGCAGGGTACTTCGTAAAGAAGCAAGAGAGTTAATGCTTTTACATGAGAAGTTGGAACAGTATATTGGCAGCAAGATCACTAAGAAGTATATCATTATCAAAGCACCATTGTGTTCTCATGCAAAAGCGATGCTAGAAGAGAATGGATGGAAGGTATGGCATGAGGGATAGAGCATTACTCGCAGATATCGGTAATAGCTATTTTCATATCTATAATGGCTCAACGGTAGAGCATTTATCGTATGAAGAGGCTATCCGTAAATACAGTGAAGAAGCACTCTGTTATATCTCTGTGAAAGAGGAACTGGACAGTACCATTGAAGCGTTAGACTTATGGAAAAACATCTCAGACCAGATGGAATTAGAAGGTGCCTATGAGACGATGGGTGTCGATAGAAAGGCACTATGCCTGAGTCATAATGATGGCGTTTTCGTGGATGCGGGTTCAGCTATCACGGTTGATATCATGCAAGATGGTGCCTATATGGGAGGATTTATCTATCCTGGCTTAAGAGCAATGCTTGATACTTATAGCGCTATATCACCGGCACTTGAAACCCAGTTGAATGAAACGATATCATTGGAGAGCTTACCTGCAACAACTAAAGATGGGATAAGCTATGGTATAATCGCGTCTATAAAAGCACTCATAGACAAACATACGGATGGAAAAAAACTCTATTTTACCGGTGGAGATGGAAAACTTCTCTCAAGTTTTTTTAACAATGCCACCTACGATGAAATGTTGGTATTTGACGGGATGCGAAAAGTGATTAAGGAAACACAGATATGTTAACAGTAGCACTTCCAAAAGGAAGAATAGCAGAACAGACACTTGAAATATTTGCTGAGATCTTCGGTGGAGAGTTTAAGTTTGAAGGTAGAGAACTCATCTTGGATATGGGTGACTTTCGTTTTTTAAATGTACGTAATCAAGATGTACCAACGTATGTTGAACATGGTGCAGCAGATATAGGTGTAGTAGGGCTCGATGTGATTACTGAAAAAGAGCTGGATATTATTCAACTTCTTGATATGCAGTTAGGTAAGTGTAAAGTTTCTATTGGTATCAAGAATGAAGATGAATTGGACTGGTCTCGTCCTAACATTAAAGTTGCAACCAAAATGGTCAACATTACGAAGAACTACTTTTCACAAAAAGCAGTAGGAGTGGAAGTGGTGAAGCTGTATGGTTCCATAGAACTGGCTCCGCTTGTTGGCTTGGCAGACTGTATCGTAGACATTGTAGAAACAGGTTCTACGATGAGAGAAAATGGATTGAAAGTGGCTGAGGATATTATGGATTCTTCTGCACACCTTATCTCAAACAAAAATAGTTTTTATGGAAAGAAAGCAGAGATCCTTTCTTTATATGAAAAGATCAAAACGGTTGTAGAGAGTCGTGGTTGATTCAGCTGTAGACCCACTTGATCTCTACGCAAAAGTAGAGGATCTTCTCGGTGTTAAAGAAGCTGCACCGGATCTTTATGCACATTACCTTCTTTTTTTACAATCTATCAATTTTGAGACCCTTTTAGATGTGGGTTGCGGTTCTGGAGACTTCTTGCGTCAAATACAAGGAGCACTGAAGATACCACATGTCAAAGGGATAGACCTCAGTCCTACAATGGTTTCCAAAACACTTGAACAAGGCTATGATGCTGAGTGTAAGAACTTGTGCGATGTAGAAGGTCAGTATGATGTATTGACTGCAGTATTTGATATGTTGAACTATTTAGACAAAGAACATTTAGAACATTTTTTTGAGTGTGTAAGAGAGCACTTAAATGAGGGTGGACTCTTTCTTTGTGATGTAAATACGCTCTATGGTTTTGAGAATGTAGCCGTTGGTGCTTACATTGTGGATGATGAAGAGAGATTTTTAACGATAGACAGTGATTTTGAGAATTGCGAGTATAGTGCGGAGTTCACACTTTTTGAAAAAGAGGGTACTGTTTTTAAAAAGTCTCAAGAGACGATCAGACAATATTACCACACAGTAGGCGATATCGTTATGTTAAGTGGTTTAGAACTGTTACAGCGTGATGATGTAAATCTTTATGGATTTGATGAAGCGGATAAGACATTTCTTGTGTTAAAAAAGGGTTAAGAGGATTTATTAAGGTGTGAAGTCCATCATTAAAGATGCACTTCGTGTAAAACAGGTTAAACCTATTTTACGTTTTCGAATGGGTTTTCAACAACATTCTTTCTATCTACGATATAAGGAATAAGTGCTGTTTGTCTAGCTCTTTTGATTGCCCCTGTTACAAGCTCTTGGTGTCTTTTACAGTTACCAGTAAGTCTTCTTGGCATGATTTTAAATCTCTCACTTAGTGAGAATTTAAGTTGTCCCAAGTCTTTGTAGTCTATATAGTCTACTTTTAATTCGCAATATTTACAAAATCTTTTTTTGAATTTTCTTCTTTCTGCCATGTTGTTCTCCTAAAACGGTATTTCATCTTCATTGATGTCTATTTCTGGAATGTTTGATGCCTGTTGTGATGCAGCTTTTGGAGCAGACGGTGCAGGTTGGCTATAGCTATCATTCGATGGCGCATTATAATCTGATCCACCTTGTTGACCATATCCGTTACCACCCATAGGTGCTGCTTCGTCTTTACTTCCTAGCATTTGAAGGTTTTCCACTGTTACTGAGTGTCTGCTTCTTTTGCTTCCGTCTTGTGCTGTCCACTGATCTAGCTTCAATCTTCCGTCTACTAAAACTTTGCTACCTTTACGCAAGTACTGATTAGCAATTTCAGCAGTTCTACCAAAAAAAGTAAGGTCTATAAAAAGTACCTCTTCTTTTTGTTCACCTGTTGAAGATTTGAATTTACGTGAAGTTGCAATGGCAGTATTACCGATGGCACTTCCACTTTGCGTATATTTGATCTCAATATCTCTAGTAAGGTTTCCGGCTAAAATTATCTTGTTGTACATAAGGTTGCTCCTAATCTATAGTTGATTATGCTTCTGTTGCTTCTGCTTCAGGTGTAGCATTTTTGTTTGCTTCTGCCACAAGTTTATCAAATTGTGCGATCTCTTTGTTCTTAGTATATTTCACAGTTAAGAACTTAATAACATCTTCGTTGATCTTAAGATTTCTCTCAAGTTCTTGGATCGTTGCACCTTCTGCTTTATAGAAAAGAACAGTGTAGTAACCTCTATTGTGTTTTTCTACTTGGTATGCAAGTTTTCTCATACCCATGTCATTCGTACCAACAAGCTCGGCACCTTCTTTAGCAAGAACATCTTTTACTTTTGTAATTTGTGCTGCAATCTCTTCTTCTGTAAGTGTAGGTTTTACTACAAACAGTGTTTCATAACAAGTCATATTGTTTCCTTTTGGTTTAATAGCCCATGTATACAGCTGTAAACAAACACCTTTAATGTAAGTATAGCTGTCCAAAAATGAGCAAGAATTTTGGAAGCGTTATAGTACTATAATTACACTTAGGAGCACTTTAGAAAAATATTTTAAGTTTTTTTGTTAGAATCTATGAATTTTAATTAGTTTTCTTGTATTATTTGATAAAGTTAATTTATATAAAAGGGATTTATTATGGAAAGAAGAAATTTTTTACGTCTATCAGCAACATCGGCAATGGCAGTAGCAATTGCACCATCACTGGTCACTCAGAAGCTTTATGCAGAAGATGGGAGTCTGTTCCAAACATTTGAAAAAGCACAACTTAAAGATGCAGAAGGTAATCCTTTAAAATCAAAAGCATTGGTCAAAGAAGAAAACTATGTATTTATGTATCCGCATGCTGCAACTCCTGCAATTATGGTTGATCTCCCTGAACCTACACAAAAAGATATAAAGCTTAAGGCTGAGGATGGAACTGAGTATGTTTATAAAGGTGGTGCAGGAGCAAAAGGAACGATTGTTGCTTATTCTGCTATCTGTGCACATCAATTAACGCATCCTACAGCTGCTATGTCTATGTTCCAGTATGTACCAACTACAGGAAAAACATTGGCATATGATAAAGCAGGTGTTTTTGTCTGTACTTCACACCTTGCTGCATATGATCCAAATCAAGGTGGTAAGGTTGTGGGTGGACCAGCGAAACAAGGTTTGGCTTCTATCATTCTTGAAATTGATGCAGAAGATAATATCTGGGCAGTTGCTGTACTTGGACCTACAAAATTTCAGGATTTCTTTGATTCATTTAAACAAGACCACAAAAAGATTTATGGAAGAAGAGGTGCTAAAAAACTAACAACAGGAGAAGTCAAAGTACAAACACTTACAAACTTCTCAAAAGAGTTGATCCAAGCTTAAGATCTTTCCGCATAATCATAAAGGTGGGATATGTCAATCCTACCTTTTATACTTCTAAAAACTTTAACAAAAATTCATTCTTTATATTTCAAGTTAGAAAAGGCAAATACTTTTTATGTTAAAAAAACAAAGTATCTGTATTGCATGTAATTGTTATAGATCACTTTAAGCCATATTATTTTTTTTAGTTAACTACAAAGATAATATAATGGGGGTAGTGAAAGTGTATAAAATTTATGTAAATACATTTGAAAAATTCTATATTCATACGGCAAGAAGCCAAAAAAATTGAAAAAATTGACGTTAAAATTAGTGTATTTTATCACTGTATTAAAAGCCTATGTTTACGTGCATACCGACTAATATAAGGTAGCATAAACTACATTATTTTCTGTAGTTATTACTTTAAATTTTCCTTGTGCCTTTTTGTTACATCTTCAAGAAAATTCATAAATTACTTCAAAATAATTGCCATTAAATATAACTTCTGTCATAATTGAATTACTTTATATTATGTAAAGAGATTAACAATACAATTCTAATAGGAGACATTATGGCAATGAATAGAAGAGATACGTTTAAACTTGCTGGTGTGGCTGCAGCGGCTGCAGCAATGCCAAGCATGGCAGTAGCGAGTGAGAAAAAAGAAGCAGCAAAGAAAGCAACTGGTAAATCAGTAGTAATCGTTGGAGCAGGTTTTGGTGGACTTACAATGGCTAAGGCACTTAGACAAAAAGATAAAAGTATAGATGTAACAGTGATTGAGAAAAGATCTATGCATATGGCTTGTCCATTATCAAATGGATTACTTGGTGGACTTGACAACATGTCTTTAGATATGTTTGTCGGAGATTATGGTCAACCAGCAACAAAGTATGGTTATACTTTTGTAAACTCAGAAGTAGTATCTATCGATAGAAAAGCAAAAACAGTATCAACTTCAACATGTGGTGATGTTGCGTATGATATTCTTGTACTATCTCCAGGTATCGAATATGACTATAAGAAGCAATTTCCAAATTGGTCAAAAGAGAAAACTGCTCATGTAGCAGCAGCTTGTCCAGGCGCTCTTAAGCCAGGTAATGAGCACATTGCACTTAAAAGACAACTTGAAAATATGGATGATGGTAACGTATATATCGTACCACCAGCAAAAGGTAAATTTAGATGTCCTCCAGCACCATATGAGAGAACAGCAATGATCGCAAACTACTTGAAAAACGAAGGTATTCAAGGTAAAGTCATTGTACTTGATACTAGAGGTGGTAAATTTGCAAAAGCAGCAGCATTTAAAGAGTCTTGGGGTGATCTATTTAAAGATCAGATCGAATATAAAGGTTTTACAGATGTAACTGATGTAGACCCAGTAGCTAAAACGATTACATATACAGAGTATGCAGATGCTGATGATGAAAAAGGTACAGTAAAAACTGAAAAGTATGAAGTATGTAACCTTATCCCTATCAACAAATGTTCACCAGTAATTGCTATGGCAGGTATTGAGCACAATGGTGCTGGTTATGCAATGATGGACGGTTATAGCTTCAGATCTAAAACAGATAAAAACGTTTATGTTATCGGTGATGCAGTAACTCATGGTATCCCACCAAGTGGTCAAACAGCTATCTGGGGTGCGCATAGAGCAACTGGACAGATCATTGCACAACTTAATGGTAAAGTTGATGATCCTACGGCAGGTCTACCAGCTAAAGCAGCAAACGTATGTTTCTCAATGGTAGCTGGTAAACCAGAAGAAGCGATCATGGTTACACACACATTCACAGCAGACCCAAGTGGAATGCTGAAAGGTAAAGGACATGTTCCTAAACCTAAAGATGGTAATGGTAAATTTAGATCTAAAGGTACTGCTACAGCTACTAGAGAGTGGTTTGGTGGTGTTATGAGAGAAATGTTCTCTTAATAGGTCATCTTTTTAATGACTTGCACTCATCTTTGAAAGGTGAGTGCAGTTCTGGCACTAAATGCCGATACCCCCGTCGCTAAAGCGTAAGTGGGGTGTACATACTGACGTATGCTCCTTTACTCAAACTTTCAAATCTAAGTACAATTCAATAAAAATCTTAACCTATTAACTTTTTCAAAAAACTTTATTTATTTTTTACAAATATCCCTGCAATTTAATCAACATACTGTAGACCAATACTTCTTTTTGAGTAACTGGTGCTTGTTTTATAAGTATTTCACTTTCCAATAAATGTTCAAATATTTTCAAGAGAGCAGCTGATTTTACACGTAAGGCTAACTGTGCTTTTTGTTCTTCTATCTGTTTAGGAAGTTTGTAGCCAAGGATCGCTGCTGAATCTACATGGCCATGAAGCTTGATGTAGGCATGAAACAAAAAGATCTGATTGACAAAGTATTGTGTTGATCGAAGTAAAGACGCTTCATCCTCACCTAGATCTAACAGTTTTGTAATGGTTGCCGTAATAGGTTTTTTGTTAAAGAGGTCTATCAGTAACTGTTCCGTTGCCAAAGGTGCTGTCGAGTAGACGAGTTTATCGATATCTTTACTGGTGACTTTCATACCCAAGATTGCAAGTTTATCTAGTTCATTGGCACAAAGGGCTAAGTTGTTGTTAAGCAGAAGCATCAGATGCTGCAGGGCATAGTGGTCGATGTCAAGGTGTATCTGTTGTGCTTTTTGTTGCAGCATAGCAACGCCGTCACGTATGTTTGGTTCAAAAAATCGTACCCACACCCCACCTTTCTTCTCACTGAAGGCTGCTTGCATGCTTTTTGCGTCTTTAGCTGCACCCATGTAACCGTAGAGAAAATAATTGTCTTCATTTTTATTGGCTAGTGCTATGAGGATATCCAGCTCTTTTTTGGGTATCTTTTTATCGTGTTTCACGACCACAAGATTTGTTCCACCGAACAAAGAGGTCTGAGCAAGAAAATTCTTTGCCTGTTCGAAGTTCCACTCATCGTGATAGAGGCTGAGCATACTCTCTTTTGCATCGGTCTTTTTGATATAAAGGTCGATATAATGATCTATAAGGTAATCATTTTCACCATAAAATAAAACAGCTTTTGGCAAAGCCTGTTGAAGTCTCTGATCAAATTCTCTTTGATACATTAGAGTAGCTCCATTTCGTCTTTATTCAACTTTTCAATAAGTTCAACCATAATGATAGCTTGTGCAATGTTTGCTTCATTTATCTTTACTCTCACTCTATCAAAAAGCATTACATCATCACCTTTAAGATGTACCGTAACACCTTTAATATCACCTAGTAATACAGCCTTAGCACTTTCTCCTGCTTCGACGATCTCTGCATCGAAGAGTTCATCCTTATGTTGTGCTGCCCAGCGTGCGAATTTACGGTCTCTAAAATCCCATTCTGCTTTCGTGGCTTCTCTCTCCAGTTCACTTACCTTTGCACAGAGCGGTTCGATGTTCCTTAACAGGTAGCTTGCTTCTTCCTCTTCATCACGTAGTTGTGTTTTTATAAGACGGTGCAGGATCAAGTCAGAGTATCGACGTATCGGTGAGGTAAAGTGGCTGTAGTGACTAAAGCCCAGTCCAAAATGTCCTACATTTTGTGCTGCGTAGCTTGCACGTCGTAAAGATTTAATGACCATGGCATCTACTTCAGAAGAGAGATTCATCTTCTCTGCTTCTTTTTGTATGGCACGTATGAGTGAAGGAGAGTCTTCATACTCTTCAACATAGAGACCTATAGCGGCTAATTCACTCAGTAAAGCTTCTATCTTGGCAAGTTGTGGCGGTTCATGTATACGGAAGATACTGTCTCCTTCTCCTGTAAAACGTTTGGCAGCGGCCTGGTTAGCTAAAAGCATACACTCTTCTATCAGTGAATGTGATGGTGTACCTGTTTCTATCTGTGTATCTACAAGAAGGTGTTCAGCATCAATGCTGAGTTTGGTCTCTTCAGATCTAAAATCAAAACCATGTTTAAGTCGTTCATTACGTAGTTTCACGGTTATCTTCTGTAAAGGAAGTAACCATGTAAGTATCTCAGCCACAGTACCGGTCAACCCTTCAATAGTGTTTTCCAGTATACCATCTACGGTATCATAGTTAAAGCGGTGTTTTGAATGGATGATCGCTTCAAAAAACTCCTCTTTTAGAGGTTTGAGTGTACTTCTGTCTAATTCTATCTTCGCAACAAAGGCCAGTCTGTCAACCTGAGGTTTAAGTGAACAGATGTTTTCACTTAACTCACGTGGTAGCATAGGGAAAGACTTATGCGGCAGATACGTAGTAAAACCTCTTTTTTTTGCCTCTTTGTCTATGTTGGTAAAGAAAGGCACATAATGACTGACATCTGCAATGGCAACATAGAGGGTATAGGCTTCCATGATCAAAATAGATCGCATCATCAAAATCTTTTGCGGTCACCGGGTCAATGGTACAAAAATCCAAATGTGTGAGGTCTACACGGTCAGGATGTTCTTCTTTTGTCACTTCCAACTCTACATCAAGTGCATCCGTTACACACTCTGGGGGGAATTCATCTTCTCGTTCATAGAGTGCCAGCGAGATCTTCTCATCTACTTTGGGGTCATCCAGAGTACCCAAAACTTCAAGTACTTTGTCATCATCTACATCTACTTTTAGTACGGTACCCAATTTAAATGCTTTAAGGTCCATCCCTTCCATCACAGCATGAGTAGGTTCTCCTGTACGAATGTTAAGGATGAGAAAATTATCAGATTCATCTCTGTGCGTGTAGGCGATCGTGAAAAGATGGGCTTTTTCTATGACCAATTGAACTTTACCACTCGCACGCCCGCGTCTAGCGATGATGCGCTTGGCAACAACTACATCCCCATGCTTTGCGCCCCAAAGATCATCAGGTTCTATCAGTAGATCTCTTTGTTCTTTAAACTCTGCTTCTACATACCCTTTACCATCTTTACCTATATAGAGTCTACCCACACGATAAATGGATCTCAGTTTCCACAGTCCATCTAACTCTTCAAGTGCACCCAGTTGCTGTAGTGACTGAAAACTATTCTGGTCTTCTTGTTCGATGTCTGAAAGGAGACATCCATTGATAAGTTGTATGGCAAATGGGGACATGGTCAAAAGCTCTCTTAATTGGTATATACAGTAAACAATTTAGTTGTTTTCATTAAGAGTAATTATATTACTTTAACGCTTCAAGTCTCTCTATTCTTTGCTCTGTACTTGGGTGTGTACTGAAGAGTTGTTTCAGTGACATATCTTTACCAGTAAAAGGGTTAATGATGAACATGTGCGCTGTTTGCGGATCTGCATCATGCATCATTGTTCCTCTGGCATAGTTATCGAGTTTAGCCAAAGCACTTTGTAACCATTCGGGATGCCCTGTCATTTTTGCTGCACCTGCATCTGCCATAAATTCACGGTTTCTACTAACAGTCATTTGTATGATACTTGCAGCCAAAGGCATAATGAACATCAGCGCGAGTGTTACAAGAAGATTGGGTCTGTCTCTGCCACCCCCAAAGAACATACCAAACTGTGCCAACATCGCAATGGCTCCAGCAATCGTCGCTGTAACGGTTCCGATAAGCATATCATAGTGTTTGATGTGACTGAGCTCATGTGCGATCACTGCCTCTACCTCTTCTTCTGTCATCAGGTTCAGTAATCCCTCAGTGACTGCAACGGCAGCATTTTCATAATTTCTCCCTGTAGCAAAGGCATTGGGCTGTGCTTCAGGTATAATGTAGATTGCGGGCATTGGTAAATTTGCACGGTGGGTAAGTCTCTCTACGATTTCATAGAGTCCTGTTGCAGTGTTATGGTCAACAGGTATGGCATGGTAATGTTTCAACACTTGCGTGTCACTATAGTAATACGCATAAAAATTCATTCCAGCTGCGGCAAGAAAAGCGATGATCATACCAGTCTGTCCTGCTATCATCCCACCAAACCAAATGAAAAGCAGGGTAAGCCCTGTCATGAGTACATACGTTTTAAATTGTTCCATAGTATTCTATCCTTAAATAGCTATTTTTATTTTAATATACCATAATTGCTACAAACCGAAGGTAAATCATACAATACGTTATAATAGAAGTATGGTAAAAATATTTTATATAGTACTTATATTAACTGGTATGGCTTTTGCTGCTTTTGAATCAGATATCTCTACGATAACTCCAGAGATAAAACAGCGAATGATAAAAGGTAATTCCTGGAGGAATGATTGTCCGGTACCCTTAAAAGATCTGCGTTATCTGCGTATGAAGCATATCAACTTTAATGGTGAAGATCAGATGGGTGAGATGATCGTGCATAAAGATGTCTCTGTTGAGGTGACAGAGATCTTTAGATCACTTTACAATGCGGAGTACCCTGTCAATAAAATGAGATTGGTGAGTGATTATAAAGGCAGTGATTGGCAAAGTATCGAAGCGGACAATACTTCTGCATTCAACTGCCGAAAGGCCACAGGAAGCAAGAAGTTTTCGAAGCACAGCTACGGTAAAGCGATCGATATCAACCCCATAGAAAACCCGTATATCTTTAGAAGTGGAAAGAGTAGCCATAAAGCGTCAAAACCTTACTTGAAACGCAAACGCACGAGTGACAGTACATCACAAAGAGCCATACTTTTACCTCAGGATAAAGCAGTGAAGATCTTTAAAAAGTATGGTTGGAAGTGGGGTGGTGACTGGTCTGGCGTGAAAGACTATCAGCACTTTTCAAAGTAGGTTATCTTCACATTTATTTCACAGTCGTTGGGCATGATATATTTTATGATATAATAAACTTATAATAATTATTATTTTGTATAAAATATAAAAGGAGTTTTAGTGAAGATATTTACACTGATCCTACTGTTAACTTTTTCTTCATCATCTTTGTCTGCTTTTTCTTTTAATGGGTGGCATTCTGGTATGTTGCTTGAGCATGTATTGGAAACAAACCGTCTTGAACACAAGGACAAGCATTTTAAAGAAGACACATGCAGTGATAGCTGCAGAGATATCTATTTTACAGAAAATATTCTTGGTGCAACCGCTAAGATCACGCTTCATTTTACATTAAACAATAAAATGCTTTATAGAGTAGAAGTGCTTTGGGGTGCAGGTGTTAAAGAGGAAGATATGCAAAGATTTACGGATGATCTTACAGCATATTTAGACAATAAGTATGGTGAAATTCAAGTATATACGCGTCCAGACTATAATGGATTTTCTGTATTGAAAGAAAAAAAATGGCAACCTGAACCAAATACTGAGATAGTTGCAAGAAGAGGTCTTACTTCTTTAACACTTATTCTTACGGATATAGAGCTTAAGAGTAACCATGATTTTGAAATGTCTCAACTTCAAAAAGAGAAGAAATAAATAAAATATTTTAATAGGAACCTTATAAATTATATAGCTTTATAAGGTTTTTCCTTAAAGAGATTAGTTACTTCTTAAACACATTCCCAAGCATACCTTTAATAGCACCTTGAAGGTCCGCAGGATAGATGACAAATTTGGAGTTATCACTTTTACTAATTTGCTCCAGTGAATTGATGTATCTGTCTCCGAGTAAGAACATGGCAGGCAGTTCTTTGTCCACTATATTGTCACTTATTACACGGATAGCTTCGGCTGAGGCATTGGCTAGAGCAACCTGTGCCTGTGCTTCTCTCTTTGCAGCTTCCAGTTTACCGTCAGCTTCTAAAATAGCAGCATTCTTGTTACCCTCAGCAGTAGTTTCGATGGCACGTCTTTCTCTTTCAGCTGCAGCCTGTCTTTCCATAGAGGCCTGCATGGATGGACTAGGGGCGATATCTTGTATCTCTACAGATTTTACTGTGACTCCCCAGTCTGCAACATCATCAACGATCTGGTCTTTGAGTCTTGTTTTGATCTGCTCTCTGTTGGAGAGTGCATCATCAAGCGTCATTTCACCTAAAATAGAACGCAGTGTAGTCATGACCAATTGCTGGATAGCCAGCCTAAAATCCTCGATACCATAAAGTGCATCACGTGGGTTGGTCACACGTATAAAGGTTACCGCATTAGTTAAGATAACAGCATTGTCTCTGGTGATCACTTCTTGTTCCGGGATATCCAAGATGATATCTCTTGTGGTGATACGTTGACGAATTGATTCAATGTATGGAACAATAATATTAAGTCCAGGGCTGAGAGTACGAGAGAATTTTCCCAGTCTTTCAACGACCCACTCTTCACCTTGAGGAACGATATTGATACCCTTATAGAGGGTAACGATTAGACCAATGACTAGAATGACAACAATATTTAATACTTCCATTATGAATTCCTTAAGATTTTATAGGTTCAACTTCTATAAGTTGCCCATTGATTTGCACGATTTTTACACGTGACCCTTTGTCAATATCTACTTTAGATATCGCATGCCAATTCGTGTTACCCAGAACAGGTGTATCGAAAGTCACTTTCCCTCTGCTGTGGGGTTGTATGTCTTCCATTACGACACCTAATGTATCAAGTCTATAGTTTGACTGTCCGCTATCGGTTACAGGTTCTTCCCTAAACCACTTGAACCAAGCTGTAATGGCAAGTATGGAGAGGATCATCCAGATGGTGAGTTCTACTGTAAATGACAGATCTAAAAATATGTCAAGTACCCCTACAATAATAGCAGCCACACCAAGCCCCAAGATGAAAAATGTACCCATCGTCATATCCCATATAAGCAATGCTATACCTAAAACAATCCAGTGCCACCATAAGACGGTCTCGTTTAGAAATTGAATCAAATCCACTCCTTTTTTCTATGAATATTTATTATATCATAAAAAATAATTGTAGGTAAAATTCACGATAATAAGTTATATTTGGATATAATCGCGAAAATTTTCGTACTTCGTACATCAAGGATAATAAATGTCAACTTTAAATGTATATTATGACAAAGATTGTGATATAAACATCATCAAGTCAAAAACAGTAGCAATGATCGGTTTCGGTTCACAAGGACATGCACACGCTGAAAACCTTAGAGATTCAGGTGTAAATGTTGTTATTGGTGCAAGAGAAAGTGGATCTTCTTGGAAAAAAGCTGCAGCTAAAGATTTTGAAGTACTTAGCGTTGCAGATGCTACAGCAAAAGCTGATGTGGTAATGATCCTTCTTCCAGATGAAAATCAAGCTGAGATCTATGCAAATGAGATCGAGCCAAACCTTAAAGAGGGTGCTACTATTGCATTTGGACACGGATTTAACATTCACTACGGAAGAATTTCTCCAAGAGCAGACGTTAACGTTACTATGATCGCGCCAAAAGCACCAGGTCATACTGTTCGTTCTGAGTTTGTAAGAGGTGGTGGTATCCCAGATCTTATCGCTGTTGGTCAAAACCCAAGCGGTACAACGAAAGAGTTGGCTCTTTCTTATGCATCTGCTATCGGTGGTGGTAGAACGGCGATCATCGAAACGACTTTTAAAGATGAAACAGAGACAGACCTTTTTGGTGAGCAAGCAGTACTTTGTGGTGGTGCATCTGCACTGGTACAAGCTGGTTTTGAAACACTTACAGAAGCTGGTTACGCACCAGAGCTTGCATACTTTGAATGTCTTCACGAGCTTAAGCTTATCGTTGACCTTATGTTCGAAGGTGGAATCGCTGACATGAGATACTCTATCTCTAATACGGCTGAGTATGGTGACTATGTTTCTGGTAAAAGAGTGATCAACGCTGAGTCAAAACAAGCGATGAAAGATATCTTAACAGAGATCCAAGATGGTAGATTTGCAAAAGACTTTATCCTTGAAGGTCAAGCAGGATACCCAAGAATGAACGCTGAAAGAGCAAACGATCAAGAGCTTCTTATTACAAAGACTGGTAACAAGCTTCGTGAAATGATGCCATGGATTGCATCAAACAAAATCGTAGACCAAGAAACTAACTAATCTTTTCGTCGATTTGCATCCATCTTTGAATGATGGGTGCAGTCAGCTACCGGCAGTAGCCTCCTTTACCCAAACATTCAAATCTGAATACAATTCAACAAAAATCTTTAGTTAGTTTATTTCTTATACACATTTCTTTAAACATATGAAGTTTTTATACCATTCTTAATGCTTCTTTGTTACAATAGTTGAAATTTAAAAACCAGTGGACTTTATGGCAAACCAACCCAAAAAAACAAATACCAGATCTTCTACGAGAAAAACACCTGCAAAAAAGAGAACGCGTAGAAAAGACGCTACTTTCAAAAAAAGTCTTTTGATCGTTTTGGGTGTATTTTTTATGATATCTTTGGTGGCTTTTGGATATTTTTTGGGACAGAACGATATGCTCAACGGTCATACACCCATAGCACAAACCTATAAGACGCATGAAAAAGAGAGTAAAAAGAAACTTTTAGAGGATCTTGCGAAGATCAAAACACAAAAGCCTCAAGAAAAAAAAGAACGTGCTTTAAAGAAAGAAATCAAAAGAGATAAGACCTGCAAAACCTTTAGAGGATGAAAAATTAATACAAGAAGCATTATCTGAACTAGAGAAAGACAAGAGAGTGATATTGGCTGATAAAAGTGCAAAGCCAAAACTTGCGATCATCCTAGATGATGTTTCAAACAAAAGTCAACTCAATAAGATACAAGCTACAGGACTAAAGCTCACTCCAGCAATATTTCCACCATCTCAACGCTCTAAGACATCTCATAGATTAGCCAAAGGATTGGAACACTACATGATCCACTTGCCAATGGAATCAGGAAGTGCACAGTTCAATAAACAGACCAAAACACTCATTACAACATTCAGCAAAGAGCAGATAGAAGCAAGAGTAAAAGAGATACGGGCACTTTTCCCTACGGCACGTTTTGTGAATAACCATACGGGTTCGGTCTATACAGATAATTATGATGCGATGAAAACACTCTACAGTATGCTTCGCTCAGAAGGATTTGTTTTTGTAGACAGTAGAACGATCGGTTCTACTAAAGTGCCACAGATCGCAGAGGAGTTTGGTGATGCTTATGTAGCAAGAGATGTGTTTATAGACAATGAACATAATGTTCCTTATATCCATAAACAGCTTCAAAAGGCAGTAGATAAAGCCAAGAAAAGAGGTTATGCGATCGCCATAGGACATCCGCATAAAATGACCTTGAAGGCACTTTCGACTGCAGAAAATATATTTGCTGATGTTGAACTTGTCTATATCGATGAGCTGTATCAATAATAGAGTGTTCTCTTAAATATGTCAATTTGAAATATTTTTTATCATAGACTCGACCCTATGATATCATAGGCCTAAAAAGGCATACTATGAGTTCTATGCTTACCCAACATATACCCAATTTAGAGTCTATGAAGAAATATCCCTCTACACTTTTTTATAAGGGTAATTTAGATCTACTGAAACGCCCCAAGGTTTCTATAGTCGGCACAAGACGTCCTTCGAACTATACACGACAATTTACGTATAGTCTTGCCAATGCTTTAGCCAAGCGAGGTGTGTGTATCATCAGTGGGGCTGCTATGGGTGTAGATGCGATAGCCCATACAGGTGCAGGAGAAAATAACACCATCGCCGTTGTAGCAAATGGACTTGATATACGCTACCCGGCAGTTAATAAAAATCTTATAGAGAGTATCGAGAACAAAGGGCTTATGCTGAGCCAGTTTAATGATGGCTTCAGGGCAACAGGATGGAGTTTTGTGGTACGTAATGAACTGGTAGTTGCACTGGGTGATATACTTATTGTGACCGAAGCTGATCTGGACAGTGGTTCTATGCGTTCTGTGGAGTATGCATTGAAGATGGGTAAAGAGATCTTTGTACTTCCCCAAAGATTAGATGAAAGTTTGGGAACCAACCAACTGTTAACACAAGGATATGCGAAAACGATACACAATATCGAGACATTTGCTTCTACTTTTGGACGCAGTGTTGAAGAAGAAGTTGAAAAAGATGCGTTTTTCTATTTTTGCCAACAAACGCCTACTTTTGATGAGAGTATCAAAAAGTTTGGTGACAGGGTATACGAAGCAGAACTTGAAGGGCTGATCACGATACAAAATGGTATCGTGAGATTGTCTTAAAAGACTATTGTGTTACTTGGAGAGTTGAGAAAAGAGTTCTTCCAAAGACTCTTCAGGAATCATACCTGCTTGTACAAACTGTACATCGCCTTTTGTATCTAAGGCTACCATGAAAGGAATACTTCCTCTCCACTGCGCTCTTTGTTGGATATAATTTACCAATTCAGAAGCTTTTTCTTCAGAGACTGCAATATAGTTTAATTTGTGTTCTTTTGCGAACGCTTTCACTTGCTCATTATTATACCCTTGCACTTCAATAGCTACGATAGCTAATTTATCTTTATACTTTTTTTGTAAATGGATCATATGTGGGATAGAAGCTAAACAAGGAGGACACTTATGTCCAAAAAATTCTAAAAAAACCACCTTTCCTTCAAGACCTTGTATGGTCAGACCTTGTTCAGTTCCTGTTACATTATAGGTTTTTCCTTTAATGTCTGTCATGGTCATCGGTGGATTTTCATCTTCGAGCTGCTTGTGTATACGTTAGGAGGGAAGCAAGCAGAAATACTGTTGTAAATAGTTTTTTCATAGAATATACCTTTATTATATAATTTTTTAATTATACACTATGAAGATGTAAAAATCGTGTAATTGTTTTGAATTATGTAAAAGATTTTTTCAAAGAGCATCATAGGAAGTAAAAAGGAGGGAAAAATAATGATTAAAATAGATCTCAATTAAAAATAAAAAGGGAGATAAGATCTATTTACTTGATGCTCTTATGAAATGATTATAATATTATAAGGTTAACTGATTATTAATAAAATCTATACTTATATTTAAATGTAATATGAAAATATTCGAAGAGCATCATTGGGACCAAAGGGAGAAAATGTTTTAAAGGAGTTCTAAAATACTTTGAAAAAGGGAGGGGGATATTTTAGATGTCCCTGATGCTCTTGTAGTCGTAGTGTAATGCACTAAGGTTAACCGTATGCAAATAAAGAGTAGTTACACTATAATACATAGACTATAGAAAGGAAGTTTTGTATGCTAAAAAAAGTTTTATTATCTGTGATCGTTTCACTTACTGCACTATCGGCGCAAGAGCAAGCACTGGAAAAAAGAATAGGTCAGATGCTTATGGTGGGCTTTCATGGCACACAAGCACCCAAGGGGAGTCAAATATGCAAAGATATACAACGATATGATCTTGGGGCTGTCATTCTGTTTGATTACAACCCGGTAGATAAAAACAGGCCAAAGAATATCGCTACAAAAAAACAGCTAGCTACTTTAACCAAACAGCTACAAGCATGCAGCAAGGATGGTAAATTGCTCATCGCTGTAGATCAAGAGGGAGGAAAGGTACAACGGCTTAAAAGTAAATACGGTTTTTACGGTAAGTTCCCTAAAGCTTCTGATGTGATCAAAATGGACCAAAGTAAGATCCAAGCGACTTATACAAAAATGAGTCAGGAACTCAAAAGTGTAGGGATCAATTATGATCTTGCACCTGTAGTTGATCTGGATATCAATATGAAAAACCATGTGATCCATGGACTAGGACGCTCTTTTGGCAAAGACCCTAAAATAGTGGCAAATTATGCAAGTACCTTTATAGATGCAATGCATAGCAATGGTGTACTGACCTCTATTAAACATTTTCCTGGTCACGGATCTTCTGTAGGGGATACACATAAAGGATTTGTCGATGTTACGAATCTTTGGCAGGAGGTTGAGTTAGAACCCTATAGACTCTTAAAAGATAAAGCAGATACAGTCATGATCGCGCATGTCTTTAACAAAAAACTAGATGCAAAATATCCGGCAAGTCTCTCTTATAAGACGGTGACAAAATTGTTACGATGGAAGTTGGATTACCATGGTGTAGTTATCACAGATGATCTTCAGATGGGTGCGATCAGTCAAAAATATGGATTGAAAAATACACTCGGCTTGGCTATCAATGCGGGAGTCGATATCTTGCTTATAGGAAATCAGCTTGATCCTAAAAAAACAGTCAGTACGAAGAGACTGGTTGATACCATTATATCATTGGTAAAGAGTGGAGAAGTGACAGAAGAGAGTATCAATAAAGCCTATGAGAGAATCCAGGTATTAAAGAAAAAACTCTGATCTTATTGTTCAAGCCATCGTTCCAGGATGATCTTTGCTGCAATTGAATCGACCTTGCCATCTTTTTTATGTTTAAAAACACCCATGGTAAGCTCTTTGGCTTCAATGCTTGAACTCTGTTCGTCCTGATAGACCACTTCTACCTCTAAGTCAAGAAGTGAAACAAAGTGTTTGATGCGTCTTTCCATCTCTTCGGAACTCTCAGCATCTTTGGGAAGACCTACGACCAGTTTTTCTATCTCCCACTCATCTAAAAATGCTTTCACATCTTTTGCAGCTTGATTACGGTTTTTTCGCAGGATGGCATTTTGAGGTATGACAATATTGCCATCAAGGCAGATCGCTACACCTATACGTTTAAGTCCTACATCTATACTGGCTAATTTCATAGTGAAATTGTACCTAAACTTTTATCATCTTTGATCATCATCGTTTGGCTTAAAGCTAAAATAAAAAATTATACTTCTAAATAAGTAAAAAAATAAAATCCTTCGATAGAATTGTAGAAGGGAAATGTCAGCATGGAGAATATTAAATTATGCAAATAAGGTAATATCGTATGCATTTTAACAAAATAAGTATGGCCATTATAGGCCTAAGTAGTACAGGATTTGCACAAACAAATATAGCTACTGAAATAGAAAATTTCTGGATATGGATCGCGCTTTTCGCTTTAGGGATAGTAGGAATAGCTATCTTATTTATCACCTCTCAGCAATCACACAAAATGCAACAACTTCATCAGTCCATTTTGGATAAACAGTTGGAGATGGAAAAAAATCAAAATCTTTTGTTGACCAATATGAGTGAAAATATTCATGATATGGCAAAACAGGCACTGCATAAAAGCCATCAAGCCTTAGATAAAACACCCAAATCATTCAAACATAAAGAGAAGCTCTTAGCCAATGTTGAGACCAGACTGTTAGATGTCACGAACGATCTTTTGGATTTCCTCAGACTAAAGTCAAAAAAAGTAGAAATAGTCAATGAAGAGTTTAATATCAATAATGTATTGAATGAATTGTCCGGTTCGATCTGTTCTCATTTTTCAGGGAGTGAGATTGAACTTATTTTTGATATAGATAAAAATGTACCGCGGCATTTGGTGGGTGATTCATTGCATTTGGGACAAACCCTCAAAAGTGTCCTTGAATATATGATGGAGCAGGAGGATCTGGATGAGGTCAGGTTAGAGATATCGATGTTTGATACCTTTGAAGATCAAGTTGAATTACAGTTCCAACTTTCTGATACAGGTAGAGGCTTCGATAACGATACATTAGAAGATTTATTTATACCTTATTATGATGAAGAGAACGGAAACTTTGTAGGACTTGGACTTTTTGTTGCCCATGAACTGGTTCATATGATGGATGGAAAACTTTCTGTCCAGAGTATAGAGGAGAAAGGGACTACCTTTACACTCTCTCTACCTTTTAATGTGGTAGAGAAATCCAATCAGCGAAAGTATAGGCTACCTGAAAAAGTGTTGATAGAGAAAAAAGTGTTTATCGTGGATACCAATTATAATTCGGCTCTGGCTGTGAAGAAAATGTTCGCATATTTTCGACATGAAGTGACGGTTATTTCTCTTGATGAGTTTACGAAGAATATTCCAAATTTGACACCTTATGATATCGTTGTTTTACATGAAAGTCTCTTTAGTATCAGATTGATTGAGTATATCAATAAAATTAAGCTGGAAAAAGAGCTCAAGGTTGTTGCGCTTAATTCGCTCCTTCAGTCCAATATAAAAAAGTTTGTGAATGAAGTGATAGATACCCATCTTTTCAAACCACTGAATCAAGAGCGTGTGTTTGAAATGATCGTGAACATGTATGACATTAAAGTGCCAGTGTACAAAGAAGATGATCAGAAGGATGATGCTAAACAGATACAAACACACAGAAAACATATGGCTGAAACAAAAGGTGTAACACAGCACTCGTTTAAAGATTTTTCTGGAAAAAATATTCTTATTGTAGAAGATAATGTGATCAATCAAAAGGTACTTATGAGCTTACTTCACCATTCCGGTATGAGCATCAGTATCGCAAATAACGGTCAGGAAGCGGTGGATATAGTAAAAGAGGGTGAAGTACAATTTGATCTGGTGCTTATGGACATCAACATGCCTATTATGGATGGATATACAGCTACGCAGATGATACGTCTTGACAGCAAGTTTGATGCTTTGCCTATTGTAGCATTTACGGCATTGGTCCTAGACAGTGAAGTTCAAAAAATGTTCAACTGTGGGATCAATGCCTTTTTGGCAAAACCGCTTAATATAGGTAAACTCTATACAGCACTTAATATCTATCTCTCTGATACAGATATCGTTTCAGTGAAGGAGAAAGCAGTTGAACCTAAAAAAGAGATCACGTATCAAGGGATTAATGTCAAAGAGGGCATCAGGCATTCAAACAATAGTGAAGCCCTCTATACAGAAGTTCTTAAAGAGTTTAATACAGCCTATGGGACAAGTGATGAGATATTTATAAAGTTAATACGGGAACATCGATATGAACAGGTCAAGATGTTATGTGTAGATATGAGAGGATTGACCGGCACTATTGGTGCAGAGGATATGTATACCTTAGTGACGGAGATACTGAACAAGATCTTGTACAAAAAGTATGATCTACTTGGTAATTATAACGAGAAGTATAAATTTGAATTACAGACATTAAACCGTTCTATTGAAAAGTATGTTGCAGCAGCCTGATATATTTTTCTATTTGAAGATGTATTTATCGAATTTCTGCGATAAATGCATCTTTTTGTATGTGTGTTCTGATATGTGCTAAGAGTTCAACTGCATCGGCTCTTTTGTGGTATGGCCCTATAAGAAGTTTTGCAATTTGTTTGCCATTGATAGGGAAGTTAATGATCTTATAGTGATATCCGGCTCTTGTTATCTTGTAGAGTAGATCATCTGATGGTGCTCCTGAAAATGAACCGACTTGCACATAAAAGTTTCCTATGGCTGACCCCTGTGTTGCATTATGCATGATACGTGGAGGCTCCTCTTTGATCACTTTTTTGGCTTTCCATGGTTTTGTATTGCCCATAGCAATCTTTTCTTTTGTCTCGGGCAGATATCTTCGACAGATACGTAATCTTTTTTTGTAATAAGGAGAAGTGTTTAAGTTAGAATAGACGATCTCATATTCGGTAGTACTTGCGTGAGTGAACCAGCCGTTACCCAGATACATACCTACATGGGTGATCTTTCCTTTGGGATTTTTATCTGTATCAAAGAAGATGAGGTCACCATAGACCAACTCATTCATCTTGATCTCATCTCCCTTTTTTGCCTGTTCTCTTGCTACACGAGGTATCTCTATCCCCATACTCCCGTACAGATAGTACGTAAAACCGGAGCAGTCAAACTGATTTGGACCTTCTTCAGCCCAGACATAGGGGCGTCCTTGAAGCTCTTTTACCATCTTGTCAAGACTCTCTTTGTTTGGTTCATACTTTACTGCAGGTTTTTTAATGGAGTAATCAGGATTTTTGGGATGAGGGTTAGGTTTGCATGCTGTGAGTAAGTACACTAAAGTGAAAATGAATGCTGCATAAATAATTCTTCTCATAGGTGTATTATAGATGAATGCATTTAAACTAGCTTTAACGCAGCATTAACTCGGAACAGCTTTTTTAGGCAGGGACATACCTGGTTGCCATGGTGTAGTATAGCGTGAACTCGTGACTTTCATCTGATTAAGTGGTACATCACAATTCATGTATTTGGCCCGTTCATCTTCACTCAAATAGCGTTTACAGACTTTCATACGTTTGACATAGACAGGTTCTTTGTCAAAATGACTGATGGTTACTTTTCTCTGTTTACTGCTGGCATGTGCAAACCAGCCTTCTCCCAGATAGATACCTACATGGTTGATATATTTACTTCTCTTGTTGGTGGAGCCAAAGAAAATCAGGTCACCGTAATGCAGGTTTTTGAAAGGAACATGTTTACCCATTTTTGCTTGTTCTCTTGCTACTCGAGGCACGTCCATACCCATAGACCCATAGATATTATATACAAGTCCAGAACAGTCAAATGCATGTGGTCCTTCTTCAGCCCATACATAAGGTTTTCCAAGATAAGAGTCTAGGAGGTCTTGAATATTTTTTCTATTGGGGTTACAGGTTTTTTCAGGTTTGATAATTTCATAATTTGGGTAGTTGTAGGGTTTTTTTTGTGCACATCCACTAAAAATAAACAGAGTTGATATAGGTATAAAAATATATTTCCAGATCACTGCCATGGCTACACCTTTCTAGAGTATTAACATTGCATCCCCATACGAAAAAAACCTATATTCTTTCTTTATGGCCTCTTTATATAAGTATAACGTTTTTTCTCTTCCGATAAAAGCACTGACTAACATAATAAGCGTACTTTTTGGCAAATGAAAATTGGTGAGTAAGTGGGTGACTCTTTGAGGTGGGTTGGAAGGGTTCAAGAAGAGATCGCATTCCCCTTGGGTTTTTTTAGTGCGTGCATAATATTCAACCGTTCTTGTTACTGTTGTTCCTATAGCCAATATCGGCGTGTCACTATCTAGCACTTTTGCAGATGATTCGGGAATATAAAAATACTCAGAGTGCATCGGGTGATCCAAGATCTCTTCTGCTTCTACAGGTTTAAAGGTTCCTGCTCCCACGTGAAGTGTGATTTTATGTGTTTTATGTCTCTCTTCTAATGCAGCAAAAAGTTCAGGGGTGAAATGCAGTGAGGCTGTTGGCGCTGCTACAGCACCGGCATTTTTGGCAAAGAGAGTTTGGTAGTCTGTTTCATCTTCTTCAGTGTCTTCTCTTTGCATGTATGGGGGCAAAGGAATATGTCCTATCTCATCCAGTACAAGAACCAGTTCTTCAAAGCGTATCTCTTTCCCATGATGCGAAAAGGTAACGATACGTGAACCGTCCTCATTGAACCCGGTTACAGTTGCCACAAGTTCATCATCAAACAGAAGTTCCATACCTATCTTGACTTTGCCTCGGATGAGTACAAGGTAATGGTGTGCATCCAAAGGTTTATTGAAAAGAAGTTCTACTTTACCTCCGCCTTGATTGTTCATAGACTTTTTATGACCAAAGATACGTGCTTTGATGACACGTGTATCATTGAGAAAAACATCGCACTCTTTTGGAAGATAGTCAAGTAAATGCTGAAAGGTGGTATGGGTAACTGTATCGGTTTTTCTGTCATAAACCAGAAGTTTGGCATGGTCTCTAGGGTATACAGGTGCAGTGGCTATGAACCCTTCGGGGAGTTCATAGTCATAATTTTTGGTAAGAAGTTCTTCATTCATATCAATAGTTATCTATTGGTTTGAGATGTTTCGCTCTCTTCAGTTGTTTCGTCATCTTCATCCTCATCTTCAATGTGAGGGTTTACCGCACGAACGATGAGAATAGATACACCATAGAGGATGATAAGCGGTGCAGCCATCAGAAGCTGAGTGAGTACATCCGGTGGTGTCAGCAAGGCTGCAAGTACAAAGATGATCAGTACTGCATATTTGAAAAAATCCTTGAGTGTCTGATCGGTAACCAGTCCGAGCAGTGCCAGGAAATAGGCAAATACAGGGAGCTCAAAGGCTATACCAAAGCCCATCATGATCTTTGTAAAAAATCCGACATAATCTTCAATGTTGATCAGTGGAGTATAGAGAAAAGAACCAAAAGTAATGAGGAACTGAAATCCAAATGGTGTAACGATATAGTACGCAAAGAGTACACCTACCCCAAACATGATGGATCCACCTATGACAAAAGGAAGTACCATTTTTTTCTCATTGCTGTACAAACCAGGTGCAATAAAGAGCCAGAGTTGATAGAGTATAAAAGGCAATGCTCCGAGCAGTCCTGCAAAAAATGATACTTTAAGCGCTACGAAAAATGCACCACCGACCTGGTGTGTTGTTACCATACCGTCAGCTGCTTTTTGTGAAAGATGTGCAACTTCTTCCAGGGCTTCATTCAGGGGAGCTGTTACCCATGACAAGATAGCTTCATGGAATACAAATGCAACAATAAATGCAATAAATACAGAGAGGACAGAAAGTCCAAGTCTTTTTCGTAATTCAACAAGGTGGGGTCTAAGTTCACTAAACATTATGCATCATCTTTAGGTGTAGCTGTCGTTTCATCAGTCACTTCTTTTTTCTTTTTCTTATTTGGTTTTTTCAAGGTTACAGTGTCATTTTTTGCCTCAACTTGTGTGGTAACAGTCTCTGTATCTTGCTCTTCACTTGAGGCAGCTGATTTTGAAGCTTTTGCAAGTTTTTTAGATGACTTCGTTGAAATCTCCTCATCATAACTGACATCATCAAAATCATCAAAATCATCAAAGTCTATGTTTTTAAAGCTTTTGAGTTCATTGGTCGCATCATCAAGTTGTTTTTTATAGCTGAGCGCTTCTTCTTTGAGGTCTGCGATCTTCATCTCTTCTTCAAGGGAATGTTTTGCTTCACCAACGGTCTTTTTAACGCTTTTGATAAATTTAGCGATCTCTATCATCGCTGAAGGTAACTTATCTGGCCCTAAAAAGAGTATAGCGATAATAGAAATAAGAAGTAACTCGGTAAAGCCGATGCCAAACATTGTATGCCTTGTAGTTTAATTGATGTATTTTAGCAAATTATCCTAAAATGTAGAGCGCGAGTTCATCACTCAAGAAGAAATTATCATTATAGTAATGGGTATCATCACATTGAAGTTTCTTTTTTTCACAAAGTATATTTGCTTTTTCTTTCATTTTGTCGTGTAAAAGAGATTTTTGTATCCCTATAGCACTGCGTAGACCCAAAAAGATCTTTTCCGTTAGTAATTCATCCGGTGTCAATGGTTCCTCTGTGATATGTATAGGGTCTGCTACATAAGCATCAATATCTGTTTGAGGATAAAAACGTCTATCATTCAGGAAACCCACTGCACCGGCTCCGGCACCTATATAGTTTTTCAGTTCCCAGTAACCTTTGTTATGTCTGCTTTGGTAGGTACCGAAATTTGAAATTTCATAGGCCTTAAAGCCACGTTTTTCTATCTCATCACTTACAAAAAAAGCAAGGTTTTCATTTTCTTGTCTTACTTCAGGAGTACTTGAGAATTTTGTACCGTCCTCTATGGTGAGCTCATACGCGGAAATGTGGTCGATAGGCATTGAAAAAGCTTCTTCAATATCGTTTAAAAGCAGTGTCTTGTTGTCACCTTGATAGTTATAGATCAAGTCTAAAGAGATATGCTCAAATCCTAGTGTTTTGGCAAATTGTATAGCATCTTTTGCCTGTTGGGGATTGTGTGCACGGTTCAAAGCTTTCAACTTTTGTACGTTAAAACTCTGCACGCCAAAACTGACGCGGTTGACGCCTAGCGCTTTCATGCCTTCTAAGCCACTCTTTGGTAGCAGAATTCGGATTTGCCTCTGTGGTGATCTCAGCATTCTCCTGTAGATAGGGGTGAACGAGTTCAAAAATGGGAGTGTAGAGTTCAGGGGAAATGGTTGAAGGGGTGCCTCCACCGATAAAAAGGGTTTCTATACTCTTCTCTTTTGCATTAAAACGCTGCAGTTCAAAAGAGAGTTGCTGATAGAGGGCTTGCATATAGTGAGACTGTGTCTCAAATTTATCGACATAGGTATTAAAGCTACAGTAGTTACACTTCGAATCACAGTAGGGTATATGGAGATAAATTAACAAATAGTTTTCTCACTTTTTAAATATTTTTCAAATGTTTGTAACCGCATTTTAGATAGAATAATATCAGAAAATTAGGAATGTATAGATAAACTTTAATAGATTTAGAGTGAAAATACAATTTGGCACTGATTATCAAAAGAGACATGTCTCTAAAGCCTGTTTCAGAAAGGCACAGTACCAAAGTAACATCAAAATTTTGTCTTTGTTACGTCCTATTTAATTAAGTAGTGAAATGAGTAAAAGTATGCAAAAGAAAAAGAGCTATAGGCCAAATGTTGCAGCTGTAATACTCTCTTCCAAATATCCAGATAAGTGTGAATTTTTTGTCGCACATCGAAGTGATATCAGAAATGTATGGCAATTTCCTCAAGGAGGTATCGATGAAGGTGAAACACCTAGAGATGCTTTAAGAAGGGAATTACTGGAAGAGATAGGCTGCGATCATGTAGAGGTGTTAGGAGAGTTTCCTGAATGGATCTCGTATGACTTTCCAAAAAAATCGCGTGGTAAAACATACCCTTTTGACGGACAAACACAGAAATATTTTTTAGTTCGTCTTAAAGAGACTGCAGTCATTGACTTAGAGGCATATGATGTTCCTGAGTTCGCAGAATATGAGTTCGTGGAGTATGAAGAGTTATTTAAAAAGGTGACCTACTTTAAACGTAAAGTGTATCGTAGAGTGATCGATTATTTTATGGAAGAAGGTTTAATTTAGATGTTAGTTGTACATAAATATGGCGGTACAAGCGTTGGAGATCTGGAACGTATCGAAAATGTGGCCAATCGTGTAGCCAAAGCAAGAGATAAAGGAAATGATATTGTCGTTGTCGTCTCTGCAATGAGCGGTGAAACCAACAAACTGATAGGCTACGCAGAACATTTTGACAAAAATCCTGCAAAAAAAGAGATGGATATGCTCCTTAGTTCGGGTGAACGTGTAACGGCTGCATTGCTTTCTATCGCTTTACAATCAAAAGGCTATGATGCAGTAGCAATGACAGGACGTCAAGCAGGTATTGTCACAGATGATTCGCATACCTATGCACGTATAGAAACCATAGATCCTACTGCAATGCATAATGCTATAGACGAGGGTAAGATCGTTATCGTAGCAGGTTTCCAGGGCATCAATAAGCATGGTTCGGTAACAACACTCGGACGCGGTGGTTCAGACCTCTCTGCTGTTGCATTGGCAGGAGCTCTGGAGGCAGACCAGTGTGAGATCTATTCGGATGTAGATGGTATCTATACGACAGACCCACGCATTGAACCTAATGCAAAGAAGCTTGACACTATCTCTTATGATGAGATGTTGGAGCTATCATCATTGGGAGCAAAGGTATTACAAAACCGTTCAGTAGAATTGGCAAAAAAACTTAATGTAAAACTGTACGCTAAAAGCAGTTTTAGCGATAATAAAGGTACGCTTATCACAAAGGAGAGCAACAGTATGGAAGAAGTATTAGTAAGTGGTGTTGTCCTTGACAAAAACCAAGCAAGGGTAACACTTAGAGGTGTTTCGGATAGACCAGGGATCGCAGCAGAGATTTTTACAATGTTGGCAGAAGCGAATATCAATGTAGATATGATCATTCAGAATATGGGTACAGACGGTTCAACGAATCTTGGGTTTACCGTACCTCAAAGTGAACATGAGAATGCCAAAAAGTTGATGGAAAGTTTTGATCATGATATCCAAGGAATGGATTTTGATGAGCATGTATGTAAAGTATCTGTAGTAGGTGTAGGGATGAAATCACACTCTGGTGTTGCAGCTAAAGCCTTTACTGTGCTTGCAGAGAGTAACATCAATATACAGATCATATCTACCTCTGAGATCAAGGTCTCTATGGTGATAGATGAGAAGTATGGTGAACTTGCTATCCGTGCACTTCATGAAGCATTTGAGTTAGATAAGTAAAATAATGCAGCAGCTCTTAAAATGGACACTACAGACCATACGTGAGGAAGAGTCCTCTTTCTCATGGATGGAAGAGTACCGTTATGAGTGGGCACCTTTAGTAAAGAGTGCGGTCGGTCAAAGTATTGAAGGGAAGACCGCACTTATTATTACTGATGATACATATGAGTGGTTTGGTAAATATATTTTAAGAAATATCAATGATCTGAAGAAAAATAGACCATTGCTGCCTTTCTATTGCCTCTCAAGTTGTTTTCCTCAGCTTCAAACGATGAAATCAACACAAGACCTGCAGCTTCTTGAAGATATGTTGGATATCTCTTATCCTAACGGGTATTACATTTGGTATATCGGAAAAGGTGATCATCCTTTTACAAAACTTGCATACAGAAATGAAGACAGTTTTTTATGGGTGATGGATGAAGAGGTACAGGACAGTTTTGCTTTCCGCAGTTCTGATGTCTTGCTGGATATAAAACTTTTACAGCTTTTCAAGCTTTTTGATAACACACTTTCTGCCGCACTTTTCGGGGACTTAGATCTAGAGTCATGAGACTAGTTAGCCAAGTGATCATCAGCAGCGACATAGATGACACTGTGAGTAAGCTTGAAGCATTGCAACAAAATGAACGTTTTGTGAAGATCATCAAAGAAGATACTTTTTTAGTTGAAGATGCAAAGCTTGCGATAGAGAAAGCCTATATGGCCAGCGAAGAGACCACCATTATACTTCTTGCTGCTAAAACATTTTCTCCTGTGGTACAAAACAAACTTTTAAAGGTCATAGAAGAGCCCCCTCCTAAAAAAGAGTTTATTCTTATTACACCTAGTAAAGCAACGATCTTGGATACGATCCGCTCACGTCTGCCTATTATGGTTCTTTCTCAAGCAAAAGAGGAAGAAGTGTTGGACCTGGATCTTAAACAACTCTCTTTAGCTACGGTATATGATTTTGTACAGACACATAAACGTACAGATGCCAAGGCGATGAAGTTGCTGATTGAACGTATCAGCAAAGAGGCTTTACAATCTCAGGGCTATAACTTGGATGAGAAGACTCTGACACTCTTTTCAAATGCTTTTATTGCATTAGATGTGGGTTCACCGCCTCAGTTTGTGTTGAATACTCTGTTATTGAAACTACTAGCAAGAAAAAAACGATAAAATATTCTTATATTTTTTCAATTGCCTCATATTTAGATTGTGGCGTTGTTTCTCTCCTTACTTTTTTAGAAAAAGTAAGCAAAAATCGTCATGGCTCTCGAACCGCTTTGCTTTCAATGGCGTTCATCATGACAAGGACACACTTTGTGTGATTAATGGAGGTTAGTATGAATATTTATCAACTTGGACATATATCAGATAAAAAAGCAGCTCTTAAAGCATTGGATGTAGAGAGTGGTGGTGTTGGTATTATGGCAAAGAAGATGGAGTTACTCTACTTTTTCATCAAAGATCTCAAAACACCTGCAGCCAATATTCTGAAACAAGATGCTTTGAGTATTGGTGCAGAGCTTGCTGTTCCAGGTGGTGTGATACTCTGTGAAAAACCTATGTATGACTGCATTCTCATAGGAACAAGAAAGCATATGGAAATTCTCTCTAAAAAAGAGTTGGCACAACCTTTTGGACTTAAAGTAGTTGCTACAGAACTTAAGAAATTTCTTTCTGTCAAAAACTATCCAACGCAGATCATGGGTGTGATCAATGCCAATGATGACAGTTTTTTTGCCGGAAGCAGATTTCAGGCACAAGATGCTATCAAGCAGATTCAAAACATGATAGAAAGTGGTGCAAACATCATTGATATAGGTGCAGTGTCATCCCGCCCAGGTGCAGATGAAGTGAGTGCAGAAGAGGAATTGAGACGTATCAAACCTATTTGTGACATCATTCAGTCTGAAAAATTGTATGAAAAAGTGACCTTCTCAGTAGACAGTTATACACCTTCTGTAGTAGAGTATGCATTAAAAAGCGGATTTACATTGATCAATGATATCACCGGTGCAAGTGATGATAAGCTTATAGAACTTGCACTAAAGTATGATGCAAAGCTATGTATCATGCATATGCAAGGCACTCCAAAAACGATGCAGAAAGATCCAGTCTATGATAATGTAATGGTTGAGATCAGTCACTTTTTTGAGGAGCGTATTGCTAAATGTGAAGCAATGGGATTCAGTAGAGCAAATATCATTTTGGATGTGGGATTAGGTTTTGGTAAAACATTGGAGCACAATCTTATGCTGATCAAAAATATGGCTCATTTTAAAGTGTTTGGTTGTGAAGTGCTAGTGGGTGCAAGTAGAAAATCGATGATAGATAAGATAAGCCCGTCTACAGCAGAAGAACGTTTACCTGGAACTTTGGCAATCCACTTGAAAGCCGTTGAGAATGGGGCTTCGATCGTACGTTGTCATGATGTGGCTGAGCATCAACAGGCTTTAAATGTTTTGAAAGCGATACTGTAAGACTTTGATACGACTATTTAAATGGATCTTCTGGATCGTACTGCTCCTATTCATTGGAATTCTCTCTATAGATATTTACATGTCAAAACAGGCACAAACAGATATTTACAGCGATATCAAAAAAGTGCCAGCTAAAAAAGCTGCTTTGGTATTAGGTACAGCCAAATACATGGTTGGTGGCGGGAAAAACTATTTTTATACGTATCGTATACGTGCTGCAGCAGAACTTTTTAAGGCAGGGAAAGTGAAAACGATCGTGGTTTCAGGAGACCATAGTACGAAGTATTATGATGAGACAGGTAAGATGCAAAAAGATCTTATCAAGGCAGGGGTTCCAAGTAAGTACATTACACTTGACCCTTTGGGGCTCAGAACACTGGATTCTGTGGTAAGAGCTGAAGCGATTTTTGACCTAAAAGACTATATAATCGTTTCTCAGAGATTTCACCTCGAAAGAGCGTTGTTCATAGCCAAAGCAAAGGGACAAAAAGTCATAGGATACAGGGCAAAGGATATTCCTGGTACGACTGCAGCCTATAGAATGAAAGCCCGAGAATATTTAGCCAGAGCAAAAGCTTTTTTGGATGTGTATATTTTGCATACCATGCCAAAGTTTGATGGAAAAGAAAGAAAGTAAACTAAAAAATGACATACGAACAATATCGAGAGAAGATTCAACGCCTTAAAAAATGGGCAAATGCTTATTATGTGGACGATAACCCTATTGCGACTGATGAAGAGTATGACATACTTTACCATGAAGTTTTAGACTACGAAAGAGCCAATCCTAATGATATAGAGGATGACTCTCCTACGAAACGTGTAGGGGGTGTGGTACGTGATGAGTTTTCAAAGGCGAAGCATATCAGACGTATGTGGAGTATGGAAGATGTTTTTGACCGTGATGAGGTAGAAGGGTGGCTTGAACGCATAGAAAAGAATGTAGGAGCGTGTGAATACTTCTGTGAACCGAAGTTCGACGGTGCAAGTATGAACCTTCTTTATGAGAATGGGAAGCTGGTACGCGCCATTACCCGTGGGGATGGTGTCGTAGGTGAAGAGGTAACAGATAATGTACGTACGATCCGCTCTGTACCGCTAAGCATCGACTATGATGGTCTTATAGAGATACGTGGGGAAGTGGTAATACGTAAAGATGATTTTGAAAAGATCAATGAAGAGCGTTTAGAAGAAGGTGCAAGTCTTTTTGCCAATCCACGTAATGCCGCTGCAGGGAGTCTTAGACAGTTAGATTCTTCCATCACTGCTAAAAGAAGATTGGTATTCTATCCATGGGGACTTGGTGAAAATAGTTTGGAGCACAGAAAACTCTCCGAGAAGATGGATTATATCTATACACTTGGGTTTTTAGAACCACCGTTTGCACAGGACTGTCAAGACATCGATGAGATAGAAGCTTTTTATCGTATGCTGATAGAGAAGCGTAATGAAATACCAATGATGATGGATGGAATGGTGCTCAAGGTCGATGAAGTAGCCAAGCAAGAGGAGCTCGGATATACGGTAAAGTTCCCAAAATGGATGTGTGCTTACAAGTTCCCTGCAGTTGAGAAAGTTACGAAGATCAATTCGATTACCCTGCAGGTAGGACGTACGGGTGTGGTTACACCAGTAGCAGAGATCGAACCTGTCAATATTGAAGGGGCGATGGTGAGCCGTGCAACACTGCATAACTTTGATGAGATCGAACGTAAGGATATACATATCGGTGACAGTGTTATCATCATTCGTAGCGGAGATGTGATACCTAAGATCATTAAGGTATTGGAAGACCGTAGAGAAGGATCTGAAATTATCATCAACCGTCCGACTGAATGCCCAACATGTAACAGTGAACTTCTTGATGAAGGTACACTTATAAAGTGTCAAAATCTCCACTGCCCTGATCGTGTTATCAACTCCATTATCCACTTCGCACGTAAAGGGTGTATGAATATAGATGGGCTTGGTGGCAAGATAGTAGAATTATTGGTCAAAGAGGAGATCATCAAAGATATTCTGGATCTGTACTTTATAAAATATGAAGACCTAGAAGGAATGGAAGGCTTCAAAGAGAAGCGTATCAACAATCTCATTAATGCTATTCAGGCAACCAAAGGTGTACCATTGTATCGCCTGATCAACGCGATGGGTATAGAACATATCGGAGAAGTAGCAAGTAAAGCTCTCGCATTGGAATTTGGTCTTGAAATCGTAGATGCAAAGTTAGAGGCAGTAGTAGCCATAGATGGAATCGGTGAAGAGATGGCAAATTCATTACTTGAGTTTATGCGCGTGAACCATGACTTTGTGCTTCAGCTTTTTGAGACAATTCAACCAACTGTTGAAGAGAAAAAAGAGGCTGAAGAGAATCCTTTTAAAGGAAAGACGGTGGTCTTGACTGGAACGATGTCTGTAAGTCGTGGAGTCATAAAAGAGATGCTTGAAGATCTTGGGGCCAAAGTGAGCGGTTCGGTGAGTAAAAAGACGGATTTCGTGGTGTATGGTGAAGATGCGGGCAGCAAGTTGACGAAAGCAGAGGGTCTTGGAGTAGCAACACTCACTGAAGATGAGATGAGAGCGATGCTGTAATGAGAAATGTTGTACTTCTTTTTCTCGTTGTAAGCCTCTGGATTTTTGCAGGAACTAATGACACCTTCATCAAATCCGCAAAGGTTCAGGTAGGTAAAACACTTACCTATAATCCTGAGTATAGGTATATCAAATACCCTATGGGTGATATCCCACTCTCCAAAGGAGTCTGTACGGATGTTATCGTACGTGCTTTTAGAGGTGTAGAAATTGATCTTCAGGAGCGTATCTATAAAGATAAGAAGAAGTATCCTGATCGTTATAAGGGACTGTACTATACAGATAAGCTTGATCCAAATATCGATCATCGTAGAGTGAAGAATATACAAAAGTATCTTATCTCCAGAGGATATAGGGTCAATGATAGTTTTAAACCGGGTGATATCGTGGTTTGGAAACTTAAGGCAAGGAATGGGAAAAGTCTGGATCATATTGGTATCTGTTCAGATAATAGAAATGCTCATGGTGAACCGTTGATCATACATAACATTAACTCTGGCGCTAAAGAGGAAGATGTGCTGAGAAGCTATAAAATAGTAGACCACTTTAGAGTGTTTGAGAGGTAGAGAATGAGACTAGATAAATACTTGGTAGAAGAGGGTTACTTTGAAAGCCGTAATCGTGCAAATGATGCGATAAAAGCGGGTAAAGTAAAAGTAGATGGAAAAGTGGCAAAAGCATCAGCCAAGATAAATGAAAACACTTCTGTTGAAGTAGAAGATGAAAAGTTCTATGTTAGCCGTGCAGCACGAAAGCTGGAGAACTTTTTGGCTGAACATCCTATAGAGATCAAGAACAGAAGGGCTCTTGACATAGGTTCGAGTACAGGGGGTTTTGCTCAGATTTTGCTCGAAAATGATGTCGCAACACTCTCTTGTGTTGATGTGGGAAAAGATCAGCTGCATATCTCTCTTCGTGACCATGAAAAACTCTCATTGCATGAGGGGACAGATATACGTGAATTTCAAAGTGATGATGCTTTTGAATTGATCACCTGTGATGTCTCTTTTATCTCTATACTTCAGATCACTGATGATATAGACAGACTTGGACAAAAGGGAACGGACATCGTCATACTTTACAAACCACAGTTTGAAGTGGGTAAAGAGGTAAAGCGTGACAGCAGAGGAGTAGTGCAGGACATTGATGCGATAGCCAGAAGAAAAGAAGCGTTTGAAGTAGAAACTGAAAAGTTAGGTTGGTTACTCAAATACCAGGCACTTTCACAAGTCCAAGGTAAAGAGGGTAACCAAGAGTATCTTTATCATTTTATCAAGTTGGAGAAATAGATTGCAGTTACATAATCAGATAAAGAGCATTGCTATAGGGTCATTTGACGGTATACATATCGGGCATCTAACGCTTATAGATAAAGTAGATGCATTGGTGATCATCGAAAGAAATGGCGGTTATTTGACACCAGGATATAAACGCTCACACTTTACTTCGAAAGTATGTTGTTTTTATCATTTTGATAAGATCAAATCGTTTACCCCTGAAGCGTTTGTAAAGAGACTTGAAGCTGATTTTCCTGCACTTGAAACGATCGTTGTAGGGTATGATTTTCATTTTGGTAAAGGCAAGGCTGGTAATGCACAAATGCTTTCAAGCATTTGTGATAAAGAGATAATGATCATAGATGAAGTGAGTCATAAAGAGATACCTATACACTCTCGTACGATTAAAACCTATCTTCGGGAAGGAAAAGTATCGATGGCAAATGAGCTGTTAGGAAGAAAGTATTATATCGAAGGTGAAGTGGTAAAGGGACAAGGACTGGGTAAAAAAGAGTTGGTTCCTACGATAAATTTAAATGTAAAAGAGTATCAACTCCCATTGGAAGGTGTCTATGCTACACGTACACTGATAGAGGATAAATGGCATAGTTCTGTGAGCTTTTTGGGCCACCGTGTCACGACGGATGACTCCTATGCAGTAGAGACGCATGTCTTGGATAAAGAGATCGGTGAAGTAGAGGGATTTATTAAATTGGAATTTGTAGATTTTATACGCATCAATAAAAAGTTTAACAGTTTAGATGCGTTAAAAGAGCAGATACAACACGACATAGGTCTGGGAAAACAACTGCTGTCATGAAAAAAATACTCAGAAGGATAAGTATCTTATTGCTTTTTGGATATGTGGGGAGTGCATTGTTCCTCTATATCAATCAAAGGTCTTTACTCTATTTTCCTACACCAATACTACCTACAGAGCATCCAGAGATGACACTTCAAAATGAGGGTGAGTCTATCAATTTCATTGTCTTGAATGAGGGTAACCAGGATGCTATAATCTATTTTGGAGGGAATGCAGAATCTATGGCACGAAGCAGTGATGAGATCGCCAGACAATTTCCTGCCTTCACTGTATATCTCATGGATTACAGAGGATATGGCAGAAGTACAGGTGACCCTAGTGAAGAAGCACTTTACAGTGATGCACTGAAACTTTATGATGCTATTAAATCCAATTATGAGAGTATCTCTATTGGGGGTCGAAGTTTGGGTTCGGGTATTGCTGTGTATGTTGCAGCACATAGAGAAGTCTCTAAACTCGCACTCATTACACCCTATGACAGTATCGTTAACGTTGCAAAGGGAATGTATCCTCTTTTCCCCATCTCAAGTCTGCTTCATGATGAGTACAACGCGATCAGCATGGTCAAGGATATTAAATCCAAAACTTTGATCATTATGGCAGAGAATGACACTGTGATAGAGAAAGAACGTACGCAGCAGCTGATAGATGCATTTGATACAGCACTTTTAGAGGTCATTACTATTAAGAATAGAGGGCATATCGATATCTCCTCAGATAGCAGCTACTATAAGAGTATGCAGGATTTTATAGGTCAGGAGTGATGGAACTTATGATAAAATGACGTCATGAAAGATAAAGTATTTAATAAACCAATAGATAAAAAATTTGAATTTGATGAGGCGGTCGCTTCCGTTTTTGATGACATGTTAAGTCGTTCTGTACCTTTTTATGATGAGGTACGAAAGTTGGTCATCTCTTTGATACTCTCAGAACAGGAAGAGGGAAAAAAAGTACTTGACCTTGGCTCTTCAACAGCAAAATTTTTACTGGACCTACACAGTAAGATGGATGTGGGGATGAAACTCAAAGGCTTAGATAATTCTCAGGCGATGTTAGACAGAGCAGAGCAGAAGTGTCAGGCATTTGGCGCAAATATAGAATTGGAATTGGCTGATATGTTAAGCTATGAATACCACCAAGAAGATGTTGTTGTTGCAAACTATACCTTACAGTTTATACGCCCTATGCAGCGTGTAGAGCTTGTAAGGAAGCTTTTTGAAGGTTTAAATGATGATGGGATTTTTATCTTCTCTGAAAAAGTGGTATTTGAAGATAAGAAGCTCGATAAAGAGCTTATAGATGTTTACTATGACTATAAGAAAGAGCAGGGTTACAGTGAATATGAGATAGCACAGAAGCGTGAAGCTCTTGAAAATGTACTGATTCCTTTTACGATAAAAGAGAATATACAGATGTGTAAAGATGCAGGATTTCAAAATATTTCTACCGTATTTCAATGGGCGAATTTTGTCACTTTTGTTGTGAAAAAGTAGAACTTATCTTAATTATACAGAGGAGTTATTCACTCTTATTTCACATGTGTGAATAACTCAAAAAGTAACATTTGGGATAAAGCCCTAGATCGTGGCTCTCATTTTTTAATATGAGTTCTTCATTATGAGAAATTATGGATTTTTTCATTTTTTATTACAAATCAATAACAAATTTTAAACTATTTCTGCTAAAGGCATTTGCATTACTATTATTTTCAAATTTTTTAAGCTATAATCATGAATTAATTTTTTGGGATGATATATCATGCCCAATATCTAAGGATAAACTATGAGTTGGACACCAAGTAGCTGGAGAGCGTTTACTATAAAGCAACAACCAACATATCAAGATCAAGAACTTCTTAAAAAAGTAGAAGAAGAATTAAGTTCATACCCACCACTTATTTTTGCTGGTGAGGCAAGAAATTTGAAAGAGAAATTGGCTGCAGCGGGAAGAGGTGAAGCATTTTTACTCCAAGGTGGAGATTGTGCAGAGAGTTTCTCTGATTTTAATGCAAAAAATATAAAAAACCTTTTTAAATTGATGCTTCAGATGAATATGGTACTGATGTATGGAACGGGTAAACCAGTAGTAAAGGTAGGTCGAATCGCAGGACAATTTGCGAAACCAAGATCTTCTGATTTTGAAGAAGTGGATGGTGTAAGTTTACCAAGTTACCGTGGTGATATTATCAATGGTATTGAATTTACTGAAGAGGCTAGAGTACCGAACCCTAAAAATATGCTCAAGGCTTACAATCAGTCTGCTGCGACACTCAATCTCGTACGAGCATTTGCCAGAGGTGGTTTAGCAGATCTTAACAAAGTACACCAGTGGAACCTTGACTTTATTAAAGACAATCCACTTGGAAAACGTTATGATGAACTGAGTACTAAAATTGACCATGCGATGAATTTTATGGCAGCGTGTGGTCTTAACAGTGATACAATGCCACAGTTGCATCAAACAACACTCTATACGTCACATGAAGCGTTGCTTTTGAATTATGAGGAAGCATTGACCAGACAAGATACTGAGACAGGTGAATGGTATGACTGCTCTGCACATATGTTATGGATAGGTGACAGAACAAGAGATCTTAATGAAGCACATATTGAATACTTCAGAGGGATCCAAAACCCTATCGGTTGTAAAGTGGGACCAAGTATGGAAGAGGATGAACTCATAGAGCTTATAGATGCACTAAATCCAAACAATGAAGAGGGAAGATTGAACCTTATCGTTCGAATGGGTGCGAGTAAGATCAGAGAGTATTTCCCTAAACTGCTTAAACGTGTAAGAGATGAAGGAAAAAATGTTGTATGGTCTTGTGACCCAATGCATGGAAATGTTGAAAAAAGTTCCACTGGATTTAAAACCAGGGATTTTGACAATATTCTTTCTGAAGTAGAACAATTCATTGCTATCCATAAAGAGATGGGTACTGTTGCTGCGGGGATCCACTTGGAAATGACCGGGAATGATGTAACAGAGTGTACAGGTAGTACTTCTTGTGCCATTACAGATGAAGGACTTGCAAGCCGTTACCACACACAATGTGATCCAAGACTAAATGCTTCTCAGGCATTAGAACTTGCATTTATGCTTTCGGGTGCAGATAAAGAATCAGAATAAACTTTATGCTACGGTGAAGATGTTTTCTCCATCTTCATGGGTATAGTATAACTCCATATGGTGAATATCCAAAATACTTTTTACAATATAAAGTCCCAAACCTAAACCTTGTTTAGAGGTATGGAAAGGTTTGAAATAATTTTCCAGTGGCTCTTTGAGTGCTTCTCCTTTATTGATAATTTTCAATTTATTATCATCTAGGATCACCGTGATATGCTTGTCTGTACTGTATTTTATACCGTTATCCAAAAGGTTTTTCACTACAAGCGTAAAGAGTTCAAAGTCAACATCTTTACTGTAGTCTTTTTCTATTTTCGTCGTAATAAGACGTTTTGGGTTCTCTATCATAAGCATATCTTCACTTGCTTCAAGCAGGTCACTCATTTTATAGGGTTTGATGGTTAGATCAAAGTTCTTTGATGTGATCTTTTCGATCTTTGCAAATTCATCTATAAGAAGATTGAGCCTCTCAAAGATACTGTGCATACGTACTTTGTTTTTTTCATCGTCAAGCATTTCACTGACAAGACGACCTTTGGCTATAGGTGTTTTAAGTTCATGCATGATCGCACGTAAAAAGAGTTGACGGGAGTGTAGCAGTTCACGTATCATGGTGACGGCATGGTCAAATTCATTTGCTACTTCAGCTATCTCATCTTCTTTGTCACTTTTACACTCTATATCCAGGTCACCCTTTGAAAAAGTCTGTATTTGGCTTTTGAGTGTAGAGAGCGGTAATAGACTTTTCATGATCCATAAATATAACAAGACGATGAGAAGAAACACAGTGGAGAAAACAAGAACACGTTTGAGTGGGAATTTAGGTTTATTTTTATTTTCAAGGATGAGTTTAAATCTATCATTATTGATGATGATGATCCGCTTTAATCGGAAAGTATCTACGGCATAACGTTTCAGTTTACCTTTTTCTTTAAAGAAACGTTCTATCTGAATGACGGTACCTTTATCGGTAATAAGTGAAACATTCTGGGCCTCCAGATAGGCTTCATCTATTTTTCCATGTTTCAAATAGTATGTATAGAGATAGTGGGAAATAGCTTGTTCTTGTGCAATGTTTCTCTCTTCGATCATAGCGTGATCATATTTGATAGAAAAGATAAACAGTGCACCGAGTAAAAGAAGTGTAACTGAGAAAACAACCCTTATTTTGCTCCGTAGCGACGTAATGATCATACGAGTTTATATCCAACACCGCGTACAGCTTGGATACGTTTGTTGTCTCCTATTTTTGTACGAATTTTGGAGATGATAACATCCAGACTTTTTCCCTGTGAGTCTATACTCATGGTACCTGAAGTGTTGATGATCTGCTCACGTGACTGGGTTATACCTTGATGTTTTACGAGTAAAGAGAGCACTTCAAACTCCGCAGGTGTCAATGAAAGTGCTTCCCCTTTAAAGTAGATAGTATCTCCTTTGATTTCAAAATCACTTTGCGGTGCTGTGATCTCACTGTTGCTAGATTTGGAATAGCGTCTAAGAAGTGAGGTGATACGTGCATACATCTCTTTTGGATCATAAGGTTTAGGCAGGTAGTCATCTGCACCTAATGCAAAACCTTCTACCTTGTCATTGATGTCTGAACGGGCAGAGGAAATAATGATAGGAATGTCATATTTTTCAACCACTTCTTTACACACCTCCAATCCATCCATTCCAGGAAGGGTAAGGTCCAGTATAAGAAGGTCATATTTTTTCACACCGGCACTTAGCCCCAGATAGGGGTCTTCAAAATTAGTCACTTTAATGTCATATTGTGCAAGATATTCAGAAAGGAGCTCTGCAAATTCTGCATCATCTTCAATCATTAAAATGTTTATCATACTTCACCTCATAAATCTATATAGTTTTATTGTAATGACTAAAGGTTAATTGAAGTCAAATAGCCTTAGTTAAAACCATCTGGGGGAAGTTCAAGTTTCTCCCATTCAAGTTTCCCCCACGCTTCTAGATCATTTTGTAAACTATCAAGTGTTTTATCTTTATGACAGGCATAGCAGGCATTTGTTTCAGGTGGCATTCCATAAGCTTTTGTCTGTGCTGGGTAGGTAAATGTAAACCGGTGTGAACGGACTGTAAATGGTGATTTGTCAGTATGACGTGCAGTTTTAGGCATATGACACTCTATACACGAGGAGCCATTTGAGTCAGCTTTATGCTGTGTATGTTGTTCTAAGGTATCTTGATGTGGACCTATGATAGAACCAAAAGAGTGACATTTCATACAAGCATCATTGCCTTGAGAGCTCTGCGCGGTATTTGTAAGTTTATGAGGATCATGACAGTTGATACAGGTAATACCATGCTTATACATCCTATCATGGATATATTCATTTCCCTGTGTTCTATTTTTCTTTGCTGCACCATTTGCCCAGAACTCTTTTGTCTCTTTTCCTAAAGAAAAAGGAGCTGGAAGTTTGTAGCTAATGAGAGGTTTGCCAGGTTCATATCCGCTAGGATAATCTTGTGCATCCATCCAAAGGTCCTTGACCTGAAGATCCTGTTTTTCAAGCCGTTTGTCTCTATTTCTCATATGGCATTGAAAACAAACTTCATTGGTACGTATAGGGTCAGAAATACTGGCTTTAAAGATATGATTTTCTGGATCCTCTACATGTTTACTTGCAGGCCCATGACAACTTTCACAAGAGATGGAAGCTTCTATGCGCTGACCTGTTGACATGTGTCCTGTGAAGTGACAACCGTCACACGTGTTTGATGTTGGAAACTGCTTGTTGTCATGAGGGTATGCGTTCTTATACCAGTAATTGTATGGTTTATATGATTGCCATTTTTTGGTCTCTTCATTCCACTGATAGTTCCCAAGTCTGAAGTCTTCTTTTTCATTGATAACTGCAGGAATCATATATCGCTGTTTAAATTTACTTCCTATGGTGTAGACTGCTTCAGCCAGTGTGAAGTCTGCATCTTGAGGGAGTTGTGTAAAGTCAGCTATCACTGCAGAAGGATCCGCTTTGATCTCTTGTATCATTTTAGAATGCAGTGATGCTTTCCAATCATGGGACTCTTCTTCATGACACTCTTTACATTTTTCAGAACCGACAAAGTGGGCACCTTTTTGTTCTTTTGGTTGAAGATCAAGATTTAATCCTACACGGACTTTTGTCAATTGTGTATAGTAAGGTGTGATCTTAGGTAGATTCATCCAAATAATGCCAAGAACTATCAGCATTAGAAGAATGAAACCTAAGAAGACCTTTTTCATAAGATAAATGCTTTTTGCATATGCTCTTTAATCTCTTCAAAGGTAAAAGCATGTTCTGTAAAGTATTCAAAAGCAATAATGCCCTGATAGAGTAACATATCAGAACCATCCTTTGTTGGTTTAAGGTGACTTTTTGCAAGCTTTAAGAAAGGTGTCTCTTTCCCATAGATAACATCTACACAGGCTTTTGCTGCAGGAATAACCTCTTGAAGTAACTCTAAAGGTGCAGGCAGGGAATCATCTTCAAGACCCGCAGAGGTCATATTGATGATGAGATCATAGGATTTGGGTTGGAAATCATCAAAAGTATAGGCCTCAAAACCGTTCTCTTTAAAGTATGTCAATCTTCCTTCACTGCGATTAAGAACAGTGACGTCAAAACCGGCTTCTTTGAGTATCACTGAAGTAGATTTTGCTGTACCCCCAGCACCTAAAAAAAGTATGGTTTTAACATTTTCAAATTCTGAGATGGCTTTTAAAAAGCCAGGTGCATCGGTATTGTATCCATAGAGTTTACCCTCTTTTTCAACGATCGTATTTACAGCACCAACCTTTTGTGCAAATGGGTCTAACACATCACATGCACTGTAGGCATATTCCTTGTGCGGTACTGTGATATTGATACCTTTGAGGCCAAGAGAAAAGAATTTTTCTCTGAGTTTGTTTCCATCTTCAAGTAAGTAGCGTGCATAGCATCCATCAAAATTCAATCTTTTAAAAGAGAGGTTATGCATAAGCGGAGATTTGGAATGCGAGACTGGGTTCCCAAAGATGGCAAAGAGCTGTTTCATAGGGATATTTGTCCCATCGCTAAAGTCTCTCCAGTTCTTTCAATGTAGAGAGGAGTGCACCCAGTTTATTCTTGACTTCCAGGTATTCCAGTTCAGGTTTTGAGTCTGCAACCACACCGGCACCTGCCTGTAGTGTAATACTGTCTGGTTTAATGAGTGAAGTACGGATCGCGATGGCGGAGTCCATATTGCCATCAAATGAGAAGTATCCTACAGAACCGGAGTAGAAGCCGCGCTTCAGACCTTCATACTCCGCAATAAGTTTCATCGCTTCAATTTTAGGTGCTCCTGTCATCGTACCCGCTGTAAATGTAGCAGCAAAGAGATCAAACATATCTTTATCCTCTTGCAGCATTGCTTCAACATCAGATACCATATGCATCACGTGAGAGTATTTTTCTACACGCATCATATCAGTCACTTCGACAGTACCTGTTTGTGCAACACGACCGACATCATTACGACCTAAGTCTATGAGCATAAGGTGCTCGGCACACTCTTTAGGATCGTTTAACATCTCAAGTTCCAACTCTCTGTCTCTATGGTGATTTTTACCACGTTTACGTGTACCTGCGATAGGTCGAAGGAGAATTTCACCCTCTGTCAGGCGCACCATAACTTCCGGGGAAGAACCACAGATAGAGAAATCTTCATAGTCAAGCAGGAAGAGATAAGGTGAAGGGTTTTTCGAACGTAATACTCTATAAAAACTTAAAGGGTCTATCTTTCCTTTTTGTGTGTATCTGTTGGCCAAAAGTATTTGGAAGATATCTCCAGAACGGATATTTTCTTTGGATTCTACAACCAGTGTCTTGAAGCGTTCTTCATCGATACTGAAACAGCCTTCGCCTTCAAGCTCTACACTCTTAAGTGGCATAGGTGTACATGTATTGTTCAGAATATCCTCTATAGAAGTCATTGCCTTTTCCATCGTCTTGTCATTTAAGATCATGGTGAGTTTGGCACTCTTATGTGAGTATGCAATGATGATCTTAGGACGTACGAGATCAAGGTCTGGTGTATTGAGTGGATCAAGGAGATCATCCATGCTCTCTTCGAGTACAGGTTCAAATACCTTTACCATGTCATAGGCGATGAAACCTATAAAACCATCGACAAAAGAGAAACCTACCTCTAAAGCTTTTTCTTTATACGCAGCTTTATCTACTGATCGATAGTATGTTTTCAAAAAACTGAAGGGGTCTTCATCCAATGTTTTTGTTTCACCGCTTTGATCAGTATATACGGTCGTTTTGTCCTTGTATGTAAGACGTTCTTGTGCACCTATGGTAATAAAAGAGAAGTTACCATCATTGGTATTGACCACACTTTCAAAAAGCATGGTGACTTCATTTGGAAAAATTTCTTTTATTTTTCCATAGAGAGCGACAGGAGTAAGTTGATCAAATAGTATAGTTTTATGCATCTTCGGTTACCTTTTTACCACAAAAGCACTTTTATTTATACGGTCTTTGACTTGGACCAGCGCACTATTGACCGATGCTCTGTTTTCATAAGGTCCGATAAGCAATTTTTTTGTACCATCGGTAGAGGATCTTAGAATTCTATAGTTGAATCCATTATTTTTAATGACTGAGATAAAGCGTGAACTAGGTTGGTTTTTAAATGATCCGACTTGTATATAGTATTTTTTCCCTGAGACATTTTTAGGTGCAGGTGTTTTAACAACAGGTTTTTTGACTTCTTGTACCACTGGTTTAGGTTTTTTGACTTTAAGAACTTCTACTTTTTTAGGTTCGATAGGTTTGATAGTTGGAACGGTTTCTTTTACTGTCTTTTCTGCTTGCACTTCTTTGATCTGCTGTTCAGTCTTTCTCTTCTCCTGTACTGCTTTCCAATGTGCGATATCAGCTGCATCTTTTGCTTTTTGTTCTGCTGTTATTGATGGTTCTTCAACAACAACTGGTGCCTTGATCTTTTTTTCTTGAATGTTTGAGAGTACAGGGTCTTTCTTGGTTTCTACCACTTTAGGTACGATTGGCAGTTTCACTTCTGATTTAGGTTCTTCTTTTTGTACAACCACAGTTGGTTCTTTCACAATTTCCGGTTTCTTTGTATCAACCTTTTTTGCCTCAATTGGTTCTTTCTTGAGTTTACTCTCGATGATGCTTGAAAGTTCTGGTTCTTCTTCTATTGTTGATGGTTTTGACGTCTCATGTAATTTCAGTTCAGGGGCGATGAGTTCTGCTGTTTCTTGTTCAAATACAAGATCGTTATCCTTTGGTGTCTTTAGTAAAATTCTAGTCAGGACAATTGCAACAATTAATACAACTATTAATAATGCGATAATGGTTAAAAAACTTTTAGTTTTACTATTTTTAGGTTCAATATTATCGATAATCAGGTCATCAAGATTGTGATCATGCATAAGAGGGGAGTCTCCAGAAATAAATTTAGATTGATTATATCATATTTATATATATAATAGAACCTATTGGCTAACCCAAGGCTTTCATAACATCTCTAGCTTTTGTCTAGGCTGGGCACTCTTTTGAAAACCTAGCCATAGCTAAGTCGAAAAAGAGTAACGACACATAGTCGAAAGCTAGTGATGCACGAAGGGTCGACTTTACAAACGCAATCTCGCACAACCTTACATTTGTAAAATCCATTATGAGGTCCTTGGGTTAGCCAATAGGTTCTGTAGTAACTTTTAAAGTTGTTCGTAAGGAAGACTGACGATGTTATAGGCTTCTGGGAGTATGATAGAGGGTAAACATTTCCAATTTTTGGTCATTTTTTCTTTGAGTGCATTTGATAGTATTTTGAGTTGTGCATCTGCCTCTTCCAAAGTCATTTCTTGCACGGCTATAAATACCTGTAAACGTTCAACATCTTTACCTTGATAAATTGTATATTCAGTGATATTCATTGTTTTAAAAAGATGTTTGATGAGATGGTGAAACCTTTTGTATTCTTCACCTTTATACTCTATTACAAGATAATTGGTTAGATTATTTTTAAGTAGAGGTGCTGCAATGCTGTATTGTCTGTTCAGATGTTGTTTGAGCAGGAGGGGAGTCAGAGGTTCATTTATGCGTTCATATTTGGCATAAAAAGTACGATTGTTAAACTGTATCTGTTCAACAATCGTATTTCTTTTTATGTAATAGTGGTCATCAAAAAGGTCTAGATCAAAAACTTTTATTGTCAGACCTTTTTAGTAGATTGATTTTTCATAGATCACAAAGTCTTGCGCCAATGATTTCATCTCTTCTTTGATAGTTGCATGAAGTGCAGCATCATTCACATTGTCAAGTACATCAGCGATCTTGTTTGCGATGAGTTCAAACTCTTTCTCTTTCATTCCTCTGCTTGTAAGCGCAGGAGAACCGATACGTACACCTGAAGTTACAAATGGGCTTCTTGTTTCACCAGGAACAGTATTTTTGTTGACTGTGATACCTGCTGCACCTAATGCTGCATCTGCATCTTTACCAGAGAAATCCTTGTTAAGGAAAGAGACCAGCACAAGGTGGTTGTCTGTTCCACCTGAAACCACATCATAGCCTCTTGCAACCAGGACTTCAGCAAGTTTAGCAGCATTCGCTTTGACCTGTTTTGCATAGACTTTCCATGCATCACTGAGGTTATGCTTAAATCCGACAGCTTTTGCAGCGATCACATGCACAAGTGGTCCACCTTGAAGTCCCGGGAAGATAGCAGAGTTAACCTTTTTAGCGATATCTTCATCATTTGTCATGATCATACCACCACGCGGTCCTGCAAGTGTTTTATGTGTTGTTGTTGTTACTACATCTGCATATGGGAATGGGCTAGGGTGTTCACCTGCACATACTAAACCGGCAATGTGAGCGATATCTGCAAAAAGGATAGCACCTACTGCATCTGCGATCTCTCTAAACTTCTTAAAGTCGATCTCTCTTGCATAAGCAGAAGCACCACATACAATGATTTTAGGTTCTACTGTCTTAGCGATCTCAAGTACTTTATCATAATTGATACGACCATCAAGCTCTACACCATAGGTGAAAGACGAATAGTTCTTTCCAGAGAAACTTGGTTTCGAACCATGTGTGAGGTGACCACCATGGCTTAAGTCCATACCGAGTATCTTTTCTCCAGCTTTAAGAAGTGCAGCATATACAGCTCCATTTGCCTGTGATCCTGAGTGAGGTTGTACATTTGCATAGTTACAGTCAAAAAGTTCACATGCTCTGTCGATAGCCAGTTGCTCTACTACGTCAGCATATTCACATCCGCCATAGTATCTTTTATATGGGTAACCTTCAGCATATTTGTTTGTAAATACAGAACCCATCGCCTCCATAACAGCAGGGATAGTAAAGTTCTCAGAAGCGATCATCTCTAAGTGGTCTGTTTGTCTTTCTCTCTCATTCTCAATCGCTTGAAAAATTTCCGGGTCAAATGTTTCTATGGCATAACTCATAGGTTTTCCTTGTGGTTTAAATTAGTGTAGTTATAACAAATTTTCTCTAAAAATGTTATGAAATGTTTGAGTGTTTTGGAAAAGATGAAAGGAGAGAGATATTATGGTTTCATTCAACTGTTTGCTATCATGCAAAAGAAGAATTTATTCATCTTCTTTTGCAAACTTTTCATATAGAAAACTAAGTATAGCTTCACGACATCTGATATACTCTGGATCATGTTGTAGTTCCACCCTGTTTCTTGGTCTATCTAGGTTGACTTCAAGAATTTCACCTATAGTGGCTTCGGGTCCATTGGTCAGATCATAGAGATGATCTCCTAGTTTATTGGAGTATCATTTCTACTTAGGAAAAAAGAGAAATTAATTTTTCTCTTGCACTCTTTTTTTACATGCAGCGACATCTATACAGAACATACCTTTACCTTTTTTAGCAGGTTTTAGTTCATCTATATTTTCGTTACCACATTTTTTACATTTATTTTCAACTGCACAGATCGGTGCAAGCTCTTCTCTTGGCACTTCTGGCTTCATCGCAGGGAATAGAAGTACATCACGGATACTGTGTTGGTTGGTAAGCATCATGACAAGTCTGTCTATACCGATACCTTCACCAGCAGTCGGAGTCATACCATAGCTTAGTGCTTTTACATAGTCTGTATCCATATGCATCGCTTCATCATCACCAGTAGCTTCTTTGGCATCCACTTGACCCTTAAATCTCTCGTACTGATCGATAGGATCATTGAGTTCAGAGAAACCGTTTGCAATCTCTTTTCCAGCCATGAAAAGTTCAAAACGCTCTGCTATGTCAGGATTCTCATCACTTCTTCTTGCGAGTGGTGAGATATCTACAGGGAAGTCTGTGATAAAAGTAGGGTTAATGAGCTTCCCTTCAACAAATTCATCAAAGAGTTCTGCTTGTAAATATCCAAGTGTAAGATTAGGATCTACTTTAACATTATGCTCTTTGAGATATGCCAATGCCTTTTCTTTATCAGTAGCAACTTCTGTAGGTACACCACCGATGCTTGTAAGTGACTCGATGTAAGGAATTTTTGCAAATGGAGTAGAGAAGTCTATCTCCACTTCACCGTAAGGCAACTTTCTTTCAAGTTCAAGGTTATCAAAGAGGTAGTCAAACAGGTCTTCAGTGATCTCCATCAGTTCAATATATGTTTTATAGGCCCAGTAAAACTCTATCATCGTAAATTCAGGATTATGGGTATGGTCCATTCCTTCATTTCTAAAGTTTCTGTTTATTTCAAATACGGCTTCCATTCCACCAACGATAAGACGTTTGAGGTAAAGCTCCGGAGCGATACGAAGGTAACGCTCTACATCCAAAGCATTGTGGTGTGTAATAAATGGTTTTGCATTCGCACCACCAGGGATAGGGTGCATCATAGGAGTTTCTACTTCCAGGAATGATTTCTCTTCAAAAAATCTTCTGACCATGGAAACGATCTTGGATCTCATGACAAAGTTCTCTTTGACATTTGGATTCATGATCATATCAAGGTAACGTTGTCTATATCTCAGCTCCTGATCTTGTAGTCCATGGAATTTTTCAGGCAGTGGAGAGATCGATTTAGAGACGATCTTCATATCTTTACAGTGCAGGGTGAGTTCACCTGTTTGTGTCACAAAAGGGTATCCTGTTGCTTCAATGATATCTCCAACTTCAAAGAGTTTCTTTGCCACATTGTTGTAAAAACCTTCTGGGAGTTCATCTCTATTGTAATAGATCTGAACCAAACCCTCTGCATCTTCTATCTTTGCAAACGCAGCTTTTCCCATAATACGGATAAATTTGAGTCTACCTGTGAGCGAGTAAGTTTTGTTATCATCTTTCTTTTCATCACTCTCTTGCTCTTTGATGTATGCACACTCTTCTAAAAACTGTGTAGAAGGTGTTCCTTTTTGTATTTGGTTAGGGTAGGGATTAATACCCTCTTCTCTTAATTTTTCTGTTTTTTTGATTCGTTCTTGAATATATTGATTTTCAAATATCAAGCTCTCTCCTGTTATTGATCTGATTATTAATGTGTTGAGGCTGTTTCATGAAACAGTCTCATAGAACGCATTCTAATTTTTAGCCTGTTAGGTCCGGCTATTGACACTTTTCACAAAGACCGAAGATCTTCATTGTATGGTCTGTCATTTGAAAGTTGAAGTTTTTGGCTATCTCTTCTTGTCTCTTTTCAATTGTCTCATCGAAGAACTCTATAATATCACCACATTTTGTACAGATGAGATGGTCATGGTGCTTTTTGAGTCCAAGCTCATATTTTTTTCCTTGTACACCAAATGAGATTGAACTGGCGATCTGTGATGTCTCAAGTAAAGTAAGTGTACGGTATACAGTTGCTATCCCGATGTTGACATCTGGGTATTGTTCTTTAAGTAACGTATAGATGTCCTCAGGTGTAAAGTGTCCATCATTTTCATAAAGGAACTTGAGTACAAGTTCTCTTTGTTTGGTGAACTTTAGTGCGTTTTCCTTCAGAATTGCCTGGAACTTTTCCAAGAGAAGAGGATATGCAATCATATTTACTCTTATTTCTCGTTAGAAGTATTGGTTTCAATGGACGACATATTGCTATCAACTGAAATATTGGTATCTGTTGAAGGAGCTGCTTCATTGACAATCTCTGTGCTATCAGAGACAGTTAATCCCATAGCCGCTGTGTCAAGATTGATAAGGTATGAACCTGCTTCTTTAAGGTATGGATAGAGTATGGAGTCATTCACATATTTTTCTAAGTTGTCTTTTACCAATGTAACATTTGATAGAGCAGTTACGATCAGTGCAAAGATAAGGAAATATTTTCCTCCCCCAGCGATAAAACCAAATAAACGATTGAGGAAACCTAAGCCACTTTCACTTGTAAGTTTAGAAAGGATTGAACCAATGAGAGTAGCACTCATCCAAATGACGATAAGTATAGCAAGGAAACCAATAAGCTTGAGCAATGATGGGTTTTCTAAATGTAAAAAATTTGTATCTATAAATGCTGCAGCTTTCTCAGAGAGTCTAGAAGCAAAGTATACACCAGCTACAAGACCAAGAAGACCAAATATCTCTTTTATAAAGCCCTGCATAAAACCTTTGATACCCAATATCAGTATGATGGCTGAGATAGTGACATCAAAGTAATTAAAGTCCATCATTGAAAAGTTTTCCATATTTCATCCTCTGTAATTTACTATTTGTTGCGTATTGTATCTATATATCTCTAAAAATGCTTTTAGAGATATTTTTACTTAGATCATATTTTACCAGCAAGTTCGGATGGCTTGTTCGCATATTGTAAAGCAACGTCACGACTTATCTTACCATCTCTAAGGAATTTAAGGAGTGCTTGTGTCTGTGTTTGCATACCTGTACCTTCTTGTCCAAGTTGCATTTGCGAATAGATCTGGTGCACTTTATCTTCACGGATAAGGTTTGAAATCGCGTGGTTTGTTATCAGGATCTCTGAAGCCGCCACACGACCTCCACCCAGTTTAGGAAGAAGTGCTTGTGCGATAACCGCAACCAATGATGAAGAGATCATAGCTCTAATTTGTGGTTGTTCATCCCCAGTAAATACATCAATGATACGGTTAATGGTTCCAGGTGCTGAAGAGGTATGGAGTGTACCAAATACAAGGTGACCTGTTTCAGCTGCAGTAAGCGCTGCCTCAATGGTCTCTTTATCCCTCATTTCCCCGATAAGTATGATGTCCGGATCCTGACGCATCGCATATTTTAGTGCTATAGCAAAAGATGAAGTATCTTCACCTACACCTCTGTGTGAGAAAACACATTTTTTATTTTCATGAATAAATTCCACAGGATCTTCAACGGTAACAATGTGTTTTTGTTCATGTAGGTTTATCTCGTTGAGCATCGCTGCAAGCGTTGTTGATTTACCTGAACCGGTTGGACCAGTTACCAGGATAAGCCCTTTTTCTCTTTTGATCAGTTTTTTATACACTTCTGGGGCACCCAGGTCATCCAGAGAAGGCACATCAATAGGAATGATCCTGAATGCTGCAGCTGTATCACCTAATGTACGATAATAGTTTGCTCTAAATCGTCCTATACCAGGAAGTAAGAGTGCAAAGTCAAGTTCATCATGTTCTTCAAAATGCTGTTTTTGCTTTTCTGTAATAAGTGAATACGCCATCTCTTCGATATCTTCCCCCGTAAGTTTGGGAAGATTTACGGGTTTTAGTACACCGTCAAGTCTAATTTGCGGTTCGGTACGACTTACGAGGTGAAGGTCTGATGCGCCATGTGTTACAACACTTTGAAGTAATTTTTTTATGTCAAAAGCAGCCATTTTTATCCTTTATTTAGTGTATGTTTTCTAGATATTGAGACTCATTATACCCAACTATTACCTTGTTATCAAGCTCAATAACCGGTCGTTTGATAAGCATATTCTCTTTTGCAAGCCATAGTTGTTTATCTTCGTCAGAAAGAGCAAGTTCTTTAAGTTTTAATGTTCGGTAGGTAGTTCCTCTGGTATTGAAGAGGGTTTTTATATCGGTGTGTGCTAGCCATGAAGCGATAGTGTTCTGATCTACAGGTGTTTCACGGAAATCTATAAACTCATATGCTATCTCATGGGATTTAAGATATTTTATCGCTTTTCTGACACTGTCACAATTTTTGATACCATAGATCTTTAACATGAATGCACTTATTCTATAATTGCAGGTACGATGAAAAAGTCATCTTTGGCCTGAGGTGCATGAGATAAGATATCTTTCGCAATATCATTGGCTTCTCTAGGTGTGTCTTCTCTCAAAGGCGTACCACCATCAAGCGTTGAAAAAGAAGCATCCAAGGTTTCCGTATCAAGCTCATTAAGATTGTCTACGTAATTCAGGATACCTGAAAGCTGTGCAATGACCTCGTCTTTTTTAGAGTCATCGATCTTAAGGTGTGAAAGTTTTTCAAGCTTCGCCAAAACGGTGTTATCTATTTGCATGATGCCCCTTATTTAGGTAAGTTTTATGATTTGTCTTATTATATATTAATTTAGTTTAAGATATAACTACAACATATTTAATACAGATTAAGGATACACACATGCAACAATTAGATATGAATTCAGAAGAATTTAAAACAGAATTAGAAAAAACCAAAAAATTCACCGACAAAGTATGTGAAAGTAAAGGATGGCTTTATAATACCAATGAAGATGTGAATGAAGGTGTCATTATGGGACTTGCACGTCATAAGTTGCTTTTTGGTAAAAGATTTTGTCCTTGTTTTATGGTTGAACCTGATGAATCAAAGCCAGGCAAGTTTAAAAGTACAGATGACAGAATCTGCCCATGTAAACCAGCGATTGAAAAAGAGATCCCTGAAAATGGCGTATGTCATTGTCAGATTTTCTGTACACCGGAGTATCTAGCAGAACATGGTTAAGCTAAGAGTATTTTTATATTAACAGCAAGTTATAATATTGATTGACTATAATAACTAGATTATTTAATGTCAGGAGATTTATATTATGCATACTATACTCGAAAAAAATGATATTAATTCAGAAGAGTTACAAACATTACTTCAAGAAAGAGAAGAGGGAAAAGTAGACTTTCTTCTGGTTGATGTAAGAGAAAATATCGAGTTCAAAATGGGACACATCAAAGGTGCGGACATGCTTAAACCGACTTCTGCCTTTCAACAATGGGCACAAGAACTTTTTGATGAAACCAAAGATAAAACTGTGGTATTTACCTGCCGTACAGGAAACAGAAGCGGTCAGATACAAAATGTATTTAGAAGAAACGGTCATACACGTGTTCTTAACCACTTTGGGGGTATCGTTACTTATCGTGGCGAAATAGAAAAATAAGATGTCTAAGATCCTTTATCTTCACGGTTTTGCTTCTTGCGGAGAAGGGAATAAATCTTTACTCCTCAAATCTTATTTTGGTGAGGAGAGTGTTCTCTCACCAGACCTTCCACCTTCACCGATAGACGCGATAGATACTATCGAAGAGATCTTGGAATCGACACAGATCGATAGTTTGATAGGTTCATCGCTAGGCGGATATTATGCGACGTATCTGGCTGAGAAATACCGTATGAAAGCGATACTTCTTAATCCATCAACACAGCCATGGGAGACTTTATCAGCCTATACTGGTTGGCAAAAACGCTTTTGTGATGAAGAGATATTTGAATTTAAGTCTGTCTATTTGGAACAACTTAAAATGTTACAAAGCGCTCCTGAGCAAGGTAGATATTTGCTCCTCTTGCAAAGTAAAGATGAAGTGTTAGATTATACTAAAGCACAATCTCTCTATAATAAGCATAAAATTATTGTTGAATATGGTGGAAATCATCGTTTTGAAAATCTTGATGAGTATCTTTCAATGATAGAAAAATTTATACAGAAATCAAAATGATTTCTTCTCGCCAAAGACGAAGCTTTAGTGAGTGAATGTAAGATGGACTTTGTTCATCTTAACATGAGAAAAAATATATGGAGTCCAAATGAACGTAGTTGACCTATTACTCAAACTGTTGAGTTTTGAATCTTTGACACCAGATGATGCAGGATCGTTAAAGTTCATAGAAGAGTATCTTGATGAGTATGAAGCGATATATGTAAACAAAGAGGGTGTGAAGAACCTCATGTTGAGTAAAAAGTTTTCTGAAGGTCCCCATCTTTGTTTTGCGGGACATGTGGATGTGGTACCTCCTGGTGATGGTTGGGACACAAATCCGTTTGTTCCGGTGATCAAAGAAGGCAAGATCTATGCACGTGGTACACAAGATATGAAAAGTGGTGTCGCTGCTTTTGTTCAGGCATGTAAAGATGTTGAACATTTTGAAGGTACGCTCTCCATTTTATTAACATCTGATGAAGAGGGTGAAGCTAAGTATGGAACTCAGATCATGTTGGAGCATCTTAAAGAGATCGATTTCTTACCTGACTGCTGTATCGTCGCAGAGCCGACTTGTGAAAGTGTATTTGGTGATGCTATCAAAGTGGGACGTAGAGGTTCGATCAATGGTGTGATAGAAAAGCATGGTATGCAGGGACATGCCGCATATCCGGAAAAGGCAACCAACCCTATTCATAAAGTCGCACAGGTATTGCCTTCAATGGCAGGGATGAATCTTGATGATGGAGATGCATATTTTGGGCCAAGTCAATTCGTCATTACAGACATACGTGCAGGTATGGAAGTGACCAATGTTACGCCAGGAAAGCTTAAAATGATGTTTAATGTCCGTAACTCAACCAAGACTTCCATCGAAGACGTTGAAGCATTTGTGCATCAGTATTTTAGCGGTATGAAATATGATCTATCACTAAGCCAATCAGCCAAGCCGTTTATAACAAAGACGGACCGTCCGGTTGTACGGGCAATTGATAAGAGTATTCAGGAAATATGCGGTATCATGCCTAAACACTCCACTGCAGGTGGTACCAGTGATGCAAGATTTATCGCAGCTTATGGTATCGATGTCATAGAGTTTGGCGTGATCAATGATACGATTCATGCACCGAATGAACGAACATCCATTAAAGAAGTTGAATCGCTTTATGAGGTGTTTAAACATACAGTGAGACATTTTAATTAAAAAAAGGATCATCATGAGCAAAATAGTATTAGGACTTTTAATCCTTTCAAGTACACTTTTTTCTTTAGAGTGGACTAAAGATATAAATACTGCATTTGCATTAGCAAAAAAAGAGCATAAGAATGTGATGGTTTATGTAGAGGGTGAAAATTGCAGATGGTGTAAAAAATTGAAACACCGTACATTATCAGATGAAGCAGTGGAGAAAAGACTTGAAAAATTTGTTGTCGTGAAAGTCATGAGAGAAGACCCCTCTGCGATGTCTTCATTACCTAGTATTAAAGGTGTACCTACGATTTTCTTCATGGAAGCAGACAAAACCGTTGTTGAAGAAGTAGTGGGCTACTTTAACGTAGAAGATTTCATCTCATACATCAATAGCGTGGAAAAAAAGACAAAATAAGTGGCATAAATGAAATTAATCATATCAACACTACTATTTTTTACACTATTATTTGTTAGCGTAAGCGCTGAGCAACCATTAAAACCAATAAAAACAAGTCCTTTAAAAAGTCAAAAACATGAAACGATCCAAACATTGCAAAAAAAAGAAGAGACGCTTGGCGCATTTGATAAACTGATTTGGGAGACAGATATGGATCATGCATTTGAACGTGCTAAAAAAGAGCAAAAAAATGTCATGATCATGGTGGAAGATGTACGATGTAAATGGTGTAAAAATATCAAAATAGGTGCCCTTTCCAATCCGAATGTCCAGAAGAAGTTACAATCTTTCATCTTATTAAAAGTACAAAGATCAGATAAGAAAACAGCTAAACGTATCGAAGAGTTTACGGGAGCTATTCCAAGTTTTTATTTTATGGATCCAAATCAAGAACTTTATGAATCTCTGGTCGGTTATTTTGCCACTGAAGATTTTTTACACTATCTCACTGAGATAGAAGAAGAAAATTAGGTAATTTACGTATGTATAGACGTCCTCATTTTACCGAGTACATTATGGCAAGACTGGTGACATTAGCTGTATTTACAAGTTTTGCGTTCAGTCTTCTTTTACTAATCTTTATCCCTGAGGGGAACACAGCTTTTTATGCTATTGGACTTTTGATATTGGGATTTTCTGTATTTATTTATGCGCTATACCGTGGGGCAAAACGCATGCAAAATGAACTTTTTATCATCAATACTTATTTAGAGAATCTTGAAAAAACAGAGAAAATAGATTATAAAGCACACTTTTTTACCCAAGAGTTTGAAGATATCAACAAGAATCTTATCAATGCACTTCAGCGTGCTAAAAAACGTGAAGATATCAAGCAGCGCTACAATGCAAAACTTAAAATGAAAAATCGTCAACGTGCGGACATGATCTCAGCAATTGCACATGAGTTTCGTAATCCTATAGCCTCAATCATGGGATATGCACAAACACTTGAAGAAGATAAAGAGATACCCTCTGCATTACAGGAAAAATTTCTAAATAAGATATACAACAATGGTCTAAAAATAGAAGCACTCCTCAGTAGACTTGTCTTATGGAATAAGTTTGAGAGTGGCGAAGCGACATTGCACCCAAGTAACTTCGATCTTTATGCATTGACGCAAGAGGTAAAATTGGCCCTGGAAGAGAGATATCCTCAAAGAGAGATCGTCATTGAAGGTAGTTCTTATATGGTCGATGCTGATCGAACACTCATGGAGATCGTCCTTAAGAACATTATTGAAAATGCATTGAAGTATTCTAAAGATGAAGTACTGGTGAAGATAAATCCAGAGCAAATATCTGTTACTGATTATGGATTGGGTATATCATCTACGGACATTTCAAAAGTAACCAAGAAGTTTTATCGTTCAGGAACACATAGTTGGGATAATTCTATGGGGTTGGGACTTTCTATTGTAAAAAATATTCTGGCGTTACATGGTACATCATTAGAGATCGAGAGTGAAGAGGAGAAGGGCTCTACGTTTTCTTTTCACATTTAATGATGAGACTCTTCAACTATATTGATGGTTTAAATTTCCTTTTGACACATCAGCCTCAAATCTTAAAGTTTATTTGAACAAATAACCATTGTTTAATCCAAACTTTTATAGTATTATTCTATGCGTTACCAGAAGTCTGATTGGATTAATGGTTACTTATAATAATTATAAGATTAGCTAAATTTAAGGAGGAAATATGAAACTAGGTTTCTTAGTTGACCTTAACCTATGTATGGGTTGTAAAGGTTGTGAGATCGCTTGTAAAGTGGAAAATCATGTGCCGCTTGGTAGTTGGCGTCTTCGTGTAAAATATATCGATGTGGGAACATTCCCTGATACAAGAAGATCTTTTACACCACTACGTTGTAACCACTGCGAGAATGCACCGTGTGAGCGTATCTGTCCAGTATCTGCATTACACTATTTGGAAAATGGAATTGTAAATATCGATAGTAACAGATGTATCGGTTGTGCAGGTTGTATAATGGCATGTCCTTATGGGGCGATCTATTTGGATCCAGAAACGAATACAGCGGATAAATGTACATATTGTGCACACAGAATTGAAAGTAGTTTGATGCCTGCGTGTGTAGTTGCATGTCCTGTTGAAGCAAATATCTTTGGTGATTTAGATGATGACCACAGTAATATTTCACTTTACATCATGGAGCATAGAGGTGCTGTTCAAGTACGTAAGCCTGAAAAACACACGTATCCGTTACACTTCTACGTAGGTGGTGGTAATCAGACACTGAATCCACTTGCGCACCAAAGGCTAGAAGGGTACAATTTATTTAACAATATTACACATCTTAAAGGTCATCCTGGTGATCCAAACCGTACTATACTTGATAGATTCACAGAGCCGTTTACTGGTAAAGAGGAATTAGATAACACAAGTTTTATAGCTTCAGAGAAAGAGAAAGCTGAGTCACACGAGCAAGAGGGAGGTCATTAAGATGGTTGATTATACAATTGATGCAACTCAAGCAGTTGTAACTATGGATCACGCACTCCCTGGTATTATCTGGGGTAGTATCATTACTGTAAATATGTGGGCAAAGAGTATCGGTACCGGTGTACTTTTTGTAGCGGCTTACTTATGGTTCAGACATAATAAAGAAGATATGCCTAATATGAGATGGCTTATGCCAATTATTTCATTTGTAGCGCTTAATGTATTTTTATTCTTTACATTGATCGATCTGCACCAGCCATATAGAATGATTCACATCTTTACACACCCTCACTGGACATCGTCTATTACAGTTGGTGCATGGTTGGCATCACTTTTCTTAGGTATTATGACATTAATGATGGCTATCGGTGTAGCAGATGCATTCCCGTCATTAGGTGGAAAGAAATGTAAGATCGCACAAGTTGCCAGAAACAATTCTGGTCTCTATGAAAAGGTTATGCCATTCATGATCTTCTTAGCACTTCCAGTGACTATGTATACAGCTATCATTATGGCACAATCAAGTGCTAGAGAGTTATGGCAGGCACCGACAGAAGTAATGCAGATGATGTGGGCAGCTTTGATGGCTGGTTCAGCAGCACTTATCTTTATCTCTGGTTCATGGACTAAAGAGGCTAGAAAAGATCTTGCACTTGTTCTTTCTGTTGCTGTGTTCTTCTCGTTTGCAATGTATATGGGTGAGTATTTCTTCTCATATAAATCATCCGAAGCAGAAGCAACATTGGCATATGTACACGCAGGTGGCGAATATAACGTTCAATTCTGGCTTGCTATGTCTTTAGGATTCATCGCACCATTCTTCTTAGCAATGTCTGCTATGAAAGATGACAACAAAACGTTGCTTAGAATTGCAGCACTTTTAGCATTGATAGGACTAGCTCTTGCAAAAGATGTATGGCTTAAGATCCCACAATTGCTACCGTTGAGTTAAGGAGTATTTATGACAAAATCAATGAATAACACACACGATAAAACGTTTATCGAAGGTAGAAGAAGCTTTCTTAAGGGAACAGCTTATTCTGTAGCAGGTGCAACACTTGCAGCAGGTGTATTTAAAACAGTTGCTCAGACACCTGCAATGGCTGAAACAAAGTTCACACCGACACCAAAAACACTATCATTCTATCCACCACTTAAAGAGTGGGATAGCTTTAGAGAGTTGGATGGTGATGATTGGAAAAGAGGTGGTACATTAAGAAATGGTGTACAAAGCGAAGATAATCCAGATGGTATCAAAGCAACAGAATATATGCTTGTACCTACATCATGTTCAAACTGTGAGGCTTCATGTGGTCTGACAGCATGGGTAGACCTTTCTACATACAAAGCTGGTGGACAATTAGCAGTTAAAAAGTATATGGGTAACCCGCTTCACTCAGGTTCTCGTGGTAGAAACTGTGCGAAGGGTTATGCAGCTCAGTCACAGATGTATGATCCAGATAGAATCCCTTTCCCACTAATGAGAGCTCCAGGTTCTAAAAGAGGTGAAGGTAAGTGGGTAAGAACTACTTGGGATGAAGCAATGGCGAAGATCGGTAAGAAAATGCACGATACGCTTAAAGTAGGTGATGAGATCTCTAAAAAATCTATTATGTATCACGTTGGTCGTCCAAATGAGAATGGTTTTGGTCACCGTGTACCACACTCAATGGGTATTGATGGATACGATTCACATACAAACATCTGTTCAGCAGGTGCTAGACAAGGTACAATCCAGTGGTCTAACGATGATAGAAACTCTCCGGATTGGTCAAATGCAAAGTTGATCTTCTTACAGTCTTCACACGCGGCAGATGCAGGTCACTATTTCCAGCAGGCAGCAGGTCGTATCGCTGAAGCACGTAAGAAAGGTGCAAAGCTTGTTGTGATGGATCCTAGACTCTCTAACTCAGCTGGTTTGGCTGACCTATGGGTACCAGTATGGCCAGGAACAGAGACAGCACTTTATCTCTACCTTGCAAACAGAATCCTTAATGAGAAGGGTCTGAATGGTGAAGATCTTGTAAACCACAACTTCGTGAAGAACTGGGTAAACTGGGAACACCTCATGAAAGACAGAGAGTACTTGAACGTACTTCTTGAAAAAGGGTATATCAAGTCCATTCCTGCTGGTGATAGCTATGAAGAGTTCATTACAATGATCTCTGAAATGTATAGCCCATATACACTTGATTTCGTTGCTGAAGAGTGTCGTATTGAGAAGCGTATTGTAGAGAAACTTTATGATATGTTCATTGATGCAGGTGCAAGAGTTGCAACATATATCTGGAGAGCAGGACCGATCGGTCATAAAGGTGGATGGATGATCGCTAGATCTGCATTCTTACCATTTGTTCTTCGTGGTGCTATGGCTGGTGATAAAGGTGGTGTTGGATTACACCACTGGCATGTTATCTCAGTCAATGGTAAAGGTGATGCTGCTGCCCAAGCAGGTGCAAGACCTCCAAAAGTAGATGTATGGAACGAGATCGCTTGGCCACCTGAGTATCCATTAAGTTCATATGAGATGAGTCATATTATGCCTCACCTTCTTATGGATGATGAGTGGAGAGAAAAGTGGAACAGTAAAGGGCTTAAAGTACCTGAAAAATTGGCTGTATGGATCCCTCGTATGTACAACCCGGTTTGGATCAACCCGGATGGATTCAGATGGATCGAAGCACTTAAAAGAGAAGACAAGATCGAGATGTCATTCAACCTCTCACCTACATGGTCAGAGACAAACTGGTACTGTGACTTCATCTTACCAACAGGTTTGGCAGGGGAAAGACATGATCAGCACTCTGAAGCAACAGAACCAAAAAGATGGCTAAGTTTCCGTAACCCGGCACTTAGAGTTGCGTTAGAAAAAACAGGTTGGAAACCAAAAGATCCAACAAGAGCTACACTTGAAGCACATATTGAAGCAGGTCTTGGTGAGATATGGGAAGAGGTAGAGTTCTGGGCAAACATCATGGTACACCATGTAGATCCAGATGGAAGCTTAGGTGTTAGAAAGTTCTGGGCATCTAAAGAGGATCCAACTAGAGCGGTAACGATCGCTGAGTGGTATCAAGCAGCATTCGATAAGCTTCCTAATCTTAGAAAGGCAGCTAAAGCAGCATATCCGGATTCTAAGTACCCTAACTATGAGTTGATGAGAGACACAGGTACATGGCTAGAAGAAGATAACATCTATAAGCCACAAGAGAGACCACTTAAAAAAGTTGGTACAAAATATATCTCTCACGGTCATGAGTATGATGAGTCTCATGTAAGAAAAGATGAGTTTGGTATCGTTATGGCCACTGATGATCATGGAAAAGAGAAAGCGATCGGTATCGAAGTGGATGGTGAGTTAGTACAAGGTTTCCATACATTGACCAAAAAACTTGATTTCTACTGTGAGTGGTTCAAAGAGTGGAAATGGCCAGAGTACGCTATACCTATCTATCCGACTAACAAAGAAGATAGAAAGAAAATGACGCATGTTGTAACACATGTACACCATGACTTTATGCAAAAAGAGAATGAGTTTGCATTAAATACGATATTTAGATTACCGTATATGATTCACACACGTTCTGTGAACTCTAAGCACCTAATGGAGATCTCTCAAAATCATAACCCGATTTGGATCAATACAGAAGATGCGAAAAGAATGAATATCAAACGTGGTGATCCTATTAAGGTAACGATTACAGATACAGTTTCTGGTCTTGACTCTGGTTACTTCATTGCAATGGCTGTGCCAACCGAAGCAACAATGCCAGGTGTACTTGCGAACTCTCACCATGCTGGTAGATGGAAGCTTAAAAATGCAGTGGATATCCCAGGATTTGAGCATAAGTTAGGTGTTATGGGTATCGGTGCACCACTGTATGAGATGACTATGGATGGTAAAGTCGGTACGATGAAACCAACACAGGGCATTAAAGATGGTGTAGAAGAAAACAAAGAGTCTTGGCAGTTTAAAGAGTATAACAAAGACCTTGATAACATTTGGTGGGATGGTCTTTCTGGTTCATGGCAAAATGCTGTAGCACCTTCACATCCAGACCCTATTGCAGGTAACCATGCTTGGCACCAAAAAGTTTCTATTGAGCATGCAGCGAAAGATGATGAGATTGGTGATATTTATGTAAACTATGAGAACAACATGAAAGTATACCAATCATGGAGAGACAACTTAACACGTCCTCTTAATGAAAATGATACACTTAGACGTCCTCAGCATATTAAACGTCCTGCAGTACCTTTGTCTGACAAAGCGTATGCAGTAAAAATTACAAAATAATTGTAATACCATTGTGTTCCTGTCAAAATGACGGGAACACAGCTAACTACACGATACAATTTCCCAGATAACTAATTTTATTAAGCCTTATTTATCTTGAAAGTGGTATAGTGCCAAATAATTAAAATGAAAGAACAATACACATGGAAGAACTAGAAATAGAATTAAAAAATCGTATAGCTATATATGGATTGATCTCAAGACTTATGATGGTTGAAGTGGATGAGGCATTTTTGGATACGATAGAAAATGATGAAGATCTTCTTGCTCTTTTTCCTAATTATAAAGAGTGGGAAAAACGTACAACACTTTCACGCAAAGAACTTATCAATGAATACTATAATGTAGACTTTACCAATCTCTTTTTGATGCACCTTGTGCCTTATGAAAGTTTCTATACAAGAGATGATCAAATGATCGAGAGTGGAGGAGATAATCCTATACTTAATCTTTATCACGAATTCGACTTTGCAGTCGATTTGACTAAGGCAAGAGTTGTAAGTCCAGATCATATAGGTATTGAGTTAGAATTTATGTATATGCTTTGCATTGCTGCATTAAATGCATTAGGTGCAGATGACAAAGACTCTTTATGTGAATTATTTCAAGTGCAGCGTGCATTTTTAAAAGAACATCTTTTAGAGTGGACGCCACTTTTCCTGATCAATGCCAAGCGTGAATCACGTACACCACTTTACCATGATGGTGCAGAACTTACTTTGGAGTACTTACTTTCTGATTTTGAATATCTATCAGGACAATTGGCTGACTATTGTGGGAATCCTGCGTAAAGATGCGTTTACATTTTAATCTCTCTGCTTGTGTAAGGGCAACGTCAAAATTTTCAGAATGTACGAAGTGTGTTGATGCATGTCCTGAGTCTATACAACTGTTAGAAAATCTACCCTCTTTTGCAAATAAAACAGGTGTGGAAGCAGCAGCATGTGTGGGCGTCTGTCCCACAGAAGCATTTTCATTGTCAGAGTTTTCTACAACAGAGTTTTTCTTTAATTTTCTAGACTCAAAAATTAGACTTATCTCTCCAAAGATAAATGTCCCTTGTATCTCTGTTCTGAGTGTAGAACATCTTATTTCCTTGGCATTGGCAAGTGATGAGACCATCACTTTAGATATGAGTTCTTATGATGCAGAGAGTATTTTGTATGAACAGATAGAAACACGCATAGATGAAGCGAATTTTGTTCTTAGCTCTTTTTCATCCAAACAACTTAAGACTAATATGGAAAAAGTTGTCAGAGAAGATAAAAAAGAGAATGAAGAGGATAGTGCAGTCTCTTCACGACGTTCTTTTTTAGGAAATGCATCGCTAAAGGGCGTGGTAAAACATAAAATGACCTTTGATGAAGCAGTCGAAGCAGATGAGTTGAAAGCATTCCAGCTTGATACGATAACCATCAGTAAAATCAAAGAGAAAAATCTTCCTGATAAACGTAAGATACTTTTTACTACACTCAAGCATGTAGATGCACCAGATCATTTTGATGTTTTAGCTGAGGAAGATATCTCGTTTGTTTCACAAAAATATGTAGATGAATCCTGTACAAACTGTCAAATATGTTACCGTATCTGTCCTACAGGGGCACTCTCATCAAATGGAAAGTTTTCGCTCATCCATTTTGATGCAATGCTTTGTGTAAAATGTCGTCTTTGTCATGAAGTATGTGAACCGGAAGCTATACATTTACAGCCAGGGTTTGAGATAAAAGAGTTTTTTGAATCTACACAACGTACATTGGCTACATTTAACATCAAAAGATGTCAAGAGTGTGGTAGTAATTTTACCTATAAAGAGGGTGAGCAAATCTGCCCTCGCTGTATGCTTGAAGAAGAGGAAGCAATGTTCCTGCATGAAAATGCAATACGTATGAGAGAGGAAGAAAAGTAATGCAACCGCATGAAATTAAGCCTAATACAGGACTTTGTACTATACTTGGACATAATGCTCAAACAGGGTATATGCGAAAATACTTTAATAAGATCATGAAACGAAACACTATTAATGCAACGGCAATTGCATTAAATATTACAGATGAACATTTTGATTTTACGATGAAGAATGTCGGAGAGTCAAAAGTAACGCAAATGATGATAGAAAGAGAGTTTGGAACTAAAGCCGTACCTTATTGTGAAAGTTTAAATGATTGTGCAAGAGACAAAGAACGCGTTGATTTTATAGAAGTGAAAGAGGGTAAAGTGTTTGGTTATTGTTTAGACGATGAGGCCAAAGCACTTTTTGAGAAACCTGAGTTTTTAGACGACCAGATCATTTTTGTAGCAAAAATGATGATACTTGCAAACCGTTGGTTTGAAGCAAAGATAGATATAGATGAGATACCAATGTTGATAGGAGAAAAGTAAATGAAAGATTTAAGAGAAGATTTTGATAATTTTAATAAAGTTGCAGAGCAGAACTTTAATGGAAACCCTGCATTCTGTCCGGATGGACAGTGTGCATCAGATGAAGAGGTTGATCTTCAAGATTATCCTTCGTATACAGATGCACTTTATGCAAAACTGATAGCGCCACATGTAAGTGGCATCTATATCTCACGCTGGGATATTAAGGAGATCGCTTTAGCCGCGGGTGACTCTATGGCAATACACCCCCGTAAGCGTATGTTCGAACTGCTTATGAAATATACAACAAGTAAAGAAAATATGCAAAAAGTTCTTGATTCAATTGAAGCGCATATGGAAGATAAGATCGCGATATATACAGAGTGTATAACAAAGTTCCCTAGCTCATCTGAGATATTTCAGCCCAAGATTGATAAAGCTAGAAAAACGATGAAGCTTTTTCCTCAGATCATTGAAGAGTATTTCCCAGAATAATTAGAGTTACCCTTATCATACTTGCAGTATAATATTTAATATTAAACTGTAAGGTCAAAAATGTCTCCCATCACTAAAGAAGAAGTCTTAACATATCATGAACAAGGAAAGATTGGTATAGACTTAAAAAAACCCTGTAGCTCACAACATGAACTCTCTCTTGCATATACTCCAGGAGTGGCTATACCATGTCTTGAAATTGCCAAAGATGAAAACCTCTCTTTTAAATATACAAATCGCTCTAATTTGGTTGCAGTCATCTCTGATGGTACTGCAGTACTTGGACTTGGAAACATTGGACCTCTTGCATCTAAACCAGTGATGGAGGGGAAATCCGTACTTTTTAAAAAGTTTGCAAATGTCGATGCTTTTGATATAGAATTGGATGTACATACCATAGAAGAGATCGTCACTACATGTAAAGCTATATCGCCAACTTTTGGTGGTATCAATCTGGAAGATATCAAAGCCCCTCAGTGTTTCGAGATCGAGAAAAAGTTACAAGAAGCATTGGATATTCCTGTGTTTCATGATGACCAGCATGGAACAGCCATTATTACTACTGCGGGACTGATGAACGTACTTGAATTGACAGGTAAGAGAGTCGAAGAGATCAAAATAGTTGTGAATGGTGCAGGTGCTGCAGGGATCTCATGTGCAAAAATGTATAAGCGTTTAGGTGTAAAAAATATTGTTATGTGTGACAGTAGAGGCGTCATTACTACTACAAGAACAGATTTAAATGAATACAAAGCACCATATGCTATAGAAACAGATGCTAAGACACTGGATGATGTGATCGACAATGCAGATATGTTCTTAGGTTTAAGTGTAGCAGGTGCATTGACGAAAGAGATGGTCGCTAAAATGGCACCAGAACCTATTATCTTTGCTTTGGCAAACCCAACACCTGAGATATTGCCTACTGAGGTAAAAGAGGTACGTGATGATGCCATTGTAGGAACAGGACGTTCAGATTATCCTAATCAGATTAACAATGTATTGGGCTTTCCTTTTATTTTTAGAGGTGCACTTGATGTACATGCCAAAAAGATCACAGAGGGAATGAAAATGGCAGCAGCGGAAGCATTGGCTGCGTTAGCAAAAGAGCCTGTACCGTATTATGTAAAAGCTGCATACCATAATGAGAACCTAGCGTATGGAAAGGAACATGTGATTCCTCTTCCTTTTAACAAAGAGGCATTGATCTGGGTTGCTTCAGCAGTAGCAAAAACTGCATTTGAAGAAGGTGTCGCACGGGTTGATAGTTATGATCATGAATCATATAAAGAACATCTAAGATCTATCATTTATGGAACAACAGAAAATCAATAGTAGTGTAGCCGATAGATGAATATAAAATCTTATATAAACCTTTACGAATTATTGGAGATCAACCCTTCTACACGTGAAGAGAACCGTGCTTTTGGCATTATCCATGTCATGTTGAAAAATAAACCCATCGAGCAACTCTTAACCTGGATAGAAGCACATAAAAAGAGCTTGAAAAGACCGCTGCTGAGTGAGACTTTTTCTTCTTATTTGTACCGTGTAACCTATACACTGGTAATGATAGCATTCATTTTAGGAGTGATAACAGGTGTCGGGTTACTCTCTTACAGTGGACATGAGCCGGTAAATGTTATCTACTTTATTGCTGTGGTCATTTTCTTTCCTCTTTTTACCATGCTTCTTACATTTTTAGCCATACTAAGAGCTAAGAGTTCTGAGAATGTTTTGATACATCTTTCACCTGCTTTTTGGATGGAGAAGATATTCTCTTTTTTACCTGCGAAGGTAGAAGAAAGTATGAAAACATTTCATGTAAATCCTCTTCTATCAAACTGGATGATCATCAGACGTTCACAAATTATTGTTCTGTTTTTTTCATTTGGTTTATTCTTAGCACTTTTAGGTGTCGTTGTAACCAAAGATATTGCTTTTGCATGGAGTACAACACTTCATATCTCCCCTGAAGCACTCCATGATTTTTTAACTACGTTGGCATTTCCATGGAGAGAGTTCATACCTTCTGCTGTACCTTCACTGGAACTTATAGAGCAGAGCCAATACTTTAGACTGGGAGAGAAACTGAATGAAGAGATGATCTTACATGCGGCACAGCTTGGTGAGTGGTGGAAATTTTTGGCTTTTTCTACTTTATTTTATGCTATTTTCTTACGTATCTTGATGTTCATCTTTGTCTCTTTTGGATTTAATCGTGCTGTCAAGCAAGCACTTTTAACACTGAAGGGTACGACAAAACTACTTAGAGAGATCAACGAACCGATCATCTCTACACATGCAAATAGAAAAGAGAGTACCTTTACACCAAATGAAAAGAGCTATAGTCAAATAGTCAATACATTAGATGCTTCGTATGACAGCATACATGGCTGGGCAATACCACATGCTAAACTTTTGCTTTTGAGTGACAGTATGCAGGTGATCGCACCTAAGTATTTTGAAGCAGGAGGTGCTAACACCTTTGAAGAGGATTCTGAAGTGATCTCTAAAAGTCATGGTGAGGTACTTTTGGTAGTAAAGGGTTGGGAGCCTCCAACGATGGATTTTGTAGACTATTTAAGTGAATTGTCGGACAAAGTAGATAAGGTGATCGTTATGCCTATGGGTACAAAGAAGAATAATTATGAAGTAGCGGATAAAGAGATAGATGTATGGGACAATAAACTCACATTGTTGAAAAATATGAAAGTATGGTTGAAAAGATGACGATCACACACCCTAGATTTGCTGTTGTCGGGCATCCCAATAAAGGTAAAAGTTCCATAGTTTCAGCATTGGCACTTGATGATTCTGTGCAAATATCTGATACACCTGGAACTACAACAAAACGACGCAGTTTTCCTCTAAGTGTAGATGGTAAAGTCCTCTATGAACTCTTTGACACTCCTGGCTTTCAAAGAGCAAGGAGAGTACTTGCATGGCTGGAAAAACATGATGTTCCTGCCAATAAAAAACCTGAAGTCGTACAGGCATTTATAAATGAACATAAAGAGGATGAACGATTTAATGATGAAATAGAGTTACTTGAACCTATTATGGAAGGTGCAGGTATCATTTATGTGGTAGATGGTTCTCAGCCTTACGGAGAAGAGTATGAAACAGAGATGGAGATACTCCGCTGGACCGGTCAGCCTTCTATGGCACTCATTAACCATATCGATGATACTGATTATAGTAACGATTGGAAAAAAGCACTTGAACAATACTTTCGAATGGTGCGCACTTATAATCCTATGCAAGCAAGTACTGAACAGCATATAAGTATCTTGGAGAGTATGGCACAGCTTAAAGAAGAATGGATCGGTCCAGTAAAGGCATCGATCAAACTTCTTAAGCAGTACAGGGAGCAGATGCTTGAACGAAGTGCATTATTGGTGTCCAGGTTGGTATATGATTCTGTCAGTATGGTAGAAAAGCTTTATTTCTATACTGAAGAGGCAAGTGAAGAAGAAAAAGAGAAGATAGAACATAATTATAAAGACCGTCTGAGAGACTTAGAGATTACTACGCAGAAAAGTATAGAAGAAGTGTGGAACCATGGTCATCTTAAGAAAGCACAAACAGTGTTGACCTTTGAAGGAATGGACCTCTTTTCTGAAGAGACAGCTTCTGTCTTTGGATTGACACGTAAAGAGCTTATTATTACAGGTGCAACTTCTGGGGCAGTTACAGGTGCAGGTATTGACTTGCTCTTGGCAGGTCATACACTGCTTTTGGGTGGAGCGATAGGAGCATTGGTAGGTAGTGCGGGAGCCTATTTTGGCTTTAATGAACTCTCAGAAGTGAAAGTTCTAGGACAAACCATGGGAAGGCGTTACTTGGAGATGGGTCCTATGGAAAATAGAAATTTCCCGTATATTTTACTAGGACGTGCGATGTATCATACGATGAAAGTAGCGCAAATATCACATGCCAAGAGAGATGTGTTTGATATAGAGATGGATCAAACCTTTAAAGAGAAATGGCTGGATGATACCTCAAGAAACGCTTTAGAAAAATACCATAAAAAGTTTCGTTCGCAGAAAGCTTTAGAAGCAGGAGAACTTAAAGAGTATGAAGAGATCATCAAGCGCATATTAAAGCATTTGATCGATGCCTAGAATAAATCCTTTTAAACACTTACATCAAGATCAAGGTGAGATGGAACAGAGTGAATCTACACGCGTTGCAAAGAGAGTTACATTGGTCATCTTCGTGATCTTTTTACTACTTTTTCCTCACTACGCACCCTGGGAACCAAGTTATCAAAAAAGTGACTCTGTGTTGCAGATGATATTCACCTTGTATTTTTTTGTAGCCAATCAGACCTTGGGTATCGTACATGAAGGAGGGCATGGTGTCTGTTATATCTTACATTGTCCAGAGTTCATCACTATGGCAAATGGAACGATCTTCCAACTACTTTTCCCCGCGTTGATTGGCTACTATTATTATAAAAAAGGTAATAGGTTTGCTTCGTTGATCGCACTCTTTTTTGTAGGATTCTCTCTTCAATATACTGCATGGTATCTCTCTACCGCACATGAAGGTCTGATCCTGCCTGCACATAAATCTTTTTTAGGTGTGGATGCGATCCATGATTTTAATTATATGCTTAGTGCAATGGGACTTCTGGCTTATGAATCCTTGATAGCAGGTATTACAAGATTTGTGGCCTATTTGATCATGTTGGTATCTGTGATAGGAATGTTTTTTGATGCGTTTCCAAATGAGAGGAAAAAAATAAGAAAGAGCGGGAAAAACTTTTAAAGAAGTTTCTCTATCCCCATAAGAAGTAAAGCACTTAGCAGTCCACCGGCAATTCCGGCCAATACATCATCGAGCATGACACCCAGACCACCTTTAAGCTCTCTATCTATCCAGCCTATGGTTGAGGGTTTCCAGATGTCAAAAAGACGGAATGCTCCAAAGCTGAATACAATGGCCAAGATCTCAGCATAAGGATAATTCATGGCACTCGCCGTTGAGTAAGCTATCATAAGACTGAGCCACATACCAGCTGTCTCATCTATGACGATCTGCTGATGATCATGAATGCCTGTGGCTTGTTCATATTTGTTCACTTCAAAGATACCTATGATGGTAATAGCCAGGGTAAGCGTAAAAAGTGTTTCTATACCAGCGTAATAGATCACAGCTATCCCGACAGGAAGTGAAGCCAGGCTACCTACAGTACCTGGTGCTTTAGGGCTAAGCCCTGCACCAAAGAATGTTAAAAAAAGTTTTTGAATCGTCATAGGGGCCCTTATTTTATGTCAATGATGAAGTTTGATACAGTTCGATCAGCTTTAGGTAGAACTGTTCTTCACTCTGTTGTTCCAATAGACCTGAACCTGGCATCAAGGAGTAGTGCATCTCTTGCAGGTTTTCAAATCTTTCAGGCAGAAGTGCTGCTAAAATGTTAGCTGAAACTTCTTTTCTGACCAATATAGAAGGAGGAATGAGACCGGCTAGTATGAGTTTCATAATAGATTCTGAGTCATAGTGTACATGATGGTGCTGTCCATGTGGACATGTTCTTGTACTCACAAGTGTTTTACAAGTGTCACAATAGACATACTCATCAATGGTTTTAATTTCAATGTTAATATCCTGACAACAATCAAAGACAGAACTTAAACGATTTTTATCATAATATAAACCAAGCCCACCATGGTTTTTCCCGATAACCAATTGACTGCATCCATAGTTCTTAGCTAGAAGAGCATCCAGGATGAGTTCATTATATCCAGCAAAGATATATGTGTTTTCAAAAGGTATGATCAGTACTTTATTGCGTGGTAAAAAGTTGTCCACAAAAGTATTGAGTGCATTATACCTGATATCATAACGAAGACCTTCAGTGGTAAAAGGTTTACGTAAAAAGATCACAAGAAGATCAGAGCTGCTGATCGCTTCACGTATCATTCTTTCATGTGCACGGTTGAGAGGATTCGCTGCAAGCATCATGGATGAGATCTGTTTAGCACCTGTTTTATTGATCATGTTTTTGATACGCTTCATGTTATCTTCAATAAGTGGATAAGTGACAGTATATTCACCTGATACAGCTATCTTACCAAGTCTTAGGGTAGTATTTCTTACACCAGGATGTGAACTGTCTGAAGTACCATAGATATTTTGTAATCGTTGTAGAGGGTCAACTTCAAATGTCTCTTCTACGATCAATTCACCAACTTCTTTACCTTCATTGATAAGTGATACTTTTTCACCTTTTTGCAGTGTAAGAAGGGTTTGATGATTTTTTCTACCTTCTGGTGCGAGTATAAAAGAAAAAGGGAAGGGAACACCCTTGTACAATTTAGTCTCATCGACCTGTTTGGCTTCTTCTTTGTTCATCAGTTTTTCTACAGGAGAGATAAGTCCTGATTTTACCAAGGCTAATGTAGACAGGGCCTCAGTATCAATATAAAGTGATTTATTTCTTTTTGAAGAGGCCATATTTTTTCCTTTTTTCCCATAAACTTTTTCTTGAGATCCCTAATTTTTTTGAGAGTTCTGTATCTGGAAACTTGTATTGAAAACTATTAACGATAAATTTGACATAATCATCAATGGTCAAGATCTCGTTTTGGTCATACAACTTGGAGTCCGTGTTCAGAGTGATGGTCTCAAAATCTGACTCCAGGTTCGTAGTCGTGCATAAGATGAAGTCATACCCGTTCAACATCTCGAGCAGAGATTCTTTATCTGCTTTCTTGAGTTGATGGATCTCAGTAATATAAAGCAGGGTACTAGGACTGCTTTTGTGTATCTTCTCTTTCCAGCCCTTGTCACTTAAAGGGATAAAAGTAAGCAGTGTATTTGTCTGCGTTGCATGTTCAAAAACGATCTTATCCACAAGTCTTTGATAGTTGGTCTCTATCACAAGGGGTGTAGTGATCTCTGTGATATCGAAATTGGTCTCTATATCATGCAGAAGGTTTTGCATATACTCTTGATATAAAGAGGTCTGTTTTTTAAGTGACTGGTACTCTTTGTAGTGTTCGATCTTACGCATAAGGTCTTCTAACATAAATGGTTTAACAATGTAATCTTTTGCACCCAGTTTCAGAGGTTCTCCAACGGTATCATTATTAATGTAGTTCACCATCAAAATAATGATCTTATCTTTAAATTGTTTGATAAGTGGTGAAGTGTTTTGTCCCGGCAGGTTTGTAGAAAGCAGGTAGACATCACCTTGACTGTTCATTGCTTCTTTGATAGAGCTGAATATCTCTGTTTCATAGCCATTTTCATTTAATTTAGAGGCGATACTTTGTGCCAAATAGAGTTCATTTTCTACAATGATTATTTTCATAATTTTTTCCAATTCAAATAAGTTAAGTTTGCAACGGCGTGAACAGTCACACCTTCTTTTCGTCCTACAAAGCCAAGCTTTTCAGCTGTAGTAGCTTTAATGTTGACAAAATTTTGTCGTATCCCTAATAAAGAAGCCAGCGTTTTTTTCATCTGCTCTTTATAAGGAAGAAGTTTCGGTGCTTGTGCCATGATCGTCATATCGATGTTTCCTATCTCAAAACCAAAAGATCTGATACGTTCTACAGTATCACAAAGAAGGATTTTTGAATCTGCTCCTGCATAGGACACTTCTGTATCAGGGTAAAGCTCTCCAATATCACCCATACCAGCTGCTCCAAGAAGTGCATCAATGAGTGCATGAATAGCAACATCGCCATCACTGTGTGCTTTAAATCCATAGTCAACTTCGATTACTACACCACAAAGGTACATCGGTTTTCCTTGTTCGAAAGGATGAATGTCTATACCAAATCCAGTCAGTGTTTTACTGCTAGGGGATGCTAGACAAGTTACTTTTTGTAAATCTTCACGCGTTGTAAGCTTGTGTGCTTTTACAGAACCCTCCACAAAATGTATTTTCTCACCTAATGAAGCAATTGCTGAAGAGTCATCAGTAAAGAGTGTTTCAGTTTGTAATGCATCTTTGAGTATTTGGGTACGAGAGAGTTGAGGTGTTTGAATGATCTTTACCTCTTCTCTATTAATGGGTTGATCATTATGATAGAGTGTATCGGATACCGGCAGAACAGGTACGATACAAGCTGCTTTTTGCTTTGCTGACAAGATACGTGTGATCATCTCAGAGGGCACACAACATCGTGCAATGTCTGAGACAAGTACATAGGTGCTCTGTACATGGTCAAGTGCATTATTCAAAGAAGCTTGTCTACTGTTACCACCTTCTACATAAGTATATGATGCAAAGTTTTTCATGGCAGCAATCTCTTCACTGCTTGAAACAATGATGATTTTGTCAAATGTCGCACTTCTCTCAAAGTGTTCTGCAACATGCAACCATAAAGGATTTTCATCCGTATAGAGCCACTGTTTCTTCACACTTGCAGCAAATCGAGATGAACTTCCGGCACCAAGAAGTACTAAAGTAGTGTCTAACAAATCAACCCCTAGTCTAATTATTTATTGCATGTAACAATAAGTAACGAAGTATACTGACAGAAGCCTTATTTATACTTTAATCGGACTTTTTTACTCCTATTTCATCTTTGGCACCAAAATTTAACCCTTATTTAAGATTTCGGTGGGTATAACTCTTGCATAACAAATAAATGAAGGAATACATCATGACAGAACAAAATGTATTAGATGCGTTAAAAAATGTAACGTATCCAGGATTTACGAAAGATGTCGTAACTTTTGGGTTTGTAAAAGATATTGTTGTTGATGGTACAACAGTAGGATTGGTGCTGGATATTACATCATCAGCAGAAGAAGTAAAAAATGAGCTTATTGAAAATGCAACAGCTGAACTAAAAAAGGCTGGTTTTGAAGCTATTAATGTAAATATCAATGCACCTCAAGCGCCAAAACAAATGTCAAACTCTGTAAGCGGTAAAAATATCGCTCCACATGTGAAAAACTTTGTAATGGTAAGTTCAGGTAAGGGAGGCGTTGGTAAGTCAACTACTTCAGTAAACCTTGCAGTGGCAATGGCAATGCAGGGTAAAAAAGTAGGTCTACTTGATGCAGATATCTATGGACCAAACATCCCTCGTATGATGGGTGTTGATGGTCAAAAACCGGAAATTCAAGGTAACAAAGTCCAACCACTCAAAGCATATGGCGTTGAGATCATGTCTATGGGTTCATTAATGGATGAAGGTGCTGCACTTATTTGGAGAGGTTCTATGATCATGAAAGCGATCGAGCAGTTCTTAAGAGATATTCTTTGGTCTGAGTTGGATGTACTTGTGATCGACATGCCTCCAGGAACAGGTGATGCTCAACTTTCACTTGCGCAGTCTGTACCTGTGACTGCTGGTATTACAGTAACAACACCACAGGAAGTTTCTCTTGATGACTCTAGACGTTCATTGAATATGTTCGAAAAACTGCATATTCCAACTGCTGGTATCGTAGAGAACATGAGTGGATTTATCTGTCCTTCATGTGATACTGAATCAGATATCTTCGGTATGGGTACAACAGTACCAGTAGCAAAAGAGTACGACACAGAAGTGATTGCTCGTATACCTATAGAACCTGCGATCAGAGTAGGTGGGGATACTGGTATGCCGGTAACTTATCACAAGCCAGATTCAGAAACAGCTAAACGTTATCAGGAAGCTGCAACAAATCTTCTTGCATTTATTGATAAAGTCAATGCTGAAGGTTTAGCCGATAACTCTAGTGTACAGCCTACAACACCTCCAGGTGTAAGTGCATGTAGTACAGGTGCGGGAGCATCTGCTGCTCAAGCTGAACCTGCAAAAACTGAAGGTGAAAGTTGTGGAACAGGCTGCGGCTGCCACTAATTTTCACATGATTGGTTGCCATCTTCGTCTAGAAGATTGGCATTCCACTCAGTCACCTACTAATATGTGGGCTCCTTCATTACACCCCAAAATTCAGAATAAATCTAACAACAACTCAAGTCAAACAATAATAAATATAATAGATAATCAGGGATTCTAAGTTTCTTTTTATTTTCTTATATGCAACTCAGTCGCATATAATTTATCTTCAGTTATAATCCCACCATGAAAATTGAAGAACTGATCAAAGATAAAAATATCAAGCTTACTACTGCAAGAGTGAAACTTTTAGAGGTTTTAAAAGATGCGGATAGACCTTTATGTTATGAAGAGATTAAAAGTGATATCTCTATGGACAAAGCGACTTTTTATAGGAATATTTCTAAGTTTGAAGAAGAGGATGTATTGAATGCCTTTGAGTCAAATGATAAAAAGAGGTATTTTGAGATAAAGCACAAGCCACATGCTCATTTTGTATGTGTAGGGTGCAACAGGGTTGAGTGTATCAAAGATGTAAATGTCACACTGCCAGGATATGAAGTGAATACTGTAATCGTTAACGGAAAATGCCCATCGTGTCTAAACGCTGTGTAGGTGGATAGAGTATCACATGAGATGTACAATAATGAAAGGAGAGAGTTAATATGAGATTGAAACAAACATTTCACTTAGTGTTAATTGCTCTTTTCGTATGGTCATTTCAGAGCAGAGTGGAGCACATTCAGCACCATGATATCGATAAACTGACTGAGTGTAAAGTCTGTCATGAAACTGAAGAGATAAATCATACACAGCACCATATACCTGTGGTTGAAGTGCATGAGAATCTAGCAGTAAAAACAAGAAGCGAGTCTGAACAACAGGTTCTTGTAACTGAATGTTTTGATTATATGGAGGCTGTACAGCCAAAGCATGTAGAGACGGTAATGCAGTGTCAATGCAATATGGCACTTATACCTCTAGGGTTTAATTCTACCGCACCTCCTGTATATATTTCTTGATTAAATAAAGCAAAAAAATATATAAAAATAGGGATAAAAAATGAAAAAAATATTAATGGCAAGTGCAGCGGCTGCTGCAATCATGCTAACAGGATGTGGTGGTGGAGGCTCATATGATGGTAGAGATGATGATTATGTAGATGAGCATTCAGCAGGATTGACATTTGTAATGTTTGATAATGCAACTTCAGAGCAGTATAGTTATGACTCTGAACATGGAGAAGTTGAAGACCTGAATGTTGAAGGTGAAAACTACGATATGACCGGTAAAAATGGAAAACTGGTTGTATGGACACACCATATGGTAGACGCTGATGGTAATGAGATGGAAGAGCAAAAAGTAATGATGCTTAATGATGTTGATTATAATATCGCAAATGATGAAGACAATGTAACATATGACAATTTCCATTATCTTGGACATTTCCATACGAATGAAGAGACAAATGAATCTGAATTTGCAGCACACAGTGCTGATGAATTTTCTCCAGAAAATATAAATGATGCTAAACAAGATGCTCTTAATTCTTTAAGTTCATATCTATTGGAGAGAGAAGAGATCAGAGAAGAGCTTGAAGAGGAGCTTTTAAATGTGAATGCTACAGGCGACTTATGTAACTTCATTGTTCTTGGTGAACACGAAGAGCATGAAGAAGAGGGACATGAGGAAGAGGAAGAAGAACATGGTGCACCGCATATTGCACTGACAACAGATGGTTATGTCTATGCGTTTGAAGTACACGATGAGAATGGTATCCATGAGTTGGAGCAAGATGGTATACACTTTTTACTTGATGGTGTGACAAGTTGTTCAGAGACGATGAGTGACATTATACAAGTAGGTGATCATGGTGTGGCGATTTTCTCAGCAGAGACACAAAAGCTCTATATGGTAGATAAGCATGAAGCTGAAGAGTCATCAACATATGGTACAGACTTTCATGTTCACAGCACTATAGATATAACTGAGGTAATGCCGGCTGGATTTACACCGACAAGTGTAGTAGCAATCGGAGAGGGGGAAGATGATCATGACCATGACCACTAAAAAATATTTATCTGTGAGTGCATCTCTGGTACTTGTAAGTACCGGGTTATTTGCAGATGAGGCAGAACTTGAAGAGATTCATGTAGAGGCACACAGTATTCACCATCAAGAGGATGAGGTCTCCTATACTACATCACATGAGACTGATACTTTGGCAAATCATACATCAGGTCAAACCCTGGGGGATTATCTTTCTAATCAATTGGGAGTTGATAGCGCAAGCTATGGTCCTGCAGTCGGAAGACCTACAGTACGTGGTATGGAAGGGTACCGTGTGGGTATTGCACAGGGAGGTATCATGCTTAATGATCTCTCTGCTATGAGTCAGGACCATGCAGTAGGACTCAATGCCAGAATGGCAGAGCGCATAGAGATGGTCAAAGGACCAGCCTCTTTACTGTATGGTTCTTACAGTGGTGGTGTGGTACGTGCACTTGGGGAAGAGCATGAAGCAAAACTTCCTAAAGAAGGGGTTTCCCTGGATGCATCTTTGTCTACCAATTCTGATACAGGCTTTGGAACGACAAGCATCAAGAGTGCCTATGCATCAGATGAATACTCCATTAACCTGGACTACTATCGTAATGATGCAGATGAATACCACACTGATGGAAAGATCGTACCTGATTCTGATACATTCAGTGAGCAGATTCATGGAGTATTGGGATGGAAGATATCACCGGTACATACCATTAAGCTTTATGCCGATAAGATGGATAAAGAGTATGGTATACCTAACACAACTTCAGAGCGTACCGAAATTCTCATGGAACAGAAACGCTATGGTGTTGTACTGCATAGTGAATCGATCGGTGAGTTAAAAAATGTGATCACCGAGTACCAATACAGTGATTACAATCACTATGAACTTGAAGACGGTAGCTATGATGGGCAATTTGATCAGCAGCAGCATAGTTTAAGCAGTGAGTTTGATTATCAGATCTCAGAGAAAACGGATCTTAGTTTCCGTCTTGAGTGGATAGGCAATGAACTCAAAGTCTGTCATGAACATGGTAATTGCCGAGAGTTTGAAGATGCTATTAGGACTGATGCTGAAAACGGGCTCTCTCTTCTAAATTATTATAATTTAACTGGGATCCCTTATTCACATGGACACCCAATGCCAAATACTGAAGAGCAAAAGATCCTTTTGGCACCGAACATCAAGCATTATCTGAGTGATACAGATGAGATCAGTTTGGCTGCCAATATCGTAGCTAGAAAACTTACACCGGATCCTGTAAATATACAGGAGACATGGTTGATGCATGAGAACATTGATCCAGATTACTACAGTGAAGAGGAAGATGTGGCATTCAGTCTCTCTATGGGATGGTGGCATAGCTGGAATGAAAAGTTCGAATCACAGGCTTCTTTAGCTTATATGGAAAGATTACCATCTGCACAGGAACTCTTTTGGAACGGATTCCATCATGCTACAGAGAGTTATATTGTAGGGAATAGAGATTTAGACAAAGAGCAGTCGATCAACCTTGATATAGATGCGGTCTATAAACATAATGAGGATCTTACATCTAGAGTAAGTTTCTACTATTATGACTTTGACAACTATATCTATCAGTCTCCACTTGTAGATGAGAATGGTAATCCTGTATATGATCCATTCCACCGAAGTCCTGTTTATCAGATACTGGGGGAAGCTGCTACCATTTACGGTATAGGTATTGAAGAGACTTATAAAAGAGCTTATGGGCTACATTTACTGACGTTCTCAGCACAATTCAACCTCTTGAAGGGTAAATTGGACAGCGGCGGGTATATCCCAAGAATGGCACCATACAATGCGACGTTCTGTATCGAACATGACCACATGGGATGGCATAGTGAGTTGACCTATAAATGGGTTGATGAGAGTCGTAATGATGCAGAAAATGAAACAACCACTGAAGGATATAATATGTTGAACTTTTCAACAAAGTATCACTATCAGCTGGCACAAGGTTCTCTTGACCTTTGGCTCAAAGCAAATAACCTGACTGATGTCGTGGCAAGAAACCATATTTCTTTCCTTAAAGAGACTGCACCACTACCGGGTAGATCTGTGACACTCGGGATCGATTATAAATTTTAAACACTAAGGTGAGTATTCACCTTAGCGTTACACTACTTTTCTTCTTTTTAGATACAATACATAAAAATTACTACATAGGATTTGCTATGACAAATGCAGAAAAACTCAAAAACCTTTTAGAACTCGAAATTATTCCTGATTTGGAAGTCGCTATCGACGAACTTTTTTCAGCGATCGATAAAGCTAAAAATGCTTCCAAAGAACAAAAAGAAGACTTGGAAGAGATGAGAGAGATGCGTACAGAGTGTTTTGCTATCATCGAAGAACTAGGTCGAGATGAGCTTGAAGAGGAAGAGATCGAAGAACTTCTTGCTGAGCTTGTTGATATGAAAACAGAGGAGTAAAGACCTCTTTTTCTTCCCGTACTTTACGATATTTCCTATTTTTCTCCAATATTTTAAACATTTAATTAAGTCTACTTTTATCTTTTTTAAACTATATTACGACTTCAACCTCTCGGGGAGCTTTGATCATTTATGGAAACATATCTGATGCATAGCTGAGATAGCAATTGCTTGACCCGTCGAACTTGAACTGGACAATACCAGCGTAAGGAAGAGACTTGTATATAATTATAACTATAAATTTGATGCTTGCTAGGCTATTTTATTTATAACTTCATTAATTTCTACACCTCTTCCCTAAATATATAATTTTAAGGGAAATATTATGACAAAACCATATAAAGACACACTAACAACCTCCAATGAACTTTTAACAAGAGACCCATTTCCGGCTTCACAGAAAGTATATTTACAGGGTGAAATACATAAAGATATAAGAGTACCGGTGCGTGAGATCACTTTAGGTGATGAATCAAAACTCAGAGTTTACGATACATCTGGTCCCTATACAGACCCAACTGTTGATATTGATGTAGGTGAAGGAATTCCTGCAATCCGTAAAGAGTGGATAGCAGGGCGCGGTGATGTTGAGGAGTATGAAGGACGCATTATGGCGCCTGAAGACAATGGTTACAGCACTGATGAACAACTTGAATTTGTTACGGCAGGAGCAACAGGGCTTGTAAGAACACCTTTGCGTGCAAAGAAAGATGAGTATGGAAAAGGGAAAAACGTTTCTCAACTCTGGTATGCGAGACAAGGTATTATTACGCCAGAGATGGAATTTATCGCCATGCGTGAAAACCAAGACAGAGCGATGAATGAAGCATACCTTCAAGATGAAGAGAGAGAAGCAAGACTCAAAGGTGAGAACTTCGGTGCAAACTTGCCAGAGAAGATCACACCTGAGTTTGTACGTCAAGAGGTAGCAGCTGGTCGTGCAGTTATCCCTTGTAATATCAATCACCCGGAAGTTGAGCCAATGATCATCGGTCGTAACTTCCTTGTAAAAGTAAATGCAAACATCGGTAATTCAGCTACGACATCAAGTATCGCTGAAGAGGTAGAGAAAATGGTATGGTCTACACGTTGGGGTGCAGATACAGTCATGGATCTCTCAACGGGTAAAAACATTCACACGACACGTGACTGGATCCTTCGTAATTCACCAGTGCCTATCGGGACAGTACCTATCTATCAAGCACTTGAGAAAGTAAACGGAATTGCAGAAGATCTTACATGGGAAGTATTCCGTGATACACTTATCGAACAGGCAGAGCAGGGGGTAGATTACTTTACCATCCATGCGGGTCTTTTACTGCACCATGTACCAATGACAACAAAACGTGTGACTGGTATCGTAAGTCGTGGTGGAGCAATCATGGCAAAATGGATGATTCATCATCACCAGGAGAATTTCCTCAATACACACTTTGAAGATATTTGTGAAATTATGAAAACGTATGATGTAACATTCTCTCTTGGTGATGGGTTACGTCCAGGTTCCGGAGCAGATGCAAATGATGAAGCGCAGTTTGCTGAACTCAAAGAGCTGGGTCGTTTAACACAAATTGCCTGGAAGCATGACGTACAAACGATCATCGAAGGCCCGGGTCACGTGCCAATGCATATGATCAAAGACAATATGGATAAACAGCTTGAATGGTGTCACGAAGCGCCGTTCTATACACTTGGACCGTTAACAACAGATATCGCGCCAGGGTATGACCACTTCACGTCAGGAATTGGTGCAGCGATGATCGGTTGGTACGGATGTGCGATGCTTTGTTATGTAACACCAAAAGAGCACTTAGGTCTTCCAGACAGAGAAGATGTTAAAGAAGGACTTATCACTTATAAGATAGCTGCACATGCTGCAGATGTTGCTAAAGGACACCCTGGAGCACGTGCTAGAGATGATGCCATGAGTAAGGCAAGATTTGAGTTTAGATGGGTAGACCAGTTTAACATCGGTCTTGATCCTGAGCGTGCAAGAGAGTACCATGATGAGACTCTACCAATGGAAGCTGCTAAAGTGGCGCACTTCTGTTCAATGTGTGGACCAAAGTTCTGTTCTATGAAAATTTCTGCTGATGTACGTGAATATGCAGATTCACTAGGGACAGATGTAGATACGGCGAAAAAACAGGGAATGGATGAGATGTCGATGAAGTTCCAAGAGATGGGTTCAGAAGTCTACGTAGAAGCTGAGAAGCTTGAAAATTCATAATATAAATTACGCAAAGCGTGTATTGTCGTGGCGAACGCCCTTGAAGGCGAAGCGATTCGAGAGTCACGACGCTTTTTTTGCTTCGTTTTTTTCTAAAAAAATGATGGGAGTAACATCGCCTCAGTTTGGGATAAATGGAACTCTTGAAAAACAGAGTAATTGAAGAGAAAGGAAAGAAAATGCATATAGGTATAGCAGGAGTAGGTCTTGTCGGAAGAGTTTTAGCATTAAATCTTCTACAACAAGGACATACTCTCACACTCTTTGATGAAGACAGTGCATACGGAGATAAGGCGGCAGGAATGACAGCGGCTGGAATGTTGGCAGTCTTTGCTGAGCTTGAAAGTGCAGAGTCTGTTATCTTTGACCATGGAAATCGTTCTATCTCGCTTTGGCCTAGCCTGTTAGAACAGATCGGTATTGCAGATGCGTATCAACAAGAAGGTAGCATCATCACTGCACATCCACAAGATTATAATGAGTTGGATCATTTCATTGATACACTTAAATCTAAAGTGGATGAGGCATCAACAATTGAACTTTTAGATAGAAATGGTATCACAGCGTTGGAACCAGATCTGGATCAGCATAGCAAAGCATTCTTCATTCCTCATGAGGGGCAGGTGGATGCACAGCGTTTTATGGAAGCTTCAAGTGATTATCTACTCGCACATCCAGACGTTACTTGGAATGAAGAGACTAAAGTCACTGATGTCTCAGATGCTACTATTTCAATAGAGGATGAGGTACAAACATTTGACTGGATCTTTGATGCACGTGGACTAGGTGCTCAAGAAGTGATGGAAGATCTACGTGGTGTGCGTGGAGAAGTATTTTGGTTAGAGGCTCCTGAAGTAAAGATCAGCAGACCAACACGTATGTTACACCCCCGTTACAAGATATACATTGTCCCACGTCCAAATGACAGATATATCATCGGGGCGACTGAGATAGAGAGTGAAGATAAAAGTCCTATGTCTGTGCGTTCAAGTTTAGAGTTGCTTTCAGCAGTATACAGTATGCACTCTGGATTTGCGGAAGCACGTATCGTCAATATGGTTACCAATTGTCGTCCATCCCTAAGAGACAATTTACCAAAGATCGAGCATAGTGAGAAGATGACACGTATTAACGGACTCTATCGACATGGTTACCTACTGGCACCAGCAGTAGTGGAAGAAGCGTTAAATGGAGGGTTGAACAGATGATAAAAGTATCAGTGAATGGTGAAGTAAAAGAGCTTGAAAATGACTTAAATGTATCTGAGATGATAGAAGCACTTGAATATAAAGTAAAAGGTTTTGCAGTAGCGGTCAATACCACTTTTGTACCTATCGCAAACTATAGTGCAACCATTATAAAAGAGGGGGATACTATTGATATATTAGCTCCCGTACAAGGTGGATGAAATGACTAAACATTTAAAAACGGATAACACATGGGAAATAGGCGGAAAAAGGTTAAACAGCAGACTGCTTATAGGTTCTGCACTCTACCCAAGTCCTGCAAATATGGAAGATGCTATTAAGATCTCAGGCGCGCAGATCGTGACAGTATCGTTAAGACGTCAAGCTGCCGGTGTCGGTGGTGGTAATGCATTTTGGGATATTATCAAGTCTTTAGGTATAGAGGTGCTGCCAAATACGGCTGGTTCACATTCAGCAAAAGAGGCTATCACTACTGCACAAATGGCAAGAGAAGTTTTTGGTACAAACTGGGTAAAACTTGAAGTCATAGGTGACCAGTACAATTTACAGCCAGATCCTTTTGAGACAGTAAAAGCAGCTGAAGTCCTCATCAAAGAAGGATTTGAAGTTTTCCCTTATACTACCGATGATCTTGTAGTAGCAAAACGTTTGGCAGATGTAGGATGTAAGATCATTATGCCTTGGGGTTCTATGATAGGTTCTGGAAAAGGGCTTATGAATCCAGATAACCTTATGGCCATTCGTAAGCAGTTTCCAGACCTGAAGTTGGTTGTTGATGCGGGAATTGGAAAACCATCACATGCCGCTCAAGCGATGGAACTTGGCTATGATGCAGTACTGCTTAACTCTGCTATAGCCTTAGCACAAGACCCTGTAAAAATGGCAGATGCTTTTAGGGGTGCAGTAGAAGCTGGACGCCTAGGGTATGAAGCTGGTGTAATGAAAGAGCGTGAATTTGCTTCTCCATCTACGCCTACTGTAGGTACACCATTTTGGCATCAGTTTAAGGATTAGGATGAGATTTCCTAAATGTGATGGTACGCCACTGGGTATCTATCCTGTGGTAGACAGGGCGTATAAATTAAAACCACTTTATGAAGTGGGGGTTACAACAGCTCAGCTTCGAACAAAAGATGCATTTTCTGGTCAGGCACTTGAAGATGAAGTAATGGAAGCCATAAAAATTTCAGAAGCATATAATGCAAGGTTTTTTCTCAACGATTTTTGGGAACTTGGCATTAAACACAAAGCTTATGGTATACACTTAGGACAGGAAGATATCCAAGAAGCTGATGTGCAAGCGATACTTGATGCGGGTATTAGATTGGGTATCAGTACACATACCCCCAAAGAGATAGATATCGCCTTAGGGTTTGAACCTTCTTATTTAGCTATAGGTCCTATTTATGAGCCTATTTCAAAGAAATTAGTGTATGATACTGTAGGTCCAGAAGATCTAAAGCGTTGGGCTGCAAAGGTTGATTATCCTATAGTAGCTATAGGTGGTATCACCATTGAGAATATTACTGATGTGGTAGAGACTAAAGCAGCTTCAGGTATAGCGATGATCTCAGATGTTTTAGACAATGGAGAGATATCTAAACAAAGAACAATTGCTCTTATGGAGGCGTTTGACCAATATGAAATCTAATTTTACACCTACAGTACTTACAATATCCGGCTCAGATACTTATGGTGGAGCAGGCTTGCAGATCGATATTAAAACGATACATGCTCTAGGTGGGTATGCGCTGAGTGCTCCCACTGCACTGACATCACAAAACTCTACGGGTGTAAAAGATGTTTTCTATGTGCCTTCTGAAGTATTTGAAAAGCAATTGGGTGTGTTACTTGAAGATATACAGGTAGATGCAGTGAAGATAGGTATGCTGGCAAATAGAGATATTATAGAGATCTTAATAAGGACCATTGACAAGTATCAACTTAAAAATATCGTATTGGATACAGTACTGGTGAGTTCAAGCGGAAAGAACCTTCTAGAACCAGATGCGATCGATATCATGAAAAGAGAGCTGTTTCCTAGAGTAGATGTCATCACACCGAATATTCCAGAAGTCCATACTTTACTTGGGAGCAATCTCTACAGAGGAAAAAAGGAAGAGGTCAAGGCAACAGCTAAACAATTTTTCAATTTAGGTGTAAATGCGGTTTTACTTAAAGGTGGACATTCGGAAGATACAGATAGTGTGACCGATTATCTGGCAGAAAAAACTGATAGCATTACGACACACAGTTCGAAGAGAGTAGAGACAACACATACCCATGGAACAGGATGCCTTCTCTCTTCAGCTATAGCAACCTATTTGGCATCAGGCCATATTTTGGAGAAAAGTGTTTCTTTATCTAAACAATTTATCTATGAGCGGTTATGTGCTTCAGCAAAATTAAAATTGAACTATAGAACAGGAAAGAGCACAAGAAAAGAACCCATTTTTTAAATGCCAAAAAGTAACACTAGTTAGAATAAGAAGCAGTTATCTTAATTTTAAGGAAAACAAAACCTTATTTCATGTATAAGTTGGAATCAATCTCTCGGGGTGCTAAATATTTTGATGATATATAGCTGAGATAGCATAACCTGCTAACCCGCCGAACTTGAACTGGATAATACCAGCGTAGGGAAGAGAATCGTACATAATATACTTTGATAAGTTACTTATCACTTTTATCTACTTTTTCTCCCCCCTTTACATTCATAATTTTAAGGGAAATAAAATGAAAACAAAACTTTTAACCGGTTCTATGATTGCAGCGTATGCATTATTGAACACATCTGCATTTGCAGAAGAGACAACTACACTTGATCCTATCGTTGTAAGTGCTGACTTTAGAGAACAAAACCTTTCAAAGGTTTCTGGTTCTGTAAGTTTGATTTCTGAAGCAGACATTTATGACAAATCGACACAAGCATTTGCAGAAGTCGTTGCTTCTGAACCAAATGTAAACTTCTCTTCGGGTGCCTCAAAAGCAAAATATATTCAGATAAGAGGTATAGGTGAAAGAAGTCAATTTGTAACACCGATAAATCCTTCTGTAGGGATCATAGTGGATGGTATAGACTTTTCTCAAAGTGCCCTGGGTGTAACACTCTTTGATGTAAAACAAATAGAAGTATTGAGGGGTCCTCAGGGGACTACTTTCGGAGCAAATGGTATGGCGGGGGTTATCAATGTTGAGAGTAATAATCCAACTAATGATGCCAATGCACATGTTGAGGCTACAATAGGAAATTATAATACCAAAGCAATTGGTATTGCAATCAATGCACCAATTGTCGAAGATAAATTACTTTCAAGATTTTCTATTTATAAAAATACTAGTGATGGATATATGAAAAATAGTTATTTGGGACGTGAAGATACAAATAATATTGATGAATTAACTGCCAAAGCACATTTTCGTTGGTTTGCTTCAGATAACCATATATTAGATCTTAATTTGATGCATGTAGATGTAAATAATGGGTATGATGTCTGGACATTAGATAATACAAGAGATTCAAACTCTGATGAACCTGGAAAGGATACGCAAAAAACAGATGCTTTTGCTCTTAAATCAACCTATCAGGTTAATTCTAAAATGCATTTGATTTCTAGTCTTAGCTACAGTAAATCAGACATGGAATACAGTTATGATGAAGACTGGTCATACGTGGGAGAATTTGCTGACGACCTTGGACCTTATAGTTCTTTTGATGAATACCTTAGAGATAGAAAACAAATGGATGTTGATGTAAGACTAGTTTCAGATATGGACGGACGTATTTTTAGTGGAATGACAGATTGGACAGTGGGTGCTTATTTTAAAGATTATTCTGAGGAAATGACAAGAAATTATACATATCTTTATGGTATCCCATTCATTAGTAACTATGATACAAAAAATACAGCTATTTATGGTCAGTTAGATACACATTTTACAGATAAACTTACCATGGTAGCGGGTTTGAGACTTGAAAAATGGGAATCTGAGTATAGTGATAGTGAAAATGTAAATATTGATACAGATGAATCTTTAAGCGGCGGTAAATTAGGATTAAATTATCAGGATGGAATAAATCGTCTTTACTATGTAACACTTTCAAAAGGGTATAAGCCTGGAGGAGTAAATGCGGATTATAGATTAACACCAGAACAAAAAGAGTACCAGACTGAGAATTTATGGAACTTAGATATTGGACTAAACTCGAGTCATTTCAATAATACTTTGAAAAGCAGATTGAATCTTTTTTATGGAAAAAGAAAAGACCAACAGGTAAAAAGTTCAGTAGTACAGATACGTACTGACGGCAGTGCAGAATTTATTGATTATTTGGCAAATGCAGCTGAAGGAACTTACTATGGTTTAGAATCACAACTTGATTATTATCCTCAAGATTCTTTACATCTCTACACAAGTTTGGGGCTACTCAAAGCTAAATTTGATGAGTATGATAATCCTGATACAACAGCAATTGACATGACAGGACGTGCACCTGCTAATTCACCTGAGTATCAGTATAATCTTGGGTTTGATTATTTCTTTATGGAAGCATGGGCATTTAAAGCCAATGTTGAAGGTAAAGGTAGTTACTACTTCTCTAACAGCCACAATGAAAAATCAGATCCGTATGCACTTTTGAATTCTAGTCTTGAGTATACTAATGGTAGTCTTACAGCGAGTATGTGGATAAGAAATATCACTGATGAGGAATATTTTGTACGTGGATTTGGAAGTTTTCCAAATAATCCTGGAGATGGATATACATCTACAAGATATACACAACTTGGTGCACCAAGAACTTTTGGTCTCACAGTTTCGTATGACTTTTAGGATCTTTTATGGAAATCTCTGTAGACATTAGTATGTATCCACTTCAAAAAGAATTTGAAGCACCTATCTTAGCTTTTATCGCCGAACTTGAAAAAGAGCAAAGTGTTGAGGTCGTTCGTAATGAACTCAGCACACAGGTGCATGGAAATTACAAAACTATTATGTCGCTATTGGAAAAAGAGATGTTTTCTGTATTTTCTGAAATTCCAGATTCTATCTTTGTACTGAAACTTGTAGGTAATAATAGACAGGGCATTTATGGGGTATAATCTTTTATGATTAAAATACTATACACACTTTTACTACTTACCGTCATTACATTCAGTAATGAAAAATCTACACTTACCATCTACACTTACGATGCTTTTGCTGTCTCTTGGGGTCCAGGCCCTAAGATAAAAAAAGCTTTTGAAAAAGAACATAACTGCAATGTAAAATTTGTAGGTATGTCTAGTTCCATAGGTGCATTAAGAAAGATACAGCTTGAAGGTAAAAATACCAAAGCAGATATATTGTTGGGACTGGATACCAACATCGCACAAGCTGCCAATAAAACTGGACTTTTCGCACCACATAACCTGAATACTTCAAATTTAGATTTACCTGTCGCCTATACAGATGAGAATTTTGTACCTTATGACTATAGTTATGTCGCTTTTGTATATGATACAAATAAAGTGAAAACGCCACCTACCTCTTTTGAAGCATTGGCTTCTATGCCAGAAGATTTTAAAATCGTCATCCAGGATCCCCGATCATCTACACCTGGGCTTAGTTTGCTTTTATGGGTCAAAGAGATATATAAAGAGAAAGCAGGCGAGTATTGGAAAAGACTTGCTCCTCATATATTGACCATCACTAAAGGCTGGTCTGAGTCTTATGGCCTCTTTTTAAAAGGTGAAGCAGATATGGTTTTATCCTATACGACTTCTCCTGCCTATCATATTATAGATGAGAATAGAACAAATTTTAAAAGTGTACCTTTTAAAGAGGGACATTATGGACAGATTGAAGTTGCAGCCATGCTCAAGTCTTCTAAAAATAAAGACCTGGCGAAGCAATTTTTACGTTTTATGCATAGTGAAACATTTGCAAACATCATTCCCACTGCAAATTGGGCTTATCCTGTTGTAAAAACAAAACAAGGTTTGCCTGAAGCATTCGAGACACTTACCCAGCCATCAAAAATGATCTTACTTGATGGAAAAACAGTAGAAAACAATAGAAAAGCAATTATCAACGAATGGCTTAAAGCATTGGAAAGATAAAGATGCTACAAGAAGTTAAAAGATTGAAATATTCACTACTGCCTGGAGGGTTTGTATCTCTTTTCTTGCTAGGGTTTGCTTTTATACTGTTTTTTATACTTTTTTTCTCACAAGACGATGCCTCTGTTACAGAACTTGATGCTAGAGTATTTTCTTTACTGAAATTCACACTCTACCAAGCATTTTTATCTACTGTTCTTTCCGTATTGGTAGGTATATCTTTAGCCTGGAGTTTAGCACATCAGTCAACCTTTAAAGGGCGTTCTTTACTGGTGGCACTATTCTCTTCTTCCTTAGTTTTACCAACACTTATAGTTGTGTTTGGCATCATAGCTGTACTTGGACGTAATGGTTGGGTGAACCAACTGAGCATCTATCTTTTTGACCACTCTTTTGGGTCTTATCTTTATGGTTTGGGTGGTATATTGGTAGCACATGTTTATTTGAATGCTTCGTTTGCTTCAAGGTCATTATTGCATGTTTTTGAATCTATCCCCAAAGAAAAATACAAACTTGCAAAAAGTTTAAATTTTACAACCCTTGAACGGTTTTTTTATGTGGAATGGCCGGCTTTACGTACGACACTTTTAAGTATTGCATCGACGATATTTCTTTTGTGTTTTACCTCATTTGCCATCGTACTCGTACTTGGAGGATCTCCTGCATATAATACTTTAGAAGTGGCTATCTATGAAGCAGTAAAACTTGATTTTGACATCGCCATGGCATTGAAACTGGCACTTATCCAACTTGGAGTGACCAGCTTACTTGTACTATTTTCATCCAATTTCAGAACTAACATTGGCAATATAAAAACAACTGCACTCATCATACCTTGGTCCGAGCCAAAACATATAAAACGATTTCAAATACTGATTATTGGTCTCTTCGCACTCTTTTTTATGTTGCCTTTGATCGCCATTGTCGTTGATGGTATAGGTGCAGACTTTAGCAGGATAGTGACAGAGCCATTGTTTATAAAATCTTTTTTCACAAGTATTTCCCTTGCTACTATTTCTAGTATATTGACTGTATTCTTTGCCATTGTTTTAAGTGATACAAAAAGAAATTTTACTTTGAAGTACCGTTTATCTGATAACAGATTCTCAAAATTGTTAAATATGATCGTTTCTTTTTCCGGGAATCTTTATCTTGCAATTCCTTCATTGATCATGGGACTGGGATTCTTTCTTTTGTCTCAAAAGTATGAAGCACCACTTGTTGTGTGGTCGACGATAGCGCTATTGACCGCGAACATTCTCATGTCCTTGCCTTTCGCACTTTCAGTATTGGCTCCTGCAATGCAAAAAACTGCAAAAAGGTATGATAAGCTTGTCTTTTCGTTAAATCTTAGTACTGTTCAAAGATGGATCTATTGTGAGTACCCTTACTTAAAATCATCATTGGGCTATGTGTTCGCATTGTCCTTTTGTTTTTCATTGGGGGATTTGGGTATCATAGCATTGTTTGGATCTGATGATTTTTTAACACTTCCTTGGTACTTGTATCAGCTTATGGGTTCTTACCGTACAAGTGATGCAGCAGGGGTTGCACTGATCCTTTTAGCCATCACATTAAGTGTATTTATTTTGTTACCAAGACTATTTAGGAGTAGAGTTGCTAAACATCACTAATTTAACCTATCAGCATAAAAATGTAGAGGCTATGTATACATATTCTATGTCTGTGAAACCTAAAGAAATAGTCGCAATACTCGGGCAAAGCGGAAGTGGAAAGTCAACACTACTTGATCTTATAGCAGGGTTTTTACATGCAGAAAGCGGTAGTATAAAGTTAGATGAAAATGAATTAACATATAAAAGTGTTGAACAAAGACCTATTACGATCTTATTTCAAAACAATAATCTCTTTGAACATTTATCGGTACAAAAAAATATACTTTTAGGGGTAAGTAAAACACTAAAAAGCACTGAAGAAGAGTTAAAAAAAGTCAAAGTGATACTTGAAGAAGTTGGGCTCCAAAAGTATGAACATACTTTAGTTTCATCACTCTCAGGGGGACAACAACAACGTGTTGGACTTGCACGTGTATTGATCAGACGTGAACCCATTTTACTTCTTGATGAACCCTTTACAGGTCTGGATGCAGAAACAAGAATTGAAATGCTAGATCTGGTCAAAAAGATCACGAATGAGAATAATTTGCACACTATTATGGTCACACATGAGATTCAAGATTGTGACCGTATTGCTGATAGAGTCTATAAAGTCCAAAACCAACAACTTGTGGAACAATGATCGATCAATTACAAAAACATCCTTTTTTTAAAGAAAGAGATGTGACTTCATGGGAAGCAGTCGAAACACAAGGTTTTTGCAATGAAAATTATTTAGTTGTAGCGGACCAAAAAAAATATATAGTTCGAAAATTTTTACGTACAGATATCAATAGAGAGTATGAGTACAAGGTACATACACTTGCATTTAATGCAGGTATCACTTCTGAACTACTTGCATTTGATGTAGACAATGGTATGATGATTTCAGCATTTTTAGAAGGTGTTCACAAAGACAAATTTAGTCGAAATGACTTCAAACTTTTGGCAGATACATTAAGAAAAGTACACAGTATTGAGGTGCACTCAAAACCTATCGAATTAAAGATTCAAAATAAATCTGATGAACTCAAACAAGCATTGAAAATGATCGCAAAACATGATAGAGAATTCGTTTTGTGTCACAATGATCTGAATCCTAAAAACATACTTTTTTCAGATGAGGTTAAGTTCATAGACTGGGAATATGCAGGCGTCAATGATAGATATTTTGACTTAGCATCTGTTTGTGTAGAGTTTAAACTAACATCTATAGAGGAACAATATTTATTAGAATATTATTTTCAAAGAGAAAAGAGTAATGAAGATAAATTGAGAGCGTATAAAATACTTTATAAAGAACTAGTAGAAGAGTGGTTTTTAAACAATAATTCGTAATACTAACTTTGAAAGAAAAAAACAATAAAGGGTAAAAATGAGTAGTAACACGCATAAACCTCTCAAAGAGGTATATTTAGCATTTCAAGTGATTCCAAGAGTCAAAGAAGGCAATAATTTTGAAGTGGTAGATCAAGCCATTAAAGTAGTCAAAAATGCAAATGTTCCTTACCAGGTAAGCGCTATGGAAACAACGATGAAAGGCGAATTAGATCATCTTTTAGAGGTTGTAAAAAGAGCACAGCAAGCATGTTACGATGCAGGTGCGCTTGAAGTCATTACGAATATTAAAATACACAGTAAAACACCTGAGGCAACAGATACATTTTGTACCTATGATAGGGGTGTAACCAAAGCAAATCATATGTTTGTTGATGAGAAGTAATATATTGCCTAAAAGCCTCACCTAAACCATCGTTTAGGAATTGAGAGAGGAAAGTATAATGTTAACATTTTTAAAATGATTTATGGTGTGCTCTATCGACCTTGTTAATAGAGGCTATCAAAGATAATATTGGTCACTTTCCAGTCTACTCCAAATCTTTGTAGAATGATCTTTATCTCTTGGCCATGACTGCCTTTTGTGTAGACATAAAATCTATCATGGGAGATAAATCTTACGCTATACTCTTCTAATGGTTCTGCACGCGCTTTTTTATTTTCTTCTTTGGCTGCGTTTTGATGATTAAATGTTGATCTATATCGGTCAGGTTTTTCACCTTCTAGTAGAAGTGCGATAGACGATGGAGTCAAATAGGTATCAAGTAGTCCATCTACTACTTGAGATGCAAACCCAGCCACCATCATCCCTAATGGGTTTTTGTCTGAATCTGCTGAAGTTGCTTTAAGCATCTCAGTGCTGAATTGTTCTTTCAGGTTTTTCTTCAGAAGGTCAAATTCGATATAGCTTGATAGTCTATCACTGTCTTTCTCTTTAATAGAAGATTTAATACCGTGGATAGTTATGAATGGTCCTGAAGCAATATAGACCCCTAGAGCAATAACGATCAAACTGCTGAGCGTAATAATAGATTTTTTCAAAGCATTCTCTGACAGATCATGATAGTTATTCTACCGTCACAGACTTCGCCAGGTTTCTAGGCATATCGACATCATTCCCCAGTCTTACAGAAATTTCAAGTGCGAGGAGTTGTGTCACGACCATCATTTCGAAGAACTCTAACATCGGATGTAAATCGTAGTGTGTCAGTATAAAATCATCAGCCAGATCAAACGGTTCTGGAGAGATTGCACAGATCGTTGAATCTCGGGCACTCAGTTCTTCTACATTGGATTTGATCTTATCATAATGCATTGTTTTTGGCATAAGCGCGATAGTAAAGAGTTCACTGTCTGCCAATGCGATAGGCCCATGTTTCATTTCACCTGCAGGATACCCCTCTGCATGCAAGTAACTGATCTCTTTAAGTTTTAGTGCACCTTCAAGTGCGAGAGGGAAGAAGATGTCTCTACCGATGAAGAAGAAACCATGCCCGTGCAAATAACGCTTAGAGAGTCTATGTAGTTTTGCATGGAGCTCATCTGTAACGATCAGGGCTTTAGGCGTATGCAGCATTGCACCAATTTCAATTTTAAGTACTTCTTTTGAAACAGTCTTTTTTTCTTGACCTACATATAGGGCCAACATCCAAAGTACCATGGTCTGTGTAGCAAAGGCTTTCGTACTGGCAACCCCTTTTTCTATACCGGCCCTCGTAAGAATAGCTGCATCACTTTCACGTACGATCGAAGAGTTATCCACATTACAGATACTTAGACTCTTTAGTCCTGCTCGTTTTGCCATTTTGAGTGCTTCAAGTGTATCTGCAGTTTCGCCACTTTGTGAAATGGTGATAAAGAGTGTGTCTTGCGTAAGCAAAGGCTCTTTATATCTAAACTCAGAGGCTATCTCTACATCACATCTTACTTTTGCGAGACGTTCAAAAAGATAGGCTGCGGTGAGGGCAGAATGATAGCTGGTACCGCAGGCACAGATCTTGATGGCAGAGATCCCTTCAAAGAAATTTTCATCCAGCTCATCAAGATCGATACTGTCATCCAGTACTCGCCCCATCATCGTTTCACTCATCACACGACTTTGCTCATAGATTTCTTTTTCCATAAAAAAGCGGTATCCATCTTTTTGAGCAAGTATTTTATCTGCAGAGAGAGTTTGTGTAGTGTAACTTGTGCTTCCATCTTTGTTAAAAAGATGTACTTTACCGTCTTGTACATAACCATATTCACCATCTTCAAGGTAATAGACCTCTTTTGCTTTGCCTATGACAGGTGTATCTGAAGAAGCAAAATAGACTTCATCATCATCAAATCCTATCAGCATAGGAGAACCATTTTTCGCAAAGAAAATGGTATCAGGGGCTGCTTCAGTGATGAGCAGTGTTGCATAGGCGCCATCTAGTCTTTTGATCGTTTCCTCAAAAGACCAAAAAGCTTCACTGGATTTGTTGTAATATTTTTCAAAAAGGTGTACGATCGTTTCGGTATCTGTCTGGCTAAGGAATTTGACACCTTCGTCTTGCAGTTCAGTTTTTAACTCTTGGTAATTTTCGATGATCCCATTATGTACAACATAAGAGTATGCACCTAAGTGTGGGTGTGCATTGAGTTCTGTTGGTTTGCCATGTGTTGCCCATCTGGTATGGCCTATTGAGATACCAAAACCTTCACTTTGATAGGCTTTGGTCTTATTGCGTAAATTTTCGAGTTTACCTATAGCTTTATAGTCATGAAGTTTATTGTCTTCAATGACTGCAATACCTGCAGAATCGTATCCCCGGTATTCAAGTTCTTGTAAGCCTTCCAGCAAGATCTCTTTTTTCTCTTTAGGTCCTATATATCCAACAATTCCACACATAATTATTTATTTCCTGTAAGTTTATCTGTAATAGTCTCAACATTATGACAAAAGTTTCCATTCTTCTCGATGAGGAACATGTCTCTAACGCGATTTTTTAATGTATGTACTTTAGCTGTAACGACATCTATACCAATATTGTCAAATAGATCAATGACAAATGCTAACAATCCCTTCTGGTCTTCACAGTTCAGATACATTACGGCATAGGTTTTTGAATGTTCACAGTCTATGTTTATCTCATTGGGATAGATATGAGGTACTTTGTACTTGCTACTTTGATCTGGCATGAAGGCCTTGTGGATCATCTCTTCAATAAAACCGATATCTTCACTGCTGACCGTTTCGGAAAAATCGATTTTAAAATATTTCAGATCGTCAAAGAGTTTACAAATATCCATGTTGACCACATCCAAATTCGAAAGCTTTGCAAGAAGATAACTTAAATTAAAATCATCTTTTCGTATGATCTCAATGGTCAAATGTTTTTCGTTGGAGATCATAAATTCATACTGTTTTGTTTCAAACGCTGTTTTTGTGATCTCAAGTATATGTTTTGTGCTGTAGCGTAAAAAGAGGAGATTGGAAGGGATCAGTAAGATCTTTTTTTGCTGTGTTCTACTAAGTTTTGCAAATTCAGCATTTCGTTTTAAGGCCAACTCTTTTTTTAAACGTTTTTCTGTTTCACCAATAATAGTGGTTTGTCCTAGAATACCTAAAGCGTGTGTGTATAATGTTTTTATCAGCTTTGCATTAAATGAATTGTAAGTACCTGGTCCTACCCCATTCATATCTGCATAAGTGAGGATATAGATCATATCCATGAGTTTTTTTGTTTTAAAGTGAGAAGCAAAAGAGAGTATGACACTTTCATTGTATATGTCTTCTCGTTGTGCGACTTTGCTCATAAGTGTATGGTACAAGATAAGTGTCTCTCCCATTTTAATCAAATCATCTTCTATCTGCAGTTTTTTCGCAAATACTTTAAAAAGAGAGGTGCCGACAAAATGATGATCACGTTTACGACCTTTACCTGCATCATGTAAAAACACAACCAGTTTAAGCATGGCTTTTTCATGGCTAGAGAGTGCTTCCCAAAGAGTTTGTATGAAATTATCTTCTATATGTTCCAAATGATAGAGGCATTTGAGTGAATGAATATCTACTGCATATTGATGATATCCATCAAATTGAGGCAGGTCAACAACATTTTTGATAGGAGGGATGGTATACCTTAAAACCTTAGCATACGAGAGTGTTTTGAAAATTGAATAGCAATGTGGTTGATAGAATAAAGATCTTACAGTCTTGTATAGTGTCTTATTGAGTCGTTCAGGTCTTTTGATAGCAATGAGTTGTCTCAGAAGTGTTGGGTGTGCATAAAAAGATTCAGCAGCATGCACTCTTAATTGTATAAGTAAATCGTTAAAGCTTTTCGTATCTTTTCTGGGATAAATATAGTTTTTAGCCACATCATCCTTTGTATAATCTTTAGTTAGTGTATGAAGCCATATCATGCTAAAAAGTCTGATCGTCTTAAGACTGCTTGTTACTTTTTTTGCAAAACGCATATGCCCTTTTTGACTATTTTCATATCTAAGTAGTACAGCAACATAAGGGATAAGGTCAAGACGTAACTTGTCTTCCTTTTTTTTAGAGACCAGATGAAGTGCAGAGCGTACACGGAACAAAAACTCTAATGCAATACGAAAGGTTTTATATTCTTTTTCATCTATGATAGAAGAGGGAAGGTTTTTGATGTTGTTGACATTGAAAAATATTTTACCTATCCAAAAAACAAGATTTGCATCACGAAAACCACCCACACCTTCTTTGAGGTTTGGTTCCATTGTGAGAGGGTATTTCTTATGTTTCTCTTCCTGTTCATCCAGTTTAAGCCGGATGAATTCTTCTACATTTTCATGACGGATCTGTGAGATCGCATTTTGTGTTTCCATCCAAATGAAATTAGAGCCTTCTATCATCCTGGATTCGATCATCGCAGTTTTGATGGTAATATCAGTTTGTGATACTTCATAAAGATCATTAACGGTATGTACACGGTGACCTAATTTTAAACCGGTGTCCCAAAGTATATAGAGTATTTTTTCGATTAACTCTTTGGTATTGTAGCCAGGAGTATCATTGTAGACCAGCATAAGATCAATATCTGAATGTACACAAAGCTGTTCTCTTCCGTAACTGCCTAATGCCACAAGGCTGAGTGGAATATTATTTTTCATAGGAAGATAATCTCCGAACATATCTCGGGTAGCAACTTTATAAACAATTTTTAAGATACTGTCTATTTTTTTTGTATGTTTCACAAGAAAATCTTTTCCTCCAGAGGTAGCAAAAGTCTCTTCAAGGGTTTCGAAATAGGTCTTAATGTCTTTTTTAAGTACTTTGGCGATCTCAAAATCAGCTGCATTGTTATAGAGTAATTCTTCGATTTGGGCTTTAAGAGTATCCAATGTCTTTCTCCATAATTTTATTCAGAAGGTTCTTTGGTATAATACCCAAAAATAATTATGGATGTATTCAGCATGGATTTGATACAAAAGGTACGTAACAAAGAGAGACTCACCCAAGAAGAGGGTGAAGCACTTTATGACCTCGACCTCTATACACTTGGCGAGCTTGCCGATGAAATACGTAGAGAGAAATACGGCAATAAAAGCTACTTTAATATAAACAGACATATTAATCCAACGAATGTCTGTGCGGATATTTGTAAATTTTGTGCCTACTCCGCAAGTAGAAAAAATCCAAACCAATACACTATGTCTCATGAAGAGATCTTAGAGATCGCAAGAAGATCTGTTAAAAATGATGCAAAAGAGATGCATATTGTCTCAGCACATAATCCTAGTGATGGGGTTGAATGGTACATGGGTGCATTCAGAAAGATCAAAGAAGCATTTCCTAGATCTTCATATTAAGGCGATGACTGCAGCAGAAGTAGATTTTTTGACCAGAGAGTATGGGCATAGCTACGATGAGGTTCTCGATATGATGATCGAAAATGGTGTAGACTCTATGCCTGGCGGTGGTGCAGAGATCTTTGATGAAGATGTACGTGAATATCTTTGTAAAGGAAAGGTCACTTCAGATCAGTGGTTGGAGATACATCAAAAATGGCATGAAAGAGGCAGGGAGAGCAACGCTACGATGCTTTTTGGACATGTTGAGACACGTGCACATCGTATAGACCATATGATAAGACTCCGTGACCTTCAAGACAGAACAGGTGGATTTAATGCATTTATTCCTTTGGTGTATCAAAGGGACAACAATTTTCTTAAGGTAAAGGAGTTTCCAACTGGACAAGAGATACTTAAAACCTATGCTATTAGTCGTATCATGTTGGATAATATTCCGCATATCAAAGCATATTGGGTGACCGCCTCTGTGAATCTTGCACTCATCGCACAAGAGTTCGGTTGTGATGATCTGGACGGTACCATAGAAAAAGAGTCTATTCAATCTGCAGCAGGTGCCGCTAGCAGTCATGGAATGGATCTGGATAATTTTGTAGCATTGATCAAAAACTCTGGTTTTCAACCCATAGAGCGTGACAGCCTTTATAATGAGTTAAAAGTCTACTAGTATGGAAAAGCGTTACTATTCGTATGAAGATTTTTTGACCGATACAAGATCTTTGACTCAAAAAATAGACTGGGAATTTGATACGATCATTCCTATTGCAAGAGGAGGACTCTCGTTAGCACATCTTCTTGGTGAATATTATAATATCAGAGAAGTTTACAGTATCAATACAATAGGCTATGATGATACCTTCAAGCTGGAGAGTGTAAAGGTTTTTAATATCCCAGAGTTGGGAGACGCCCAAAACGTTCTGATCGTAGATGATATTGTAGATAGCGGTGACACGTTGGTAGAGGTTTTAAAAGTTTTACATCAACTATATCCAAGCATTAGCTTTAAAACAGCGGCACTTTTTTATAAGAAAAGTGCTAAAATAGCTCCAGATTGGTATGTCCAAGAAGCAGATAAGTGGATTGATTTTTTTTGGTCTGTAGATTTAAATAGGAAAAAATAAAATGGTATTAATGATAGACAACTACGACAGCTTTACTTACAATGTTGTACAGTACTGCAGGGAACTTGGTGCAGATCTTAAGGTCATACGTAATGATGAACTGACCATAGATGAGATCAAAGCTCTTAACCCTGAGAAGATCATTCTTTCACCTGGTCCTTCTACTCCTGATGATGCAGGCGTTACATTGGATGTGATCAGAGAATTTGCAGACACAACACCTATTTTTGGTATCTGTTTGGGACATCAAAGTATTGCACAGGCATTTGGTGGCGATGTCATAAGAGCTAAAAATATGATGCATGGAAAAACGTCACAAATTGTTGTAGATACGCAGACACCTATTTTTAAAGATCTTCCTGATGAGTTCAGAGCTACACGTTATCATTCCTTAACTGTCAAAAAAGAGACCTTGCCTGAGAGTATCATCGCAACGTCGCATAGTAAAGATGATGATGAGATCATGTCACTTCAGATCAAAGATAAACCTATTTATGGTGTACAGTTCCACCCGGAGTCCATTATGAGTGAATATGGACATGAGATGTTAGATAACTTTTTAAAACTTTAAGATATTAGAATGAAAAAACAGCATTTCTTTTTAGCATTTCTTTTTTATGCTATAGCTGTTTTTTACCTTACTATCACAACTCCCATTACTGCCCATGAAGCGAAGATACTTTATACTTCAGATGATATTGTGGGAACTCTTGTAAAGTGGGGTGATAGCCTTGATATTGGGGTAATAGGTTTAAGGGTTTTTTCACTCTTTTTTGGTTTTCTTTCTATAGGCCTTTTCTATGAGTTGAGCAGACGTCATTTTAAGCAAGATAGAGATATCTATCTTTCCACACTTATTTTTATGTTTTTACCTGGGATCCTTACTGCAGCAACCATGGCAAATGTAGCTATTATAGTATTGCCTATTGTGTTACTTTTTGTATTACTTTATGAAAAAGGGCACTACTTTTTACTCCCGCCATTGATGTTGGCACTTTTTTTCATTCATGATGCCTCTATCATTTTCTTTGTAGCTATTTTACTGTATGCTGTGATGCATAGAGAGAAAAAATTGGCTATTTTTTCTCTTGTCTTTCTCCTGGCCTTTGTTTACTTGGCTAAAGGTATAAAGATAGGAGGACAGCCTTCGGGGCACTTTGTTGAAGTATTTGGGCTGTATGCCACTGTTTTTTCACCGTTACTATTTATCTATTTTTTCTATGCGATGTATCGCATATTGCTTAAAGAGAAAAAATCACTTATTTGGTACATATCATTTACTGCATTGGCTTTTTCACTGCTTCTGTCCATTAGACAACGCGTTCATATTACGGATTTTGCTCCCTATGTCATGATCGCTGTTGTACTTATGCTGAAGGTCTTTAACAATACCATAGGTGTACGTTTACCTGAATTCCAGAAAAGATACAAACGTGGTTTTATAGTAGTGATCTCATTTTTAGCTTTCACTGTATTTCTCATAGTGGGACATAAGTTATTATATCTGGTGTTAGAAGATCCTAGAAAACATTTTGTACACCGAATATATAAACCTTATTTATTGGCGGAAGAGTTAAAATCAGAGGGTATTGAGTGTTACGATGGCGCACATGGAAGAGAGCGTTATCAGTTAAGATATTATGATATTTTACCTTGTCCATAGTAAAGTCCTGAAATCCTGAAAAACTGTTTCCAAAATACACAATATTTACTTTCTACTTATAGTTTTAATTACTTATACTAAAGTTAAATCTTTCTAATGTTAGACTATTCAGAACTTAATTAAAGGAGAACTCGATGGCTCAAAAGGCGATTAGAGAATACGACGCAAAGTCGATTTTGGCTAAGCACTGGGATAAGTACTTTCCAAACTTTACTTATGCTTACGAAACAGTAATGGTCCAGAATGGATCTGAGTTAAAAGAGGCTGCAAAAGAGAACGCTTGGTTAAATGAAAAGACATTGGTTGCTAAACCAGATATGCTTTTTGGAAAAAGAGGTAAGAACGGTCTTGTACTTTTCAAAGATGAAAAGCCTGGTGACGTAAAACTCGATAAAGCGGCAAGCTGGATCGATGAGAAGTCTAGTGACAAGCAAGCAGTCTATTTTTCATTTGACGGTGATGAGCCAACAGGTGAACCAAGTGTAGATATGTTGACTCACTTTGTAGTTGAGCCTTTTACGCCACATGAGCAAGAAGAAGAGTATTATGTATCTGCAACATGTGTTGGTGATGATGATGTGATATACATGTCAGCAGAAGGTGGTATGGAAGTTGAAGAAGGATGGGATGAGAAAGTTACTGAAGTAGCATTCCCTATTACTGCAACTGAAGAAGAGATTGCTGAGAAGATCAGAGCAAACGTTCCTGCTGATGTAGCGGATAAAGATAAAGAAGCATTTGCTGAGTTCTGCATCGGTTTCTTTAAAGCGTACAGAGAACTGAACTTCGCATACCTTGAGATCAACCCGTTTGTAATGCAAGGTAACAAGATCGAGCTTCTTGATATGGTTGCGAAACTTGACGATACTGCTGGATTTATGATGGTAGATGCTTGGGGTGATGTGGAATACCCAACTGCATTCGGTATGGAAGAAAAGTCTCCAGAAGTACTTGCTGTTGAAGAAGCGGATGCGAAGACTGGTGCATCTCTTAAGCTTACACTTCTTAAGCCAGAAGCTAGAATCTGGACAATGGTTGCCGGTGGTGGTGCATCTGTTGTATACGCAGATACGATCGCTGACCTTGCTGGTATCGAAGACCTTGCGAACTATGGTGAGTACTCTGGTGGACCAACTACAGGTGAAACTAAATTCTATGCAGAGACGCTACTTGATCTTATGACAAGAGAAAAAGATGCTCAAGGTAGAGAAAAAGTACTTATCATTGGTGGTGCGATCGCGAACTTTACTGATGTTGCGAAAACATTTACAGGGATCATTCAGGCATTTGAAGAGTACCAGGATAAGATGAAAGAAGTAGGTATGAAGATCTACGTTAGACGTGGTGGACCAAACTATGAGAAGGGTCTTAAGGATATTAAAGAGGCTGCTGACAGAATGGGAATATGGATCGATGTATATGGACCAGAAACTCACGTTACAGATATTGTAAGAATGGCAGTAGAGGCATAAGGAGAGAAGATGGCACAATTATTTACTAGAGATACACAGGCAATTTTCTGGAACAACAACAGATCAGCAATTCAAAGAATGCTTGACTATGACTATACGATCAAAAGAGAGACACCTTCAGTAGCAGGTATTGTAGCTCCAACGAGTTCAAACAAGTTTGATAAGTTCTTCTGGGGTGGTGATGAGATTATGATTCCACTTTACAAGAACACAGCTGAAGCTAAAGCTGCTCAGCCACAAGCTGATGTGCTTTTAAATTTCGCATCATTTAGAACTGCTTATGATGTAACTATGGAAGCACTTGATATCGGTGGATTCAATACGATCATGATCACAGCAGAAGGTATCCCTGAAAGACTTGCACGTGGTATGAACCAATCTGCAAGAGATGCTGGTGTAACAGTGATCGGACCAGCAACAGTCGGTGGAATTGTTCCTGGCGCATTTAAGATCGCAAACGTTGGTGGTACGATCGAAAATATCGTAAACTCTAAACTTCATAGAGCAGGTTCATGTGGTCTTGTAACAAGATCTGGTGGTCTTTTCAATGAGCTTTCTAACATCATTGCTATCAATGCAGATGGTATTGCTGAAGGTGTTGCGATCGGTGGAGATAGATTTGTTGGTTCAGTATTTATCGACAACCTTCTTAGAATGGAAGAGAACCCGGAAGTTAAATATATGATCCTTCTTGGTGAAGTTGGTGGTACAGAAGAGTACAAAGTGATCGATGCAGTTAAATCAGGTAAGATTACAAAACCTATCATTGCATGGTGTATCGGTACTATTGCCAAATATTATGACTCAGGTGTTCAATTCGGTCATGCAGGTGCATCTGCAAATGCTGAGAGAGAGACTGCTGAATCGAAGAACAAAGCGATGGCTGAAGCTGGTATTCATGTACCTGCAACATTCAATGATCTTCCCGCAACAATTAAAAGCGTATTTGAAAGTTTAAATATTGCTGAGATTCCAGAACCAGAAATGAACGTGGTTCCAAAAGTAAGAAGATCTAAGCAATTTATCTGTACGATCTCAGATGATAGAGGTGAAGAAGCACACTACTGTGGTTACCCAATCTCATCTGTGGCAACACCGGACACTGGATTTACAATTGGTGATGTAATGTCAATTCTTTGGTTTAAAAAGAGATATCCAAGATGGGCAGTTGACTTTCTTGAAACAGTACTTAAAACAGTGGCAGATCACGGACCAGCAGTATCAGGTGCACACAATGCAAAAGTAACTGCACGTGCCGGTAAAGATGTTATCTCTTCACTTATCGCCGGTCTTCTTACAATCGGTCCAAGATTTGGTGGAGCGATCGATGGTGCAGCGGAGCACTTCAAATATGCAGACGACCATAACCTTTCTCCAAAAGAGTTTTTAGGGCATATGAAGAAACAAGGTATACCAATTCCAGGTATTGGACACAGAATCAAGTCACTTAAGAACCCTGACCTAAGAGTTAAAGGTCTTATGGATTTTGCAGCTGAGAATTTCCCATCTACACCACTTCTTGATTATGCAAGAACAGTAGAGGCATTGACTACATCTAAGAAAGAGAACCTCATTCTTAATGTTGATGGTACTATCGGTATTCTTATGGTTGATATGTGGAGAGCTTTAAATTACACTGATGAAGAGATCGATGTATTTATTGAAGCTGGTGCACTTAATGCATTCTTTATCCTTGGTAGATCAATTGGATTTATTGGACATATTCTTGATGAAAAACGTCTTGCAATGCCAATGTACAGACACCCAATGGATGATATCCTATACGATGTTCAAAAGGCTGAAGAGCTTTAATCTTTTCTGCATCACTAGGCACAACTTTTTAGTTGTGCCAACCTTATCTAGCCTCGCTTATTATCTAAACAACTTCTTATTACATTTACTTTATATAGCCTCAAAAATCAAGAAATAATAATTAAATATAGATTTTTTCATTGCCATATAACTCAATAAAAACATATATTTAGTATGATTTTCTCTATTTAAATGGTACATACATAAGTACAACAAAACTAAGTAAATTATAATGATATCAAGAGTGTAAATATTGAAGAAAATAGGGCAAACTTTAAGCGATTTTTGCATATATAATGTAAGTAAATAATTTTTTTCAACAAATTTCCACTAAAAGGGAAAAAACTATTGACATCTAAGAAGTTCGGTGCTATAATACGCGTCCACAAACACAGAGACCTTGACCGAGTTGGTTAAGAGAGTGAGCGTGAGTGATCTTTGACAACCAAATATAAGTAAACAAATCAACGTCTATTTGAGTTTTAATTTTACCAATTTTTAGAAAATTGGATAAAGATATAACTTATTTAGAAATAAATTAAGTGATTCTTTGACAATGGTTCAAACCATTTCATTTTTAATGGAGAGTTTGATCCTGGCTCAGAGTGAACGCTGGCGGCGTGCTTAACACATGCAAGTCGAACGAGAACGGGCCTAGCTTGCTAGGCTGTCAGCTAAGTGGCGGACGGGTGAGTAATGTATAGTTAATCTGCCCTTTAGAGGGGGATAACAGTTGGAAACGACTGCTAATACCCCATACTCCTTTTACCTTAATGGTAATTGGGAAACGTTTTTTCGCTAAAGGATGAGACTATATGGTATCAGGTAGTTGGTGGGGTAAGAGCCTACCAAGCCAATGACGCCTAGCTGGTCTGAGAGGATGATCAGCCACACTGGAACTGAGACACGGTCCAGACTCCTACGGGAGGCAGCAGTGGGGAATATTGCACAATGGAGGAAACTCTGATGCAGCAACGCCGCGTGGAGGATGACGCATTTCGGTGTGTAAACTCCTTTTATATGGGAAGATAATGACGGTACCATATGAATAAGCACCGGCTAACTCCGTGCCAGCAGCCGCGGTAATACGGAGGGTGCAAGCGTTACTCGGAATCACTGGGCGTAAAGCGCGCGCAGGCGGCCTTTTAAGTTGGATGTGAAAGCCTATGGCTCAACCATAGAACTGCATCCAAAACTATCAGGCTAGAGTGTGGGAGAGGAAGATGGAATTAGTTGTGTAGGGGTAAAATCCGTAGAGATAACTAGGAATACCAAAAGCGAAGGCAATCTTCTGGAACATTACTGACGCTGAGGCGCGAAAGCGTGGGGAGCAAACAGGATTAGATACCCTGGTAGTCCACGCCCTAAACGATGAATGTTAGTCGTCGGGTAGCTAGTCTATTCGGTGATGCAGCTAACGCATTAAACATTCCGCCTGGGGAGTACGGTCGCAAGATTAAAACTCAAAGGAATAGACGGGGACCCGCACAAGTGGTGGAGCATGTGGTTTAATTCGAAGATACGCGAAGAACCTTACCTAGCCTTGACATATTTTAGAACACTTTAGAGATAGAGTGGTGCCTTCGGGAGCTAATATACAGGTGCTGCACGGCTGTCGTCAGCTCGTGTCGTGAGATGTTGGGTTAAGTCCCGCAACGAGCGCAACCCTCGTCACTAGTTACTAACGGTTCGGCCGAGGACTCTAGTGAGACTGCCTTCGCAAGGAGGAGGAAGGTGAGGACGACGTCAAGTCATCATGGCCCTTACGGCTAGGGCAACACACGTGCTACAATGGCCAGGACAATGAGAAGCGATACCGCGAGGTGGAGCAAATCTATAAACCTGGTCTCAGTTCGGATTGTAGTCTGCAACTCGACTACATGAAGCTGGAATCACTAGTAATCGTAGATCAGCTATGCTACGGTGAATACGTTCCCGGGTCTTGTACTCACCGCCCGTCACACCATGGGAGTTGATTTCACCCGAAGCGGGGAAGCTAAACTGGCTACCCTCCACGGTGGAATCAGCGACTGGGGTGAAGTCGTAACAAGGTAACCGTAGGAGAACCTGCGGTTGGATCACCTCCTTTCAGAGTATAGATGATGTAACCTCACAGTGCATCATCAACAACACAAAAGACGAAGGTTTGTTTTATGTTCGATCATAGCTTATGTTTGGTTGTCAAAGATTATTAGGATCTTTGACGTTTTAACCCTGGGGAATTAGCTCAGCTGGGAGAGCGCCTGCTTTGCACGCAGGAGGTCATCGGTTCGATCCCGTTATTCTCCACCATTTCTGAAAAGAGATGCTGGAACGTGAAATTTAATAGAAGTATTCAGAAGAATGTTTCTATTAGGTTTTACACCTAAAAGTTATTTAACTTATTATTGTTAAGAGTCTAACGTAATGTTGCATGATATGGATTTATTCATAACATACAAAGAAATTACAATTTAACATAAAAATATTATTAGCGAATTTATTCAATAATGATATCTTTCATGTGCAAGAAACTCAATAAATTAGAAGTGTAAGAACTTCAAACTTATTAAACAACTAAACCATAAAGTCAGAGTGATCTGATGAAATGACTTATTTGCATTTAATAAGGTAGTACCTTAGAATTAATTAAATTAATCTAAGGGCAGATGGTGGATGCCTAGACCAGAAGAGGCGATGAAGGACGTACTAGGCTGCGATAAGCCAGGGGGAGCTGCCAAGAAGCTTTGATCCCTGGATTTCCGAATGGGGCAACCCGGCATGGCGCGAGTCATGTCACCTTTCGAGGAGCGAACGTGGGGAAGTGAAACATCTCAGTACCCACAGGAAAAGAAATCAACCGAGATTCCCTTAGTAGCGGCGAGCGAAAAGGGACTAGCCCTAAACTCTATAGGGTGTTAGTAGAATAAGCTGGAATGCTTGACCGAAGAGGGTGAAAGTCCCGTATACGAAAACTAACTATAGACTATTCGAGTAGGTCGGGACACGTGAAACCCTGACTGAATATGGGAGGACCACCTTCCAAGGCTAAATACTACTTCAGGATCGATAGTGAACCAGTACCGTGAGGGAAAGGTGAAAAGAACCGCAGTGAGCGGAGTGAAATAGAACCTGAAACCATCTGCCTACAATCATTCAGAGCCCCATGCTATACGCGGGGTGATGGACTGCCTTTTGCATAATGAGCCTGCGAGTTATGGTGACTAGCAAGGTTAAACAAACGTGAAGCCGTAGCGAAAGCGAGTCTTAATAGGGCGATAGTTAGTTGCTGTAGACCCGAAACTAAGTGATCTATCCATGGGCAGGTTGAAGCTGGTGTAAGAGCTAGTGGAGGACCGAACGGGTGGAGGTTTAAAACTCCTCCGATGACCTGTGGATAGGGGTGAAAGGCCAATCAAACTTAGTGATAGCTGGTTCTCTCCGAAATATATTTAGGTATAGCGTCATGTTCGAAACATGAGGGGGTAGAGCACTGATTGGGCTAGGGCCTATACCAAGGTACCAAACCCAGTCAAACTCCGAATACCTCATGTGAATTCATGGCAGTCAGGTGGTGGGTGATAAAATCCATGATCGAGAGGGAAACAGCCCAGACTACCAGCTAAGGTCCCAAAGTTCTATTTAAGTGGAAAAGGATGTGGAGTTGCTTAGACAACCAGGAGGTTGGCTTAGAAGCAGCCATCCTTTAAAGAAAGCGTAACAGCTCACTGGTCTAGCGATTCTGCGCCGAAAATATAACGGGGCTAAAATAGACACCGAAGCTGTAGATTTAGTATTTATACTAAGTGGTAGGAGAGCGTTCTAGTCAGCATTGAAGCCATACCGGTAAGGAGTGGTGGAGCGGCTAGAAGTGAGCATGCAGGCATGAGTAGCGATAAAACAGGTGAGAATCCTGTTCGCCGTAAACCCAAGGGTTCCTACACTATGCTCGTCATTGTAGGGTTAGTCGGGTCCTAAGCTGAGTCCGAAAGGGGTAAGCGATGGCAAATCGGTTAATATTCCGATACCAACTAATAGTTTAGTACGAAGGGGGGACGCATAGGGTTAAACGAGGTCACTGATGGAATAGTGGCTCGAAGGGTGTAGATAAGCTGGATAGGAAAATCCGCCGGCTGTTTTCGAGACCTGACAGGCTGATGACGCTCTTCGGAGTAGATTCAGAATCGTTGATACCGTCGTGCCGAGAAAAGCCTCTAAGTGTATTATTAGTTGCCCGTACCGTAAACCGACACAGGTGGGTGAGATGAGTATTCTAAGGCGCGTGGAAGAACCCTGGTTAAGGAACTCTGCAAACTAGCACCGTAACTTCGGAATAAGGTGTGCCTCCTTCTGTATAGAGATTTACTCTCGAAAGCGGAAGAGGTTGCAACAAAGAGTCCCTCCCGACTGTTTATCAAAAACACAGCACTTTGCTAACTCGTAAGAGGATGTATAAGGTGTGACGCCTGCCCGGTGCTTGAAGGTTAATTGATGGGGTTAGCGATTTATCGCGAAGCTCTTGATCGAAGCCCAAGTAAACGGCGGCCGTAACTATAACGGTCCTAAGGTAGCGAAATTCCTTGTCGGTTAAATACCGACCTGCATGAATGGCGTAACGAGATGGGAGCTGTCTCAACCAGGGATCCAGTGAAATTGTAGTGGAGGTGAAAATTCCTCCTACCCGCGGCAAGACGGAAAGACCCCGTGCACCTTTACTATAGCTTGACACTGCAATTGGGATATATTTGTGCAGGATAGGTGGGAGGCTTTGATTCTATGGCGCTAGCTGTAGATGAGCTATCCTTGAGATACCACCCTTATATATTCTGATTGCTAACTTGCGCCAGTTATCCTGGCGGAGGACAATGTCTGGTGGGTAGTTTGACTGGGGCGGTCGCCTCCTAAAAAGTAACGGAGGCTTACAAAGGTTGGCTCATGTCGGTTGGAAATCGACAGCAGAGTATAATGGTACAAGCCAGCTTAACTGCGAGACGTACATGTCGAGCAGAGACGAAAGTCGGTCATAGTGATCCGGTGGTTCTGTGTGGAAGGGCCATCGCTCAAAGGATAAAAGGTACGCCGGGGATAACAGGCTGATCTCCCCCAAGAGCTCACATCGACGGGGAGGTTTGGCACCTCGATGTCGGCTCATCACATCCTGGGGCTGAAGCAGGTCCCAAGGGTACGGCTGTTCGCCGTTTAAAGTGGTACGCGAGCTGGGTTCAGAACGTCGTGAGACAGTTCGGTCCCTATCTGCCGTGGGCGTTGGATGATTGAGGAGAGTTGCCCCTAGTACGAGAGGACCGGGGTGAACGAACCACTGGTGTACCAGTTGTCCTGCCAAGGGCATCGCTGGGTAGCTATGTTCGGATGAGATAACCGCTGAAGGCATCTAAGCGGGAAGCCAACTCCAAGATGAATCATCCCTGAAGATCCGCAGAAGACTACTGCGTTGATAGGCTGGGTGTGTAAGTGATGAAAGTCATTTAGCTGACCAGTACTAATAGATCGTTTGTATTTACTTTATTCTTCAATAGGTACTACCTTATTAAGTGCAAACTTATTAAGAAAGTATTTCTTAAAGTTGTAATTCAACAACATTGCCTAGACTCTTAACAATACTAAGTTACTCAAAGCTTCAAAAGCAAAGAGAAATAAACACATCAAGGTGTTCTTACTTCTCTTAGTGGTGGGGCTAGAGAGAGGGTCATACCCAGCTCCATTCCGAACCTGGAAGTCAAGCCTCTCATCGCCGATAATACTGCAGGCTACGCTTGTGGAAATGTAGGTCGCTGCCACTTTGAGTTTTATAACATCCTCCAAGCTTTACAATCAACAAACTCTTATCAATTAATAATCATACATAGCTTATCTTGGGTAACTTTTTTACGCTTATTTTTAGAACTCATTAACCTTTTTAGCTTATCTCTATTCTTTTAGATATTTTTATACGCTTTACCCCTCTATTTTACGCATCAAAACTGACTTCAACCATACTATTAACAGTTTATTTACCCCTCATTAACTCCCATCTCTTATAATGGTATTAGAAAAGGTAACCATTTCCCTTTCAAGAGATTTTAGTTTTACTCCTTGTCCAAATTTGTAAACTTCCTTGTTTTTCTCTTGAAACGGTTATCTTTTACAGAAGAGTCTTTCTCCCTGAATACAACCTCCCTTTTTTCTTAGACTCTTCGTTCTTAACTATGATAAATATTACAAATTATTAATTATATTATAATTTTTAATGATACTTTAATTAAAAATAGATAGAATTCGCTTATTAAAGGCAACTATCTTAAACAATCCTTTTGAATATGTTTTACGCCTTGTCCAAATTTGTAAATATTTTAATTTCATCAGTTTGGGTTGCCTTTAATCTGCTTTAGCTTCTAAAACCTAATCAAACGTACTTTACGATAAAATACTCTAATTACAAACACTCTAGGAAATATGTATGTCTAAAAAAATTGCATCTGCAAGAATCTCTGAAAAAAGCTCACAATTACTTCAAGATCTCAATAACTCATTGCCATTTGATAAAGTACTCTATGCTGAGGATATAGAAGGATCACGCGCACATGCTTACATGCTATGTGAGCAGGGTATTATCTCTAATGAAGATTATGAGAAGATAGAAGGCGGATTGTATGAGATATTGGGGGAAATAGAATCTGGTCTGTTTAAACTTGATGGTGATGATGAAGATATACACATGGCTATTGAGGGAAGACTCACTGAAAAAGTAGGAGATGCAGGTAAGCGTTTACATACAGCACGTAGTCGTAATGATCAGGTAGCGCTTGACTTTAGACTCTATGTGCAGAACAACACAAAAGCCATCGCTGATCTACTTCTTAAAAATATTACCACTCTTGTTGCAGTTGCAGAGGAAAATGCAGAAGTTATGCTCCCGGGCATGACACATTTACAGCATGCACAGCCTATAAACTTCGGTTACCATATGATGGCCTATGCAAGTATGTTTAAACGTGATTACGAGCGTTTTATAAGCTCTTATGAACGTAATAACTACTCTCCAATTGGTTGTGCTGCATTAGCCGGTACACCACACAACATTTCTCGCCAGATCACTTCAGACAAACTGGGTTTTAATGCACCGACTCTGAATTGTCTTGATACGGTAAGTGATAGAGACTTCGCCCTAGAGATACTCTTTAACATATCTACAATGATGATGCATATGAGCCGCTTAAGTGAAGAGCTTATATTATGGTCTGCAAGTGAATTTAAGTGGGTCACACTTTCTGACCGTCATGCTACAGGTTCTTCCATTATGCCGCAAAAGAAAAACCCGGATATCCCTGAACTTCTCAGAGGAAAAACTGGTCGTGTGAACGGTAATCTGGTTGCACTTCTGACAGTGATGAAAGGTCTTCCTCTTGCTTACAATAAAGATATGCAAGAGGACAAAGAAGGTGTATTTGACTCTGTAAGAACAGCCACACTTTCACTCCAAGTACTCGAAGAGATGATAGCTGACATGACCGTGAATGCAGAACAGATGGAAGCAGCATGTATGATAGGTCATCTTTCTGCTACAGATTTGGCCGACTATCTTGTAAAAGAGCAAGGTCTTCCATTCCGCGATGCCTACCATATAACGGGTAATGCAGTAAACTTGGCTGAAGAGAAAGGGTTAGACATTTCAGAACTTAGCATAGAGGATCTACAAAGTGTAGATGAACGTATAGGTGAAGGTGTAGTAGTATTGTTAGATAATCGTGCCTCAATGAACGCCCGTAAGTCAGAGGGTGGTACAGCTACAATTCGTACAATTGAGCAAGTAGAGAGTATGAAGGATTGGCTTCACACTAGATAGTAAATATGGATATAAAAAATAAATATTTTATTTTTCTTTAAAATATATCACAGTACAATGCAATCAATTATTAATGTTAAAGGCTAAACTTGCTGTGAAGCAAGGACAGAAAGTTATGGATCTTTATACTAAAGATTGCCAGACTGCACATCTACATATTCGCATATAGATAGTTCTGTTTTTTCCCCTTAGCTTTTGAGATTGATATGATTCAACCCAATCAAAGGAATATTTTGAAGAAATATCTATTATTATCTCTCATCACCCCATTTTTTCTTTTTGCAAATACTACGCCGTTTTCGAAAGCCAAAGACATCAAAGCAGATCTGGTCACAGTTGTAAAATCAGAAAGAAAGTTGTACCTTTCGTGTAAGGGAAAGATCTTAAAAAAATATGACATATCACTAGGCAAAAACCCTATAGGTCCTAAAAAAGTGTTAGGTGATAAAAGGACACCAGAGGGTAAGTATAAGCTTGATTACTTCAAAGAAAACAGCTCTTTTTATAAAGCTTTGCGTATCTCATATCCAAATACAGGTGATTATAAAAATGCAAGAAAGCTGGGTAAAAGTCCCGGTGGTGCGATCATGATCCACGGGCAACCAAATAACAGAAAAATAAAAAAATCATTTTTTCAACGATATAATGATTGGACTGCAGGGTGTATTGCACTGGAAAACAGTGAGATGGATGAAGTTTTAAGGCTTGTAAAAGTGGGAACCCCGATCCACATCAAGCCTTAAAGTTTCTCGTTCCTGTTTAGGATGAACAAGAGAGGCATATGTTTTTGTGTTCTTCTGGTGTCTCTTGGGCATAGTGCTCAAGTTCCGGAAGTTCATCAAATGGATGTGCTGTTATATAGAGTAGTGTCTCTACCATAGAGAAGTCTCCTTTTTGCGCAAATTCTATTGCTTCTTGGAGCATATAGTTTTTCAGCACATATTTTGGATTGGTCTTAAGCATTGCTTTCTGGCGCTGGGTTTTAGAGCATGTTTCCTTTGATAAACGTGCATCATAAAGATTAAGCCAACTATCTATTGGTACTGGGTTCATGGCAATATCAAATAGAGGCATCCTGTCACCATCATAATGGCTGAGCGCTCGAAAGAAATTGGTATAGTCTATGTACGCATCTTGCAGCGTACCCACAAGGTCTGTGATAAGTTCAATATCTTCATCCAGTTGCATTTCTAATCCCAGCTTTTTTCTCATCACTTCTATATAGGCATCAGGGTAAAGAAAGTTACCATAATCATCGAGTTTTTTTTGCATCTTATCTTTATCAATAATTGGTGTGAGTGCTTTGGAGAGCATTGTGAGATTCCAATAAGAGATATTGGGTTGGTCTCCATAACTGTAACGACCCGCTTTATCGGTTTTATTACATACAAAACCGTAGTTGAAATCATCCAGCATGGCATAAGGTCCATAGTCGATAGTGAGACCTGCAATGGACATGTTGTCGGTATTCATTACGCCATGACAGAATCCCATTCCTTGCCACTGAGCGATCAACTTGGCCGTACTTTCAACTACTTCACAAAAAAAGTTGAAATACCGATCATCATCATTTTGTAAGTGTGGATAGGATTCGGTAATCACATAGTCGGTGAGTGATTTGAGCTTGTCATATTCTTTGAAATAGTAAAAATACTCAAACGTACCAAAACGTACCCAACTGGTTGACATACGCATGACGATAGCTGCGCGTTCTATTTGATTGCGTATGATCTTCGTTTGTGATCCGATGACACCAAGGGCCCGGGTTGTGGGAATGCCAAGATGGTGCATCGCTTCGCTCATGAGGTACTCTCGTATGGAAGAGGGTAGTGCTGCACGACCATCTGATGTACGTGAATAGAGTGTTTCGCCACTCCCTTTGGTCTGGAGATGCCAACCATTGATACTTCCGAGATTGATGGCCCTTCCATCACCTAGACGTGGTGCGTAATTTCCAAACTGATGTCCTGCATAGCACATAGAAAATGGACGTGCGCCTTTGGGTAAAAAGGTTCCATTGAGTAATTCTATAAAACGAGGGTCATCTCCACTATTGTTCTCAAGACCTATGAGTTGTGCTGCATAGGGATTGAAGCTGATCAGATAAGGGTTATCAAGTGGTATAGGGTCAGTCATATCATAGAATTCATTCTCTAATGAAAGATAGTCGGTTTGAAAGTTAAGTTCATCTAGTGTCATAGAAAGGTTTTACATTTGTTATCCTTAAGTTCAGGTAAGCTTTAGAGTATGATGATCTTTATTATAAAATAATAGGTCATTTACTGTACACTATTGACAAATTAATTTTAGGAATGGATCATGAATGTATCAGTAGAATACTTAGGAGAAAAAAAATTTAAAGCAAATACCACAAAATCTTCTTATATCTTGGATTGTAAGGAGATCACACCGGTCGAGTATTTTGCAACAGGTATTATAGGATGTACTGGAATCGACCTCGTGATGATGGCTGAAAAAGATGGGTATGAAGTGAATAACTACTCTGTAAAAGCAGAGATAGAAAGAACAGAGTCTGTCCCTATGAAATTTGCATCCATGCACATCATATTTGATTTTGAAGGTGAGTTTGATTCGACGAAATCGAAGCGTTATATAGGGGCATCTTTGGAGAGTTACTGCACAACAGTCAACTCTATTCGTGATTCTGTAAAAGTGAGTTACTCGATCATTCAAAATGGTGAGATGATCGCTGAAAGAGAAGAGCTTCTCTCCATGAGCGTACAACTTGAAGATGGATTTGGCGGAGCTTGCTGTTCTTAGCTATTAGAGCTCGTTGATCTTATTGATGAGTTTAGCTATGCTTTGGGCTTTGAGTTTCTTACCTTTTACTTTGGCTACAGGCTTTTTTTTGCATTGTTTGCAGATACTGATGCATGACTTTATAGTGATGGTATCATCAGGAAAAGCTTTATTGAGCTTTCTGCAAAGTTTATCTGATTTTGAAAATTTTTTACATATTTGTATCTTCATATTTTACTATAGCATAATTTTTAAGCTTCAGAAACTTTTTACTCTTAGAGGAGTATCATAAATTTAAGTTACATACAAAAAGGAAATAGTATGAATCCTGTAGAACAAGATATTTTAAGAAGAAAAGATGAGATCATCTCCGAAGTCAATGCAATTTTTAAGGTCAATATGAAGATCACGGACTGGGATGTGCCAGAAGCAGATGATACGTTGGCTGCAAAAATGATCTTGGATATTATGCAAGAGGCTGTTGATGGATTGAAAGTAAAATTTGAAGCGGGTGAGTTTAAGAATTATTAGTTAAAAAAGTTACTCTGCTCTAAAAAGCAGAGAGCTTTCTATATAAGGCCTAGTTCAGCAAGTAGCGCTTTGATCGTCGGTGAAAGTTCACTTAATTCTTGTATGAAAGTACCCGAAGCCATATCTTCTCTGTACCACTCTTCGATACGTTTCATAGAATCACTTTTTTCTTCTTCGCTGAGTGCATCTGATTTATCAATCGTGTCTTTGATCATTTCTAAATGTTTTAAATTGGTATTGCTCATTTTTCATCCTTTATGCAAAAGTTAACTCTTCATTATAGAACGATAATACTTTCAAATACACTTTTAGATATAATTTCGACCCAAATCCCTATACAATGGATATATAAATGATACAACTTACCAACCTTTCTAAAAGTTTTGGGGGTCAGACCCTTTTTAAAGATGTGAATCTTAAGCTCTCACATGGACAGAAGATAGGTTTAGTAGGGCGTAACGGTTCTGGTAAATCTACACTTTTTAAGATCATCCTTGGTGAGGAGAGTTATGACTCTGGAGATGTCAGCATTCCGAAAAACTATATGATCGGTTCACTCAAACAGCACCTTGTATTTACAGAGCCTACGGTACGTGAAGAGTGTGCTTTGGTGCTTCCTGAAGATGAGCAGTGGAACTTTTATAAGATAGAAAAGCTTCTTTTTGGGCTTGGGTTTACAGCAGAAGACTTGGAGAAAGATCCTATGAGTTTCTCTGGTGGGTATCAGATACGTATCAATCTTGTCAAGCTTTTGGCTACAGAACCAAATATGTTATTGCTCGATGAACCTACCAACTATCTTGATCTTCCTTCTTTACGCTGGTTAAGAGGTTTCATCAAGGAGTTTGAAGGGGAAGTGATACTCATTACACATGACCGTGACTTTATGGATTCGGTCACTACACATACGATGGGGGTACAGCGTAAAGGACTGCGTTTGATCCAGGGTGACAGTTATAAGTACTACGCGACACTTGAAATGGAAGATGAAACGTACGAAAAAACGAAGGCAAACCAAGATAAAAAACGTAAAGAACTTGAAGAGTTCGTCGCGAGAAATAAAGCGAGGGCCTCGACTGCGGCATTGGCACAATCTAAACAAAAAGAACTTGATAAAATGGATGACATGGAAGATCTTCAAAACGATGCGACCTTGTCATTTAATTTTAACTATAAAGATACGCCTGCCAAAGTGATCTTTCGTGCTGAAAGTTTAGGTTTTGGATATGATCCTGATGAACCACTTTTTGAGAATGTTACTTTTGCTATGGAGAAAGGAAAACGTTTAGCAATCATCGGTAAGAATGGTAAAGGTAAATCGACTTTGCTTAACTACATAGCTGGAGAGTTACCATTACAGCAAGGGACACTTGATTACCACCCCTCAACAACATTTGCACACTTTGGACAAACAAACATTGAGAGACTGAATGTTAAATCTACCATAGTAGATGAGATCGCCTCTGTAAGTAAAGATATCGGTATTCCTCAGGCACGAAACATCGCTGGACGTATGATGTTTTCAGGTGACCTGGGAGATAAGAAGGTAGAGGTACTTTCAGGAGGAGAGAGAAGTCGTGTGATGTTGGGTAAGATCATCGCAACGCCTGCGAATCTCTTATTTCTGGATGAGCCTACCAACCATCTTGATATGCAGTCTATCGATGCTCTTGCAGATGCTATAGATGACTTTGAAGGTTCACTCATTATGGTTACGCACTCAGAGATGCTTTTACGAAGATTGGCAGATGCTCTTATTATCTTTCACAAGGGTGGAGCTGAGTATTTTGAGGGTACCTATGATGAGTTTTTGGAGAAGATCGGTTGGGAAGAAGAAGAGGGCGCACCTAAAAAGAAAAAGCCTAAGATCAATCACAAAGAACGTAAAAAACTACGTAAAGCAGTAACGCAGGAACGTAATGAATTACGTAAACCCTATACCAAAGAGATAAAGTTCTGTGAAGGGAAAATAGAAGAGGTGGAAGCAGAGCTTGAATTGAAAAATGAAGAGCTTGAAAAAGCATCAAACTCAGGTGACAACGCTGCTATTATGGAGCTTTCACGTGAAGTAGGACTTGTACAGCAAGAAGTGGATGCATTGTTTGAACGTTTAGAGATTGCTACGGAAAAAGATGATGAGATAGTGGCTGAGTATGAACTCAAGCTTGAAGAGATTGACGCTTAGTCATCTGTTATTGTATTAATTTTTCTAGGTTGCCTTAGTAGCTTAACTTGTGGCTTTGTTTCTCTCTTTACTTTTCTAGAAAAGTAAGCAAAAAGTCGTCACTGTTCTCGAATCGCTTCGCTTTCAAGGGCGTTCGCAGTGACAGAACACACTATGTGTGCTTAGATAGTTAGATTTAATCAATAAAGTTCTTAGACTTCAGATAGTTAATGGGTGACGATAGTCTAGGTCATAATAAAACCTTGTCGTGGCGAAAGCCATTGAAAGCGAAGCGATTCGAGAGTCACGACGCTTTTTTGCTTCGTTTTTTCTAAAAAAAATGATGAGAGTAGGGACGCCTCAAGTTTGATTTTGAGGCCATTTTTTAGAGGTAGGATATTGATCCTGAAAAGAAGTTTATAAACTTTTATGTGGATCTTCGTGGCTGTGGTCCCATGTGAGTTTTCCTCCCCCTAGTAAGTGGAAATGAAGGTGTTGTATCTCTTGTCCGCCATCTTCTCCGTTGTTGGTGACAAGTCTGTATCCTGACTGGTCTATACCCACTTTACTTGCTACTTCCTGTGCAAAAACAGTCAGTCCTGCCATCGTTTCAGGGGTTACATCCTGAAAGCAGTCTACATGTGTTTTAGGGATGATCAAAATATGTATAGGTGCTTTAGGATAGAGGTCATGAAATGCTAAAAAATGTTCACTTTCATGTACCGTATTATTTGGGATCTCTTTGTTTACAATTTTGCAGAATATGCACATTTACAGTCCTTTAAATGGGTTAATTTATTTTATAATTTTGCTTATCATATCAATTTGTACATACCATGTCAAGTACGTCTCTCAAGTAGTAATTCTAAGCTTTATATTTGCAAAGTATAACACAGATAAGTAGCAATAAATCCCACTATTAGTAACTTTTGGATAAAATCACGACAATACTAAAGAAGTCATATAGAGGTTAAATGGAAAATTTAGAAGAGAAAATTGTTCAAGCTGATTCACTTGAAACATTAGAAAAAGTACGTGTTGAGCTTTTTGGGAAGAAGGGTGTTCTAGCTGCAGAATTTGCCAAGATGAAAGATGTGCCTGGTCCAGAGAAAAAAGCATTTGCCGAAGGTTTAAATAAAAACAAAGCAGCACTACAGGCAAGCTTTGATGCACGATACGAAGTGCTTAAATCTGAAGAGATAGAAAAAGTGCTTAAAAGTGAAGCAATAGATGTTTCATTGTACGGTACTTTGGCACAAAAAGGTGCTTTGCATCCAGTAATGGAGACGATGGATAAGATCATTGACTATTTTGTAGCATTGAACTTTGCTGTTGAGAGTGGTCCTATGGTGGAAGATGACTTTCATAATTTTGAAGCCCTAAACTTGCCTAAATACCACCCTGCACGTGATATGCAAGATACGTTCTATTTTAAAGACGGTGGACTCCTACGTACACATACCTCTCCAGTGCAGATTCGTACGATGATGGAGACAAAACCTCCTATTCGTATGATCGCTCCAGGAACTGTATTTAGACGTGATTATGACTTAACACATACACCAATGTTCCATCAGGTAGAAGGACTTGTCGTAGATGAGAAAGGTAAAGTGAGCTTCGCAAATCTCAAATCTATCTTGACAGATTTCTTACACTACATGTTTGGAGATGTTGACGTACGTTTTAGACCAAGTTTCTTCCCTTTCACCGAGCCTTCTGCTGAAGTTGACATCTCATGTATCTTCTGTGAAGGTAAAGGATGTAGAGTATGTTCACATACAGGTTGGTTGGAAGTACTTGGATGCGGAATTGTTGACCCGAATGTCTTCAAGGCAGTGGGATATGGAGATGTAAGTGGTTATGCCTTTGGATTGGGTGTAGAGCGTTTTGCGATGCTGATGCACAAGATTCCTGATCTAAGATCTTTGTTTGAAGGTGATATTCGTTTGTTGGAGCAGTTTAGATGATAGTAACAAGAAGTTGGTTAAATGAATTTATAGACCTTAGTAAGGTCTCGAATGAGAAACTCTATGAAACCTTTAACTCCATAGGTTTGGAAGTAGACAGCCTCAATCAAATTGAAATTGCTGAAAAAGTAGTTATAGGAAAGATCATCTCTTGTGCAAAACACCCTGACGCGGATAAACTGAATGTATGTCAGATAGATGTCGGTAGCGGAACAAGACAGATCGTTTGTGGCGCAGCTAATGTGGTAGACGCTGAGTATGTAGCAGTGGCAACGATAGGTGCTGTCTTGCCTGGTGACTTTGCTATTAAACATGCGAAACTTCGTGGTGTTGAGAGTGAAGGCATGGTATGTGCCTCTTCTGAGCTTGGATTACCGGATATGGGTAAAGGGATCATGATACTTGATGAGAGTATCGGTGAACTTGAGGTAGGGAAAGAGCTAAGGTCATATGAAAAGATAGTTGATACGATCATCGAACTTGAGCTTACAGCCAACAGAGGTGACTGCCTTAGTATCTATGGTGTAGCAAGAGACTTATCTGCTGCACTTGACATCGAAATGAAACCTTTTGAATACAAGCAAGAAGAGAAGATAAAACTTGGTATTGCCAGAGAAGCAGAACTTCGTCATACAGGTGAAATGGATGCAGATCTAGAGTATAAATTGGCTACGATAGAGAATATCTCTGACAGTTTTCTTATACAATTGCGTTTGGCAATGGTGAACGTAGAAGCTGAAGGAAAACTTGGAAGTATACTGGCATATGCAACACACACAACAGGTGTAGTACTGCGTGGATATGACAGTAGTAAATTCCGTAACAGTGCACATAAGATCTCTGTGCACACCCTAGCAAAAACAAAAGGTGTCATAGAAATTTTAGGTAATGATAAAGTACTATCTGTAGCAGGTGTGAATCAAGAAGTGGAAGCTACAGCAAATGATGAGACCAAAGAGCTTTTAATAGAGGCCAGTTATATCAATCCGGATACTTTAGTTGAGGCTGTCTCTACAACCTCTTTAAAAACAGATGACATTTACTATAAAACATCCAGAGGGGCGAATCCGGATCTTTGTTTTGGATTATCATTTTTGGCTTCGATGATGGATTGCTATACAGATATCTCTTTTTATGAAGGTTCACTCAATGTAAACGTTGAACGGGAACATGAAACGGTTATCGTAGATGCAAAAGAGATTGCATCTATCATAGGTATGGATGTTGAAATAGGTAAGATCGTAACGATACTTCAGAAACTTGGATTTGAAATAAACACTATGGGACATGATGTGGTCGCAGCTGTGGTCCCACTCTTTAGGCATGATATAAAACATATACAAGATATCTCAGAAGAGATCGTACGTATCATTGGGATTAATAATATAGAAGCTAAACCTTTTGTTTTTGCGGAAAAACCTCGTCTAAATGATACAACAGCTAGATATCAGGCTAAAAAAGAGTTTAAGAACCGTGCAGTGGGTGTATCTTTTTATGAAAATGTATCATATGTATTTACTGAAAGAGCACTTTTAGAGAAGTATGGTTTCAATACACTGGAGGAAACACTTGAACTGGCAAACCCAATAGCTGAAGAACTTAATACACTGCGATCTACGATTTTAGTGAATTTACTCAATGCTGCGAAACGTAATGTGAGTTATAGTAAGAAATCTATTCCTCTTTTTGAGATAGGTGCAGTATTTGGAAGTAAAAGAGAGCAAAGCGAAGTGATCTCTTTTGTCTTCTCTGGACAAGTTGAAGGTGAGAATGTAAGAAATGCCGGTAAACCACAGATGATCGATTTTGCCTCTTTTACACAGAAAGTGGGTGCAGTGATCGGAGCATTTGAATTGGTGCCTTGTACCTATGAAAATGGACTTATCCACTCATATCAGTCTGCAAATATCATTGTAGATGGTAAAGTATGCGGATTCTTATCTAAACTCCATCCGACAGTTCAGGAGAGTTTTGATATCCCTGAGACATTCATAGCAGAAATTGATTTTGATGCCTTATTACCTGAGCATATCAATGCTACACCAATCTCCAAATTTCAAGGTGTCTATAAAGATCTCTCTGTCGTGATAGATAAATCTTTAAACTACTTTGAAGTAGCTAAAGTGCTTCATGCCCTCGAACTTCCTATACTTAAAGATGCTTACCCTGTAGATATTTATGAAGATGAAAAGCTAGGTGAGAAGAAAAGCCTTACAATACGTTTCTTTATACAATCTATGGAAAAAACACTTGAAGATAGTGATATTGAAGCAGTGATGGGTCAGATCATGATGGCTCTTGAATCAGAATGTAAAGCTGAATTGAGATAGAGATGAAAATACAATTAGCCTCTAGTTATGGATTTTGTTTTGGCGTGAAGAGAGCCATTGAAATTGCTGAAGAGCATAGAGGATCTGTCACTTATGGACCTTTGATCCATAATAAAGATGAGATTGATCGACTTAAAACAGGATTCAACATTGGTCTTGCTGAGCGGATAGAAGATATAGAAACAGATGATGCCGTTGTGATCCGTACACATGGTATTCCAAAAAATGAATTGTCTGTTTTAAAGAAGCAGGAGCATAACGTGATCGATGCAACCTGTCCGTATGTAACGACACCTCAAAATATTGTAGAAAAGATGAGTATGGAAGGGTACAGTATCGTGATCTTTGGTGATAAGAATCATCCTGAGATCAAAGGGGTTGTAAGTTATGCTGAAGACCCTAATGATGCTTTTATTGTACTTGAGCCTGAAGAGTTGGATGCACTTCCGCTTAAAGGTAAAGTGGCAGTGGTTTCACAAACAACAAAAAAGCCTGAAGATTTTGCCAAAATAGTGACTGCACTCATGGCAACACGTAAAGAGATAAGAGTATTTAATACCATCTGTAATGCGACATTTGAAAATCAGGATGCAGCCTCAGAATTGGCTAAAGAAGCTGATGTGATGATCGTTATCGGGGGAAAACACTCTTCAAATACTAAACAATTGCATAGTATCTGCGAACGTGACTGTAAAGACAGCTATCTCATTGAGAACGAAAAAGAACTTGAATCTGACTGGTTCGAAGGTAAAGAATTTTGCGGTATCTCAGCTGGGGCTTCAACACCTGACTGGATCGTACAAAATGTGATCAAGAAGATTCAGGAAATGAAGAAAGTTGATGAGGTCATATGAATACATTAACACTGAAACCTATCTCTAAAATAGATGGTGAGATCAATCTTCCTGGCTCTAAAAGTCTATCAAATAGGGCTTTGCTGGTAGCTGCATTGGCTGAAGGAACTACTAAGATCACGAACCTTTTAGAGAGTGATGATACACGACATATGCTTAATGCACTTAAACAGCTAGGTATTGACTATACACTCTCTGAAGATAAAACAGAATGTACACTTGTTGGTAATGCAGGTGTGATACACAGTGCAGAGAAACAGGAACTTTTTTTGGGTAATGCAGGTACGGCAATGCGTCCACTCTGTGCGGCATTATGTTTGGGTACAGGTTCTTACTTTCTTACCGGTGAGCCTCGAATGAAAGAGAGGCCTATAGGACATTTAGTTGATGCCTTGCGTGAAGCAGGTGCAAAGATAAGTTATTATGAGAATGAAGGTTACCCACCACTTTTGATAGAGGCAGATGGATTGTCAGGCGGAGATGTGAAAATAGATGGTGCTATCTCAAGTCAGTTCCTGACAGCACTTTTACTTGCTGCTCCGATGGCAAAAGAAGATATGACCATTACTATTATTGGGGAACTTGTCTCTAAACCTTACATTGATATTACACTGCACATCATGAAAGAGTTTGGTGTAGATGTGGTGAATGACAACTACAAGACTTTTAGGATTAAAGGCGGACAAACTTATAAATCTGTAGAGACTTTTATGGTAGAGGGTGATGCTTCGTCTGCATCTTATTTCCTGGCTGCTGCTGCCATTAAAGGCGGTACGGTTAAAGTTACTGGTATTGGTAAAAAGAGTATCCAGGGCGATGTTCAGTTTGTTGATGTACTTGAAAAAATGGGTGCAGTGGTAGAGTGGGGTGATGAGTTTGTATCTGTCAGCAGAGGTGAACTTCATGCTATAGACATGGACTTTAATCACATTCCCGATGCAGCCATGACCATAGCTACTACAGCACTGTTTACAGAGGGTACAACGACACTTAGAAACATCTATAATTGGCGTGTAAAAGAGACAGACAGATTGTATGCTATGGCAACGGAACTTCGTAAGGTAGGAGCAAAAGTAGAAGAGGGTGAAGATTATTTAAAAATAACTGCACCTAAAGTACTCAAACATGCAGCCATAGACACCTATGATGACCATAGAATAGCTATGTGTTTTTCTCTTTTGGCATTAGACCCGGCCTCTGTAACTATCAATGAACCTGAGTGTACTGCAAAAACATTTCCTACCTATTTTGAAGTCCTTGAGAGCATCTCATCTTAAAGCGTTATCAAAACTTAAAATTCATATCTTTTTTTCTTTTGAAGCTCTATTTGACGTAGTGTCAGCGGAGCTTACGCTGCTTTATGCCATAAGCCATATTTATGGTTAAAAGGGTATAATAACGCAAAATTAGGCACACATAAGGATAGGTATGAAGTTCGAAGATATCGAAATAGAAGAAGTAGATTTTGAGGCGATGCTCGAGGAATCGTTTAAAAAATCAGAGTCAAAAAGTGATTTAGTTACAGGTACAGTTGTTAAGATAGATGAAAAAGACAATATTGCAGTGATAGACATTGGTGGTGGTAGAGATGCTACATTAACTCTTGATGAACTTAGAGATGAAGAGGGTAACCTCGCATTTAACGTAAGTGATACTATAGAAGTTGTTACAATGGGAAGAGGTCGTATCTCTCACAAAGCTGCTTTAAGCAGAGTAGCATTGAATGAGTTTATTTCTGAATATGATGAAGAGCAAGAGTATGTCATCGAAGGTGTAGTAACAAAAGCAAATAAAGGTGGTTATGTTGTTGACTGTGATGGTTTAGAATTCTTCATGCCACGTACACTCTCTTACCTCTCTTCAAAAATTGATCCTATAGGGAAAAAAGTAAAAGCGGTTATCGTAAAAGTAGATAAAGATAAAGGTTCAGTAGTTGTTTCTAGAAAAGAACTTATTGAACGTGATAAAGCTAAAACAGAAGAGATCGTTTCAGAACTTCTTGAGAAAAAAGAACCAGTAGTTGGTACGATCAAAAAGATCACTTCTTATGGTATGTTCGTAGACGTAGGTGGTATGGACGGTCTTGTTCACTATTCACAGATTTCTCATAAAGGTCCAGTGAATCCATCGAAATATTTTGCTGAAGGTGATCAAGTAAATGTAATCGCTTTAGACTATGATAAAAAGAAAAGACATCTTTCACTCTCTATTAAAGACGCTAACCCTGATCCTTGGGCTGACATTGATTCTATCATCGGTGTAGGTGATACAGTAACTGCTACAGTTTCAAATATTGAACCTTATGGTGTATTTGTTGATCTTGGTGAAGATCTTGAAGCATTTCTTCATGTATCTGAGATCTCTTGGGACAAAAATGTTAAACACCCTAAAGATTATTTAGAAAATAACTCAGAGATCAATGTTGAAGTGATTGAGATCGATAAAGAGGGTAGAAGATTAAGAGTAAGTCTTAAAAATCTTCTTCCTAAGCCTATGGATACATTTACATCTGAAAACAAAGTAGGTGATGTTGTAACTGGTACAGTAACATCAATCACTGATTTTGGTGCATTTGTAAAAGTAGGTGCAGTTGAAGGTCTTCTTCATAATCAAGAGATTTCTTGGGATAAATCAAAAAATGCAAAATCTGAACTTAAAGTTGGTGATGAAGTTGAAGTGAAGATCATTAAGATCGACAAAGATGCTGGCAAGATCTCATTGAGTAAAAAAGCACTTGAAGCTTCACCGGTTAAAGCATTTGCTGAAACACATAAAAATGGTTCTATCGTAACTGGTACAGTGAAAGACAAAAAAGATTTCGGTGTATTTATTTCACTTGAAGACAACATTGATGCATTGATCAGAACTGAAGATCTTCACCCACTTAAATTTGATGAGATCGAAAAAGGTCAAGAGATCAAAGGTGTGATCAGCTTTATTGATGCGAATAATGACAGAATCAGAGTTTCTGTAAAAAGACTTGAGCGTCAAGAAGAGAGAGAAGCAATGGATCAACTGAATATGGATCAAGATGACAGTATGACGCTTGGTGATGCATTTGGTGATAAATTTAAAAGATAATAATACTTTAACAAAATATAGCAATTCTTAAAAAAGAGTTGCTATAGTATAACAGAAGGCTCACATACGAGCAGTCGTATGTTACCCTCCTAAGAAAACTCCCAAATATTAAATATAAAGGACAGAAATGTCAATAAAAACTATAGTCGTTTGTGATCATATTCATCAAGACGGATTAGATATTCTTGCCAATGATAGTGAAATAAATTTCATCAATGCAGCTGATGAGCCTAAAGATAAGCTTCTTGAAGAGTTTATTCCTTTAGCTGATGTTGCTATTACACGTTCATCAACAGATGTTGATGATGCATTTTTAGCACAAGCAAAAAAAGTGACTGCAGTTGTACGTGCAGGTGTCGGTGTAGACAACGTAGATATCCCAGGTTCAAGTAAGCAAGGTATCGTTGTGATGAATGTACCGACGGCAAATACTATTGCAGCAGTTGAACTGACAATGACACATTTACTTTCATGTGTAAGACAATTTCCTTATGCACATAACAATCTCAAACTTGATCGTGTCTGGAGAAGACAGGACTGGTATGGTACAGAACTGAAAGATAAAAAGCTTGGTGTAATCGGTTTTGGTAATATCGGTTCACGTGTAGGAAAAAGAGCTAAAGCCTTTGAAATGGATGTTATTGCATATGACCCATACATTGACCCAAGTAAAGCAACAGATGTTGATGTTGCGTATACTAAAGATTTTGAAGATATTTTAGCATGTGATATTATTACGATCCACACACCAAAAAACTCTGAAACGATCGGTATGATCGGTAAAGAAGAGATCGCTAAAATGAAAAATGGTGTTATTCTCATTAACTGTGCAAGAGGTGGTCTATATGAAGAGGAGGCTCTTTTAGAAGGGTTGACTTCTGGGAAGATAGCTATGGCTGGTATTGATGTATTTAACAAAGAACCTGCAACAGACCATCCTCTTCTAGATCTTGACAATGTGACGGTGACACCTCACCTTGGGGCAAACACCAAAGAGTCACAGAAAAATATTGCGATCCAGGCAGCTGAAAATGCTATTGCTGCAGCCAAAGGTATCTCATATCCTAATGCACTGAATTTACCTATTAAAGAACATGAGTTGCCTGATTTTGTAAGACCATACCTTGAGCTTATTCAAAAGATAGGGCATATGTCTGCACAGATCACAAAAAGTGCAATAAAGTCTATTAAAGTAAGTGCTCAAGGTCCTGTTTCTGAGCATTTAGAATCTATGAGTACGTTTGCAACAGTTGGTGTACTTACTGAGTCTTTAGGTGATCAGATCAATTATGTAAATGCTGAATTTGTTGCTGAAGAGCGTGGTATTGAGATCAGCAAAGAAGTAAAACCGAACAATAGTGGATTTACCAACAAAATCGGTGTGAAGCTTACAACTACGGAAGGTACTATCTCCATAGAAGGTACTGTTTTTGATGATACTGAACAACGTATCATTGAGATCGATGATTATATCTTGGATGTTGAGCCTAAAGGCACAATGGTCTTCTTTAGAAATACAGACACTCCAGGCGTGATCGGTGATGTAGGGAGAATCATGGCAGAGAATGGCTTGAACATATCTGACTTTAGACTTGGACGTGATAGTAAGAAACAAGCGCTTGCTGTAGTACGTGTAGATGGTCAAATTAAAAAAGAACTTCTTGAAGAGCTTGCTTCACTTGAAGCATGTATTAGCGTTTCTTATGCAACACTTTAAAAACTAAGTGGTTTATCCACTTAGTTACTTTCATATTTATCCACTTTTTCATCTCTTATTCTTTCAAGAACGGTACATCTTTATAAATTACCTTAAGTTATATTAGATATAATAAGTACTTATTTAATTAAACTTATAAGTAGAAAATTATTTCTTTAGTTATAATGTAATTTCAGGAAAGAGGAGTGCATCTTATGAAAAAGTATCTTATTTTTCTTTTGGCATGGCCACTATTTGCAGGCTTGAAGAACTTGGAGCTTAGGCAAGCTATCACTATGTTGGAAAGTAATAACCTAGAGTTAAAAATATCGCATTTTAATGAGCAGATGAAAGTGTATGAAGCAACTGCTGCCCAAGGACATCATTATGGTAAGTTAGATGTGAGTGTTGCAGCTATGCGTTCGAATGATGCGGGAAATGTGTTTGGATTCAAACTACAAAGTCGTGAAGCTACTTTTGGTGATTTCGGTTTTGCTGAATTTGATGGGACAAATCCAAATATATTAGATGTACAGCCCTCAGATTTAAACTATCCGGAAGCCAGAAACCATTATCAGACAAAGATCTCTTATATGCTGCCTTTATATACAGGTGGGAAGTTGACGGAGTACGGACGTATAACAGAAGCATTGCATCGTATGAGCCAATGGGATACGCAGAAACTTATTAATGAAAAAATCTTTCAGACAAAAAAAGCATTTTATGATATCTCTTTGGTAGAAAACTATATCTCAAATCTTTCTAAGATCATCAAAAACATTAATCATTTAGAAGCAATTGTGAAAAGTATGGGAGAAGAGGGGTACGCTCAAGAGATCGATCTGCTTGAAGTACAAGCACGTAGGGCAGAAGCTGAAAGTATGTATAATCAAGCGAAACTCAATAGAGATCTGGCTTATCAGTTTCTCTCATTTTTGTTGAATGAGAAGGTAGACTCCATTAAAAAAGTGAGTGATATGGCACCTATGCCACGTATTGACAGTGCAGAAGTTGAGAGTAATAATATAGATATACAAAAGGCACTTTTAGGATTACAGATAAGTCAAATGGCTATGAATGTTGAAGAATCAAATTATCTACCAACTGTTGGTGCATTTGGAGAGTATGGAAGTGCAGATGATGAACTATGGAATGAGTTTAGAGATAAAGATTCATACACAGTGGGCGTACAGTTGACATGGAATATATTTAATGGTGGTATCGATGCCGCAAATCTTGAGAAGGCGAAAGTGAATCATCTTAAAGTGCAAGAACAGGTTTCATTGGCTAAATCAGGTATTGCACTGAAAGTTAAAAAACTTGAAACTGAGATATTAAGTAAAAATGCTGATGTAAAGAGTTATAAAAAACAGTTACGTTTTGCAAAAAAAGTATATGAAAATTACCGTTCACGATACAAGGAAGGTATAGTCTCTATCTCAGATGTTTTGATAAAACAATCTAGAGAATTAGAGGTCTTACTTAAATTACTCACGGTAAAAAATGAACGTAATACAAAGATATTTGAATTAAACAGTATTTTAAATAAAGGTGGGAACGTATGAATAAATTTATAAAATTAATTGCTTTAGCATTGGTATCAACAACTTTAAATGCAGTAGAAATAGATTTAAGTGGTTCTGTGGTTTCTGATAACCAAAAGATGATAACTAGCCGTTATATGGGGTATGTGAAAAATATGGCAGTATCTGAGGGTGATATTGTAAAAAAAGGACAACTTCTTTATGAGATCGATTCAAAAGAGATAGAATCTGCAGAGAGACAGGTGGACCTTGCAATCTCACAAGCCAGACTTGCACTTCAAATGAACAAAAACCAATACAATAACATACTGACAAATCTCGCAAGACATGAAAGACTCTATAAAAAGAAAATGGTTTCCAAATACGAGTTTGAAATGTTACAACTTGCAGAAAAAAACCTTAAAGATATGGTTGAAATCTCTGAACAACAAGTCAAACAGGCATTAGCCAAAAAAGATGAAGTTATAAACCAGTATAATTATTTAAAGATACATGCACCAAATGATGGAGTGATCGTAGATAAACGTCTCAATGAAGGGGAAATGGCTATACCTGGTATGCCGGCAGTCGTTTTAACGGATCTTAGTAAGTTAACTATTGTGTCAGAATTAAGTGAAACACAATTGAGGTACATAAACTTAGGGAAAAAGGTCGATATTCAAATACCTTCTATTGGGTTTAAAACAGAGGGGCATATAACCTCTATTATTCCAAGTTCAAATCCTATGACGCATAAGTTTAAGATCAAAATGAGATTTGACAGCAAGGGACGTTCTTCTGTTTATCCTGGTATGTATGCCAAAATTATAATTAGGTAGTTTGTAATGGAAAATAAAAAAGAGTATGAGATAATTAATGTAGCGGGAAAACTGGCAAAAGGTTTTTTACGTAATCCATTAACAATTGTTTTGGGCGCTATGTTGCTTCTTGTTGGATATATTGCGCTCAATACGATGCCAAGAGAAGAAGACCCTCAAATTGCGATTTCTGGTGGAGCTGTGATCGTTGCTATGCCTGGAGCTACACCTAAAGAGATAGAAAATATTATTCTAAATCCCTTGGAGCGTAAATTACGTGAAGTACGTGGTATAGAGCATGTCTATGGTATGGCTATGGACAATGTGGGTATCGTTAATGTCATGTACTATATCGGTGAGAATAGAGAGGACTCAAACTTAAAACTCTATGACAAAGTCATGCAAAATATGGATATCATGCCGAAAGGTGTTATGCAGCCTAGCGTAAAACCATTTGATATCGATATTGATATTCCCATTGTTACAGTGGCATTTTATCCAAAAACAAAAAGCAGTGTAGATGATGTGGCGCTTTTTGAAATGGTCAGGAGAGTACAGCAAAAAATAAATGCAGTAGAAAATGTAGCTAAAACAACACTAAAAGGGGCACGAAAAGCACAGTTTAATATAGAGGTCGATATGGGTAAACTCTCCGCATACCACCTCTCTTTGGGACAGATCATGAAAGCAGTACAATCTATTGCTGTGAATGTCCCAGATGTAAAAGGTAGAACCAAAGCCAACAAACTAGTGATCTTTGGTGTCAAAAATGCTATTGAAAGTATAGAGGATGTAGGGAGTGTGATCGTAGCACAGTATATGGGTTCACCCATTTACTTACGAGATGTAGCCTCAGTAACTGACGGTGTTGATATACAAAATTTTCAAACGGCTAAGATCCTACTGAAAGAAGAGAATCCCAATGGTACAACAAAAGATAATGAGACAGAGCATACTAAATCAGGATTAAGTGAGGAAAAAAACCAGATTACATTGACTATTGCAAAACTTGCAGGGACGAATGCTGTATTTGTTGCTGAAGATGTTCTTGAAATACTTCAAGGTTTTGAACAAGAATTTGAAAACTTAGGTATCGGATATCTTGTGACCAGAAATTACGGTGTCCGTGCAAATGAGGCTGTAAATGAGTTGATGCACCACTTGATCATTACGATCGTGATCATTGCTTTAATGTTGGTCTTTGCTTTAGGTTGGAGAGAGTCGATCATTGTTACCTTTACCGTACCGGCGATCTTGGCTGTAACACTATTTACTGCATGGATGACAGGTCAAACGATGAACAGAATCACACTCTTTGCACTCTTGCTCTCCTTAGGTTTACTGGTAGATGCAGCGATTATTGTTATTGAGAATATTCACAGACATCTACATAGTCATGGTGTGGAAGATAAAGAGATGGGAGAGCTTTTGATCGAAGCAACTGACGAGATCGGTGCACCAACCAATATCGCCACCTTAGCCATTATCTTAACCATGGTTCCAATGGCATTTGTTGGAGGAATGATGGGGTCATTTATGAAGCCTATCCCGTATAATGTACCTGTAGCACTTATCGCTTCACTTTTTGTAGCATATATATTTACACCGTATCTAAGTTTAAAATTACTTAAAAAACCTGAACATGGTCATCACCATGAAGAGCAAAATGATGAAGGAACAAAATAATGAAGCAGTTTGAAAATTTTATTTATGATATTCTTGATAACCGTTCAAAGAAAAAGTTGGTGGTTATCTTAACTGCTGCAGCATTTTTCCTTTCTCTTTTGATGTTCCCAACGAAAATGGTACTGGCCAAAATGCTGCCGGGTAAAAGTGATAACACTTTTTCTATCTATATAGATACACCTACTGGTTCATCTATAGAGCAGACAAAAGGGGTGAGTTCATGTGTGATCGACTTTCTGAAAAAAGAAGATGAAGTGATGAATTTAGAACTTTTCTTGGGGCAGGGTATACCTCTTGATTATGCCGGGCTGGTAAAAGGTGCGAGTATGAAACGTACTGAAAATGTAGCTGAGATCTCGGTGAACCTTACAGATAAACATCATCGTGCTGAACCCTCTTTCCTTATGGTACAGCGTTTAAGACCTGAGATCAAGAAAGCATGTTTGCCTCTTACAGAAGGTACGAATATTAAGTTCGTTGAACAGCCGTCTGGACCTCCAACATTGGCTTCTGTTGTGGTTGAAGTACATGGAGAGAACTTGGAAAAAATAAGAGACATTTCTACTAAAGTTGCCAATATTTTAGTAGAGACAGAAGGTCTTGTAGATATTGATATCATGTCAGATGACATTTATGAAAAGTTTGAGCTTATCCCGGATCAAGAAAAGATAGCAAGAAGTGGGTTGGGAGTAGATCAGGTAAATAATATTTTGTATCTTGCTTTTGAAGGTATGGTCATCGCGCATAAAAACTCTATCAATGCTCCTGATCAGATACCTATATTTTTGGTTTTAGATGTTAAGAGTAAGAAGTTACCTGTATCAAATGGGGATGCATTACAAAGTAAACTCTCCTCTTTGAATCTCATGAACATGAGAGGTATGATGGTACCATTAAGTGAAGTGGTGACACTGAGAAAAGTTAAATCGAACCCTATGATCATGCACAAGGATCTTTCTCGTATGGTTAATGTGGTTGCAGAGACAGATATGGTTTCTCAAGTCTATCCATTGCTCGATGCGCGTGGAGTTATGCTTGAAAAATTTGCCGAGGATTATAATATTACCAAAGCGGGTATTTCAACCTATATGTTTGACTTTACTTTAACAGAGAAAAAAACACATGAAAAATTCCTGATACGTTGGGACGGTGAGATGAAAGTGACACTTGATACGTTTAGAGATCTAGGTGCGGCATTTATCGCTGCATTGATCTTGATCTTTTTATTGTTGGTTATTTATTACAAGAGTTTTGCGATCAGTGGTATTGTATTACTGGGTTCATTCCTTTCATTGATAGGGGTTATTTTTGGACACTGGGTAGCCAATTGGTTTACTTCTGAAACATTCTTTTTGACTGCAACTTCTCTTATCGGGTTTATTGCACTTATTGGGATCTCTTCACGGAACTCACTGCTTCTTATAGACTTTGCCAAGTCTTTAATGGAATTAGAAGGCATTAAAAAGCGTAGGGCTATCGCGATCGCTGCAGCAACCAGAGCAAAACCTATTGCTTTAACAGCAGTTGCTATTATCCTGGGTTCTGCTTTACTTGCAGGTGACCCGGTATTTGGAGGGCTTGGTGTGGCACTGATCTCCGGTACGGTTGCAGCTGTATTTGTTTCACTGCTTTTTATCCCTGTACTTATGGATAATGCAAAAGCAATGGATTTTGATAAGTCTGAGGATGCTGGGGAACACCATTCTATCTCTATCACCAGATAGACATATAAACTATATTTTTGGCATCCTTTGCGGGTGCCGCTACAACCTTTTACCAACCATTTGCTATAATCATCCATTATTTTTAAGGAGCTAAAATGGCTACAATTGGAATGGGCGATATTAAAAAAGGTACAAGACTCGAAATTACAGGAAACCCCTTTAAAGTTACAGACTTTCAGCACGTTAAACCAGGTAAAGGTGCAGCCTTTGTACGTATGAAGATCAAAAATCTTGCTACAGGTAAAACGATAGAGAAGACAGTACACGCAGGTGATAAGTTTGATGTACCGGAGTTAGAGCAAAAAACGATGCAGTATCTTTATGATGATGGTGAAATGCTTCAGTTTATGGATACAACTACTTTTGAGCAGATCGGGCTTACACATGAGCAGGTGGGTAAAGATACTTTTGATTTTATGATAGATGGAATGGAAGCTGAAATTTTGTTTCATGGAGGCAAAGCGATCTCAGTTGAGATACCTCAAACGGTTGTATTGAAGATCGTTGAGACACCGCCTAATTTCAAGGGTGACTCGCAAGGTGGTAAGAAACCGGCTACACTTGAGAGCGGGGCAGTAGTTCAAGTACCTTTCCATGTTCTTGAAGGTGAAATGATCAAAGTAGATACAGTTGAGGGTAAATATTTGGAGAAAGCCAAATCATAAGACGCTATTTAATAGATGGACACCTATCTACCCCAAAGGATATTTCCTTAGGGTAGGTGAACATTTGAATAATGCGATCTATTTTATGTAGATCTTATGCATTATTTCTTCTTTTTCTTCTTTTTAAATACTTTTTGACAATCTTTTATCATTGCATCCGGTGTGGTAGCAATGGTCATAAACTCTGACATTTTTAACATTGGGTACATGTAGGCAATATAATATTTAGGATCAAGTATTTTTGCTTTACCATTCTCAATGAGTATAGGGTAAGGAAGCATTGCTGCATTGTTTCTACCTATTCTTTTTGTAAACTTACGGGTTCTTTTAGAGAGTTTGATACCAACGAGTGTTGAACCATTCTCCAAAGTTTGAGTGAAGACTACTCTCTCGTTATCTTTGAGTTTTTCTAGAAGGTTGTCTCCTGAAGCTACTTCTATCATATTTTCATAATGAGGCATACCGTTCATGAATTGGTATTTAGGTAGAAGTTGGAATTTCAATACATCTTTTGAATTTTTTAAACTAGGGAACTCTGTGATAAGTCTGTCTAAGATCTTTTTGGCAGCTTTTTCATCAAAATCACTCTGTAAATATCCTTTTGCTACATATAATGGGTTTAGAATACTAAAAGTTTTCTCTTTTGTGTCAACAAGTGCACGTAATGATGCCATAAAGCCTCTATTTTCTTTACTCGCCATAGTGACTAGGGATTTATCTGTAAATACCACAGAGATGAGTGTACCTTTTTTATCGACAGGTACAGATGTTAAGACTTCAAATCCTGCATTCTTAAGCTTCTCTTCCACTGTGTCAACATCCATAAATTTCCCACGGAGGTGTGCTGAGATCCTTCCATGGTTCACTTCTCCGATTCTTATATTGGTACTGGCATGCATTCTCTTTTTCTTATCAAATCTATGAGGTACATAGTTTGGCGGTATACGTTTTGAGAACTTAATACTTCTATCTAATACATCTTCATTTTTCGTGGATTTATATGCCTTAGGTACTTTTGGCACAGTTGGAATAGCGATATTAATGGTAGTATCACCTGTTTGGATACATTGTATATTTCTCGGTTCTGTTTTATTACTCTCAGTAAACGGTCTGAACATAGGAGCAACTTGTGCAACCTCCGATACTTCTTTCTTTACTGTTTCTTCTTTTGGTACTACTTTGCATATTTCTTTTAGTGTATTGGTGTTTTCTATGGCTTTCATACCATATGCAGTTAGTACTTCAGGTATCTCTTTATCAAGCTTCTTGACAAGTCCCACTCTTTTGTCATCACTGATACCTAATGTTGTTGACCAGTTTTCTAGTCTTAGCATACCAATAACCATTTTATTTGTACCTTTTTTAATGTAAACATACATAGTACAAGGAGCGAACAATCCTGCCTCTGGATGAGCACCTTTATTGTCGAACATATTATAGGAGAACTCTAAATGACAAAGTGAATAAGTCCAGAAAGCATCATACCCCTCCAGGATCTCTTCTGCATCATCTAGCCCTTCCATAAAATTGTGATAACCGGCAATAAGATACCCTTTATCAATAAAAGCAAGTTCGAATGAGTTTTGGAATTCTTCAATAAATTCATCTAAGTCTTCTGGTACCTCAAACACATATTCATAGGTATGCATACGGTTTTCAGGGAGTTTTTTATAACTAAGATATGATTTAGTATACTTCAGCCCTTTAGCTCTGAATTCTTCTTCTACTTTAGCGTCAAGAGGTGAAACAGAAGCAATAAATGTTTCTCTTACTTTTTTATCTTCTATGCCTATCATGTCAAGAAATGCCTCTGGCATGATATGTCCCACATGTGTTTTATTTTCATCAAGCGTTTTATAGATAAGCATATTGAACGGAGCTGTAGATGCAATACGAGGATCGATATTGAGTAGTGGCAGGATGACTTTGTCATTTACCACAGATAAAAAGCTGAGTGTATCTAATAGGGTTGAACCATATTTTCCTTCATATTGATCATTGACCCTATGATGAGGATCTGTGACCTCATAATCGATCTTTTTTAATTCGTCTTCTACAATATCATTGTATTCATTTTCTACATTCCCCTCAAGAGTGTACATTACGGCTAAAGCATTTTCAGGAACAGGTATGTTTTGTATTGCGACCGGTTCTACTTTATCAGATGCTCCTTTGGCTATGGGTTTCTTTTGATCTAGAGTTTTTTTTACTGGGGCAGAGAGTACCTCTGGTGTTTCCTTGAGGGTATTTACATTTGAGACAGCAGTCATACCAAACGCACTTAAAATTTCTGGTATTTCTTTATCAAGTTGCTCTACAAGAGCAAGTCTTGTTTTATCGGTGATATCCAATGAATCTGACCAGTTGTGTAGTCTATACATTCCAACAACAAGTTTGTTGGTTCCTTTTTTGATGTACATATACATCGTACAAGGGGCGAATAAACCTGCTTCAGGACGTGCACCTTCATTGTCAAACATATGGTAGGAAAATTTTAGATGACATAGAGAATAGGTCCAAAAAGCATCATAGTCTGAAAGTATATCTTCAGCATCATCAGTCGTTTCCATAAAGTTATGATATCCCGCAATGAGATACCCTTTATCAATGAAAGCCAGTTCAAATTTATTTTGGAACTCATCAATAAAATCGTCTATATCTTCAGGTGGTTCGAATTCATATTCGAAATTGATCATCGTTTGTTCTGGAAGTTTTTTATAAGGCAAGTACGATTTTTTACCACCCAACTCTTTTTGGATCATAGCATCGAGCGATTTAAAGGTAGCAGTAAACTTCTCTCTGACTTCTTTATTTTCTATACCTAGGATATTTAACATGACATGAGGCATAAGGTGCCCTACATGTGTTTTATCATCATCAAGTTTTTTATAGATAAGCATATTAAATGGAGCAAAACCTGAGATACGTGGATCAATGTTAAGTAACGGTAAGATCACTTCATCATTGACCACAGGCATAAAACTTAGAACATCTAGGAGAGTCGACCCATATTTTGTCTCATACTGATCATTAACCCTTTTATGTGGATCAGAAAGTTGGAAACCTATACTTTTGAATTTATTTTCTACAAGAGCATTAAATTTTTCCTCTACACTACCATCTATGGTGTAGAAAACTGCCAGTGCATTATCATCAGCAGATGTTGTTGAAGTACTCTCTTGCACTCCAGTGGCGAAAAGTAGGGCCGGTAGAAGTAACATAAAACTGAGTATGCGATTTTTAACGTTGTTCACATGATTCCTTTGGACAAGTATAATACATAGGATAGCATAGAATTTATATATATAATAAATAGAAGTTATGAATTTGGTTGATGAAGTATATGAAACGCTACCAAAAGTGACTGGCAGTTTGAAGAGATAGAAAGAAGAGAAAACCTTCTTATCTATCTAGATTAAAATAAATTAATCGTTAAGTGTTTTTACAGAGTCATTTAGGTTTTCTGAAACAGATTTTACTGACTCTCTTTGGTCGTTAGAGATAGTTTTTGTTGCTGCTGAACTCTCTTCGTTCACAGACTTAACAGAATCTCTTGCATCACTTGAGATCGTTTTTGTTGAGTCACTTGCATTTGTTGCAACTGTTCTAACAGAATCTCTTGCATCACTCGAAACAGTGCTTGCTGTACTATTCACATCACTAGAAACAGTTTTCACAGAATCTCTTGAATCGCTAGAAACAGTTTTCACAGAATCTCTTGAATCACTCGAAACAGTTTTCACAGAATCAGTAGAGTCACTCGAAACAGTCTTAACAGTCTCTTTTGAATCTTTAGATAAAGTAGTTATAGATTCTTTTGTGTCAGCACTGATAGCTGTACCACTCTCTTTGATATCAGAAGTAGTCGTTTTAAGTGAATCTTTAGTATCGCTTGAAAGTGTAGTGGTTGCACTGCTCAGATCAGAACTTGAATTCAGTTCCATGGTTTTAACGTCATCAGAAACTTTTATTGTAGTCGCTTTTGTGTCTGCACTTACATTCGTCACAGTTCTTTCAGCACTTTTAGATGTTTCAACAGTACCGTCTTTTACAGCAACAACACTGTCTTTAGCATCTTTACTCATACTGACAGCAGCATCTTTCATATCTTTGAACATATCATTAAAGTCAAAATCAGCTTGCGCACTCGTTACCAATAATGCAGCTACTGCTACAGAAGTTGTAATAATCTTTTTCATAAATTAATCCCTTTTAATTAAATATTTAAAAGAATTATATATTAAGTTATGTTAATTATAACTTAATCTTTTTTAATAAAAAAGATAATTAATTATTATATTATAGAATATTGACGAGTTTAATAGGGATTTTAGGGGTTCATTTATTAATAAGAAAAGTGTGAAGTTATATCAATAAGAACAAAACAACCTTTTCTTCTAGATTGTTTTGTGTTATATGAAGTTTCTAAGATCACTTTACTGTATTTTCTTTCTTTTTCATATACGTTTCATACTCTTCTTTTGTGATAGATTTAGTATCTTCGCCTTTGACAATATCTTTAACAGAATCCTTGAGGTTTGAAGCAATTTCATCTATCGAGTCTCTTGTATCATCTGAAATGGTTTCAGTTGTTTCTGATGTCGCAGTTGCAGTAGATTCTATAGCATCACCGGCATCACTTGAAACTGATTTGCTTGAGTCTTCTACATTGGTTGCAACAGAATCAACAGAATCCTTGGAATCGTTTGATACATCTTCTATGGAATCTTTTGTATCACTTGAAACAGTTTTAAGAGAATCAACAGAATCACTTGTGATGTTTTCCATTGCATCACTGGTGTCTTCTGTAACAGTTTCTGTAGAGTCTTTAGCATAATCTGAGACATCTTCAACGGAGTCAGATAGATCTGAAGAAACAGCATCAACACTATCTTCCATGTCAGTATATACTGCATCCGTTACATCCTTGGCATCTTCACTTGTATCAGAAAATGCATCTTTTGTATCTTTAGAAACAGATTCAACAGCATCTCTTCCATCTTCAAAGGTCTCTTCTGTAGCAGTCTCTATATCATCAGATACTTTTTCAGACACATCTTCGACATCATTACTTACTGCACGAGTAGTTCTTTCAGCACTTTTAGATACCTCTTCCGCACCCTCAGTCACAGCCGTCATACTATCTTTTGCATCGTCTGTCATGGCTTCTGCAACTTCTTTCATATCATCGAACATATCACCAAAGCTAAAGCCAGCCTCTGCATGTGTCAACAGAGCAACAGCTGCTAAAGTAGTTATCATTTTTCTCATTCTGAAACCTTTTTATTTATATTATGATTGATGGTATCAATAGTTATTTTAAACATCTCTTAAAGTAAAAGTTGTGCAATAGTAGATTTTATATGGATATTTTAGAGGAAGTATAAGCAACTCAAATTAGAGCTGCTTATGTGATAGATAAATATGTCATCTATCTAATGGTATTAGTCATTAATTGTTTTAACAGAGTCGTTTAGGTTTTCTGAAACAGATTTTACTGACTCTCTCTGGTCATTAGAGATAGTTTTTGTTGCTGCTGAACTCTCTTCGTTTACAGATTTAATAGAATCTTTTGTGTCGCTAGAGATCGTTTTTGTAGAATCACTTGCATTAGTAGCAACAGTGTTTACAGAATCTTTAGAATCACTAGAGATACTTTTTACAGAGTCAGCAGAGTCAGCAGAAACAGTTTTTACAGAGTCAGCAGAGTCAGCAGAAACAGTTTTTACAGAGTCAGCAGAGTCTTTTGAAACACTTTTCACAGAGTCAGCAGAGTCAGCAGAAACAGTTTTCACAGAGTCAGCAGAATCTTTTGAAACAGAGACAGTAGCATCTTTTAAGTCTTTAGAAGATACTGTTGCAGCATCTTTAGCGTCTTTTGATGTATTTGTAATAGCATCTTTTGTATCAGTTGAAACAGCATTTACTGTATCTCTACTGTCTTTAGATGTTGAAACTTCAGCAGTTTTAAGATCATCCGAAACTTTTACTGAAGTATCTTTTGTGTCTGCACTTACATTAGTCACAGTTCTTTCAGCACTTTTAGATGTTTCAACTGCACCGTCTTTTGTAGCAACAACACTGTCTTTAGCATCTTTACTCATACTGATAGCAGCATCTTTCATATCACTGAACATATCTCCAAAGTCAAAGTCAGCTTGCGCACTCGTTACCAATAATGCAGCTACTGCTACAGAAGTTGTAATCATTTTTTTCATGTATATAACCTTTTTATAGTATTTATTTGAAAGGATTATACTATATATTATATTAAATATAACTTATTCTATATATTGCAATATAATATTAGCAAATATAAGTTTAGTTATGAGACATATAGTTTAAAGATTGAGTGAAAAAGAATTGGAAGGAAGTCCTAATATATAAGACTGTTTAGGTAGATAGAAGGCATTGCCTTCTATCTTGTAGTATTAATCGTTAATTGTTTTAACAGAATCGTTGAGGTTCTCTGAAATAGATTTCACAGATTCTCTTTCATCATTTGAAGCAGTTTTAGCTGCATCGCTTGTCTCTTTAGCAGTAGAGTCTACAGCATCTCTTGCATCGTTAGAAGCTTGTTTCACAGCAGCGTTTGTTTCTTTAGCAGTTGTATCTACAGCATCTTTAGAGTCAGCAGAAACACTTTTTACTGCATCAGCAGAATCTTTAGAAACAGTTTTCACAGAATCAGCAGAGTCACTAGAAACAGATTCTACTGTTGAATTCAAATCTTTAGAGATAGATTGTACTGAATCTTTAGAGTCGCTAGAAACACTTGTTAGTGTATCTGCAGAATCTTTAGAGACAGCAATAGTAGAATCTTTCAACTCTTTAGATCCTACATTTGCAGACTCTTTAAGGTCTTTTGATGTATTTGTGATAGAGTCTTTTGTATCAGTTGATACAGAGTTTACAGTATCTCTGCTGTCTTTAGATGTTGAAACTTCAGCAGTTTTAAGATCATCAGAAACTTTTACTGTTGTATCTTTAGCATCTGCACTTACATTCGTCACAGTTCTTTCAGCACTTTGAGTAGTTTCAACTGTACCGTCTTTTACAGCAACAACACTATCTTTAGCGTCTTTACTCAGACTCGTTGCCGTTTCTTTCATATCACTGAACATTTTATTCAAGTCATTAGCATGTGCACTCGTTACCAATAATGCAGCTACTGCTACAGAAGTTGTAATTATTTTTTTCATTATATAACCCTTTATATTTTATTTATAAATGAATTATACTGTACATTATATTAAACATAACTTATACTTGTAATAATCCATAGTTATATTAATTGATATTTGTCTTTTTTAAAATAAATTAATATTTTAAATTATACTTTTTTATTTGTATAATATAGCCAAAAATTTCGAGTCTGACGTGCTTTAAACAGTATGTTGATATTAATATAAAATTCACATCTGAATTGATTTCATGTAGTAAAAAACTTTTAATAAAAAAACTTTTTAATCACACTTATATTGAATTTAAGACGTTAATAACAATTTTTACTTACATATTATAATATATAAAGCATATCTATTCATGTATAAATTATGTTTATTTATTTCCAATATTGTCATAATTATTTTTGATTCAACTCATGATAATAATCAATTTAGTGATTATTTGATACAATACTTAAGATTGTATTCAAATATACGGAGTTTAGTATTTTGATGAGATGTAAAGAAGGAAGATAGATGAAGAAATTATTGGTAGGTTATTTAACGGTTTTAACTTTCGGTCTAGCGGAAGTGTATACGCAAGAAGATAGAATTTATGATATGCAAAAAATGGCACAGGCGATGCAGGATATGCAAGCGGGGTTTTTTTATAATAACCTTGATATCGTTAAAGCAGGTGCAGAAGATCTAAAAAAAACAATTGTTAAAATTAGACCAATAAAAAAAGAAATAGAAAATAAAGATGTCTATGAAAGATGGATGACCAACAATACAGCAATGACAAAACGTATAGAAAGAAAGATCGAACAGTATACAGATGATATCGTAGAGCGTTTTACTGATGGTGATGCAACACAAGCATTACAGTTTTATAGTAAAATTTCATCAGAATGTATGAAGTGTCACGTGCGCTTAAGAAAATGGTAGAGGAAAAAATGAAAAAAATTATAATTGTGGCATTGTTGTTCAATGCATTTTCACAAGCAGGTGATATCACTTTGACTGGTACAGTTGTTTCTGATGGACAGAAGATGATAGGTGCCCGATTCATGGGATACATAAAGAAAGTCTTTGTAAAACTCGGTGATAAAGTAAAAAGAGAAGATGACCTTTATGAGATGGAATCTGCTGAATTTGATATCATGAAATCTCAGGCTGATCTTATGCTTGAACAGTCAAAGATCATCGTTGAGTATTGGCGTGATAAATTGACACGTATCAATACAAGAAAAGTTAGATTGAAAAATACTTATCGTGATGATGGAAAGATCAATCTTACGGATATGACGGATCTAGATGCACAAGCTGCCAATGTAGAGACAATGCTTGAAACAATGCAGGTAGCAGTAAAAGAAGCTACTATAGCAGCAAAACAAATGGCAAGTACGTATAACTATATAAAAATGAAAGCACCTTCAGACGGTGTGGTTGTACAGAAAAATATCAAGGTAGGCGATATGATCATGCCTGGTATGTTGACGATAATGATCGTAGATACAGAAAATTTAGAGATAGATGTCTCTATTTCAGAAAGTATCATATCTCGAGTAAAAACAGGTCAAAAAGTTCCTGTGGAGATACCTTCTCTAAACTATAAAACAATGGGTATCATTCATGCTATCGTACCTGATGCCAATCCTATGACACATAAAATAAAAATGCGTATACGTTTTAACAGAGGAAAGGAAAATATTTTCCCGGGTATGTATGCAAAAATTACACTTAAAGATGCTAAATAAAGTCTTTCTTCAAACGATGTGATACTTTTACATCGTTTTTCTCATTTTTTTTCATAAATTCTACTTATCGACAACTTTATTACTTTTTATTAATGCTGAAGTTGTTACAATAACTTATAAAAATTTATTTTCAGGAGAATGTATTATGAAAAAGGCTTTAGTAATATCAATGCTAGCAGGTAATTTACTTTTTGGACAGCAGGTTATTTACCCAGATAGAATGAAGAACATGCAAGAGATGGAAACTGCAATGTCTGAAATTCAAAAAGGTTTTTTATATGACAATGTAAATGTTGTTAAAAATGGTGTAAAACATCTTAAAGTAACTATATCTCATACTGAATCATTTATCAAAGAAGGTGTAGGTGAAAATAAAATAAACAATAAAGTCTATGCACAAAAAGTAGCGGGACAGATCGAAACTATGGCAGATGAGATCGTAACTACATTTGAGAAAGGTGACAGATACAGTGCAGCCAACAACTATCTGCTTATCTTAAGTAAATGTCTTTCTTGTCACCAGACTGTAAGATCTTGGTAACCGGTTTTAAAGAAGAGAGTTTTTTCTCTTCTTTATTCTTCTTCAAATCATTTCCGCGTTACACTCAACTCTTTCTTTATTAATTTATCTATTTAATTCATCACACTTATATCATTAATTTATTATAATTTATTATCTTAGATTAGTATCAACTCTAATTAAAGTTAAATTTAATACAGTGAGGCAACAAATGATGAATTATAGAAAAATATTGGGCGTGGTACTGCTAGTTACAGTATCAGTAAGTGGACTCTTTGCCGCAACAAAAAAGAGTACTGTAGTGTATACGATCAAAGGTAATGTAGAAGACAGGTACTATGCGATGATGGATAAGCCCATCAAAGAGCTTGGCTATCGCCTTCCTGATCCACGTAAACATGTGAATCAAGTCTATAAACAACAATATGGTTCAACAACACTTGAAGTGTTAAGTTTTATGACTATTGTGAATGATAAGAAAGTGAAGCCTCTTTTAGAGATCGATCCTAAACTTGCAGGTTTTAATCCATTTAATCTTGTGATCTATAAGCATCAAGGTAAAGATGAGACGGTCATCTCTCATCTTACTCCAGAGGCTATTATAGAGATGTTAGGTATTACAGACCAAACAGTGATCACGGAGTATACAAAGCAGATGGAAGAACTTGATGGGCTTATCACAAAAACATTCCCCTCAGCAGTAGTAAGTCATGGGACATATGAAGGTGCTGTAGAAAATGCTATGATGCATTATGAGATCGAATTTGAAAGACCTGAGGACCTTGATGATTATATAGATGAGATCCAAGAAAAAGTGGATGATACCTTTACAGAAAAAGGGTATATCATGGCAGGTTTCTTTGATTATAAAATGGGAAAACCAGACCTGCTTCCTTCTTATGATGCGTTCTGGACTTTCTCTCTTTGTCATTTCCCTTACTCATACACCGTATTTGATAATGAAGGAGCAATGCCTGAAGCTGCAGTATTTGCACCTTGTACCATGTATATGTATATTAAGAAAGACAGTAATACACTTGTCATAGGGATGCCAAGACTTGCAAACTGGAATAGGTTCTTTACTATGAACAATCAAAAAAGAATGGACTTTCTCAATAAATTGGATAAAGATATTCCGGCAACATTTTTAGAAATTGGTGCGAAAGAAGTTAAATAAGGAGTAAATATGGCTAGCGTATTGTTACCAATAGCAAAAGGTTTTGAAGAATTAGAAGCGGTTGCTCTCATAGATGTCATGCGTCGTGGAGGTATAGAAGTGCGTTTGGTTTATTTGGAAGATGAACTACATGGTGATTTAGTTTTAGGAGCCAATGGCATTACTCTGCAGGCTGATACTTCTATCAAAAATGTCATTAGTGATGATTTTGACATGATGGTTCTTCCTGGCGGGTGGGATGGAACCTATGCGTTGGCTGAGAATGCAAGGGTCATAGAGCTGCTTCAAGAGTTTAAAGCCAGTAAGGTTGTAGGTGCGATGTGTGCTGCACCTTTTGTACTCAAAAAAGCGGGTGTTCTTGGTAGTGACTATACCTGTTATCCCGGAGCAAAAGATGAGATAAATCATCCTGGTTATAGAGAGGACAGCAAAGTAGTTACCGATGATAATGTGATCACTTCTCAAGGTCCAGGAACAGCCGTTTGTTTCGGACTAGCGATCGTAGAGCGACTTGTTGGCAAAGAGAGTATGCAAGCTGTAAAGGATGGTATGCTTTTAGGGTACTGTTAAAATAGCTAGCATATAGTACAAGTATGGTTAAAACAGAATAACAAGACAGATGAGTATGATTTTAAAGGTGTGCAAGTAGATCCTAAAATAGTTGACAAAGTACTGCTTCTTGAACCTGATTATGATATGAGTACGTGAGTTTATGACTAAGGTTTTTTGAGAGAAAAAACACTCATAATATTTCATCATACATTCAGATAATTTTCAATCTATTTTTACCTAATCTTTGCTATATTGAAAACAATATTTTCAAAGGTACCCCATGTCAGAAGAACCGAAAGTCAAACCTCAATTTACCCATTTACATTTGCACACTGAGTATTCACTTCTTGATGGTGCAAACAAGATCAAAGCGCTTGCTAAAAAAATCAAAGAGCAGGGAATGGACTCTGTAGCTATGACTGACCATGGAAACATGTTTGGTACCATAGATTTTTATAACACTATGCGTAAAGAGGGTATCAAGCCTATCATTGGAATGGAAGCGTATGTACATAACCAGGAAGAACTGGGTGACAAGTCTGTACGTCAGCGTTTTCATCTTTGTCTCTATGCTAAAAATGAAGTAGGTTATAAAAACCTGATGTACCTTAGTTCACGTGCCTACATAGACGGATTTTACTACTATCCGCGTATCAACTGGGATCTTCTCAAAGAAAATTCTGAAGGTATCATCTGTTCTTCTGCTTGCTTACAGGGAGAAGTGAATTGGCACATGAACCTATCAGAGAGAAATCTTAAGTTTGGTGCCAAAGGCTATGATGAAGCAAAAAAAGTGGCATTAAAATATAAAGATGTTTTTGGTGATGACTTTTATTTGGAACTCATGCGTCATGGTATCGGTGATCAGCACCGTATAGACAAGCAGATCATACAACTTTCACAAGAGACAGGTATTAAGATTATTGCAACCAATGATACACACTATACAGTACAAAAAGATGCTGATGCACATGAAGCATTTATGTGTATCGCTATGAACAAACTCTATGATGACCCTAACCGTTTACGTCATTCAGTGCATGAGTTTTATGTGAAATCACCAGAACAGATGGCAGAACTTTTTGCAGACATACCTGAGGCACTTGAAAATACCCAGGAGATAGCAGACAAATGTAATTTGGAAATCAAATTGGGTGATCCGACACCCCCTAATTTTAAATTTGCCAGAGAGCGTGCAGAGGCTATCGATCTGCAGCTTCCTGAGCCTGAAGTAGAATATTCTTTGGAGAATGATAAGGTACTTTTTATAGAGGAGTCACGTAGAGGACTTGAGAGACGTTTAAAGATCGTACCTGAAGAGAAACACCAAGAGTACAGAGATAGACTCCAGGTGGAGATCGATATTATTAATAATATGAAGTTTCCAGGGTATATGCTTATCGTTTGGGACTTTGTTGATGCGGCAAAAAAGATGGGGATCCCTGTAGGTCCTGGTCGTGGTTCTGCTGCAGGTTCATTGGTCGCTTATTCACTTGAGATCACAGATATTGACCCCATGCCTTATGGATTACTTTTTGAGAGGTTTCTTAACCCAGAGCGTATCTCAATGCCGGATATCGATATGGATTTCTGTCAAGCAAGACGACAAGAGATACTTGACTATGTCGTAGAGAAGTACGGGCGTGTGAACGTGGCCCAGATCATTACTTTTGGTAAGTTATTGGCAAAAGGGGTTATTCGTGATGTAGCCCGTGTACTTGATATGCCTTACTCAAAGGCAGATGCCATGGCAAAACTCATTCCAGATGAATTGGGTATTGACCTGAAAGGGTCATATGAAAAAGAGCCAAAGATTGCTCAACTGTTAGAGTCTGACCCACAGGCAAAACGTACCTGGGAATATGCACTGGCACTTGAAGGACTTAACCGTAATGCTGGTACCCATGCAGCAGGTGTAGTTATTTCCAATGAACCATTATGGCAGAAAACACCACTGTTCAAACCAACAGGGCTTGATACACTTGCAACACAGTATTCTGGTAAGTATGTAGAAGATGTGGATCTCATCAAGTTTGACTTTTTGGGGCTCAAAACACTTACGGTCATTGAAGAAGCACTTCAACTTGTTGAAAAAAGACATGGTAAGCGTATAAATTTTGTTGAAGAGAATATTGAAGACAGGGAAGTTTATGACTATATCAGTACTGGTGAAACACTTGGGTTATTCCAGATAGAGTCAGCGGGTATGCAGGATTTGGCTAAAAAACTGAAACCAAATGGTTTTGAAGATGTCATTGCGATGCTCGCACTTTATCGTCCTGGACCGATGGAATCAGGGATGCTAGATGACTTTGTTGAGCGTAAGCATGGACGTGCCAAGATCACCTATGCATTCCCAGAGCTCGAACCAATCCTCAAACCGACTTATGGGGTTATCGTTTACCAAGAACAGGTAATGCAGATCGTCCAGACGATTGGTGGATTCAGTCTGGGTGGTGCGGACCTGGTACGTAGGGCGATGGGTAAGAAGATCAAAGAAGAGATGGATAAACTTAAAGGTGAATTTGCAGATGGTGCAGCTAAAAAAGGTTTTGACAGAGCAACAGCAGCAGATCTGTTTGATCTTATCGTAAAATTTGCAGGGTATGGTTTTAACAAATCACACTCTGCTGCATATGCCATGATCACATTCTATACTTCTTATCTGAAGCATTACTATCCGACAGAGTTTATGGCGGCTATCTTAACACTGGAAAAAAACAATACAGACAAAGTGGTAAAGTATGTAGATGAACTCAAACGTATGGGGATTAAACTTCTTCCACCTGACATAAACCGTTCAGGGCTTGTATTTGAAGCACGTAAGATTGATGATGATGAGGTTGTTATGTTTGGTATGGGCGCTATCAAAGGTGCAGGGGATATCGCCATTAAGACTATGCTTGAAGCAAGAAAAGAGGGAGAGTTTAAAGACTTTTCAGATTTTGTCTCACGTATAGATTCAAGCAAAGTCAATAAAAAGGTCATTGAATCACTTATCAAGGCAGGAGCCCTTGACAGCTTTGGCTACAGTCGTAAAGCGATGCTTTCACAAATAGAAGATATCATAGAGACAGCGAAAAAAGCAGGGGATGCCAAGAAACAAGCTGTGGGTTCACTGTTTGGAGAAGAGGCAGAGATGACGACTGTTACTCTCGAACTTTCCCATATGGATGAGTTTGAACCTATGGAGATCCTGGAGATGGAAAAAGAGTCTTTAGGTTTTTACGTTTCAGGCCATCCGTTGGACAAGTATCGTGAAACACTCGATAGTATTAACTATACGCTCAGCTCTGAGATAGATGATCTGGCTGATGGTTCGCAAGCGATGTTCATCGGTAAAATTGAACATATTACAGAAAAGATCAGTAAAAAAGGCAACAAGTTTGGTATCGCTAATATCATGGATCTGCATGGAAATATTGAACTTATGCTCTTTGAAAATCGACTTAAAGAACTTGAGGAAGATTTTGATCTTACTAAGCCTATCGCTTTCAAAGTAAAGATCACTAAAGATGGTGATTTTACACGTATGAATATATTGAAGATATCAAGTATAAAAGATGCGAAGAAGACAAAGGTTAAAGTAGAAAAAGAGGTCAAACATGTAGAAGAACCGGTGCAACCACCACTCATACTTTCTCTCAATCTTATGCCAGATGCAAAGATAGTAGAAGAGCTTATGTGTCTGGTCGAAAAACATCCGGGGAAACGACCATTAGAGCTTCACATTAAATCTAAGCTTGCAGATGTGGTTATAGAGTCAAAGTTAAAAGTGAGTGAGGTTATTATGGAAGAGGCAAAAGAGCTTGGGGTCTATTTAGAAGAGCCTTTAGCGGTTGAAGGGTAACCCACTATATTAAAAGAAAAGGAAAGTTCGTGTTAAAAAAATTAGCTCTATCTGCGTTGTTTATTTTTCTTGGCTCTGCATTTGCAGAAAACAAGCCTACTATGATCCATGCACACAGTGTTGATATCAGTTATGCAACTGAAGATGGGAAAGTGGTTAGAACAACGATCTCTAGAGATTCAGATCTAAGGTGTCGTCAAATACCTTTTAATGCAAGAGAATATTGGGATGGATCCTATGCGAGCAGAGATGTGGCAGATATATGTAAAAAGACATTTATCACGTCTGCAGGAAAACTCTCTCCAATGCAAATGCATAAGGATATCGATACTTATGGTGAACTAGAAGTGTTGGAATTTCTTGAGGAGATGCAGGATGATCCTCAGATGTTGTTTGTTGATAGCAGAAAAAAACAGTGGTATGAGAGTTTGACTATTCCCTCTGCGATCAACATTCCCTTTACCTATTTTACAGAGCGCAATAAATGGAATGAACAGAGAAAAACAGCACTAAAACGTTTTGGTGTAAAGGGTGAGAAGGCCCCCTATGATTTTTCTGAAGCTAAAATCATTCTTTTCTTTTGTAATGGTGTATGGTGCAGACAGTCACCTCAGATGATAGAGGCGCTATTGGAGTTAGGTTATCCTCCTCAAAAGATGAAGTGGTATCGTGGCGGTATGCAAAGCTGGTTGAGTGTTGGTATGACCTCGACAAGTACTTCACGGTAAATGGAGAGTAATCACAAGTGATTTAAGTGCTCAATGAAGGCGATATAACCTCTTTAATCTTATTTTTATTAATATATATTATAATGATATCTTATTAATTAAGAAAGGATCAACAATGAAATTTATTAAAGGTCTATTTACATTTGTAGGTGCAGTAGTTGTCATTGGTTTTATTTTTGCTTTTGTGAAGTTTGATCTAGGTACAAGAATTGGTCAAGTGAGCAATCTTGATTCGCAGGCATTACCAGAGTATATGAAAATGTTTGATAAAGTACTTACAACAGGAGATCCGGCTAAAGGGATGATCCGTAAAGTTAAAATGGTCATTCCTGAAGGTATGACAAAAGCTGAAGCATTTGAGAGTGCTTTGGAGATCATGGATGAAACGGCAAGTGAGTATGGTATGGCTTTAGTTGATAGTAAAACGATGCCAAGAGAAGGAAAGCTCTTTAAAGATGGTGGACTTCTTACACATATTCGTTCATACTGTTCTCCATATATTGCTGATGTATTTTTAAAGCATTCAGGGGAGTTCATTGGTTTTATGCCATGTAGAGTTGGTATTGTTGAAGATCCAAATGGTGACATCTATATCTACACAATGAGTTTAGAACTCATGATCAATGGTGGATATGTTTTACCTCCTGAACTCTTAGAACTTGCCAATGAGGTAAGAGATGCGATGTATGCGATGTTGGAGAATTCTGCTAATCCAGAATAATCTCAACTTTTTATAAATACTTACACTTTTTTGTGTAGGTATTTCTTCACTCATTTCATCTTACCAAATAGGCTTTCTTTTACATTTTGATATAATCCACAACTCAAATAAATATATTTAGGAATCTTTATGTCTACCCAAGAAGATGAAAAAGCATTTAGCGTTTTAGAACAAGCAGTCTACAAAGCACAAAAAGCATTGGAACTAACAAAATATTTTCAACCATTTTTAATGTTACTAAATGATGCGGGTGAGATCGAACTTTTTGAAAATGAAGTAGAAGATAGTAACGAAAGCTATGCTTTGCTAGAAGAAATATTAAAGAAACGTATCAAAAAGGGTGATGTAGATGTGATAGTACTGGTGGTCGATACACGCATACCTGAAAATTTTGTGAAAGATGTTCCAAGCAGTATACGTTTACACTTAGAAGAGAAAAGTCAAATTGACAAGAAGGTCGCGGCAAGGTTCCTTTATGTTCCCTATGAATTATGCAGCGTAGGTGATGGTAAGATATTTGCTAAACTTCATAACCCTATTCCAGTAGGTTTTCCTGCGGAATATATAGTTGGTTAAATTGCTCTATTCCGTTAATGAGTTTTTACTTGGATAAATAGGATAAAAATTGTGTAATAAGGAAACAAATAAATAATATAAGTTTTAGAAAACACACTATTTCATTCCAATAATACAAAAAAAGTGCTACAATCTGACCATCAACAATCAAATTTAAGGAACAAACATGTCAAAATTACCAAAGATCATATGGTCAAAAATTGATGAGGCGCCGGCACTTGCTACGTATTCATTGCTACCAATCGTAAACGCTTTTACTAAAGCAGCAGGTGTAGAAGTAGTAGAGAGCGATATCTCTCTTGCAGGACGTGTACTTGCTAGCCAAGGTCTTCAAGAAGATGAACTGTCTAAACTAGGTGAAGTTGTACTCCAAGAAGATGGAAACGTTATTAAACTTCCAAACATCTCTGCATCAGTAGGACAGCTTAAAGATTGTATCGCTGAACTTCAAGGTCAAGGTTATGATATTCCTGACTATCCAGAAGAGCCTGCAAACGCTGCTGAAGAAGAGATCCAGGCAAAATATGCTGTATGTCTTGGTTCTGCAGTAAACCCGGTACTAAGAGAAGGTAACTCAGACAGAAGAGCTGCAGTTGCAGTGAAGAAATTTGCTCAGAACAATCCACACAGACTTAAAGCAGTAGATGAAAACTGTCAAGCATACGTGGCACACATGGGTGGGAAAGGTGACTTCTTTGCACACGAGCAATCAGTGACACTTGATAAAGACCAAAAAGTGACGATCGCACTTAACGGTAAAGAGTTGACTTCTATCGATGCAATCGCTGGTGAAGTACTTGATGGTACATTCATGTCAATCTCTGCACTTAGAGCATTCTATAAGCAAACGATCCAAGATGCAAAAGCAAAAGGTCTTATCTGGTCACTACACCTTAAAGCAACAATGATGAAGATCTCTGACCCGATCATGTTCGGTCATGGTTTCGAAATATTCTTCGAAGATGTATTCGCAAAATATGCTGATACGTTCAAAGAACTAGGTGTAAACCCTAATATGGGTATGTCTGATCTTGAGAAAAAGATCGCTGGTCACGCTCAAGAAGCTGAGATCAAAGCAGCATTCCAAGCAGTAGTGGATTCTGATGCGCCTAAGATCGCAATGGTTGACTCTGATAAAGGTCAAACGAACTTCAACGCTTCTAACGATGTCATTATCGATGCTTCTATGCCTGTAGTGGTAAGAGAAGGTGGTAAGCAGTGGGATAGAACGGGTGCAGCGGGTGAAACGGTTGCGGTTGTTCCTGATTCAACGTATGCTATGTTCCACGAAGAGATGGTAGCTGATATCGTGGCTAACGGTCAGTACGATGTAACGACAATGGGTGCAATGCAAAATATCGGTCTTATGGCTCAAAAAGCTGAAGAGTACGGTTCTCACCCAACAACATTCGAACTGGCTGAAGCTGGTACAGTAACAGTCACAGGTGCAGATGGTGTGCTTATGAGCTTTGAATGTGAAGCTGGAGATATCTGGAGACTTGCTAGAACTAAAGATATACCGATCAGAGACTGGGTAAGACTGACTGTTGAGAGAACAAGATTTGAAAACATCCCTGCGATCTTCTGGTTAGATGAGAACAGAGCACATGATGCAGAGCTTATCAAAAAAGTAAACGCGTATCTTAAAGAGTACGATACGGATGGTCTAGATATCAGATTCATGAAAGTAACTGATGCGACTAGATTCACAAATGCTGAGATCAGAAAAGGGAACAACGTGATCGCTGTAACTGGTAACGTTCTTAGAGATCACCTTACAGATATGTACCCGATCCTAGAGCTTGGAACATCTGCGAAGATGCTTTCTATCGTTCCATTGATCGCAGGTGGTGGATTGTTTGAAACTGGTGCTGGTGGGTCTGCGCCTAAGCACGTGGATCAATTCCTTGAAACTGGTCACTTAAGATGGGATTCACTTGGTGAGTTCTTGGCATTGGCAGAATCACTAAGAATGATCGGTCAAAAACATGATGATGCTAAACTTGCTGCACTTACTGCTGCGCTTGATGTTGCGAACCAAGGTTACCTTGATAACAACAAAGCACCAGGTAGAAAAGTGGGTCAACCAGATAACAAAGCATCTCACTTCTTTGTAGCTCAGTACTGGGCAGATGCACTTGCAAACGGTAAAGATGCAGAACTCGCTGCGAAGTTCGCTCCAGTTGCTGCTGCACTTAAAGAGAATGAAGAGAAGATCATGGAAGAGCTAATGGCTGCTGAAGGTGAAGGTAAAACGACTGATGTTGGTGGATACTTCCATCCAAATGATGAGATGGCTGCTAAGGCAATGAGACCATCTGCTACGCTTAACAGTATTATTGACGCTATATAAGTTAGGCTTTACTGAGTATTGCATCTTATTTGTGCAATACTCGTTACCAAAATGCAATAACATTTTGGTAAAATATTAACTTCAGTAGAGGGGACTTCTCCTCTGCATCACTTCTTAGTATCTAGTGTAAAAAGATACTCTTGACATAGATGTGTCATATAACATAGGGTTGATGTAGCCTCTTTTGTCGCAAAGCATAATTGATAACATACATTATGAGTTATGTTTTGCTTTGGGGGTCCCCTATAGTTCTCACTTAAAGGATTATAATGAAAAAAGGTAAAAAAGTATCGATTATCGGTGCAGGAAATGTAGGTGCTACTGTAGCATATTCATTGGCGATGAAGGGTACCTGTCATGAGATCGTACTCAGAGACAGAAATACAGAGATAGCTAAAGGTAAAGCTTTAGATATGTCTCAAGCAGCCAATGCAGCAAGAATGCATACAATCGTAAAAGTAGCAGAGCATGCTTCATGTATGGCTGATTCAGATGTAGTTGTAATTACAGCTGGAAGCCCTAGACTTCCAGGTATGAGTAGAGATGATCTATTGATGATCAATGCAGAGATCACAAAAGAAGTGGTAGGTGATGTAAAAGAGCATGCACCTGAAGCGATCATTATAATGGTTTCAAATCCTTTGGATGTAATGACATATGTAGCACTCAAAGAGTCAGGATTCCCAAAAGAAAGAGTTATTGGCATGGCTGGTATTTTGGACTCTGCTAGAATGGCACACTTTATCCATGAAAAACTTGGTTATGGTGCAGGACAAATTCGTGCATCTGTAATGGGTGGACATGGGGATGATATGGTACCACTTCCAAAGTTCTCTACAGTTGCTGGTGTACCATTGACAGATGTACTTGATGAAGAAGAGATCCTTGAGATCGTAGAACGTACTAAACATGGTGGAGCAGAGATCGTTGGTTATCTAAAAACAGGATCAGCATATTATGCTCCAGCGAAATCTACAGCTATTATGGTTGAGGCGATCTTAAAAGATACAAAACAGATCCATCCATGTGCAGTCTATCTAGAGGGTCATTATGGTTACAATGATGTTGTCTCAGGTGTGCCTGTTGCACTGGGGGCAAATGGTGTTGAGAAGCTTTTTGAGATGACATTGAATCAAGGGCAAAAGGATAAATTTGCGAAAAGTGTGCAATCTGTAAGAAGTATGATCGATGTACTTAAAGAAAAAAACTTTTTTGACTAAAGGCGAAAGATGAGAGAAATAGAATTTGATGTAGTTGTAAAAGCTGTTAAAGATATGATCATGCATTGTGGTACGGACCTGCCACAAGATACCTACGATGCGCTTGAGGCTGCTATGGAGGCTGAAAAATCACCTGTAAGTAAAGAGGTGATTCGTCAAATTCTTGAAAATGCAAATATTGCTAAAGATGAGAAAAGACCGTTGTGCCAAGATACAGGTTTAGCAGTATTCTTTGTAAATGTAGGTGAAGATGTACGTATAAAGGGTGGTCTATTAAGAGATGCTATTAACAAAGGTACAGAAGAAGGGTATGAAGAAGGCTTTTTGAGAGCTTCAACATGTGAACCATTTTCTCGTCTTAATCTCAAAGATACTGTAGGGTATAACCTTCCGGCGATCATTCATTTTGATATTGTATCTGGAGATAAAATAGACATTGAGTATGCTGCTAAAGGCGGGGGGTCAGAAAATGTATCACGTGCAAAAGTTTTCCCGCCAGCTGCAGGTAAAGATGGTATCGTTGAGTATGTAAAAGAGGTTATCTCTGATGCAGGTGGAAACCCATGTCCTCCTATCACAATAGGTGTAGGGATCGGTGGAACATTTGAAAAAGCAGTGATCTCATCAAAGCATGCACTCTTTAGAGATCTTGAAACGACAAATGAAGACCCTGAAATGGCTGAACTTGAGGAAAGGATCTTAAATGAGGTCAATAAGCTTGGAATTGGTGCTATGGGTATGGGTGGAACAAAAACTGCTTTAGCTGTACATATTGAGGCTAACCCTTGTCATATTGCGTCACTTCCTGTTTCTGTAAACGTTCAGTGTCACTCTTCAAGACATACACATATCACGATATAAGGAGAAAAGTTGGCAACATATACTTTAACAACTCCACTCACTTCTGAAGATACAAAAAAACTTGTAGCTGGTGATACTGTTTTATTGAATGGTACTATTTATACTGCTAGAGATGCAGCACATAGTAGATTAGTAGAGCTAATAGAAGCTGGTAAAGAGCTTCCATTTGATCTAGAAGGTTCTGTGATCTACTTTGTTGGTCCAACACCCCCAAAACCAGGTGACCCAATAGGAAGTGCAGGACCAACAACTTCTTATCGTATGGACTCATTTTCTCCTACAATGTTGAAAAATGGTTCTAAGGGAATGATTGGTAAAGGAAAAAGAAACCAAGCAGTAAAAGATGCATGTGTTGAGTACGATGGTATCTATTTTGGCGCTACAGGTGGTGCAGGGGCATTACTTGGAAAGCAAATACGTTCTGCTGAAGTCATTGCTTATCCAGAACTGGGTCCAGAAGCTGTGAGAAAGATCACAGTGGAAGATTTTCCGGTCACTGTTGTCAATGACACAAAAGGTAATGACATTTATCAGGTCGGAAGAGCTCAATATGAGGTCAAGGACTAAAGTCCAGTTTTTAATAGCATTAAATCAAGATAAAAAGAAGCAGTTGACAAATGAAAATCTCTTCTTTTTATGATTGATCTTCAAAATAATTAATACAAACAGTAACACTTTTTTCCTATTTTATTTTCTTCATAATATTAATAACCTCTTTTTATCTTAAAAAAGTTCAACAGATTGTGTAGATATTTAACATATTTGTTAAATTACTAAGAATGATAATAGAATTAACCAAACATTATTCACCTGAGTCGTATAATATTGGAACTTATAGTAAATTTAAAGGAGCTAAATTGAATATACATGAATATCAGGCAAAACAGATTTTTGCTAAATACGGTGTACCGACACCAAGAGGTATTATTGCAAATACCCCACTTCAAGCAGTAACCAATGCACAAGAACTTGGTGGAAGTGTTTGGGTAGTTAAAGCTCAAATTCACGCTGGTGGACGTGGTCTTGGTGGTGGTGTAAAACTTGCAAGATCCATTGATGAAGTAAAAGATTTGGCAAGTGAGATCTTAGGTATGACTTTGGTAACGCATCAAACAGGTCCAGAGGGTAAATTGGTTCAAAAAGTATATATCGAAGAGGGTGCGGCTATTGCAGATGAGCTATACCTTTCAGTTGTACTTGACAGAGCTGCTGAAATGCCAATTATTATGGCTTCAACTGAAGGTGGTATGGATATTGAAACTGTAGCACATGATACTCCTGAGAAGATCATAAAAATTGCAGTTGATCCCGCGATAGGGTTCCAACCTTACCATGGTAGAGAACTTGTATTTGGTCTTGGTATCACAGATAAAGCTGAACAGAAAAAAATGATGAATTTTGCTTCTAAACTTTATCAGCTTTATATGGAGAATGATGCTGAGATGATCGAGATCAACCCATTGATCAAAACAGAATCTGGTGACTTCATGGCACTTGACGGAAAAATGGGATTCGATGATTCTGCACTTGGACGTCACCCAGATATTGAAGATATGAGAGATATTTCTGAAGAAGACCCAGATGAGAGAGAAGCAAGTCAACACGGTCTTTCTTACATCGCACTTGACGGTGAAATTGGTTGTATGGTAAATGGTGCGGGTCTTGCTATGGGTACTATGGATACAATAAACTATATGGGTGGAACACCTGCAAACTTCCTTGATGTTGGTGGATCTGCAAATGCAGAAACTGTTGCAAAAGGGTTTGAAATTATTCTTAAAAATCCAAATGTAAAAGCTATCTTTGTAAATATCTTCGGTGGTATCGTAAGATGTGATAGAATCGCAAACGGTATTCTTGAAGCAACTAAATTGGTAGATGTAAATGTACCAGTTATTGTTAGACTTGATGGTACAAATGCACCGGAAGCAGCAGAGATTTTGAAAAATGCAAATATAGATAATGTTATCGCAGCAACTGACCTTGGTGATGGTGCAGCAAAAGCAGTAGCAGCGGCAAAGGGAGAGTAATAGATGTCAATTTTAGTAAATAAAGATACAAAAGTAATCGTTCAAGGATTTACGGGTAAAGAGGGTTCTTTCCATGCGGGACAATGTATAGATTATGGTACAAATATCGTAGGCGGTGTTACACCAAACAAAGGTGGACAAAAACATCTTGGTAAACCAGTTTTTAATACAGTAAGAGAAGCCGTAGAAACTACAGGTGCAACTGTTTCAATGATCTTTGTTCCACCTGCATTCGTAGCTGATGCAGTAATGGAAGCAGCAGATGCTGGTATTGAACTTGCAGTTATCATTACAGAGGGTGCACCGGTTAGAGATATGCAAATGGCAAAATCTCATGCAGTGAAGAACAATATGAAAACGATTGGACCAAACTGTCCTGGTATTATCACAGCAGCAGAGTGTAAGATAGGGATCATGCCTGGTATGATCTTTAAAAAAGGGAAAGTTGGACTTATCTCTAAATCTGGTACATTGACATATGAAGGTGCGAACCAAGTATGTAATGAAGGTTATGGTATCTCTACAGCAGTTGGTATTGGTGGGGACCCGATCATCGGTCTTAGTTATAAGCAATTGCTTCAAGAATTCCAAGATGATCCGGAAACTGAAGCGATCGTTATGATCGGTGAAATTGGTGGAGATCTTGAGATCCAAGCAGCAGCATATATTAAAGAGAATATCACTAAACCAGTGGTTGCTTTCATTGCAGGTCAAACTGCACCAGCCGGTAAAAGAATGGGTCACGCAGGAGCGATCATCTCTGGTTCTGCAGGTACAGCAAAAGAGAAGATGGATGCACTTGAAGCAGCAGGCGTTAAAGTAGTTGTTTCGCCAGCAGAGATCGGTAAAGCTGTAAAAGAAGTTCTTTCTTAATTATTTTACTTTATAAAATATTTAACTATTTTTTGTGGGCATTCGTGCCCACTTTTTATATTTCCTCCAGATAATCTATTTTCCTCATAAAAATAAAATGCCTTAAAAATATACACCCTATACTTTTTTCATTTACCTATTTTGACTATAATATTACTATATTAAGTCGTCAGGAGAATTTATGCAGCAAACGTTTGAAGTCTTCAATGTAAAGTGTGGCGGATGTGCTTCAACACTTAAAAGCAAACTCGCTGAAGAGTTTGGAGAAATTGAAGTTGACCTGGATGTCATCCCACGTAAGATCACAGTAGATATAGAAGAAAAAGATATAGATAAACTAGCTAAAGCACTGAAGAAACTAGGTTATCCTCTGGCTTCAGAAGAGATGAGTTTCATGGATAATACTTCAACAAAAGCAAAAAGTTTTGTTTCTTGCGCCATAGGTAAAATGAACAGTTGATAGAAAAAACTTTCTGAGATATTATATTGTATGGCTAATTCTTATGCCACTCGACTACATTAAATCATTTAATATGCTATAATTCCATCAAGGTGCAATAGGTAGTTGCTGGTGACATAAAGTCACGAGAGGAAAGTCCGGGCTGCAAGTGAGACAGGACTCCATCTAACAGATGGCCAGAGTAATCTGAGGGCAAGTGCAACAGAAAGTAGGTAGCCTACATTTGTAGGTGATAGTGAAAGGGTGGGGTAAGAGCCCACCAGTACTTGTGGTAACATAGGTAGCTAGGTAAACCCTGTTCGCAGCAAGAAGTATATGGTATAAGTCTCACAAGCTGTTAGGTCAGCATTTATACTTCGCTTGAACGTATTGGTAACACTACGTCTAGATAAATAACTACCCACGACAAAACCCGGCTTATCGTTGCACCTAAAATTATACACCTTTTATTTATCTTAATATTTTTGTAATTTGCTATCAATTAACATTTTTTTAATACACAAGGTTATTGGTTTAAGATAAAATGACCTATGAAAAAAATTATACTCCTTCTGTTTATTTTTAATCTAATCACTGCCAATGCCAAATCTAACACTATACTCTTCTTAGGAGATTCGTTAACTGAAGGATTTGGCGTTAGTAAAGAAGATGCATTTCCAGAACTAGTTGAGAATTTGATTCAGACTGAACTCAATAAAAATATCGTCGTTATCAATGGTGGTGTAAGTGGCTCTACAACCAGTGATGGGCTTGCCCGTCTTAAATGGTATATGAAGAAAAAACCATATATTGTTTTCTTGGCACTTGGTACCAATGATGGTCTAAGAGGTCTCGACCTTGAACAAAGTCAGAAAAACCTTGAAGAGATCATCCAGTATGCACAAAAATCTCATGCAAAAGTTATATTGGCAGGTATGCTCATCCCACCTAATTATGGACCAGAGTACTCAGCACAGTTTAAAAAAATGTATCAAAACTTAAAAATGAAATATAAGCTAAAAAGTATGCCGTTTTTATTGGATGGCGTTGCAGGGATGAAAGAGTTTAATCAAAAAGATGGTATTCATCCTAATGAAAAAGGTCACAAGCATATCGCGCAAAACGTTTTTGACTTTATCAAGGAAGATCTATAATGCTAGAATTAAAATCACTGAAAAAATCCTACCACCAAGGTACACAAACCATTGAAATCTTTGAGAATTTAAATTTTCGGGTGGAAGAGGGTCAGAGAGTAGCGATCATGGGGAAATCTGGCAGCGGTAAATCTACATTGCTTTCACTGATCTCAGGAATCATAAAGCCAGATGATGGTGATATTTCTTTAAATGACACCTCTTATAAAGCCCTTCAAGAAAGTGAGCTCAATGATTTCAGAGCTATGAATATAGGATTTGTTTTTCAAAATTTTCATTTAGTCTCTTACCTCAATGCGCTTGAGAATGTGATGCTTCCAGCAAAAGTCTGTAATATTTCAAACCCCAGAGAAAAAGCGATCAAACTTTTAGAAAGTGTAGGACTCGATCATCGACTTGACCATCTTCCTTCTCAACTCAGCGGTGGTGAAAAACAACGTGTTGCGATCGCTAGAGCACTTATTCATAATCCTAAAATAATCTTGGCTGATGAACCTAGTGGAAATTTAGACGATGAGACCGGTAATGCAGTGATGGATATACTTTTTGAACTGATCAAAAAGAACAATACTACGTTGATTCTTGTGACACACTCAAAAGATGTTGCAAACCGTTGTGAAAAAACGTATGAACTTATTCAAGGAAATTTGACTCCATGCTAGTCTTTGAGCTCGTTTTCAAGGCACTGTCTCGTTCAAAGTCTTTTAGCTTGATATTTATAGTCAATTTTAGCTTGGCCATAGCCGCACTTTCGTATTTACAATTTTTTAAAGGAAGTATGGAGACCTCTTTAGATACTAGAGCAAAGAGCTTGCTTGGTGCAGACCTTCTTGTCTCTTCTAGGTTTCCTATAACTACTGAACAACAAGAAGAAATAAAAAATAAACTTCCCGAACTTAAAGGTTTTACACAAGGCGTTTCTACTGTCAGTATGATAGCTTCTAAAACAAGGGCTAGGTTAATGGAGGTCGTTAAGATCAACGAAGGCTATCCCTATTATGGTGGATTGGTTTTTGGAGACAAGTCAATTTATCCCAAGGGTGAGGCTTTGCCAAAAGCCAATGAAGTCTGGGTTTACAAGGAGATTTTAGACCTTCTTGATTTAAAGCTTGGAGAGAAGATAAAAATCGGGAAAGAAAACTTCATCATAAAAAAGATCATAGAAACAGATACATTAAAAACCATAAATTTTAGTGGCTTCATGCCTAAGATCTATATCAGTGAAGAGGGTTTAGAGAGAACAGAACTTTTACAGTTCGGATCAACGGCTTCTTATACATTAAGTTATCTTTTTAAAGAAAATTTAGACAATAATCAATTAGAGAAAATTGAAGATGCGTTGGAAAAGAGTATCGACCAGAGTATGAGAGTGCTTTCTCCTAATGATGGCACAGATCGGTTATTGCGTGTTTTAAACTTTATTACAAATTTCTTGTCTCTGGTTTCTCTTGTTTCTTTCTTCCTGGGCCTTGTAGGACTTATTTATCTTTATTCAGGTTTTTTAAGAAAGCATCAAAAGGATATCATAGTTTTAAGCGATATGGGGTTGAGTAAAAGAAGTCTGTCCATGACATACCTTTTGCATTTATTTGTACTGATCACGATTTCGAGTATAGTTGTTTTTTCACTTATCACACTCTCTGCTCAGTTTTTGGGTCCTTTCATTCAAAAACTTGTTGATCTAGATTTTGCTTTTTCATTGGATTATTACTTTTTATTGAAATCTTCACTGATACTTTTAATCCTAAGCTTGAGTATAGGGCTGCCTTTGATCTTACCGCTACTCCAAAGGGAAAAACAACATATCTCTAAGATACTATTGGGCTTTATTCCTTTTCTTGTACTCTTATTGCTTTTATCTCACCTTGTTTCACCAGCTAAAAACGTAGGTTTTTCTTTTGCAGCAGTCATGTTAATACTTATCATATTATTTTTTGCAATTGGTTCTATCATTTTAAAGAGATTGGATTTTTCAGGGCATTTGGATAATTTATCTTTATCTTTGGCCCTTAAAAATATCACCAGGCAAAAGAAAACATCTTTGACCTTATTTACGGCCATACTTTTATGTACGACATTCTTTAGTCTTATTCCTCAAATTGGATCATCACTATCTAACGCCCTAACGCTCAGTGTTGATGACAGGCCTCGGTTTTTTGTGATTGATGCAAAAGAAGAGCAAATTAAAGATCTTCAAAGTCAAGTGAATACTATGGGTGGACGATTAGAAAATATTTCACCCATGATACGCGGACGGATAGTAAAAGTAAATGATGTTGATTTTATAGATCACGCTAAAAATTATGGGGATGAAAGACTCAAAAACAGTACAGTCAACCTCTCATATAGAGCGAAGATAAAGGAGAGTGAGGAGATCATCGTGGGACGAGAGTTTCGTGGTGCCTATATTTCACAAGACTTTTCAAAACCCATAGAGGTGAGTGTAGAAAAAAGATATGCACGCAGTAGAGGAATCAACTTAGGCGATCGTCTTGTCTTTGATGTTTTAGGTCTTGAACTAGAATCAGTTGTAGTGAATATCAGGACAGTGAAGTGGACTGAATTTGTACCAAATTTCTTTTTAATTTTACAAGAAGGCGCTCTTGATGATGCTCCAAAAACTGTTTTAGCGACAATCTCTTCAGGAGATTATGATGCACAAAAAATGCTCGTTAAATTATCTGAACTCTTTCCATCTTTGACAGTGATTGATGTGAAAAATTTATTTGAGTCATTTTTAACATTAGTAAAAAATGTTACTGCAATAACAGATAAAATGAGCCTTTACTCTATCATTATTGGACTTCTTATGAGTTTCATTATCATCCAGTATCAAATGAGTTTGCAAAAAAATAATATTTTAAGATTAAAAATGATCGGGGTAAATAATAAAACCATCAGAAATTCCTTTTTGATCGAATTTGGTTTGATCTCATTGGTTGCAAGTATTTTAGGGATCATTCTAGGTAGTATCGGTTCTTATATCATTAGTGCTTTTCTCTTTAATTCCTATTGGGATTTCAGGCCAGATATTCTTTTGCTTTATTTTTTCTTTATTCCGATCTTAACGATCTTGATCGTTAGCTTTTTTACTTCCAGAATGATCCATCAAGAAAGAGAATGTTCTTTTTGGTGAATAGTCTTATATCAATATGAATAGTATGTATAGAGAAAAACATCACATTAAAAAATTTCGTTTATCTGACAACACGAAAAATAGATGAATATTGCTATTGATTATTTAAAGAATGTAGGGTAAGATAGTTGCTAGATACGGAAATTACATGAGGCTAGTGAAAGGATAAATTAAAGATGAAACAATTTTGCACCCGAATGATGGTTCTCATGACACTTGTAATCTCCACGCAGTCATTACAGGCTGATACTGTCACAAAAGTGATCGTTGCTCAAGTTGAAAATCAAATCTTTAAAAACAAAGTGGAAGCATTAGGAACATTACGTGCTAACGAAAGTGTAGAACTGATGTCTACAGTGACTGAACATGTTAACGCGATTCACTTTGATGATGCACAGCGTGTAAAAAAAGGCACACTACTGCTTGAGATGAAGATAGATGAAGAACTCGCAGCACTTGAGGAGCAAAATGCCATCTTGGATGAAGCGAAAAGACAAGTGAAAAGGTTTACACCTTTGATATCAAAAGGGGCTGTTTCAAAAACAAATCTTGATAATGCAAAACTAGAAGTTTCAAAGGCAAATGCACGTATCAATGCTATCAAGTCACATATAGATGAAAGACGTATTGTAGCCCCGTTTGACGGACTTATAGGGCTTAGAAACATCAGTGTAGGTGCGATGCTTGGCGCTGGTACCCCTGTGGCTACCATTCATGATGACAGTATCATGAAACTTGATTTTTCTCTCCCCTCACTTTTTCTATCTGTTCTCAAAACCGGAATAAAAATACAAGCAACAATAGATGCTTTCCCCCAAAAAGTCTTCTATGGAGAAATATCACATATAGACAATCAAGTAGATCCCATTACACGTGCTATCCGTGTAAGAGCTCTCATCGAGAATAATGATCATACGCTTAAATCCGGGTTGTTAATGCAAGTAACTTTAGAGACCAATGTCCGTCAAGCACTGGTGATACCTGAGGAAGCGATCATTCCGGAGGGTGATAAAAATTTTGTTTTGGCAGTTATAGAAAACGAGAAGATGAAAACGGTAGAAAAACGCTTGGTTGATACAGGTGCAAGAGAACCGGGGAAAGTAGAGGTGTTATCAGGTCTTTTGGCAAAAGATCTAGTGGTCATACAAGGTAGCATGAAAGTAAAACCTGGAAAGCCGATCATGATACAAGCGGTACAAAAAGGGGATGAGACGCTTATGGAACTGATGGAAAAGAATATTCCATGATCTTATCTGATATCTCTATTAAACGTCCTGTTTTTGCCTCTGTTATTTCACTGTTATTCATCGCTTTTGGTCTTGTCTCTTTTGACCGTCTTTCACTTCGTGAGTATCCCGATATTGATCCACCGGTAGTCACGGTTGAAGTTACCTATCCAGGTGCGCCTGCAAACATCGTTGAAACGCGGATCACAGAGATGGTTGAAAAGCGTATTGCTGGAATTGAAGGTATAGACTTCGTTGAGTCTTCTTCTAATGATGGTGAGTCAAAAGTCACAATAGAGTTTTCTGTCAATCGTGATATCGATGCAGCGGCCAATGATGTGCGAGATCGCATCGCAGGGATACAAGATGATCTCCCTGTCGAAGCAGATCCTCCCGAAGTGCAAAAAGTAGACAGTAACGATGATGTGATCATTTGGCAAAACCTTGCGAGCACAAAGATGAGTGTTCCAGAACTCACTGACTATGCAAGGCGCTATCTTGTAGACCAATATTCTACACTTGGTGGTGTGGCGAGAGTGAGAGTCGGTGGGGGGCTTAGCTATGCCATGCGGATTTGGCTTGATCGTAAAGAACTTGCTGCCCGAAACCTCAGTGTCTCAGACGTGGAGTCAGTACTCAAATCTGAAAATATAGAGCTCCCTGCTGGAAGTCTAGAGTCAGATACACGTCTATTTCAAGCAAGGATAGACAGAAATTTTAAAAAACCAGAAGATTTTAAGAGGTTGGTTTTACGTGAGGGATCAGACGGTTATCTTGTACGCCTTGAAGATGTTGCCCGTATAGAGCTAGGTGTAGAAGAGGATCGTACCTTTTTCCGCGGTAACGGCATCTCTATGGTAGGGATAGGTACTATCAAGCAATCCACTGCCAATACCATCGAAGTATCCAGAAACGTGAAAGCCCTCACTGAAAAACTTAATAGAACCCTGCCTGAGGGTATGACCATAGAACAAAGTTATGACAGTTCTATTTTTATTGAAGCTTCCATTAAAGAGGTCTATATGACACTCTTTTTCGCTATCGCTTGTGTCATTTTAGTCATATATATGTTTTTAGGGAGTATTCGTGCCACATTGGTACCTGCGGTTGCAGTCCCCATATCTATTGTGGCAACATTCATGCCCATCTATGCCTTTGGTTTTTCTGTCAATCTTTTGACACTCTTAGCGCTCGTACTTGCAATCGGTCTGGTAGTCGATGACGCGATCGTTATGCTTGAAAATATCGTACGTCGTATGAAAGAGTATGGTGAGACACCACTGGTTGCATCGTACCGTGGTGCAAGAGAAGTCGGGTTTGCTATCATCGCGACCACCCTTGTGCTCATCGCAGTATTTGTACCTATTACCTTTCTGGAAGGAGACATTGGCAGGCTTTTTACAGAGTTTGCACTTACCATCTCAGCGGCAGTTGCTTTCTCATCCCTCATTGCGCTTACTCTTTCACCTGTTATTGCCTCTACATTCCTCTCTGGACAAACCTCAAAACCAAATGCGCTGATACGCATGATGGATGGTTTTTTAAAATACGTACGTAACATATATATAAAACTTCTCAACATCATGCTTAAAACACCACTACTTGCCAGCTTACTGTTTTTAATTTTGTTGGGTGTGACCACTTGGGTATATCCTCATGTGAAACAAGAGTTTATACCCAAGGAAGATAGGGGTGCTTTTTTTGTCATGGTCAATGGCCCTGAAGGGGCAACATACAAATACATGGAAGAGTATATGACGGAAATCGAACGTCGTTTAATGGCATATGTAGAAGAGAACCAGGTCAGTCGTCTTTTAGTTAGAACACCCCGTGGTTTTGGCACATTGGCTAACTTTAATGATGGAATGGCAATCGTGCTGCTTGAAGATTGGTCAAAGCGTAGGCCTGCTATGAAAATCATGGCTGAGATTCGTCAAAAACTTTCAGATCTACCCGGTGTACGTGTTTTTACTATCATGCGACAAGGATTGGGGGGGAGAGCTGAAAAACCGGTACAATTTGTTCTAGGTGGGGCAACCTATGAAGAACTTGCGCAGTGGAGGGACATACTTTTTGAAAAAATAGGTGAAAACAACCCTGGAATCATAGGACTTGACAGCAGCTATAAAGAGACACGTCCACAAATTGATTTTGAGATCAATTATGACAGAGCAGCAGAACTTGGTGTATCGATCAAAGAGATCGGTACAACATTAGAAACGATGATGGGTGGACGAAGAGTAACCACTTTTTTAGACAGAGGTGAGGAGTATGATGTTATCGTGGAAGGTGAAAGAGGACAACAACGTTCTTTTGACCAGGTAAAAAACATTTATGTGAGATCTGATCGCTCTGGATCTATGATACCACTGTCAAATCTTGTTACGATTAAAGAATATGGCGCGGCAAAGACACTTACACGCTATAATCGTATACGCGCTATCACCTTAGAAGCCAATCTCAAAGAGGGATATAGATTAGATGAAGCATTGACCTATCTCAATGATATGGTGAAAAAACATTTGCCTGAAATCGCTATCGTTGACTACAAAGGACAAAGCCGTGACTTTATACAATCAGGTTCGTCTATAGTGTTTGTATTTTTTTTAGGTCTGCTTGTTGTATTTTTAGTACTTGCTGCACAGTTCGAAAGCTATATACATCCGTTTGTCATTATGCTCACAGTACCACTTGCTATGGGAGGTGGTTTGCTAGGGCTCTATCTCACTGATACTTCACTTAATATCTATTCGAAAATTGGACTTATTATACTGGTTGGTTTGTCCGCGAAAAATGGTATCTTGATCGTCGAATTTGCAAATCAGCTTCGTGATAGAGGAGTCGAATTTTCGCAAGCCTTGATAGAGGCAGCTGAAATACGTTTTCGTCCCATCCTTATGACAGGTATTACAACTATCGCTGGTGCAATTCCTCTAGTGATCTCCAGTGGTGCAGGTTCTGAAACACGTTTTGTCATCGGGATCGTCATTTTGAGTGGTGTTTTTGCAGCGACGATCTTTACACTTTTTATCGTGCCAGTAGCCTATAATTTATTGGCCAGACACACTAAATCGCCCGGTGCAGTAGCAGATAAGCTTCTTAAAGAAGAAGCAGCGCAGGAAAAGAGAGAAAATGTTAAACGTTTATGAATTAAATAAATCAAAAATAGAGAAACTTTTACCAAAAAAGTGACAGTAAAAATGTCACTTTATGTTTATAATCCGGCATTGGCATCTAATATACCGGAGAGATGTGTATTGAGCATAATATCATTTTCATTGACTATAATATCTTCTATAATCGCTTTTTCTAAACGTCCAGTGACATTGATATCATCATGATAGACACTGTTTAATGCTTTGTTCGCTTTTTTGATACCTTTATCAATTCTTTTACCATAATCATATTTTACGATGCTTTCAAAATAATATTGTATAGGTCCAAGCTCTGTCGCATCGATCAATAGATCAAAAAGGTCACTGTTTGTATTTGAATCATATACCATTTCATCAAAAACGAGAGTTCTTGTCTCTTGGTCTATTCTTGGTAGACCGGTGAAAGTTATTTCTCCTTTTACATCAAACCAATTAAACGTATCAAGACTTCTCAACCATTCATCTCTATTGTCATAAGTTACTTGTGCTGTTATCTTTATTTTCCCTTCAGTACCTTTTGTTATTTTAGGGTTTGTGATTTTTAAAATGCCTGGTACGACACCTTGACTCATATCCAAAATATATCCATCCGGATGCTTTTTATTTGTTCTTGCTATAAGCTCATCATATGTGACTATGACAGGAAGGTCAAAATTAAATATGCCTTTTTGAAAACAGATCAATTCAAGGTTTGATAGTTTTGTCTTGTTGTAATCTACAGGAGGTTGACCTAAGAAAACGTGTGTTTTACCTTTTGCACTTATAGTGCTTTTAAGTACTTGGTCGACGATCTCAATTTGAGAACAAGCAGCAACTTCTGGTGTGAATAGGAGATAAGTATCTCTCTCATCATCTATCTTGAAGGGATCTTGGACATCTTCCCACACTTCAGCCATCCTACCTTTAATATCAAGCTTTTCTAGAAGGCGTGGGACCCTCTTGGCAAATTTATCCATTCTTTTACGAAGTTTAGGTTCTATAACTCTTTTAATGTTTATTTTTATGAGATCGAACAATTTCAGCGTAGGTTTATTGGACCAAATAAAATCATGGTCAATGTCAATAGACATTGTCCAGTCTTCGTTAAAACTGAGTGTAGCATCCAGGTAAATAACAGCTGCTGCTTTTGCAGTTCCATAGACATATCCATCGGCAGATGCTTGGGCTTTGATCGGAAATGCAAATCTCAATGTTGATCCCTTACCCGAAAGTGTGATTCTTCCGTTTCTTTTTACCCATCCTTTTACATCACATTTTACTTTGGGTATTGTTCTAAGGTCTGTTGTCCAATCTTTACAAGATATTTTTAGGCCTTTCATTCTGCATTTTGGAAAGCTCGGTATTTTCATATGTTGAGGCTTTACACACTCTTTACCACGCTCATCTAATTCAGCAAGATTATTGGGGACATAATCATTAAGATGTTTTTCCAAGATACTTAGATCAGCTTGAATCGGTAACGTGATGATCGAATCTTCATGTTCATGTACTTTAGCTATAGCGATATTTGGGTAAAGAAAAACGAGGAATAGAAAAAGACAGATAAAAGGTTTACCGGTAATTGAGTGTTTATTATTACACATAAGTCTCTCTTAGGTTATTTATTTAGCATATTACAAAAATGTATTAATTAGTGTACTATATTTTTGTATAATCTCTAATATGATTTTCATGATTTGAAAGTTAAGTGGTAGTAGCAGGTGGTGAAATACTCATATACTTCGTAATATTTGTGATTGAACATTTATCACTTAACTCTATTTTGCTATAATCAATCAAAAAAAGAGATACTCTATGAAAATTCTTCTATTATTAGTTACACCACTTTTCTTATTTGCAAAAATACACTATGCCAAAGTCGAACCTTATGAATCTGTGACATTGAAGTCTGCAGTGAGTGCGTTGGTAATGGATGTAGATCTTGACGCTGAGGGGAGTGTAGTGGATCAAAAACGTGTGATTTATTTGGATGATCGTTTGGATAAAATCAACTTGAAAATTTCAAAAGAAAATCTTCAAATTCTTCATGAGACATTAAAACGACAAGAATCATATTTTCAACGCATAGATAAGTTAAAAACAACATCTAAGACGCAAAAAGACAATGCTTTTTATAGTCTTGCTTCAACAAAAACACAGTATTTGGATATGAAGTATAAGATCGCCCAGCTTGAAGACAGTATTGAAAAAAAATCTATTGTACTTCATAATATGTATCTGAATCAAATTATGGTACGTAAAGGTGATTATGTTTCTCCAGGATCACCTTTGGCAACAGTAGTGGACGCAAATAGAGCAAAGTTGGTACTTTTTTTAGAACCTTCAGAGTTAGAGAATATAGCACAAAGAAAAGTCTTTCTTAATGGTGAGAAGACAGACTACAAGGTTGATAAAGTGTGGAGAGTGGCAGATGAAAAATTTATCTCTTCTTATCGTGCAGAGATCTATATTACTGCACCTGAGGGATCATTTTCTAAATTGATGAAAGTCGAGATAAAGTAATGACGACAGCATATGAATTAGAGTGTTATTATGAAGGGTCAAAGTGTTTGTGCCCACGAAGTAAAAGTGACGGTAGAAAAGAAGAAGGATAGAATAAAATGAATTTAGAAGAACAAGACAAGCAGTATGTATTGCAGACGTATGCACGAGACTATACGAGTTTTGTAAAGGGAGTCGGTTCTACACTCTATGATGAAAGCGGAAAAGATTATATTGACTTTGCATCAGGGATTGCTGTAAACTCAGTAGGACATGGAAATGAGAAGCTGGTTTCAGCAATCTGTGAACAGGTGAAAAACATCATACATATCTCGAACCTGCAAGTTATAGAACCTCAAGTGAAATTGGCAAAAAAAATAGTCGAACTTAGTGGTTATGATATGGGTGTATTTTTTGCGAACTCTGGTGCAGAAGCCAATGAAGGTGCCATTAAGATAGCACGTAAATATGGCGAAACAAGATTTGAGAATAAACGCTATAAAGTGATTACCCTGGAACACTCATTTCACGGCCGTACGATCACGACTGTCAAAGCCACAGGCCAGGAGAGCTTTCATACACCGAATTTTTCTCCATACCCAGCTGGATTTTCGTATGAAAAATCTATAGCGGATGTCTACAAAGCAATAGATGATGAGACGGTAGCTGTTCTTATAGAACTGGTGCAAGGTGAGGGTGGGGTACAGCCTTTTGAGAAAGAAGAGATTCAGAAATTGGCAACGCATCTTAAAGATAAAGATATTTTACTTATTGTCGATGAGGTGCAAACGGGAGTATACCGTACAGGTGAATTTCTAGCTTCCAACTTGTATGAGATAGAGCCAGATATCATTACATTGGCAAAAGGTCTTGGTGGTGGAGTACCTATTGGTGCTGTGATGACAAAACATAAAGATATTTTGGTTGCTGGTGATCACGGCAGCACTTTTGGGGGCAACTATTTAAGTACTGCAGCAGGACTTGCAGTTTTAGATGTGTTACATCCGCTATATGACAATGGCACGATAGATGAAACATTGGTCTATTTTTCACAAAAATTGCAAGAGATAGTTGCGAAATATGGAAATTTATTTGAAAAAGAAGTAGGGCTTGGACTTATGCGTGGACTTCGTGCCAAAAGTGCTGAGATTCAATCTGCTGTGATCAAAAATGCGATGCAAGAAGGTGTTATTGTACTGAAAGCAGGACGTAATACAGTCCGTTTTCTACCAAGTATTACGATCAGTAAAAATGAAATTGATGAAGGGTTTAAACGTTTTGAAAAAGTTATTTCTTCTTTGTAGTCTGTTGGCATCATCTGCCATATACGCAGATGAGTTAGGTGATATTCTCTCTGATAATAAAGAGTTGTTGTTTGATTATCAGTTCCAAAGTAATGAACTTGAGAGTGATATACTTTCCAAGAGTTGGATGAATCCTGTGATTTTACAATATAGTAGAGATTATTCCACGCAGATTCAGGATGCTACTAGAGAGACAGGAAGATACTCTGTCATTGTAGACCAGCCTATATTCAGATCTGGCGGGATCTATTATGGTATTAAATATTCTCAGGCATTCCGTGATGCCAATATTGCAGAATTAAAATTACAGAAACGTACGATGATAGGTGATGCAATATCGATACTTTTTAACTTGAAAAAGACAAAACTTGAACAAGAAAAGTTAAAGTATCAGATCAAAAACGACATCATCGATATACGCCAAAAACGTGACAGTTATGAATCAGGTTTGTTAGACAGTAGTTTCTTGGATCAAGCTATTTTAAAGAAGAGTCAGGATGAAACTGCATTACTTCAGTTGGAACTTACACTGATGGAGTTAAAACAGCGATTTGCACTTTTAAGTGATAAAGATCCAAACACACTGCGACTTCCTAACTTAAAACTGATGAGCAAGACAAACTATAGTACAGAGAACCTGGAGCTTAAAAGAGACAGACTGCGTGCGGAACAGTCAGACTATAATCAAAAAGTAACTTGGGCAAAATATCTTCCTGCGGTCTCGCTTCAAGGACAATATACAGCTTTAGGTGGTGATGCTCCACTATTTCAACCCCCTGGTCTGAAAGATGAGTACTATAATTATGGCTTTACGCATTTCAATGCCATTAGACATTAACTCTTTTTCTGATATCGAGGCAAGTAAAGTTGAAAAGTTAAGGGCAGCGGTAGAAGTGCTTGATCGGAAAGATACAGTAGAAGAAGAGTATGATTGGATACAAAACAGTTTAAATATCTTAGATAAAAAGATCACCCTGGCACAGAAAGATGAGAAAGTCTATAATAGCCTTTATCGACTGACCAAGAATCTTGCAGAGGCGGGGGAAAAGACTTCACTGGATGCAGATATTATGCGTAACTCTTTACAGATAAGGAAGTTGGATCAAAAGATATTCAAGATCGATAAACAAATACAGCTATTGAAACTTTATGTACGGGTAGAGAATGCAATTTAGCAGCTACATGAATGAGTGGCTGTATGGTGAAGATGGCTACTATAAAAATTTTAAAGCCATAGGAAAATCAGGGGATTTTTATACGGCGGTAAGTACAAGTAGATTTTTTGGTGCAAGCATTGCTAACTATTTTTATTCTCTTTTGAAAGAAGAGAAAGTAGATAGAAATGGCTGGCTCATAGAGATAGGTGCGCACCAGGGATACTTGATATGCGACATGATACAGTGGCTCTATACATGTGACCCTACTTTAGTGAGCACACTGAAATTTGCTATCGTGGAACGTCAACCTGAAGTGCAAAAAGCACAGTTAGCTTATATCCAAGAGCGTTTTGGTGATGATGTGAAGATCACACATTTTAATGACATTTCGGAAGTGAAAGCAGATTATGCTTTTGTCGTGGCCAATGAGATCTTTGATGCATTTCCTTGTGAACTTTTTAAAGATGAAAAGATCGCTGAAGTGAATGAAGATAAGATCGAGTGGGTAGATGCTCCGGCTGAGATATTGTCATGGGCCAAGAAACATTATCTAACTCAAGGTGAGATAGCTGTGGGGTATGAAGCGCTTGCCAAAGAGATGGCAAGAGGTATAGAAAAATGTGACTTTGTCTCTTTTGATTATGGTGAGAAGTATGTACGTAATGATTTCTCTATACGCGTCTACAGATCACATGAAACCTACCCTCTGTTTGATGAAGCACTTACGTTATCTGAGTCTTTTAGAAAAGATGATATTACCTATGATGTGAACTTTGGACATGTTAGTGAGGCATTTGTAGCAGCAGGTTTCAAAGAGATGTTCTATGAGACACAAGCAAGAGCTTTAATACGTTTTGGACTGATTGATATCCTTGAGCTTTTTGCAAAGCAGACAACGCAGGAAATATATCTCAGTGAAGCGGACAAAGTCAAAACACTTATCTCTCCAACTATGATGGGAGACAGGTTTAAATTGATACATTTTAGAAAGTAGGCTACGACTCTATCTCGCAGCTTTGATCATCTTGCACCGTTTAATGGATGCAGCTTCACTGCCAAACATTACAGCATACTTATCAAACTTCTCTTGAGTGATCATTGCTATACATTCAGTTTTATCCATAGTATCTGTAGAGACTTCAGATGTTTCTGCAACTGTGACAACTTTTTCTTTTTTCTTATTCGCTTCAGGATACATGTAATCAGCATCAAAATTCGTATCATTCACATCTTTTAGTTTGATCTCTTTCTTCGGAGGAGGTGGTGGGAGATATGTTTGTTTCACAACAGGTGCACTGTTTGTATCTTTACTTTCAACTGCAGGTTGGTCACATCCTCCTAAGAGTAAAAGGAGAGTAATGGGTATGATAGTATATTTCATATGTATTCCTGTTCAATATTATAGAGCTATTGTAATATAATCTACGGAGAATTACAATAAAATAGACCTTAAAATATCATAGATAAATGAAATACTTATTGGTGAATAACCGCAACAGCGATGGCAAAACCGCCATCATGGCTAATAGAAAGAGATGATGTTTTGATCTTATGGTGTTCCTGGGCTTGTGGTGTTAATATAAATGTCGGTGCTCCACGAGAGTCCTTAGTGATGATAATATCATGAAAAGAAAGTTCTTTTCCAATACCACAACCTAATGCTTTTGAAATAGCTTCTTTCGCTGCCCAAAAGCCTGCTATGGAGGCTGTTTTATGTACAAGGTCTATCTCTTGTGGGTGTAAAAAACGTTGTTTGAATTTATCACCAAATTGTGTTAATGATTTTTCGATCCTATCGATCTGTACAATATCTGTTCCTATTTTCATACAAGCATTATATCTATTACATCCACTCAACTACTTTAGAGACTTCATCCGCAACAAAACATTTAATGTTGGTACTTTCAAGAGGTTTATTAGGGACAACAGCTTTGGTAAATCCTTGTGTTTCTATCTCTTTAAGACGCTGTGTGAGTCCTGAGACCTCTCGTATTTCACCTGTAAGACTTACCTCACCAAGAAAAAGTGTTTCTGCACTTAGTTCTCTGTCTCTGTAGCTGCTTAATATAGCTGCGATGATTGCAAGATCAGCAGAGGGTTCATGTATCTTTATGCCTCCTGAAACATTGATAAATACATCATAAGTACCAAGAGGAAGATCCAGCTTCTTTTCAAGTAAAGCCAGGAGCATCCCTAAACGATTGTTATCAAAACCCGTAGAACTTCTTTTTGCATGTCCATAGGATTCTGAGACCAAGGCTTGCACCTCTACGATGATAGGTCTGCTACCTTCCATAATGACTGTGAGAGATGAACCGGACTGCAGTTTATCTTTGTTAAAAAATTTTCCTGCCATACTTTTTGCATCATTGAGACCTTCTTTGTTCATTTCAAATATACCTACTTCATTGGTAGTACCAAAACGATTTTTAAAACCACGTAATAGTCGTAGATCAGAATTTGTATCACCTTCAAAGTATAACACTGTATCTACCATATGTTCAAGGACTCTAGGACCCGCTATAGAACCGTCCTTTGTGATATGTCCTATGATAAAAATAGGTATATGCAAAGATTTTGCTATACGCATAAGTTCAAAAGTGATCGTACGTACTTGTGTGACAGATCCGGGTGCAGAGGGGTTTTCATCGGAGTAGAGTGTTTGTATCGAGTCTATGACTATGAGTTCATAATTTTCATTACTTATCTCTGACAAAACAGAGCCAAGATTTATCTCAGGAAGCAAATAAAGGTTGTCATGGTTTGCTTCAAGTCTGTTCGCACGTAGTTTTATCTGTCCGGCAGACTCTTCTCCTGAGACATAGAGGACTTTTTTTGTAGCCCTTGCAAGATTCCCTGCAATTTTGAGTAAAAGGGTAGATTTTCCTACACCGGGGCTACCTCCTATAAGTGTCAGTGAACCTGGCACAATACCACCACCCAGTACAAGATCAAGCTCTCTACTTCCTGAAGGAAAACGGACAATATTGTCTTCTTCTATTTGTGTAATAGGTTTTGCTTTAGAGAGTACTGAAGATGATGCACTACCACCAGATGTCTCTTTCAAAAATTTAATTTGATCAGCACTCAGTTCGATCATCGTTTCCCATTGATCACAAGAAGTACATTTTCCCATCCATCTAGGAGACTGAAATCCGCAGGCTTGACATTCAAATAATGTTTTTTTCTTAGCCACAACTACCCTTTTATTCTGTGTATGATAGAAATTATATGGTGAAATAAGGAGTAAAGAAAAAAATATGTCAAATTGTAATGTTTTTGAGGTTTTAATTCTTTTGGTTATAATTTCGGCATATACGAAGGATACTTAGTGACATTCAATACAATTAAACAGCTTTTTTATGGTCTTTATTTAACAAACAGTTTTGGTTATAGATTGAGAAACATTAAGGATCCTATGGAAATAAAAAGAATAAGACTTGGCTATTCTGAGGCACAGCTTGATGCTCTGAAGATTTCAGTAAAGATAGAAAATCCTGAAAAATTACCTCAAAGTGGTCAATATCTTGTTGTGATCAACCATAAAAGTATTATTGACCCTCCTATAGTGGAAGTGGCATTAGAAGAGACAGAGATATTTGGTCCCTGGATCTCAAAAAAAGAGCTTTATAACTCTTTTTTCTTTGGACTGTTTGTACGTAATGCCGGATCGATACTCCTTGACAGAGAAAAAAGCCAAATGAGCGGTTTTTTTGCAGAGACAAAAGAGGCAGTGAAACGTGGAGAGTCTATTTTTATCTTTCCTGAAGGTACCCGTAATAAAACAGACCAACCATTAACAACTTTTAAAGAAGGCTCACGTTTGATCGCTTTAAAAAATCGTATACCCATCTTACCTCTATATATAAAGACTGATGCAAATGAAGCATTGAAAAATGCCTTAGACAACAGTAAGTTGGAACAGGAAGTAACGGTCGTGGTAGGCGATGTGATAGATTACAAAGAGAAAACAAGTCTAGAAACACTCTATCGTCAAATGTTCTCTATCTGATCAATATTGTAAAAATGAGTGTTCTTTCTCTTTGATATAAGAGATGATCTTTTGAATTTCTTCAGAGTTTTTTGAGGCTTTTAAAATGATCTGAGCAGTATGTCTTGTTAGAGAAGTTGTAATTAGCTGGACTGTTTGGTCTTGTGTACGAAGTGTAATAGTACATTTTTCTTGTGTCTCTTTTGTTTTTATATCGCCGAGATCCTGATCTGCGATCGCAAAAAGTGCAACATCAAAAGCAAGTTTTTTATCCATCAATAGCATTAATTTTTGTTCAACAGATGTTTGACTGTTTGATGATGAAGTTGTAGTGTTCACATTGGTATGTTCTTGTACTCTGTCGGACTCTTGCACAGAGGGTTTTTTGATTCTCATCACAAGCAGTATTAAAGAACCTATGAATGAAATGACAAAACCGATCAAAACACCTGAGAGTACGCCAAGCTTCATCGCCTTATTGAAATCATAATTTAAACTAAAATAAGCAATAGAAAGGATAGTCACAATAGCACTTATTGGCATGAGCAAGTTCATAAATATACGTATATAAGCTCTCATGAAGCGTAATCCTTTTTAAATAAAAATTTCGTCTAAAATACTATTGATATATTCATTCGCTTTAAATTTGATTAGATCTTTAGGCTGTTCGCCTGTACCTATATAAAATATCGGCATTTTTAACTCATCAGCAATACTGAGAACAGAGCCACCTTTAGCCGTACCATCAAGCTTGGTAATAATTATACCATCAATTCCAATCATTTCATTAAAAGCTTTTGCCTGGTTGATTGATGAGCTTCCTTGTGTACCATCAAGAACAAGCATTTTACGGTGAGGGGCACCATCTAACGCTTTTCCTGCAATACGGATCATTTTTTTTAACTCTTCACTCAAATTCGTCTGCGTATGTAGCCTACCTGCTGTGTCTATAATGACATTATTAATACCTTTGGCTTTGGCAGACTCAATGGTATCGTAGACTACAGCAGAGGGATCATGTCCTTGCTGTGTAGCAATGATAGGAATATCCAATTTTGTTGCCCATCTTGTAAGTTGTTCTATCGCAGCAGCACGAAACGTATCTCCAGCACCCAGAATTACTTTCTTACCTTCTTGTTGATATTTATAGGCCAACTTTGAGATGGTGGTAGTCTTTCCTGCACCATTGACACCTATGATCATCTCAACGAAAGGGGTTGCATCACTCTCTTTAAGATCAGACTCATATTGAAAAATAGAGATTAGAGAGTTGAATGCTTGTATTCTATTGACCTTATTAGGCAGTGGCTCTAAAAGTCTTTCTACAAGTTCATACTGTACATCTGCCTCAAGCAAGATATCTTCAAATTCATCTTTGGGGATATCTTTTCGTTTAGTTGGTGCAACATCTTTGATGGCTTCAGTGGTCTTACCTAAAACTTTTTTAAATATATTGAACATGCTGGATTACCTTGACTTTAATTGTTTTTTGGCTTGTTGTATATCGTATTCTATCATTTCTACGGGAACTATACCTTCATAATGCGTAAAATATTCACCATCTACATAAATGACTGTAAGTGGTATGGAGAAATTTTCATCTAACCGGAGTTCATTGGCGAGTAGACTGGCGAAGGCATCATTATCTATGGTGTGGAAGATAAAATAGTTTATTTGCTGTTTAGCCATGAATGTTTCTAGAGAAGATTTATCAATGTTGTCATGGGTCAGTATACCTGCGACGAAGAGTTCTTTTTGATACTTTTTTTGAAGATCATGGAAATAGGCTATCTGACCTATGCAAGGTGGACACCATGTTGCAAAAAGGTTTAGCATAACAATAGGCTTCTCATTTTGTTGAAAAGTGATTTTGTGATCAGAAAGTGTGACTTGGTGACTTTCATTTTTGGTGTTGACAAGTGTAAATGTATGTGTTGCTTTTTGTGTTGCAGATATATTTGTCTCTTCCGCAGGTATCTTGTCTATAGAGAGCTCTTCCTTTGGGGTGTCAACTGCTGGAATCTCTTGTTTTCTTTCTAGTTTAAATCTTTTTTCTTCTTGAACAAGAGTATCCGTTTGTGAAATAACTTCAGTCGTATTCTCTATGGGAATGGGTGTAACATCCGGTTTTTCATCTTCCCATACTATTGAAATAATAATCAGAATAATAAGTGATATGAGTAAAAGAAGAGCACCTTTTTTATGCACACAGACCCTTTTGGTATAATTAGTATGGCGATTATATCCAAAGAGCAATAAATAACAAGATGAGTGAACGGATCGATATGACAAAAGAGGGTAAAAAAAAGCAATTTAGATGTGAAAGTCTGAAACGATTAAAGCAAGCTTCGGGATCCGGCAGTTATCAAAAAGATAAGAAGATATTAGAAGTTTTATATCGATATATTGACCAAAGCAATGCTAAAAATATAATGCTTTATATACCTTTAAAAATGGAAGTGAATTTATATCCACTCATAAAACGTTTGCGCAAAGAAAAAAGAGCACTCTATGTACCGTTTATGGAAGGTACAAGTTTTAGGTTGGTAAAATATAGACTTCCACTGAAGAAAAAAAAGTTTGGGATACAAGAACCCAATGATTCAAAACAATATAGAATAAAGCATATAGATTTAGCTATCGTACCTATTGTAGGAGTAGATGCAACAGATAGACGTGTTGGATTTGGTAAAGGTATGTACGATAGATTTTTTGAGAAACAGAGTCAAAATATAAAACAAACAATTTTTGTAGCGCGTGAATTGTGTTACAGCAAAGAGATCGTTACAGACGATCACGATGTAAAAGCAGACATGATCGTTACATCCTAAAAGGATACAAAATGATAGAGATCATCGTACCCGGTGTAGCCGGTGTAGCTACAGGTGCAGGTATCTGTTACCTGTGGACCAAAAATATGGCAAAAAATAGATTTTCATATATAGAGAAAGAAGCCAAAGCCAAGGCTAAAGCGATAGAGAAAGAGACAGAACTTTTACTTAAATCTACGCATGTGAAGATCAAAGAGAAAGAGTTGGAACAAGAGCGTGAATTTCAAAAGCGTGTTGCAAAAACGGATGAACGTAATCGTGCATTGATACTGCAAACAAAAGAGTTGACTTCAAAAGAAGATGCTTTAAAACTTTTGGAACAGAGGGTACTCGAGAAAGAGATGCAGTTAGAGAATCTTGAGCAAAAAAAGCAAGGTGCGATTGACGACGCTGTAGATAAATTGCAAAATGTAGCCTCTTTGACAAAAGAAGAAGCCAAGGCATACATTTTAGAAAAAGTAGAACTACAGAGTCGTGCAGATATCGCAGGTATCGTACGTAAATATGAACAGATCGCCAAGGATGAAGGTGAAAAAAATGCCAATTATATTTTGGCACAGGCAACTACGCGTTATGCAGGTGATTTTGCCGGTGAACGTCTTATCAATCTCGTAAACTTACCAAGTGATGAGCACAAAGGGCGTATCATCGGTAAAGAGGGTAGAAATATTAAGACCCTTGAGATGCTTTTGGGTGTGGATATCGTCATCGATGAAACGCCAGGTGTGATACTTGTAAGTAGTTTTAACCTTTACCGAAGGGCTATTGCAACCAGGGTCATAGAGATACTGGTAGAAGATGGACGTATACATCCTGGTCGTATAGAAGAAGTACATGCTAAAGTAGAAGAAGAGTTTGAGCAAAAGACTTTTGAAGAGGGTGAAAACATATTGATAGAATTGGGCCTTTTCCCTATGCATGAAGAGCTTGTAAGACTGCTAGGCCGTATGAAATATAGAGCCAGTTATGGACAAAATGCACTGGCACACACTTTGGAGGTCGCCAAACTGGCACGTGTAATGGCAGCAGAAATGGGTGGAGATGAAAAACTCGCCCTTCGTGCAGGTCTTTTACATGACATTGGTAAGGCATTGACACAAGATATGGGTGGTTCACACGTAGACATAGGTGCAGATCTTTGTCGTAGACACGGAGAACACCCTTCCGTTATCAATGCTATCTATGCCCATCATGGACATGAAGAACCGGACTCTGTAGAGAGTGCTGCAGTTTGTGCTGCAGATAAACTTTCTGCAGCAAGACCAGGGGCCAGAAGAGAAGTGCTTGAGAGCTTTACCAAGCGTGTAAAAGAAGTAGAAGATATAGCACTGAGTAAAGAGTTTGTCAATCAAGCCTATGCTATTAATGCAGGAAGAGAGATACGGGTTTTTGTCAATGCAAATAAGATGAGTGATAATGAAGCCGTACTTTTAAGTAAAGAGATAGCCAAAGATATACAGGAAAAAGTGCAGTACCCAGGAGAAATCAAAGTGAATGTGATCAGGGAAACCCGTGCTGTGAATTATGCGAAGTAAAATTTTAAAATGGTTATAATTAAAAAAATTAGTTTTAAAGGATATATAAATGAAGAAAATTTTAGTAGCAATACTATTTATAGGATTAGGATTTCAGGCATATGCAAAAGATACTATAGTGGTACTTGAAACCAATATAGGAAAAATTGAATTAAAACTCTATCCTGATGTAGCACCACTTGCGGTAGAGAACTTTACCACACATGTGAAGAACGGTTACTATAACGGACTTATCTTTCATAGAATTATTAAAGGTTTTATGATCCAAGGTGGTGATCCTACCGGTACAGGTAGGGGTGGTGAGTCTATCTGGAAAAAAAATTTTAAAGATGAGTTTGCACCCAATGTTGTATTTGACAAACCGATGTTACTGGCTATGGCAAACCGTGGTCCTAAAACAAACGGAAGTCAGTTCTTCATTACACTTGCGCCAACACCTTGGTTAAATGGTAAACATACTATTTTTGGTGAAGTGGTCTCAGGTGAGAAAACAGTACGAAAAATGGAAAATGTTTCTACGGGTAGAGGTGACAGACCTATGTTCGACCAAGTTATTAAGAAAGCGTATATCAAAAAATAGATGGATTTAAACACATTACGAGATGAGCGAAAGAAATGGCTTACATGGAAAAATATTATTCCTTACCAAGAGGCTATTAAAACGCTCAAAACGTATGAAAATATTGAGGTTAAACTCGGGGATAGAGTTGAGGTTCAAATACCAAACCTAAGTACCGAAGATGCGCAGCAGATAAAAGAGACAGCCCTTCTGATGAAACCTTGGCGAAAAGGGCCTTTTCAGATCAATGATCTGTTTATAGACTCTGAATGGCAAAGCCAGATTAAATACAATCTTCTTGAACCTCATTTTGATATAAAAGGAAAGATAGTTGGTGACATAGGATGTAACAATGGCTATTATCTCTTTCGTATGTTAAGCCAGGACCCTAAAAAACTGATAGGGTTTGATCCATCTGCTATCTATTATTCACAATTTCAATTTATGAACCATTTCATTAAGTCTGACATTGAGTATGAAATGTTAGGTGTGGAACATGTGGAGTTCTATGAACATAAGTTCGATACACTTTTTTGTTTAGGGGTACTATATCACAGGTCAGACCCTGTTGCAATGTTGAAATCACTCTTTAAAGGACTCAACAAAGGTGGTGAACTTATTTTAGATACTTTTATGATAGATGGTGAAGGTGAGATGTGTTTGACGCCTAGAGACCGCTATTCAAAGATACCAAATATTTATTTTGTCCCTACAGTCAGTGCTTTAAAGAACTGGTGTTACAGAGCAGGGTTTGAAACAGTTGAAGTATTGGAAACGATGAAAACAGAACCCAATGAACAAAGAAAGACAGAGTGGATCGATACACAAAGTCTTGAAGACTTCCTTGATCCCAATGACGATACCAAGACAGTCGAAGGGTATCCTGCACCTAAAAGAGTCTATATAAAAGCCATTAAATCATTATGATTTCCTAGCGTAACCAGTTACGCGAGCCTGCTGCTAAAGCAAACTTAGCGTTAGCGTAAGTTAGCAGGGCTTTTGCTCTGATAACGGTCATTTAAATCTTCTCCTGCACCTAAAAGAGTCTACATAAAAGCCATTAAATCACATTAAAGTGGTATAAAAACCCCAATTCTTAAACTTACTTTTATTTTTAAATAAGGTTGATTTAGCTATAAATACGCTAATAAAAGAGAAAAGTGGACAAAATTTAAGTTTTGACACTTTCCCATTGAATGGAAAAGAATGAGAATATTAACCGTAGGTTTCAATGACGAATACGTCAAAGAACTTGAAAAAGAATTAGATAAATACTTTATTTGTATTGTTGACAATGCAAAAGATATGTACGATGCGACCAATTTTACAGACTTCAGACACTACGAACTTGTGGTGATCGTTGATGAAGGTGTAAAGTTTTCACTTGAGCGTTATGTGAATGAAGTGAAAAAGAAAAAGAGTGAAACAAAGATCATGATACTTACTAGTAATGTGAGAGCACAAGCTGGTTTCTTCTCTTTGGGTGTAGATGATGTCATCTATCAACACTGTGAGTATCCAGACCTTATCGCTGCAAGAGTCTTAGCGAATATGAGACATCTTTTTGGTACACAGGTAAATATTGATAAGCTTGTAATAGACATTGCGAACAAAAAGATAGAGTATGATGAGAAGATCGTTTCTCTTAATGGTAAAACATTTGACATCTTGGCATATCTTGCACTTCGTAAACAACGTGTCTTTTCAAAAGATGAGATCATTAATGCACTTTGGGAAGAGCCTGAGTATGTGAGTGATAATACTGTTGAAGTTGCGATCAACCAGATTCGTAAGCGTTTGAAGAGTATACTTGGATTCCAAGTGATCCATACTGTACGTCGTAGAGGCTATAAGTTTTCTTATTAAGTGTTTTCTTTCGTCATCCTCGTGCTTGACACGGGGATCCCTCATTATATTTTCCAGCTTTTTTAATTTATACATATTTCCTCTTATTTTAATTGTGGCGTTCTTTCTCCTTTCCTTTTTTTAGAAAAAACGAAACCAAAAAAGCGTCATAGCTCTCAAAATGCTTCGCTTTCAAGGGCGTTCGCTATGACAAAGTGTATTTGTGTGATCAATAGGTTGACTTTTGATATAATTTCAAAAACTTTGAGGATCTTTTATGCAACTTAATACCCATTTAAATATCAATACGTCACTCTGCGGAAAAGTGATAAAGCTTGAAGAGAACTATGCAGAGGTGCTGCTTCATACTACACAGCAGATGGCAGCTGATACACAAGGTTTGGTTCATGGTGGTTTTATATTTGGCGCAGCAGATTATGCTGCGATGAGTGCAGTGAATGACCCTTATGTTGTATTGGGTGCTTCAAGTTCCACGTTTATAGCTCCTGTGAAAGCAGGTGATGCAGTCATATGTAAGGCTACAGTCACTACTATAAAAGGTAAGAAAGCTGAGGTAGAGGTTGAAGCTTTTGTGAATGATAAGTTGGTGTTTAAAGGTAATTTTATGACATTTGTATTACCTTCACATGTCTTAAGCTAATAGAAGCTTATGCTATACTTCATTTTTTAAATACGATTCAAGGTAAACGACAATGAAAAAATTTCTACTCTATGTTTTTTTAGCTTTTGCAATAGTTGCTGCTGTCTTGGCTTACATTCTCTATAGTGAAGGGGCATTTGAAACATATGAACCTACAAAACAAAGTGATCTAGAACCTTTTATGAAGTGTGAAGCAGGAAAGTGCGCTCCTGGAAAATGCGGTATGAACAACTAGTCTAGAGTCTATGGTCAAATCGTTCTCTTGACTTGGTCTATCCAAAATGGGATGACCCTTTGTTCTGCTTTCAGCGTCGTGCTCATGCCATGACCTGGGTAGATCGTATAGTCACCTTCCAATGTAAGTGCTTTTTCCAAACTCTTTACCATATCTTCTCCACTTGAGGAAGGGAAGTCCCATCTTCCTATACTCTGTTCGAACAGGAAGTCTCCACTGAACCAGACATCTTGGATCTCGATAATACTGCATCCCGGCGTATGTCCTGGAAAGTGACGGAATGTTATCTTTACACCTTCTATCTCTAGCTGCTCATCTCCTACAATGATATGATCAGGTTTACTTGCCGGTGTACCTTGATTTAATGGATCATCGGTGAGCATGAAAACATCACCTTTAGGACAATAGATAGGAATATTTAATCTCTCTTTGACCTCTGCATTTGACCATACATGGTCAAAATGTCCATGCGTGTTGAGTATAGCTACGGGATTTGTCACATTGTCAAGGACCCATTGTGTCGCACCCATACCCGGGTCAATAATGAAATCTTTACCATCGATTGTCGCGATGTAACAGTTAGTTTGGTAAACTCCCATAGGTTGTATTTTGATTTGCATGATATAATTCTCCTATGAATATATTTAGTCTTTTAGAGCGTACTATTATCAGTGATGATATTCTTATAAAAGAAGCGTTGACCACTCAATGTTTGGAGTATTGTATCCAAAATGAAATAAGGTGTGATGATGATTTTACCCCTGCATTATTTTCTGAACCTTCATATGCTTCCAAATGTCACATCGTTGATCCTAGAGAACTACCTGCAAGAAAAGATTTTGAGAGTAAAGAGGGATTGGCTACGTTAGTGCATGCCATAGCACATATAGAGTATTCTGCTATAGATCTGGCACTTGATGCTGTCTATCGTTATCCAAAGATGCCAAATAACTATAAAATCGACTGGCTTGAAGTTGCAAGTGATGAGATACGTCATTTTAAAATGCTCGAGAGTTTATTGGGAGAGCTTGGATATGCATATGGTGATTTTCCTGTACATTGTGGGCTTTTTGATGCTGCTGAACATACAGCAAAGAGTATACTTGACCGTATGGCGATCATACCGCGTTACTATGAGGCATCGGGACTGGATGTAAGTCCACAGATCATTAAAAAACTGGACAATAAACGTAAAAATCCTCAGGTAAAAAAACTGATAGATGCATTGAATATCATCTATGCTGAAGAGATAGACCATGTACATAAGGGAGACAAGTGGTTCAAGACCCTATGTCAAAAAGAGGGGTATGAAAAGGGCACAGAAGAACAAGTCTATTTTGAGATACTTGAACGGTATCATCTGCTCTCAAAGCATCGTCCCCATGTCAATGTAGAAGCCAGAAAAGAAGCTGGATTTTCCTGTTCTGAAATCATGAAACTGGGTGCAAAGGAGTGCTCATGAGAGCTTTTTTTGAAGCGATGTTCTTTTTACCGAAATGGTACCATTATCCTGTAATACTGCTTCTCTTCCCATTTTCAATAGTCTATGGCCTGATAATGTCAGTACGAAGAATGCTCACTTCAAAGAAAGGTTTTGACATTCCCATTATTTCGGTAGGAAATCTTATCGTGGGTGGAAGCGGAAAAACTCCTTTTGTCATAGCACTTGCTTCAAATTTTGAAGATCTCTTCATCATCTCTCGTGGGTATGGACGAAAAAGTAAAGGTTTGCTCGAGGTCAGCTCATACGGAGAGATACTTACCAATGTTACTCAGAGTGGAGACGAACCTATGCTTATGGCAGTGTCATTGCCTAAGGCCAGTGTCATTGTAAGTGAAGATCGGGAGTTGGCTATTGCATTGGCGAAAGAGAAGGGCGCAAAGTGTATTATCCTAGATGACGGATTTAACCGTGTTGAGATAGCCAAATTTGAAATTCTTCTTGAGCCGGAACACATTCATAATTATCTGCCGTTTCCAGCAGGTGCATTCAGAGAGTTCTGGTTCAATAAAATGTATGCAGATATCGTAGCTAAAGAGGGAGAAGCCTTTAGAAGAGAAGTAGGTTTTGAAAACCTGAGACCAAAGATGCTGCTTGTGACAGCTATCTCAAACCCTAGTAGGCTTGACAGTTATCTTCCTGAAGGTGTTGTGCATAAAGTCTATTTGGAAGACCATGCGTATTTTGAAGAAGAGAAGTTGGAAAAACTTCTATCAGAGTATAAGGCTGAGAGTCTTCTTGTAACACAAAAAGATATGGTAAAAATGAAAGGCTTTAAGTTGCCTATCTCTCAAATGAAGTTAAAATTAGAGATAAAAGAGACTATCTTTATGCAAGTAGAAGAATATATAAAGGGATACTTAAAATGAATAAGAAGATCGATGTCGTAAAAACGCTCCTTGAAGCTTTACCGTATATCAAAAAATTTGCCAATGAAAAAATAGTGATCAAGTATGGTGGTTCTGCACAAACAAGTGATGAACTTAAAGAACAGTTTGCTCAGGATATAGTACTTTTACATCTAGTAGGTATGAAGCCTATCATCGTTCATGGCGGAGGTAAAAGTATCACAGAACTGCTTGCTGATCTGGGAGTAGGTACGGAGTTTGTAGACGGTCAGCGTGTGACCACAAAAGAAGTGATGCGTGTGGTAGAGATGGTATTAAGTGGTAAGATTAACAAAGAGATCGTCTCTTTGCTTGATAACCATGGCTCTAAAGCGATTGGTATTTCTGGTAAAGACGGTGGTTTCCTAAAGGGGATACCAAAAGATTTTGAAAATTTCGGATATACGGGGCTCATCGAACATGTCAATCCTGAAATCGTTAATAATATTATTGATGACGGGGCCATTCCAGTAATCGCCCCTATAGCTGGAAGCAGTACAATGGGACATCCTGGATTCAATATCAATGCTGACCTTGCGGCAAGTAGAATTGCTGTAGCAATGGAAGCGAGAAAAGTACTTTTTCTCACAGATACACCGGGTGTACTGGATAAAAATATGGAGCTTCTTACGAACTTAAGTATAGAGAAGACAGAAGCCCTTAAAGCAGATGGAACGATACAGGGTGGTATGGTACCTAAAGTGGATGCCTGTATAGAGGCATTACGTGGAGGTGTAAAAAAAGCACACATTATCGATGGACGTGTTGAGCATTCATTGCTTCTGGAAATTTTAACAAGTGCCGGTGTAGGTACTTGTATTGAACTATAAGGGGAGGGATAACATGTTGAAAAAATTAGTTGTTGCAACTGCAATACTCACCAGTGCTGTTTCACTTCAAGCACTCAGTTTTGAAGATGTAAAAGATAAAGTCAAGTCTTCCATAGATGATATTAATGAGTTTCGGGATCCTTCTGACAAGAGTGCAAAAGAGATGGTAGAGGCAAAAAAATCCAAGAAGAAAAAAACCGTTAAAAAAGAAGAACTTTATCATGCGGTATGGAAAAAAATGTACGGTGGAGAGGATGGAGATATCGCACATGGTATTGTTGCACTTGATAATGGCGACAGTGTGATGGTCGGTACATGTAGATCATTTGGCGCAAAGCGTACGGATATTTGTGTATCACGTATGAATAACAAGGGTGCAATGTCATGGCGTTTATTACTTGGTGGTGAAAAAGAAGATGACGGTAAAGCGATCATCCGTACTGCAGATGGAAATCTCATGGTATTGGGAAGTTCTAAGTCATATGCTAAAAGTTACGATAGAGATCTCTATGTAGCGAAAATTTCTCTTGAGGGGAATGTGATCTGGGATCAAAGCTTTGGCGGTGATCGTGATGAATTTGCAGGAGGAATTGCTGAGACAGATGATGGTGGTGCACTTGTAGTTGGAAATACTACTTCCTATGGGAAAGGGTATAAAGATATCTATATCGCCAAACTCAATAAGAATGGAAAAATGATCTCATCATTTATTGTTGGAGGGAAGAAGGAAGATAGTGCTGAGGCATTGATACGCACAAAAGATGGCAATATGGTACTTGTAGGATACCGTGAAAAAGGACGTGCTGGAAATACAGACTTCTTTGTACTCAAAATGGACCAGAATGGAAAGAAGATCTGGTCTCAAACCTATGGTGGAGATCTATCTGATCGTTTAAATGGTGTAACAGCTACTGCAGATGGCGGTATCGTAGCAACAGGTTCTACAAGTTCATATAAGAGTGAGAATACAGATATGTCTATCATGAAGTTAAATGCTGATGGTAAGATGCTTTGGCATAAGATCTATGGGTTTAAATATTATGAATATGGTAATGCCGTGGCTGCCACATCTGATGGAGGGGTGATGATCGCGGGAGGTACAAGTACGTTAGGAAAAGGTGATCACAGTGCTTATTTGATCGCACTTGATAACTCTGGAAAGCTTGTCTGGTCTCATGTCTATGGAAATAGAGGTAAAGACAGTGTCAATGCCATTACGCGTTTGTCTGATGGAAGTATGATTGCTGTCGGTGGAAGTGACAGTTACAGCAGATCGACAAAGATCTATATGTTAAATATAGCTAAAAAAGAAAAATAGAGAATACTTAACAAAGATTAAGTATCTTAGGGTTATAATTCTTTCATACGGTTATACTGTATTGAAAAAGCCAAGTTCATCGCGAGATGGGTACGGAAAGTCATGGGTCTCACGTAGATCGCCAGACTACCAATAGAGATATAAACTCATTCTATCTTTTTAGAAAGTTTCTTTCTTCTATTACCTGAGTATTTTAGTGTTCTGTTTACTACTATAATTTTTATTAGTTGACATTCTTTTCCCTAAACATCTTCTCCTATGATTAGAGGGTAAATAGACACTAGATACTTATGTTACTTCATGAATAACTCCCTTCCCTGATTCTTACAACCCTTAGCTTATTTGGCTATAATTACTATGAATATAAACAGTAGGATAATATAGATGCAATTTATTGAGACACGTGGAAATGACGGACAGAAACCTTCATCTGTACCATTTTCAGAAGCGATACTTAGCCCAAGTGCCAGTTTTGGTGGGCTGTATGTACCCAAAGAACTTCCAAGTTTAGATACAAATTTTTTAGAGGGACATCTCTCAAGCCATTATAAAACATTGGCATTAGATTTTTTAACACAATTTGGTATAGATATCGAAACAGAAGTACTTGAAGAAGCATTAAAAAGATATGATGCGTTTGATGATCCTTCCAATCCGGTACCTCTTTCACAAATAGAAGAGGATTGTTTTGTTTCTGAACTTTATCATGGACCAACAAGAGCTTTTAAAGATATGGCATTGCAGCCTTTTGGCTATGTATTGAGTAAACTGGCACAAAAAAGAGGTGAGCATTATCTTATCATGGCAGCGACAAGTGGTGACACAGGTCCTGCTACACTGGAGACATTTAAAGATCAAGATGGGGTTCAAGTAGCTTGTCTTTACCCTGATGGCGGTACGTCAGATGTTCAAAGATTGCAAATGGTCACTGAAGATGCTTCAAACCTTAAGGTGATAGGTGTGAAGGGTAACTTTGATGATACGCAAAATACACTCAAGGATCTGCTGGCTTCTGATGATTTCAAGGCAGAGCTAGATGAGAGAGATATTAAACTTTCAGCAGCAAACTCTGTAAACTTTGGGCGTATTATCTTTCAGATCATTTATCATATTCACTCTTACTTGGAGTTGGTACGTCAAGAGAAAATACAAATGGGTGAAAAGATCTACCTAGTCGTTCCAAGTGGAAACTTTGGTAATGCACTGGGTGCCTATTATGCCAAAAAAGCAGGATTGCCGATAGAAAAGATACTGATCTCATCCAATATCAATAATATTTTGACAGATTGGATTACCAATGGTGCCTATGACCTTACAACACGTGAACTCATACAGACAGAATCTCCAGCGATGGATATCTTAAAAAGTTCAAATGTTGAGCGTATTATGTTCGATAAATTTGGTGCAGCACGTACAAAGGAACTGATGGGAGCATTGGCAGCTGATGGAAAATATCAATTGACTGCGGATGAACTTGCATCACTACGTGAAGATTTTGACGCTTCTTTCTCAGATGATGAAGAGTGTGAATCTGTGGTGGGTGCGTATGCAAAAAAAGGGTATATCATGGACCCACATACAGCAACTTGTATGAGAGCCTATGACACATTAAGAGATAAAAAGCTTAAAACAGTTGTGTATTCAACTGCTGAATGGACAAAATTCAGTCCGTCGGTTTCAAAATCATTGGGTCATGAGGTGAAAGATGATGTAGAGGCATTGAAATGGGTAAGTGAACATGCAGGAGTTGCTGTACCACCTATGATACATGGTCTGTTCGATAAACCTGTTATTCATTCTGTAGTAGTAGAAAAAGAATCCATAAAAGGGGAGATGTTAAACTTTTTATAGTTTGACATAACGTAATGTCCAGAAAATATTTTGCATTTTTATTCTCATTTCTATTTATAGAGACCGCTGTTGCGAAACAAATGATCGATTGCAGGGTTGCGATCGAAGACATTACTGAGTGTTACCCTTATGGTGCGAAACTACTCAAAACCAAAGAGATCATTTATGATCAGGATAGAAAAAAACTTATTAGAGTAAAAAACTTACCCCGACCTGAAAAAAAGCGTTTCATGAGAGTTGTTTCAGTAGAAGAGATGATAGATAAATATGTAAAAATTCAAGACTCTATGCGTTTCAAAGGAAGTGACGTATCACCTATCAAACCTGTAGTGGTCAAAGAGCCTGTTTCACAAGAACTTATAGATGAAAAAATTGGAGAGATAGAAGAATCTGAAGTTGAACCTGTTATAGGAAAAGAACTTTCAGAAAAGACAGATTCTGAAAAAATTCAGCTCAGACATGGTCAATACACTGTTGTGAGAGGTGATGCCTTAAGTAAACTTGCAAAGAAGTTTGGTTTTAAGACCAAAGAACTTGCAAAAATGAATGGTTTAAAAACAAAGGCTCCATTACGGATCGGGCAAAAATTAAAACTTCCTTTTGAGCAAAAAGTAATTGATGCATTGGTATCGGCTAAGTATAAAGTAGAAGAGGGTGACACACTTATTTCAATCGCCAAGAAATTTAATCTTGATCCCAAAGCATTGGTACAATTTAATGGCATAAAGAGCAATACCGTGATACGCACAGGAAAGATCATAAAACTTCCGCTTCCTTATGTTTTGGCTCAAAAGAAAAAAGAAGAAGCAAAAAAGAAAAGAATAGCACAACAAAAAAAGAGCGGAAAAGTAAAGCTACTTAGAGAATTTGGTAAGCGTAAACTTCGTGTGACAGCAACAGCATACAGTTCACATGCAGCTCAAACAGACAGTACTCCTTTTCTGGCAGCATGGAATAATCGTATTCGTCCAGGTATGAAGATCATCGCAGTTTCCAGAGATATGCTAACAAGATATGGTATGCGTAACGGAACAAAAGTACGTATCGGGGGACTTCCCGGTTACTATCGGGTACGTGATAAAATGAATAAGCGTTATAAAAAACGTATAGATATCTATATGGGACTGGACAGAAGAAAAGCACTCCGTTGGGGAAGACGTAGTGTTGTAATATACTGGTAATTAAAGAGATTCAAATATCTCTAACACTTCCAGGTATCTCTCACTTTTCTCTTCATAGATATTTTCAAGTTTGGACAACTCTTCACTAAGAGCAGCAAGACCTTTTTCTTGATAGCACTTCGGATCTTGTAAACATGCGTTGAGTGTTTCTATCTCCTCTTCCAAGGCTTCTATTTCATCAGGCAGTGTATCGTAATCTTTTTGTTCTTTATAGCTCAGTTTTGTCTGTTTCTTTTCGACTTTAGGCTCTTCTTTTTTCACACTGACCTTGACCTCTTTTTCAAGGGTGTCAAGCTCTTTCATCTCTTTTTCTATCTCTAAGTATTCAGTATAGGTCTGATAAGATTCTTCAACCACACCATTTCCTTTAAAGATAAAGAGCTTGGATGCTATTTTGTCTATGAAGTATCGGTCATGGGATACAAATAAGATAGCTCCTGGAAAGTGAATGAGTTTTTCTTCGAGAATGTTAATGGTTTGTATATCGAGGTCATTGGTAGGCTCATCCAAGATAAGACAGTCTACTTTTTTGGTCAGAAGCAGTGCAAGTGCTACACGGTTCTTTTCTCCTCCAGAAAGCATGCCTATTTTTTTGTCTAGGAACTCTTTAGGAAAAAGAAAAGATTTTAGGTAGCCATAGACATGAAAGTTAACTCCCTGTACTTCAATCTGATCACCGCCGTCAGGGCAGAAGGTTTCGATCAATGATTTATTGTCATCAAGCATTTCTCTGTGCTGGTCGAAATAACCTACGGAGAAATCTCCTTGTTTAATGACACCGCTTTGGGGTTTTATGCGTCCAAGCATCAGTTTTAAAAGGGTAGATTTTCCTGCACCGTTGATCCCTACAATGGCAATTTTATCTTTTTGCAAGATGCGTGTACTAAAGTGCTCTATAAGTTTCTTCCCCGGAACTTCGTATGACATGTTCTCAAGTTCAAAAAGCATCTTTTTACGTGAAACACCCTCATCACGGTTAAAATGTTTCTTTTCACGTTCAAGCTCTACCATCATTTTTCGGATCAGTGTAGGATTTTTCTTCGCTTCATCACGAAGCTCAAAGACACGTTTTTTACGTCCCTGGTTACGCTTTTCCCTGGCTTTTACCCCTTTGCTCAACCACGCTTCTTCCTGTTTCAGTAGTCTTAGCAGGTTTTCATGTCCTTTTTTCAACGCATGCATACGTGCTTCTTTTTGTTCAAGGTAGCTCATATATCCACCTTTATAGCTTATGAGTTCTTGATTATCCACTTCTACAACACGTGTAGCAATGGTATCGATGAAATGTCTATCATGCGAGATGAAGAGCAGTGTAAAGTTCTCTTTGAGAAGCATCTCTTCTAAGAACTCTACCATATAGACATCAAGGTGGTTGGTAGGTTCATCCAGAAGCAGTACATCAGGTTTTTTAAGTATGAGAGAGGCTAGAGCGACACGGCGTTGTTCTCCTCCGGAAAGAGAAATGACTGGCCTGTCTTCATAGGCCTTGAGTTGAAACTCCTGCATCACACGTTCTATCTTGTCATCAAGGTTCCAGGCATTGTGGTGGTCCAGAAAAGTGCTGATCTTTTCGAGTTGCTTGAGTAGATCTTGATTTTCAAAATCTTCAGCCACTTTGAGACTAAGTGAGTCATATTCTTCTTTCGCCTTTTTGAGCTCCGTGAGTTCATTAAATATGGCTTCTCGAACAGAAAGTCCCGAATCAAAACGGGGTTGTTGAGAGAGCATTTCGACCTGTATGGAACTGTTGATGACTCTTTTCCCTTCAGTGGGTTCTTCCTGACCCATGATGATCTTCATAAGCGTAGATTTACCACAGCCATTCCGTCCGACGATCGTCACACGTTCACCTTCATTCAGATGAAAATCAACCCCATTGAGAAGTAATTTAATGTCATACTGTTTTTTGATATCAAAGAGGTCAATGAGCGCCAAAAGTGTTCCTTGTAGTATATTGGTAGAATTATATCAAATTGAGTGGGGTTTAAGGCTTGATTTGGTATATTCCACCCATTATATACAAGGACATTTATGTTAGAAACTATTATTATCATCTACTCTATATATACATTTATGAAACTCTATATCTCCATTATGCAAATAGGGTATATCAATGAAGAAAAAAGAAAAACACCCGTACTGATGTCAGCAGATAAATATCTTACTGCTGGTAACTATGCAGTAGCGAATGGAAAACTTTCTCTTGTGACGACATTTGTAGATTATCTGGTATTTATCTGGTGGGTATTTGCCGGTTTTGCCTGGCTTTCTTCTATGATTCAAATAGAAGGCAGCCTAATGCAGGCAGTACTCTTTTTGTTTGGATTTATCATAGTCAATTACATCATAGGACTTCCGTTTGAACTTTATCAGAAGTTTAAGATAGATGAAGCGTTCGGATTTAACAAGATGACAGCGAAGATGTATGTAGTAGATGCGCTGAAGTCAAGTCTATTGTTCTTTATTTTAGGAGGTGCTGTATTTGCACTGTTATCTTGGATCATAGAGAGTTATGAGTCGTGGTGGATCTGGGGCTTTGCAGCGATGTTTACTGTGGCAATCATCGCAAATTTGTTGGCCCCTACTTTTATGGCACTTTTTAACAAGTTCTCTCCACTTGAAGAGGGAGAACTCAAAGAAAAAATTACAGGGATGATGAACCAAGCAGGGCTTAAAAGTGATGGGATCTTTGTCATGGATGCGAGTAAACGTGACAGCCGTTTAAATGCATTTTTCGGTGGTCTAGGTAAAAGTAAGCGTGTTGTACTTTTTGACACGTTATTGGAAAAGCTTAATACCAAAGAGCTTCTTGCAGTACTTGGACATGAACTGGGGCACTTTTCACATGGGGATATTTGGAAAAATATCGGCCTTATGGGTGTACTTTTGTTTATCGCATTTTATCTCTTTGGACATTTGCCTGATGTACTTTTCACACAAATGGGTGTGATTCCTGAGGCAGGGGTACAAATAGCGATGTTGATGTTGTTATTGCCTCTTGTAAGTTTTGTCTTTACACCTTTTATGTCTTATGTCAGCCGTCATAATGAGTATGCAGCCGATGAGTATGGTTCACAAATGGGTGGTAAAGAGAATCTTGTTTCTGCATTGATGAAACTTGTGACAGAAAATAAGGCATTTCCAAAATCACATCCACTGGTGATCTTCTTTTACTATACACATCCGCCAGTCCTTGAAAGACTCAAAGAGTTGGGATTTGATGCATCCAATACTATCGTAGGTGAAGAAGCAGCATTGTCTAAAGAAGGTATCTTCTCACATATGGACAGAAATGACGATTAGAGAAGGGCTCTCTTGGTCAAGAGAAGTACTTCAAGAAGCTTGTGAGCGTCCTGCTTTTGAAGCAGAAATGCTTTTAGCCTTTCATCTTGAAAAGGATCGTACCTATTTGATCATGCATGATATGGAAAATATCGTGAATATTGATGCCTTTCAAAAGCTTATTCAAAGAAGGGCTGAACATGAACCATATGAGTATATTGCAGGTTCTGCTAGTTTTTACGATATTCATTTGGATGTGGAACCAGGTGTACTTATCCCACGTCCTGAAACAGAAATACTGATAGATTTGGTCGCTGAGATCATAGAGAATGAAAAGATCACCGAGATCGCTGAAATAGGTGTGGGGTCTGGTGCTATCTCTATCGTGTTGGCACGTAAGTTTCCTGATCTTCACATCATAGCTACAGATATTTCTGACATACCACTAAAGGTGGCAGGAAAGAACATTGAAACATTCGGCTTAAATAATCAGATAGAACTTCGTAAGTCTAACCTTTTGGATGAGGTATCTGAAAGGGTTGAACTGGTAGTTTCCAACCCTCCTTATATTGCAGAAGACTTTTTACTTGAATCCAATGTTATTGACTATGAACCAAAAGAAGCACTTTTTGGTGGATGTGTAGGGGATGAACTACTCAAGCAGATCATTTTGGATGTGAAAGATAGGAACATTAAGTATCTTGCCTGTGAGATGGGATATGATCAAAAAGAGCCCTTACAAGATTTTGTTAGTCAAATCGGGGTAGAATATATAAAATTTTATAAAGATCTAGCGGGCTTGGATCGCGGGTTCGTAATACAATTTAATGAAAGCGAGCAAGAATGAACAAATATTTTAGAATGGTAACTATGGCATATCTCATACTTTTAGGTGCGATGCTTGGAGCAGGACTTTTTGCAGGTATCGTTGTGGCACCCGTGACATTCAATACAGACCAATGGATAGGTGCAGAAGTATTAACACAATTTCAAGAGGGTCAGATCATGACAGAGAATTTTTTAAGACTCTCTTATATCGTCAATGTAGTCATTGTGGCTGTTATTTTGTATGAAGGGTATAAATTTAAAAAATTTGAACGAGATACTTTGACAAAGGTCGCCACATTTTTCGTTTTGGCTACTGGACTGCTTTTTGCCCACTATTACATCCCTGATATCATTGCAATGCAAGAACAGGGTGTCGAAGCTACTCAAACAGCTGCATTTATGAATACCCATAAAGGAAGTGAGATTAATTTTAAGATCTTCTCTCTTGCTCTTATCGTACTTATGGTGCAAAATATGCGAAAGGCATGTAAGTAGAATGACGGAAATTGAAGTTTTAGTACATCCTTTTAAACCGATCGTATTTAAAGATACACGGATACTGATACTTGGTTCTTTTCCCAGTATTCAGTCTTTTGAAAAGAACTTTTACTATGCACACCCACGCAATCAATTTTGGAAGATCCTTGAAAATGTAACAAGCTATCCTGTGAACAATCGTGACCAGAAAATCTGGTTACTTAAAGAGTGTAAGTTTGGACTTTGGGATATGATCAAAGGTTGTAGCAGAGAGAACTCTCTTGACAGTTCATTGGAAAATGAAGAGGTCAATGACTTAGCTGCTTTCTTAGAGGAACATCCAAGCATATCCAAGTTGGCATTTACAGGGAAAAAGGCAGAAGCACTTTTTAAAACACATTTCCCACACTTGAATATAGAAACTGTCTATCTTCCTTCACCTTCGGCAGCTTATGCAAAGATGACACTGAATGCAAAAGCAGCCGAGTATAAAAAACAGTTGGGATACAGCTGATGGCAGTTTGGGCGATAGGAGATATACAAGGGTGTTATGACTCTTTAAGGGCTTTACTTGAAAAGGTACAGTTTGATATCCAAAAAGACAAGCTTTGGATCGCGGGAGATCTAGTGAACAGAGGAGAAGGTTCACTGGAGACCCTGGAATATCTCTATAGTATCAAAGATAATGTTGAGATTGTGCTTGGAAACCATGATATTACCCTCATAGCAGCTTATTATGGTATTAAAAAATCCAATCCGACTATTGATCCTATACTTGAGTCACCTGAAGCTAAAAAGCTCATAGATTGGCTTAGAGAGCAAAAGTTCTTACATGTGGATTATGATCTTGGGTATTGTATGGCTCATGCAGGTGTTTCACCTGAGTTTGATCTGGGTATGGCAATGCAGTATGCAAAAACTGTAGAGGAAAAACTACAAAGTGAACATGCTGCTGTCTGGCTTGAACAAATGTTTAAACAAGGTGAGAGACGTTTTAACAGGGATGCCAGTCTTATAGACATGGACCGTTACATTGTCAGCGCATTCACCCGTATGCGATTTTGCTATGGTGATTATAGACTTGATTTTGACCAAAAAGGTCCTCCCACAGAGGCTGTTAGAGAAAAAGGACTAAAGCCCTGGTTTGAGTGTACTAATCGTAAAGATATTCATCTGCGTATTATTTTTGGACACTGGTCTACCTTGGGACTCTATGAAGATGATCACGTGTTGGGATTGGACACAGGATGTTTGTGGGGCGGTAAACTTACTGCTGCACGGATAGACTCTGATGAAGTTGAGATCGTTTCTATCGATTGTAATAAAGAAGAAAGTGAATCAGAGGATACCATTCCACCAGAGACCCCGCAAACTTAAATATATGATAGTTTTTATCAAATAAACCTGTCTTACATTCTCAATAAAGAATGGAGCGGTTTAATCCATGTTAATATTACAATATTGCCTAATAAGCTTTTCTATCATCTTAACATCTAAAGGTTTGGTTGCATAGTCATCCATTCCTTCAGACATATATTTCTCTTTGTCTCCAGGGAGTGCATTTGCAGTCAATGCAATTATCGGTATATGTGCTTCTCCATTCTCTTTTTCGTATTCTAAAATACTATGTGTAGACTCAACACCACCCATTATAGGCATTTGAATATCCATAAAGATGAGATCATACTTATCATTTACCCGTGCTTCATAGGCTTCTTGTCCATTGGATGTTAATGTCACATTTAAACCGAAGTTTTCCAATACAATTTTAATAAGCTTTTGATTGATAGGATTATCTTCTGCAACCAATACATTGATATCCTCCAGGTTTTGACTATTTTCAACAACTTCAACTTCTTTCTCTTCTACAGGTATAGACGATTGAGTATCGACTTTCATTGTAATTACAAAGAAGAATGTAGCCCCTTTCCCTTCTTCACTCTCTACCGCTAATTCGGTACCCATAGCATTCATGATCTTACTTGAGATCATTAAACCTAGACCGGTTCCTCCTGATTTTCTAGCGGTACTTGCTGTGGCTTGGGAGTATGCTTCAAAGATCTTTTCTTGTTGTTCCTGCGTTAAACCTATACCTGAATCACTTACAGATACTTTAAAGGTCACTACATCATTTTCCTGATCGATATATTCAGCTGTCACATCTATCTTCCCACCTTTATCGGTAAACTTCAGTGCATTACTTACTAAGTTAATGATAACTTGTGATAACCTTGTAGGGTCCCCAATGACGTGCCTTGGTATCATAGGGTCAGTAAAAAGCTTAAGTGTGATCTCTTTTTCTTCAATCTTCGGTTTGAATATACCTACAGAGGTTTCTATTTTCCTAAAGAGATCAAATGGAATACTCTCAAGCTCCATCTTCCCTGCATTCAGCTTCGAGACATCGAGTACATCATTAACGATAACTCTTAGATTATTGGAGCTCTCCCTGATCATAGAGACAAATTCTTTTTGTTCTTGGGACAATGACGTTTCATCAAGAACTTCGGTCATACCGATAATACCGTTTAACGGAGTACGTATCTCATGGGACATACTTGCAAGAAAAAGTTCAGTAGATTTGATCTCATGTTCCAGTATTTCAGCTTTTTCGGAAATAGCTTTGAATTTCTTTTCAAGAAGCCGATATTTTACATCACTTTCTACTTCATCATCACTATCTACTGGATCTACTTTTAAACTTTTTTTATTTATATTTAAAAGGGAAAAAGAAAAAACAAAAATAATAAAGCCTATTCCTATAGACTGTATAAATGTAAAGTGGTTAAGAAAAAAGCTTAAGAGCCCGATAAGAAGTGACGAAAGCACACTAAAAATGATTTTACTCTTAAGGGTTTGGGGCATCTATTATCCTTGTCAAAATATATAATAAAGTTATTTTACCTAAAAAAAATGTTTTATTATAAATAATAATATTCTTCAATTTATAAAATCATTATCTATCATATTCTCTTCTCACATATGGATGTATGAAGCATAAGAAATTATTAATTGCTTTATATCTTAATGAGTCAAAATACTGTTAGATATTATAGGCCATGTCAGAGTATCAGATTTCACATCCAGTGTTATAGTCTTCATGCTCTTCTTTGTCCAGTTCATTTCTCCACACAGATAACTGTATGGCTACAGATCCGTATGGTTCATGGAAACCTTCATTTGCTTTTATCAGGCACTGTATGTAATCATGCGGATTGAGATCGTGATTAATAAACCATCTGGCCAATTTTATGTCATTTTGTTCATTTATCAGCTTGCGTACTTCTCTACGTTCTGTTTCTGTTAATTTTTTTATCATAAGCTATTTCCTTTCTTCCCGGATTTTTTATCATACTTTCTGACATGCTAACCTTATGAGCATTTTAAATAAATAATACTTATATCCTATTATAATAAATATTATAGCCTTATATGAAGCTTGATGGGTAAAAATATTTGATAAAAAATGAAAGGTAATTGTGAAAAATGTATTTGTATATTGAACTTGTCCGGGAGTTATCTCGAACAAGTTCAAATAAGGAGTAAAGGAATATGTGCTTCCTTATGCTTTAACAATATGCCCTACGAATTTAGACATATTGTCCAGGATCTTTCCACCTTTTCTAAAACCAAGTCCACAAGCTTCATAGGCATAAAATACACCGGCTTGATAAGATAGTCCTTGGGTATCTGTTGGCAACTCTGTATAAGCCTGATAGATCATTTTATGACTCTCATACTCACCTTCTACTGCTTCTATATCATTTGAATTCTCATCCAAGATACTGACACTACCGCCTTCTCTTCCAAAAACAGGTTTCTTTACTTGTTTTTTTCCTTCCAATGGTTCAAAAGAACTCTCAAGTAGAAGTGGGTGGTTAGGGTAGAGATCCCATAAGATCTTGAGTAAACCTTTACTTTGGAAAAGCAGGGTATAGGCAGGATTAAAGATGATCGCTTTTTGGTTTTTGATAATACTAGTTAGGAGCATTGCCAGATCTGATTCTTCGAGTGCAATGTCTTCCCAGGGGATCAGTTTAAACCAAAGTTCATAGTTCTTATCTGCATAAAAGATACCCTCTTCAGGAGAGAATTCTATGTCATCAATGTAAGCAAATTGGGTTTGGAAACCGGCTTCAGTTGCAATATGTTGAAGCAGTCTTACTGTATTCTCTTCTTCTGAATTTCCTTTGACAGAGGTAAAGAGAAAGTTCCAACCGTCATAACGTTCTTCAAAGGTGGAAACATCTTCTTCCAGTGTCACCAGACGTTTAAAATTGTCTACAAGTGATTCATAGAGGGCATTGAATTGACTCTCTTCTTCAAGACCATTTTTCTTGAGCAAGGCCCACTGTATAATGGCAGTTTCAAATAGGGCAGTAGGGGTATCGGCATTAAACTCTAAAAGTTTGATAGATTTCCCATTCACTCCGCCTGCGAGATCAAAGCGTCCGTAAAGATGCCAGTGTACATCATTTTCCCATGACTCTTTGATCACATCTACAAGGTTAAAAGGTATGCCTATCTCATGGAAGAGATTGTTCTGCACGACATGTTCGGCAGCTTCAACATACATATCATACAACATGTTGGTTGCTTCATAATAGGCTTCAGCTTCTGCCTCAGAAACCACAACCAGTTCATCAGAGATATAACTGCTCTCATCAGAGTCTGTATGCCAGACAAACCCGAGTGATTCTAAATAGTCTGTATCCAATGCTGTGGTTTTTTGTAAGTTCAACATGATCTAACCTCCAAAGAAACCGCCAGAACGGCTTGAAGTGCTTTTTTTGTTACCAAAGAATCCGCTTCTTTTAGAACTACTTTTTTTCGCAGAATCAAAACTTTTTTGGCTTCTTGAAAAGGTAGAAGGAGATTTATAGCTCGCTTTTCTGTTATTCTGATAGTTTTGATTACCAAAGAGCTTAGAGCCTATCCAAGAACCGATCACTGCCCCTGCCATACTTGCCAGAAGTACCTCGCCTAAACCCATACCGCCCTGTTGTGCGACTTGAGCATCTTGTGCTTGGGTGAGGTTGGAAGTACCATTGTCAATTTTGGCTGCTTCTTGGGCGACCAATGCATCCATTTCTGCTTTGGTCAATACGCGTTCTGTACCATCAAGCTGTTTAAGTACAATGCGTGTTTCTTCTGCAGGGAATTCATCTTTAATCTGGTATCTACCAACTGCAGTTTCTTCTATGATCACAAAAGCATTCTGTGCTTTTTGCTGTTCTTGTTGCTGCTGTTGTGTACATCCTGTTACACCAGTCGCTAAAAGTGTACCAAGACCAGTCGCAGTAGCAATTGTTGAAAGTTTTTTTAATTGTTTCATATTCTATCCATCAATAATATTATTCGAGTAATCATAGCAAAAAATGATTAATTTATATGTTATGGGAGAGATACACATCTTAAGCCTATGAAAAATGTCAATAAACAGATAAAAGAGGGGCAGTTAAGAGGGGTAAAAAAGCCTATCGTAAGACCTTCATGCACTCAAGAGAGATGGAAGGCTCTCTTGAGAAGGGGAGAAAACAGCGGTTTTTAGTCCATTTGTTTTCTTAGGAAAGTAGGTACATCCAAGATGTCTTCATTCTCACCATTGTAACCACCAACAACCATTTTACTTCTTACAGTGTTGATGTCACAAGTGTTAGAACTTAAAAGTGTTTTTTGCTTTGTTACTGTCGGTTCAGGAACTGCATTTTTATCTTCAAAACCAGTAGCAACGATAGTGATTTTCACTTCGTCAACAGCCATGTTTTCATTTGTTGTTGTTCCAAAGATAACAGATGCATCTTCATCTGCACTCTCTTCAACGATGCTCATTGCTTCACCGATCTCCATGATAGGATAATCAGGGTGAATATCAAAGTGGACAAGTACACCCATTGCACCATCGATAGAGATATTGTCAAGGAGTGGAGATTCGATAGCAGCTTTTGCTGCATCATAGGCTGCATTTGTACCTGTGCTATATCCCGCACCCATAAGTGCAAGACCTCTATGACTCATAACCGTTTTTACATCGGCAAAGTCAAGGTTGATATCGTTATCTCCATGAGAAAGGATCACTTTAGAGATACCACCGACCGCTTGTGCAAGAATGTCATCTACCATTCTAAAGCTCTCTTTGATACCAAGGTTCTTCTCAACGATAGAAAGAAGTTTTTCATTTGGAACAACGATAATAGAATCACTCTCTCTTTTAAGCTCTTCCAAACCTTCTTTTGCAAGCTTTGTTCTTTTTCTACCTTCAAATTTAAAAGGACTTGTTACGATAGAAACCGTGAGTGCACCTACCTCTTTTGCCGCTTGTGCAATGATCGGTGCTGCACCAGTTCCTGTACCACCTCCAAGACCGGCAGAGATAAATACGATATCAGAACCCTCAAGCATTTTTTTGATGTCCTCAAAGCTTTCAAGTGCAGCTTCTCTACCTTTGTCAGGAAGCATACCTGCACCAAGACCTCTTGTTGCATTGATACCCAATTGCATTTTATATGGTGCTAAAGAACTGTCCAGTGCCTGTGCATCCGTATTTGCTACGATAAGATCAATGCTGTTGATCCCCTCGTTGATCATATGATTGATCATGTTTCCACCACCGCCACCGACGCCGATAGCTTTGATTTTTGCCCCATTTGTGTGACACTTTGTTTCAACTATGTCTATTTCAAACTCTTCCATGTTTTCCCCCTTTTATTTGATGTGTTTTTAAAAAAGCTGCCTTGCCCAGTTGGCTAGTTTTTTAAATGGATTTTTATTTTCATGCCCTAAGTCAGGTAACTCATCAAATGAGATGACTGACTCTTCCTTATTCTCTTTTTGACTCTCTTTCTCTTCCTGATGACTTTTAGAAGGGTTTAGCTCTTCTGTGTCATTACTCTTATGACCTATTCTGATATCATTTAGATTCTCTTCATATGCAGCTTTTGAGTGTAACAATTCCTGTTGAAAATTGATTTCATATTGTGTATGACCACCTGCTTTATAGAGTAGCAGACCCACAACCGTTGAAAATGCAGGATCTTTCAATTCATCAAAAAGCCCGTTGACATTATCTGGGTAACCTACTCTTACAGGCATCCCCGTAAAGATAGCCTGAGCCAATTCACGCATACCTTTAAGTTTAGTCATACCTCCTGTAAGAATGATACCTGCACCTATCTGTTCTTTTAATGCAGATTTTTCCAAAGACTTGGCCAATATCATCAGTGCCTCTTCAACACGTGAGAAGATGACAGAGTGTACTACTTCTAAAGAGACACCATTACGCGTCTCTTCATCTCCTATAATAGGTAATTCAATGATCTCATTTGAGCTCTCTACAAGACTACCATGACGTACTTTCACATTTTCAGCTATTTGAAGTGGTGTGTGCAGTGCCATTGAGAGGTCATTGGTAATGTGGTTTGAACCTACACCTAAGAAGTCGTTATATCGGATAGAATTTCCAGTATGAATAACGAGGTTGCTTGTCTGACCACCTAGATCGATCACTGCTACACCCAGTTCTTTTTCATCCGCATCCATAGTGGCTATAGCAGAAGCATAACCGCTTAGTACAATTCCATCTATCTCTACACCTGCGGAACGTACCGCTTTTTTAAGGTTTGAAAGATTTGATTTTTGTGTCATGATAATGTTGACATCTACTTCCATACGGCTGGCATTCATACCAAACGGATCTTCTATGAAATCTTGGTCATCAACTCTGAAGTTATAGGGTAGTACATGAATGACATCATACTCGTTTGGCACATTGGCATTGTAAAGTGCAGTTTGCATGACACGATTGATCTCTTTAATAGAAATATCTTTATGTGGTATGTTGACAATACCGGTTGAGTTGAGACTCTTTGCATAAGCGTTGGAGATGGAAACGATTGCAGAAGTAATGTTGCTTCCTGCAATACGTTTAGCATCATTGATAGCTTTTTTGATAGATTTTGAAGCAAGTTCTATATTGGTTATAGCACCTTTTTTAACCCCTTGGGATTTTGAGATACCATGTCCTTGTATGGTGACTTCAGAGTCTTTTATTTCAGCGATGATAGCACATATTTTAGTGGAACCGATATCAATAGCTAAAATTGTGTCACTCAATTTGTCAGCCCTCCCATATAGACTTCTGTAGGATATTGTTTATCTAACATTTTAATCAGATTCGACTCAAATGTAGCTTGTTTCAGTTTATTTACAGTCTCTTTGACAAAACCTGTCTGATTTTCATCCATCGGAAGCAGTTTTTGCTCCAAGATATTATAAACTATAACCTTATCGAATACGCTAATAATACCCTTTTCTTTCGATGATGTAAAGAGTTTTTGTAAAAATTGTAAACTTTCTTGGTTATTTAATGGATTTAAGTTGACATTTTCCTCTAATTTCACAAAATCAGAGATGATCGCATCGTTTTGATCAAAGTTTTTAAGTGTTGACTCTGCCAATGCTAAAAGTGCTTCTTTTTTGGCTTGGTTGGTATAAAGCACAGTCACTTCTTCTTTGGCCTCTTCGTATGTTTTTATTTTCGGTGAGACAACGTTTTCTATCTTTACAGTCGCATAAGTATCAGCAACAACTTTAGGTTTAAGGATATCTCCTACTGATTTTTCCTTTAGTGTACTCCAAACTCCTTCTGTAAGCTTACGATCACCTACTGGAAGTGTAACTTTTTCACTATTGTCAAGCTGACCTTTTTTGAATGCAATATAATCTTTTTGAGCTGCTTTTTTTGTTTTCTTGATCTTCAAGTCACTTGTTGCCAAAGTTTTCGCTTCTTCGAAAGGAAGCTGCTTCCCTGCTGCATCAGTGTAATTAAAACTATTTGCATCATAGTGTGCTTTCACTTCTTCATCTGTTACAGTAGTATCTTTTGTTTCTGTCCAGACGATAGAAAGTTCATACATCTGCGGTGTTAAAAAATTCTCTTTTTTCATTTCCCAGAACTCTTTTACTTTAGCATCCTCTATAACGAAGTTGAGGTCATCGTTTGTCAACACCTTATATGCCAATTTGTCACTGACATTCATTGCCGCAGCCACAGCTTCTTCCTCAAGTGGTAAAGCAGCTGTTACAAGCAAAGAAAATGTCTTTTCGATCAGTAGCTCTTCTCTAAGTGTATTTTCAAATACATTGGCTCTAAGTCTTTGACTTTTAAGATAACCGTCATAGATCTCTTTATTGAAAACACCATCTTTTTGGAAGGCACGAAGTTCTTGCAACTTTTGTGCTACTTCAGCATCTGAAACGATGATCCCAATATCTTTTGCAAAGTTGAGTACTTTCGCTTGTGTTTCCAATCTTGCAAAGGCTTGTTTGACAAGTCCCATCTCTTCAGCTTTTTTATCGTCAAGGGTACCTTGCATAGCTTGATTGTATTGATTGTATAAACTGCTGTAGACCATGTTGAGTTTTGTTTGTTCTATCTCAATGTCACCCACCTTGGCAACATTTCCTGCCTTTGAACCGAAACTGTAACTTCCCCAACCTACAAAACCTGCACCAATAAATGCGATGGTTGCTACCCAGATTGTCCATACCAGGTATTTATTGTGTTTTTGCATCCAACTAATCATACTTCATCTACCTTCAATCGAAAAATTTGTACAATATTCTATCTAAAATAAGCTTATCGCTAATGAATTGGAGTGTGAAAAAATATGACAGATCAAAATATGAAAATGATGCAGAGAGATTTGGAGGTGATTTGGCATCCATGTACTCAAATGAAGGATCATGAAACATTACCACTTGTTCCGATCAAATCAGGAAAAGGTGTCTATCTTTATGATTTCGAAGGCAATTCATATATCGATGCGGTCAGCTCATGGTGGGTCAATCTTTTTGGTCATGCCAATACACAAATAAATGAGAAGGTCAAAGCACAGCTTGACACACTTGAACATGTACTTTTGGCTGGGTTTACGCATGAACCTGCGATAGAGTTAGCGCATAAACTTGTAAACATCACACCCAAAGAACTGGCAAAGGTTTTTTATGTGGATAACGGTTCCTCAGCTGTGGAAGCAGCGCTGAAAATGAGTTATCATTACCATCGCAACAGCGGCAAGCGTAAAACAATCTTTCTCTCATTAACGAACTCTTACCACGGGGAAACGATCGGCGCATTAAGTGTTGGTGATGTCGAACTCTATAAAGAGACCTATGAACCTCTTCTCATCGCAAATACTCAGGTACCCGTACCTAAGGATCAGAGTATAGATGCTGCAAAAGAGGCATTGGATGCATTAGAAGAGATGTTGAAAGAGAGGGCGGATGATATAGCTGCTTTTATCATCGAACCGCTTATACAGGGAGCAGGGGGGATGCATATGTATCATCCGGTATATCTTGAAGGTGCACGAAAGTTGACCAAGCAGTATGATGTGCATCTCATTGCAGATGAGATCATGACGGGGTTTGGACGAACCGGAAAGATGTTTGCCTGTGACCATGCGGATATCTCTCCTGATTTTATGACCCTTTCCAAGGGCTTAACAGGCGGTTATCTACCGTTATCAGTCGTGATGACAACAAATGATGTCTATCAGGCATTTTATTGTGACTATAATGAATACAAAGCGTTTTTACACTCTCACAGTTACACGGGGAATCCTCTAGCATGTTCTGCGGCATTGGCAACCTTTGAGATATTTGAACAAAATGATGTCTTGGGTGAGAATGAAAAGAAGAGCAGTTATATCAAAAAAGAACTGGAAAAATTTTTAGTTTTGGAAAATGTAAAAGAGATAAGACAACAGGGTATGGTCACGGCTATTGAACTAAAAGGGTACCAAGCTACAGAACGTGTAGGGGTAAAAGTGTATGAGTATGCATTGACGCAAGGGGTACTGCTCAGACCATTAGGACATGTGATCTATTTCATGCCACCTTATGTCATCTCTTATGAAGAGATAGACAAGATGATAGATGTTGCGTATGAAGGTATTAAAAAGGTAGCTAAATAAATCTATCTTTTAAAGAAGCCACGGTTTTGTTTTTTTAAACGCTCAAAATGTTTTTGTGCTCTTTGTATACCAAGATCAGCTGCTTCTTTAAAACACTGTTGGGCTTTTTTCTTGTCTTTACTCGTGCCAATGCCATGTTCATAGAATTGAGCTATATCACAAAGTGCTTCGGGATAGTCTTCAAGCGCTAAACTATGCATCTGCTCAAATGCTTCAGATATATCTTTTGTCAACAAAATACCTCTAAAAAGTTCTCTTGCCAACATGAATTGAGCAAATTTTGACTCTGTAGCGGCACAGACAAGGAGTAAATGTGCAGCTTCATTCAATTGCTCTTCTTCTGTAAGTTTTTTGATATAGGTGAGAGTCTCTTCTATCTCTTTTTCAGTATATCCTTCTTGAGAGATCTTTGTTAAGAGGCTCTCAACTGAATCAAATTTGTCATACGTTTGTTCGATAGGAGGATACTGCTTTTTCATACTGATAAGTTTTTGTGCAATATAAGGAATAGCTTTATAATTTGATATCTCAGCGGTTTCTTGAAGCTTTGTAACGGGCTTTAACTCTTTGAGAAGTTCTTCTTTGGAAGGCGTCTCACTTGTGATGATCATCTCATCTTCTTCAGTAAGCGTTTCTTCTTTAGTATCCTCTTCTTTGAGCTTATCTTCGACTTCTTCCTCTGTTACGGTTTCCACAGTATCAAAAAAAGTATCTCTTGGTACAGTATCTGTATCGATCGTTTGTTGAGGTGTCTGTTCTGAAGATTCAAAAAAAGTATCTTTAGAGGTATCGGAAACATCTAGTTCTATGTTGTCAGGCAGTACGTTATCAATATCGATATTGAGTAAGGCTTCATATTCTCTCTGATCTACATGTTTAGTTTCATTTTTTGTTTCTTTCGGTGTCGGAAGTTCATCAAAGAGAAAGTCATTAATATCGACCTCTTGAGGTTTTTCATTTGTACTTGGTGTGATAAAAAGATCAAATTCATCAATGATGTCCTGATCTTCTTGATTAATCTTATTTTTATCTTCCTGTGAGGTTCTTTGAATGATGCTCTCCGTAGGAGCTTCGATATAGGCATTGATAAGCCCTTGCGCTTTTGCATAGTTCTCCGCTTGAATCGCTGTCACGATCTCTTGTATTTTTAGATCAGTTTTAAGCGGAGCTAATTTTAAAACCTGTAGCTGTATAGTCTCAACATCTGTAATAGATATGGCATGGTTAATGATACTTAATCTTTTCTTTGTCTGATTCATATCAGGTATCCTATCAAAGGTTATTTTTGGATGAGTATAACAAAACTATGCTTTACAGAAGTGTTGACACATGACCAACAGTTATTTTTGATTATAATAATAAAGTAGATATCGGGGGTAGGACAAAATGATGAAAATTTTAATACTTATTTTTGCATTGGTGATAGAATTGAATGCTGCAGATAAATGGTTGCTTACCGGAACATGGAAATCCGTGGTCCAGTCGGATAATCATGGTACCACGATCATAGAAAAAGAGTACCTATATCTAAATGCAAACGGTACTTTTAATTTAGTACTGCTTGTAAGTGTGCAAAAAGGTGAAGCGTTTGTGAGAGATCTAAAGATAAAAGGTTCGGGCATTTGGAAAGTGTCAGATCGTACACTTGTGGCAGTGGTCAAAAAAATGGAAGTACCATTTGCAAAAGAGGTTTATAAGATCTCGCAGAAGTCTTTACGTAATCTTGCATCGACGTTTAAAAATAGATTTGAAAAAGAACCCATACGTATCCTTACGATAAAAAGTATTGATAAGAATAATTTGATCACTCTGAATGAAGTATCAAAGCAGACACACTATATTAGACAATAGTTAGCGTGCCGATCTAAATATTTGCAGAGAGAGCTAATAAACGGCACGAATTTTCTAAAATAGAGATCTTTTTTGCCATTTCCGTGATATCTCTATCATAAGAGATTAGACCAAAACCTTTGATCAGAAGCAGGTGAGTATCATGTTTTTGAAAAAATTGTGGTATCTCGTAAGGTGCGCGTTCTAACCAATCTTCTATATTTTTTGGGTCATAGACGATGACTTCACCTAAGATCTGTTTTCCAAAGTAGTCTTGCGGAGAGACCTTACCATGTTTAAGTGAGTATGCCGTTGCATAGGGAGGCATAGTATAACAGACATATTTTGCATTAGGAATGGTTTCGTAGATATGCTCATGTATATGTACATCTGAATTTGCCATACTCCACCGATAGTCTCTTTTATGACAGTCAAGCTTTACCAGTGAATCTTCTGTCACTTCATCTAAGATCGTATCTTTTGAGTTAATGATAAATCCGCTGCTGCTTACACGTGCAGAGATAGAGCCATGATATACACTAAAGAAGTTTTTGTTAAACATAGAGAGTGAAACATGTTTTATGTCTTCGATGAGATGTTTATCTACCATGTCTTGAGCCTTTTTTCATCTAATTTCGCTATTATAACATTGATAATTAAATTTAACTAATGATTGTATCTCCAAAGGATTTGAATGCAAACACCTCATATACCTGTACTCTTAGATGAAGTGTTAGAGAGTTTCAAAGATGTTGGTGAAGGTTACTTTGTTGACTGTACACTTGGATATGCAGGTCATAGTTCAGAAATGTTAGCCAGATATACAAACTTGAAACATATAGGAATAGACCGAGATGATGAAGCTCTGGCCTTTTCCAAGAAACGTTTAGAACCCTATAAGGAACGCAGCACACTTTACAAAGGCACTTTTGCAAACGTATTTCCTGCATTAAAAGAGAGCCCGATTGTGGCAGTGTTGGCAGATTTTGGTGTCTCCTCTTTACAACTAGATAAACAAGAGAGGGGTTTTTCTTTCATTTCTGAAACATTGGATATGCGTATGGATGCCTCATCAGAACTCTCTGCTTATGAAGTGGTGAATCATTACCCAAAAGAAAAACTGGAATATATCTTTGACACATATGGAGAAGTACGTTCATTCAAAAGATTAGCGTCTGCTATCGTGGAAGCCAGAGCAAAGGGACCTATAACTTCTGCTAGAGAGTTAAGTGAGATCGCTAAAACAATCATACCTGCAGGAGGAAAGATACATCCTGCAACACTGATGTTTCAAGCCATCCGTATAGAAGTGAACAATGAACTCGGAGAGATAGAAGGTTTGCTTGATGCCCTGGAACAAAAACATGTGAAGGGTGAAGTCATTTCTTTGATCTCTTTTCATTCACTCGAAGACCGTTTGGTAAAGAACCGTTTTAAAAAATGGGCGCAATCTTGTATCTGTGATCCTCAGGCTATGCGCTGTACCTGTGGCAAGAATCATGCGTTGGGTAAAGCATTCTCTTCCAAACCTGTGACCGCAACCAAAGAAGAACTCAAAGTAAATCCTCGAAGCAGATCTGCAAAACTGAGAAGTTTTAGGTTTAAAAAAGAGAGTGATCATGGCAAATAAAAAGAAAAAGTCTAAACCTAATGGTATTACTTTTGGCATGGCCATGGTTATATTGATGTCTGTTACCATTGTCTTGATCTTGACAACGATCAAGATCTATCTGAGCAATCAGATCTATTATGAGAGTAAAGTGGTAAACAAAATGAAAAGAGAAGTTTCTGCACTTAAGGCGGAAAAGATCATGCTTGAACAGAGTGTGGAAGCATTAAAATTTAAGAACAGGGTGACAGATACTATCTTTGCCATTCAGGAAAACTAATGGTACGTAGTTTTATAAGTTTCGCAGTAGATAAACCTATTATCAATCATATCTTGATGGTCTTCATGATATTGCTCTCAATATTTGCATATCAAAATATTCCCAAAGAAATTTTTCCTCCTTCTGCATTGGATAAGATCACCGTACAAGGTGGTTATGCTGGGGCAAGTGCCGATGTACTTGATAAAATGGTTGTAAAGACCATTGAGGATGATCTGAAGAATATATCTGAGATAGAGTCTTTGGAAACGGTGATACAAAATGGCTCTTTCATTATAAAGGCCAATATAAAAGAGGGAAGTGATAAAAGCAGAACGCTTGATGACGTAAAAGATGTTATCTCCAATGTGAGACGTGATCTGCCAACCGATATGAATGAACCGACTGCAAAGCTTGTACAAAAGGATTTTCCTTTGCTCATTGTCGCTATCTCGGGTGATGTAACAACGAGAACACTCCTTGATATCGGTAACGAGCTTAAGAGCGATCTGAGTCGTTATCAGGAACTTAGCGGTCTTACGGTGTATGGGGATGTCGATGATGAGGTTTTGGTACAGATCAATGATGAAAAGATCAATGCCTATGGACTGGCTAAAGACAATGTCTATCAGGCAATAGCTAATTTAAGTTCTATCTTCCCTATTGGTACATTAAAACAACAGGGAAATCATCTTTATATTTCTACTATCAATGGTGAGAAAAATGCAAAAAAAGTAGAAAGTACACTTATTACTGTAAGTAATCAACGTATACGAGTAGGGGATATAGCCACTGTAAAGTTCGGGTTAGGTGATCGTGGTGAGATCTCACACTTTAACAGCATCAGAAATGTTTCACTCAATATTAATAAAACGGAAGATGGTAATGCCATCGCATTGAGTAAACAGATCAGGGAAGATCTAAAAGTATTTGCAAAGGAGTACCCTGATATTACTTTTGAAGCCTATACTGATACGTCCGTTTGGATCAAGAACAGGTTGAATTTGGTTTCTTCAAATATTCTGTTCGGACTGATACTTGTATTTTTGGCTCTTTTTTTAAGTGTCAATTATCGTATTGCTTTTGTTGTTGCTATTGGTATTCCGGCTAGTTTTATGATCACACTGATAGGTGCGGACCTTATGGGCTACAGTCTGAACATGTTAACACTTTTAGGTGCATTGATCGCCCTTGGAATGATAGTGGATGAGGCAATTGTTGTCGGAGAGAATATTTATAGACATATTGAGTTGGGAAAAACCCCTCGAGATGCTGCTATAGAGGGTGCCATTGAAATGTTTCCTGCCGTTCTCACGGCAACTTTGACGACGGTATTTGCTTTTTTACCTCTGTTGATCATGAGTGGAGAGATGGGTGTGTTCATGAAAGTACTTCCTGTGATGATCAGTATCTTATTGATCAGCTCATTTTTTGAAGCATTTTATTTTCTGCCACTGCACGCCAAAGAGTTTTTTAGTATAGGTAAAGTGGAAAGAGTACATAGTGAAAATAATTTCTGGGTACAGATAAATAGATTATATAGATTCATTTTAGGCACACTTTTAATGTATAAAAAACGAAGTCTTTTACTGTTGGTTACCTTTATCCTTTTAGCTACGGCTGGAATGTTTAAACTGACAAAATTCAAGCTTTTCCCCGAATTTGACACCACACAGATCTACATAAATGGAAAGATCGATGTCAATAATGAACTTGAAGATACAGAGGTCTATGTAACGGCCATAGAAAAAGAGATCTTGGAAAAGATCGATGACATTGATCTCTCTTCAGTCACTTCAGTGATAGGTGTAAACCTTGATGCAAAACAAGAATTTGAAACAGGGGACCATCTTTTTCAGATCTTTGTCAACCTTCATGAAAAAGCACCTGAAAACTTTTTTGACAAGTATATCTCTCCGGTTTTTTCATTGGAGTATGATGGCAGTGATATGATACGTCAGCGAAAAGCACAGGATATAGTAGAACTGATTCAAAAAGAGATATTTACGCATTATAAAACCATGAAAAACAGTGTAGGGAAAGATCTCTTCACGGAGCTGAATGTATATGCCCCTCAAGCGGGTATTGTGGGTAACGATATAGAGATCGGATTTGCAACGACATCCAATGAAAAAATGTTGAGTGTACTAAAGCGCTTTAAAGAAAAGCTATCAACTATTGATGGCGTTAAAGATATTGCAGATAATGCAAAAGAAGGAGTTCAAGAACTTAAACTCCGTGTGAATGAATATGGACAACAACTTGGTTTTAATGAGGCCTATCTTACCTCTGTACTTAAAGGCTCACTGCTTAAAGCAGAGTACGGAAAAATGTTTGATGACACAGGACTTATCAGAGTACGTATAGAGAATCCGGATAAAGATGCAAACCTTCAATTACATAATGTGACCCTGCCAACACCGGATAAAACACAAATAGTAAGTTTAAGAGATATTTGTGATTTTAACTACCAGCGTAGCTATATTAAGATCTTTAAAGAAGACTCTCTAAGAGTACGTACTGTGACTGCAAGGGTGGATAGTAAAAAAGTGCTTGCAACGGATGTCATGAAAGAGATAAAACCGCTGCTTGAAAAGATAGAGAAAGAGGATGTGACGGTTATTATTAAAGGTGAAGAGAAAGAGAATAAAAAGATGCAAAAAGAGATGACTCAAGCTGCGATGATAGCGATCTTTTTGATTTTCATCACTTTGGTATGGATGTTCAACTCTTTGGTCATGCCTTTGATCATTGTCTCTACGATTCCACTTTCGATCGTGGGTGCACTATTTGGTCAATACGTAGTGGGGTTGAATCTAACCATGCCAGGTGTAATGGGTATTATCGGTCTGGCAGGTGTTGTGGTGAATGATGGTCTGATCATGCTTTCTGTGATCAGAAAAGGTAAGAATCACGCAGAGTTACTACAAGGAGCTATACAGAGGCTTCGTCCAATTTTATTGACATCTATTACAACGATACTGGGGTTATTTACACTGATGTTCTTTGCTTCAGGGCAAGCACTCATATTGCAACCTATGGCTATAAGTCTTGGGTTTGGAATTGCCTGGGCAACGATATTGAATCTTTATTATGTACCTTTGATGTATGCAGTCATCTACAGGATTGAAGATTAAGCTTCTACAGTAGGATTATTTATCTCTACAAATAGTGCCATACTTGCATCTTTCCCATGCTCTTTGAAAATTTGACAAATTTGATCAAGGTGAATGTCAGAACGTTCAAGATAAGGATTCTTGTCTATGAATTCCCAAAAGGTTTTTGGGTTTTGACAAAGCTCTTGTAGATAATATCTTGTAAGTTTTCCCATACTCTCTTCAGTATTTTTAGCACCTGCGGCCACATCTTTTTTGTGAATAACAAAAGGAAACCTTACTCCATGAAAATCTATGGCGTCGCCTATGGAAGTAAAGGCAACTTTTTGCCTGTTTAAAATACGATGTAAAGAGCGCTCCATAATAGCAAACATTTTCTCATAATCATGGAGAAGAAAGTTAATTCTTGATGCACACATGAGTGCTAGTGAAAGGTAAGTTCTTAAAGCCAGTTCAGAAAAGTTTTCGTGTTTGATCTGGTCATGGACCAAAGCAAAACGGGATACTTCACAAATTGGTAGCTTTTGTGTTAAGCGTTCAATATCTTTGATGTGTAGATCTTTTTCCATAGGTATTTTTTTCGAAGGGGTACGTTCATTGGCAAAAAAGATCCTCACAGATCCTACATACCTTTTGGTTTCATTATGTCGTAAAAGATAAATAAAGGACTGCTTATCATCTTGACCAAAAACATATTTTTTTGTCTCTTTGACATCTGGATAGTGATTCACTATGACATCATTTCTTATATCTTTTACAGCTTGAAAATGTTCTTCTTCTGTAGCCAGAATAAGAGAATACTCTACAGTCAATAGATGAAAAACGTCATCATGCATTAAAATCCCTTGTCTCCTATAAATAAACATAAAAAGTATAGAGTCTTTTTTGTTACATGTTGCTAAAAAGATTTTGACATTTTTTTGACATTTCTATGGTATATTAACTATGGGAATGATATTCTAAAAAAAGAATTGGGTGTTTAATTAAAATAAATTTATGTAATGGATAAAAAATGGGATATTTTTTTGGACAAAAAATGATACAGAAGTGTTTGGTATGTTTATGTCTGTTCTCTTCAAGTATGGTCTATGCAGAGAATATAGACAGTATGCTTCAGGAGTATAATCAAAAAAATGCATTAAGCCAAAAAACAATTGATGAAAACAAAGGTCATTTGATACTCTACACAAGAGAAAAACTTGAAGAGATGCATGCTAAAACCCTTAAAGATGTATTTAAAACCACTCCGATGATCTATTATCATGAAAATAGATATGCTTTACCAGACCCTTTGACATCAGGAGCATTTGAACCTTACAGAAGTAATTTTGTGCGTCTTTATGTGGATGGTGTAGAGATCACTCAAGGATGGATGGGTAGCGGGTTAATGCTTTATGGTGATATCAATATTGATTTTGTTGATCATATTGAGTTCTATTATATGACACCATCGTTTGAAACGGCTACGGAACCTGCATACCTTACCGTTTTTCTCTACTCCAAAGATCCTAAACGGGACAGTGGAGGAAAATTGGACCTCTCGGTAGGAAGCAGGGGGTACAATTCTCAAAGTATTAGCTATGGTGAGCAAAAAGAAGATTATTCGTATATGATCAACTTCTCCCATACAGACGATCAACGAGAAACGATAGATAATGGAACTTCTACCCCGCTTAGCAGAGATTTTGAACGTACACAACTTTTCTCTTATATAAAAACAGAAGATCAGATTTTTCATCTACAGGTATTGAAAAAAAATACAGACAGTCTTGCAGGTATGAGTTGGGACGCTACGCCTTTAGAGTCTCAAATTGATTATCTGAACGTACATTTGGACTATGGAGTTGATCTGAGTGAGAATTGGCGTGCACAGTTTGCCTATGATTGGCTTAAGACCGATATGTCACAAGCTGATGAGTTTCCTTTACTCTGGGCCGATGCTTTAGGGTCTAATACTTTTTATGGTGAGTATAAAAACAGTACGTATACAGCAGAGTTGACCTATACAGAAACCATAGCAGATCATCGTCTTTCAGCTGGAATCAAAGGAAGATACAAGACGCTTGACTCTTTTGAGAACAATGGACAAGATGCATTGATCACTCCTTTTACTGAAGAGAAGATAGGTACTATCTTTTTTCAAGACCAGTATGCACTTAGTGCCCAAGAACTGTTGACATTTGGTATGTCGTACAATAATATTGTTCGTAATGGGGGAGCAGATGATGATTCACTCTTTCAATTTCGTTTAGGCTACTTGTATGCCAGTGAGAAATGGAGCTATAAAGCCTATCTTTATCGTAACCAGTTCGCTATGGAGCCTTTGGTACGCTATTTAGATCTTCCCACTTACCAAAATGTAGAAAGACAAACGACTATCGGCGTTACGCAAGAACTTGCGTATAGAGACAAGTATCAACACATAAGAGTTGTTTTGCAAGTGATGCAGGATGAAGACAGTCTGTTTCAGGACAGAGTAAACGGCTTGGGTGATGATACAAAATATTTTACATCGGTCTTTAATTATGATTACAATTTTAATGTAGACAATAAAATGAATCTGCAGCTCTATTATGCACACTATAGAGATATTTTCAATTTAGATAAACTTGAAGATATCAGTGGGTATCTTAGTTTTGCAAACAGGTATGGAGAGATTGATTTTTATAATGGGGTTGTATGGCATGTTAACAACCTTAATTGGACGAATTACTTTGACTGGACGAGTAGTATTTCCTGGAATGTCAATGAAGACCTTACTTTAACACTTAAAGGAGAAAATCTTTTAAACAAAGCAAAAAAGACGAGCCAAACCACAGTGAACTGGATGACATTTCCTCCTGAAGTAGGTGCTTTGGAGATCTCTCCTATCGATCAGCGTGTTATTTTTGAGTTGGAGTATCTGTTTTGAGAAAAATACTTCTGCTTTTAATCTTCTCATTTGTGCACCTGAATGCAGCGGAAAGGGAGAGTACACTTAAAATCTATCATAGTCTCTTTAATGCTTTGTCTCTAAAAGCCCCCATTCTCGTATACACGAATGATAATGAGTACCGAGATGTGTTTCAGCATTCTAAAAGAATAGTTTTAACTGATAATGCAAAAGAATCAGATATCGTTTTAATTACGAATGAGAGAACGTTAAACGATATTTTGTATACTATGAATGAAAATCTAGATATTTCTAAAAAGCCGATTATGTTTGTTACTAATTATCATTTTTTAAAGATATCTGACAAGATAGTCGGGGCATTTTATTGGCGGAAAGGACGTTCACAGTTGTTGTTTATTAAGAAGAGATTGGAACACTATGAGATCACCTTACCTGAAGAGTATCAAAGATTTATGATAGATGAATTATGAGTAGTCGATATTTCGATAAGTTTATTTTTTTCTTAATGGTACTGCTCACCATATTTGCTGTATTTTTACAAATTGCAACTGTGGAAAGTACAGAGAAACTTAAACAAGAAGAGATAGACAAAGCAGAACAATATGCCTCTAAAATTGTGAAACTTATACAGTTAAGAACATCAAATAATATAGAGTTTTCACTCACACAAGATCCAGGATTAAGAGAACATCTCAACGAATCACTACAGGCATTTTTAACGAAGCAATATCAATATATTTTTGTACTTCAAAAGGATGAAAAGGGGAATTATCGTTTCTTGTTAGATGGGTCAGTAGAAGAACCTGAAGAGTATAAAACGATATTTTTTCCTAAAAGTAAACTTTTTGACAATGTATATGAGACACAGAAAATGCAGATTATTGAGCAGCATGAAGGGGTTGAACAAGTTTGGTTATCGTTGGTTTATCCAATTGTTATTGAAAATAACACAGAGGGACTCTTAGTACTCGATCTTTCAGAGTCTTATGCTGAGCACCTGAATGATTTCAACTCTCCACTGATGACTGTTGTATGGATGATGCAGGTTTTTTTAATTCTTAGCTCATTCTTATTGGTCTTTCTGGCATATAGATATTATAAAATGCGTAAAGAACTCATCATAGATGAGTTGACCTCTGTATATAAGAAGCAGTTTTTATATGAATTTTTTGAGAAACATCAATTGGATAAGTATAATATTGTACTGCTGGATATAGATGAGTTTAAAGATGTTAATCAAAAGTTTGGCTTTGAGTCTGGTGACAATATTCTTAAAGAATTTACACAAGAGCTTTTATCTACCTTGTCTTCAGATACTGTAATTGTACGTACAGGAGGAGCAGATTTTTTGATCGTTATACCCAAAACTGAGGGTAAAGTGGAAGAGCAGTCACAAAATATATTTGACGTTTTAAAAGAAAAAAAATACCTTATAGGTAATGAAATTCAGTATTTGACTGTCTCAATGAGTGCCATGAGTGTTCCCGAAAAAACGACATCACTGCAAGATGTAGAAAGATTGTTGGATGAAAAACTTTTAGATGTGAAAAGCAAAGGTAAAAATGATTTAGCTATCTTGAGTGTATCAGAGTTCCACAGCATCTACTATAACAATATCGACTATATCAAAGAAGCATTGGAAGAAGAGCGACTCATATGTCTCTATCAGCCTATATATGAGACCAAGAGTAAGCAAATTGTCAAATATGAAGCTTTGGTGAGACTTATTGATAAGGAGGAACCCGAAAAGCTTATCAAACCGTATCATTTTATGAAACTAGTAAGAGGTACCAGTCAATATATCAGAATGAGTAAGTTGGTTTTACGAGAAGTATTTGAGACATTAAACAGATATGAAGATATCGAAATAAGTGTGAACTTAGATCTTGATGATCTGGATAATGCTGATATGATGAAACTTATTACACAAAATCTATATGAAAATAGAGCTATAGCAAACAGATTGACATTTGAAATTCTTGAGGAGCATGAAGTGAAAGACTATGGAAAGATCATGTTCTATCTGCAACAGTTAAAAGCTTTTGGTTCAAAAATTGCATTAGATGATTTTGGAAGTGGTTATGCAAGTTACAGTTATTTGATAAAGTTGAATATAGATATTTTAAAAATTGACGGAAGTATTATCAAAGAATTGAAAAATTCACCTGAACATGCTAAAACTGTTCTTCGATCAATTAAAGAATTGGCAGAATCTTTTCACTATGAGTTGGTCGCTGAATTTGTATCCGATGAGGATATTTATGAGATGATCAAAGATTTGGAGATTGGGTATGCTCAAGGGTATTATTTGGGAGAGCCGAAACCTATTGAATGGTATATGGATGAAAACCACTAGTAACTAACACTATTAAAACTATTTTGATATAATTATTGACTTTATACTAAAGAAAATAACTTGGATAGAACATAAGTAGTGGGTTAGAGATATTTTGCTACTAAATGTGCATAAGGACTGACAGGTGTTAAGTGCTGTTGAGAGAAAAATAGAACAATTTATAGCTGATCTGAATGACAAAGAGGTAAGTGTGCTTTATGCTCAACTTCCACATGGTAAAAGACTGCGTGCAAAACTCATCTTGAAAATTGCAGGAAATACTCTTTCAGTAGTGAAAACTGCTGCAGTTGTAGAGATGATACATGCAGCAAGCCTCTTGCACGATGATGTCATAGATGATGCCTATACAAGACGTGCAAAACCTTCTATCAATGCACTCTATGGTAATAAAACGGCCATTATGCTTGGTGATATCCTTTATTCAAAAGGTTTTTTAGAATTAAACAATATTAGTACAGATGTGGCAAAAGTGATCTCAAACGCTGTTGTAGAACTCAGTCTTGGAGAACTTAAAGATGTTTCACTATCAAAAACATTTAACTTAGACAAAGAAGTATATCTTGAGATGATATACCAGAAAACGGCTTCACTGATGGAAGCCAGTGCAGGTGCAGCAGCACTCTTGGCAGGCAAGCCAAAAGAGGCTTATATGATATATGGTAGAAACCTGGGTATTGCCTTTCAAATGATAGATGATCTGCTTGATATCACAGCAGATGCTCAGACATTGGGAAAACCTGCTTTACATGATTTTGAAGAAGGTAAAACGACACTGCCATATATCTATCTTTATGAAGCCTTGGATAGTGATGCTAAAGAGAAATTAAGATCACTGCATGCGAAACAGCTCTCTGCAGAAGAACAACTTTGGATCAAAACAATGATGCAAAAACATCAAGTGATCCAAAAGAGTTATGAGGAAGCTAAAGTATTGATAATAGAAGCGATAGCATTGATGAATAGCAGAGGTGAAGATGCACTCTCAAGTATTGCTATGCAGATGATAGAAAGGGATTTTTAATGTATTACCAAGTAATGAGTTTTTCCCACAAAAATTGTGATCAGGGCATGAGAGAACAGTTGGCTTTTGCCAATGATGAAGAGAAGACAGAGATGCTTAATCAGTTGGTTGCATTTGATTTTATTCATGAGGCATTTATCGTATCTACCTGTAACCGAGTTGAAATAGTCCTGGCTACACGTGACAACTTTTCAAGTTACCATACGATATTGGGACTTATGAGTCAAAAGAGTGAATTGAACTTCTATGAGGTTAAAAGTACAGGGGTACGCTATGATGATGAAGAGGCGGTACAGCATATTTTTTCTGTTGTTTCTTCATTAGACTCTCTGGTCGTTGGTGAGTCACAGATCACAGGACAGGTGAAAGAAGCGTTTATGCTTTCTCACAGAAATGGTACTGCAGGACGTAAGCTTAATCGTATTATCTCTTACGCAGTAAAATGTGCAGCAGAAGTACGTAATGTTACCCACATCTCCCAAAATCCTATCTCTATAGCCTCCGTTGCTGTATCACAGGCACATAAACTTTTAGGTGACAATATGGCTGGTATGACAGCAGTTGTGATCGGTGCAGGTGAAATGGGTGTATTGGCAACAAAACATTTACTTAGAGCAGGGTGTGATGTGGTCATGCTGGGAAGAGATCAGGAGAAGGTGGAGTTGGTAGCCCATGCTTTAGGGGAAAACGTGAAAGCTGCGCCAATGGAAAAACTTCAAAAGTATCTGAACCGATATCGATTACTTTTTTCAGCAACTTCAGCAAGAGAACCTATTGTTACACGAGATCTGATAGAAAATGAAACACTGCCTAGACTTTGGTTCGATATGGCAATACCTAGAGATATCGAAGAGATGGATGTAGATAAATTACAGATATTTCGTATAGATGACCTTCGTACCATCTCTCAGGATAATCATGCATTGCGTGAAGAGCAAGCTGTACGAGCAACGGAAATAGTAGAGAGGTATACAGACGAATTTTATGCTTGGCTCAGAGCACTCTCTATAGAACCGGTGATCAAAGAGATGAGAGAACAGGTCAATGAAGCCATAGATGCGGAGATGAAAAGAGCAATTAAAAAAGGCTTTGTCCCTGCCGAGGCTGAAGACAATATGCGTAAAATGGCAGCGCAGATGTTTAACCGTTTTTTACATGAGCCAACGCAAAACATGAGACAATCATCTGCAGAGAAGAAAAATGCTAACTGTATAGAATCAATAAAAAAAATATTCAATGTTGATACAGAGAATATTGACCTTAAACAGTATAAAAATGACCACCATACAAAAGGATACAACGCGTGAGATTTTCAAGATTATTAATCCCTACAACAAAAGAGACACCCAATGATGCTACATTGGCAAGTCACATCTACCTTATACGAGGTGGATTTATACAATCAGTAGGTGGAAGCGGACTCTATAATTTTTTGCCATTAGGTAAGAAGATACTGGATAAAGTACATGCAGTCGTAAAAGAAGAGTTAGACAAAGCTGGATGCCAAGAGGTAAGTCTTGCTTTTGTTACACCAGCAGCACTTTGGGAAGAGAGTGGGCGTTTAGAGAAGTATGGTAAAGAATTGTTGCGTTTTAAAGATCGTAAGAACAATGACTTCATTTTGGGACCAACACATGAAGAGATGATGGTGAACCTGGTTCGACAAACCGTGAAAAGTTATAAGCAACTTCCTTTAAACGTCTATCAGATCAATCTCAAGTTCCGTGATGAGATTAGACCAAGGTTTGGTTTGATGCGAGGAAGAGAGTTCTTAATGAAAGATGCGTATAGTTTCCATACGTCTACGGAAGACATGCAAAGAGAATTTGTGTTAATGGAAGAGACATATAAGAAGATATTTACACGTCTTGGATTGGAATTCAGGGTCGTAGATGCAGATTCAGGTGCGATCGGTGGATCTGGAAGTAAAGAGTTTATGGTACTGGCTGACAGTGGTGAAGATACGATCGTGGTATGTAATGATTGTGACTATGGAGCAAACATAGAAGCAGCTGTTGCAAAACCCAAAACCTATGATGCCTCTACGCAGATCAAAGTGATCACCATGAAAGCACTTTATGATGAAGGTGAAACAAAAATAGTACATTTTGCATTACCCAGATCTGTAGAACTTCAGGATGTAAAGGCATGTAATGCTGTCAATGCCAATGACCTTGTGGAACATGAAGAGACAGACACAATCGAAATATTGGTTGTAGACAGTGCTTTAGAAGGTATAGATACTCTTACAGCAGAAGTAAAATCGTATGCAGATATATCAGCAGTGCAAGAGGGAGATAGCTGTGATTCTTGTGGTGGTACATTACGTTATACAAAGGGTATAGAAGCCGGGCATATTTTCCAGTTAGGAACACAATACTCTGAACCGTTAGCCGCAAACTTTTTAGATGAAAACGGAAAATCACAGCCTATGGTCATGGGAACTTATGGCATAGGTGTGAGTCGCTTACTTGCTGCCATTATTGAACAGAATCATGATGAGAAAGGATGTATCTGGACGAAAGAGTCAGCACCATTTGATCTGCAGATCATTGTTTCCAATATCAAAGATGATGCGCAGGTGGCATTGGGTGAAAAACTGTATAAAGCAATGTTAGCGAAAGGTGTGGATGTTCTGCTTGATGAGAGAAAAGACAGATTTGGTGCCAAGATGAAAGATTATGAACTTATCGGTGTTCCACATGCTGTAGTGATAGGTAAAAAACTCTCTGATGGTATTGTTGAGTTTATGACAAGAGACGGTATGGTCAAAGAAGAAGTTTCTGTTGAAGCTATAGCTAACCTATTGGCAGAAAGATTTTAAATGATTTTTTTAATTATACCTTTTGCGCTTATCGAACTTTATCTTTCTTTGAAGACAGGAGAGACTATTGGTTTCTTGTGGTCAGTGATATGGATCGTACTCAGTTTTGCACTGGGTATGATACTTTTACAAAAGTCATCGCAAACGATGATGGGTAATATGCACTCAATGCGACAGGGTAAACTTGATCTGAGAAGATTTCAGAATGTAAGTATGTCCTATTTTATAGGTGCGATACTTCTTATTATTCCTGGAGTATTTAGTGATTTCTTAGGGATCATTGCACTTTTTTACTCACTTTATTTACAATTTATTGTTAAAATAACACCTGAACAAACAACTCATTTTACAAAACAAGGAGATGATAATGTCATTGATGTCGAAATTATTGATGAGCACAGTCGCAGCGACCGTCGCTCTTAGTGCAAATGCACAGCCCGATAATAAACTATTAGTTAAATATGTTAAAAAATCTGTGGTGAAAAACCCGGATGTAAAAGTAAAAGGCGTGACTGTACTTGAGTCTAAAACAGATGAAAGATTACCTGGATGGACGATCTTGTTAACGACTATGGATCTAGAGTATCAGAAGAAAGAGATACATGCACCTGAAATGATGTTCGTGAAAGATGGACTTGTAACAGGACATTTAGTAGATCTTAAAACGGGTAGTAACTACCGTGACAATATTAAGCCTAGTGTACCTGAGAGTTATTATAATGATGCGCATTTACTTTTTGGTAATAAAGACGCAAAACATAAGGTACTTATCTTCTCAGATCCTCAATGTCCATTCTGTCAAGATGTCGTACCGGCGATCTTTAAAGCTGCAAGAGAAAATCCTACAAAGATCGCGGTCTATTATTACCACTTACCATTGCTTCGTATACATCCGGTTTCGGGAGTACTCACACGTGTAATGCATGTTGCACAGCACGAAGGTAAGATGGATGTGGTTGAAAAGATCTATTCATTGAAGATCAATCCTAGAGAGACAGATATGACGAAGATACTTGCTGCAGTAAAATCACATGCAGGCTATAGCGTTACTGCTGCACAGGTCAATGCAAAAGAGGTAATAGAAGCGATGAAAGCAGATGAGATAGCTGCAGGTAAAATGATGGTTTCTGGTACACCTACTATTTATATAGATGGTGAGTGGGATAAGATGCGTAATGGGTATGAAAAGCTCATAAAATAATAGCGTCATACAAGGGTAACAGTGGAAAAATTAATTATCGCAACCAGAGCAAGTAATCTTGCTCTATGGCAGGCATATCACATTAAAGAGAGAATCGAAACATCGTTTCCGGAGATAACAGTTGAGCTGAATGAGATCACTTCTAAAGGTGACAAAATACTGGACAAACCACTTGCCCTTATAGGTGGAAAAGGACATTTTACCAAAGAGCTTGAGGATGAGATGCTTGAAGGAAATGCAGATCTTGCAGTCCATTCACTTAAAGATGTCCCTACTTATATTCCCGAAGGTTTAGAACTTTGTGCTATCACTACACGTCAAGATCAGAGTGATGTTCTGCTTTCACATACGTATAAAAGCCTAGAGGATCTTCCCCAGGGTGCAGTCGTAGGAACTACAAGTCTTCGAAGACGTATGCAGCTTCTTGAAAAGCGTCCAGACCTCAAAGTAAAAGAACTTAGAGGAAATGTGAACACAAGACTCAGAAAGCTTAAAGAGGGGCAATATGATGCCATTATACTTGCATACATAGGACTACATAGACTGGATCTGTTGAAAGATATTCCATTTGTTGAAAAGTTGGATTTTTTCATCCCGCCTATGGGACAGGCTGCTTTGGGTATTGAGATCGTAAGTGCTCATGAGAGGGTACGTGAAATAGCGATGACACTCAATGATGAACACTCTTTTCTCTGCACAAAAGTGGAACGAGACTTCATTTCTAAGATCGGGGCAGGTTGTTCTGCTCCTGTAGCTGTAAATGCGATCATTTCGGGTAATGAGATCACGGTCAAAGCGATGCTTGGTTACCCAGACGGTACGCATATTATGCATGAAGAACTTACTTCAACTGTGAGTGAGTGTAATGCACTAGGTGAAGAGCTTGCTCAAAAGATGATCGCTGAAGGTGCTTTGGAGATACTTGAAAAAGCTGAAACGATAGCATTTAAAGATGAAATGCCAGAAAGACTATAGTCAACAATACTTTGAATCTGATCTATTAAAAGAAGATTTTTATAAAAGATGCAGTGGCTCCCGCTGCCATTCCTTCGGCCAACCCTTCCATTGGAATCTGTCTTATGGCTTTCGTGGCTTTTGTTCCCATAATACGATCCATTTGTCTTGACATCTCATACTTTATAAGTTTTTGCATTCTTAGATTTACTTTTGGGTCATCCAGTGATCCGTAGACTTTTCCTGAAAACTCTTTGCTCTGCATTTTAACATCAAAATAGGTATCAATACTGTTTTCTTTTGAATTCATGATTATATTTGTTAAATAGAGGTGATGCCTTTTATTCTTTAGTATCAAATCACCCACCAGCAGTCCATCATGGTAACTGGCATCTAAGCGACTATTGTTAAATATTTCTCTTTTTAGATTCACAGCGGATTTTTTACGGATGAGCCTAACCAGTTTGGTATGAATTACTTTTGCTTTATTAAGTTCTGTATTGACCACCAAGGTTTCTCGTATAAAATTGTAATACATTTTGCCTGTGACATTAGCATTTAAAATAGAAGGGTAAGGAAATATTTTCATGAATTCTTTGAATGAAACTCCATCTAAGTCTATATACAACCCATCTTTTTCAAAATAATAATCGAGTGATCCTCCAAAGGATTTGGAATGACCTGTGATCATGAAGTACTTGTTATAGATCATCTCACCGGTCGCATAAAATGGACCTAAGTATTTATATCCTAAGAGTGTTTCTAAGCGTGAAAGGTCTTTAACATCAAGTATATAGCTTGCTCTGGCAAGTTTTTTAGCTTGATCATATTGTCCATTTGAGATATTGAGATTTAAGTAGGGTGAAGTGATGTTTGACTGAAAAGTATGTAGCATACCATCAATCTTCACTTGGGCATGTAAACTCAAAGGAAGACCGGAAAGGTTACTGTCTTTGATATCATATACAAATGAACCTTGTCTGTTATCTTTTTCCATAAATTTAAAGTTTACATCAATATTTGCCTTACCTTTGATTATCTCTTCATAACCTAGAAGCGTAAAAAGTTTAGTTGAATTCACATCTCTCATGAATATGCCTAAATTTTCTACTTTGTCTGGATATTTGAGAACATGGTAGCTAACATTACCGTCTAATGCCTCTCCTTCACCTTGTATCAGCATGCGGGAATAGGGTCCCTTTACATGACCTTTGATATTGATATTATCATCAATTTTACAAACATCCGTTGCAATACAATCACTAATGAGGTTATAATCCATGTCGAGTGAACTGCTGGTCAAAGTACCGGTAAGTGTGAGTCTTGCTTTTCTCTCGATATTCATCTCGAGTACGACCTGGGGATATTGATCTAGATTGATAGAGGTGAATATGACTTCCAAACCGGATTTTTGACTAAGTTTTTGACTCGCAAGGTCACGGAGGTATTGTTTTCCCGAAGAAGTACCCAGAAAGGTATAAATCCCTACACTGATTAATACCAGTGCAAAAAGAAAAAATTTAAAATAAGTAGACATTCTCAGAAGGGACCTTATATAGTTTCATCTATATGATACCATAGAGTTGATGAATCGTAGACAAAAAGTAGATGGTTAGAAAAATACTCCCATAAATCCACCCGCTACACCTGAAGCAGCGTCCTTTGCCGCTTCACCCATTGGCATTTTCTCCATCATCTTCCGATTTCCTTCACCTACCATTGAATCCATCTGTTCATCCATTTTGTGCCGGATAAGTTTTTGCATATTCAAGTTCACTTTAGGGTCATCTACTGCGCCATAGACTTTTCCTGTGAATTCTTGATCTTGCATTTTAAAATCAAAGTATGCATCTATGGTATTTGTTTCAGTATTCAGTGTGGTGTTGGTAAGATAAAAGGAGCTTGTATCACTTTCAAGTTTGAGGTCACCACGTAAAATATCATTTTGATATACTACGTCTAAACTACTGTAATCAAATTCTTCTACAAGCATATTTACATTAGATTTTTTATAGATGGTACTTACCATGTCTGAAGGTAAAAATTTTGCATTTTCCAAGTTTGTTTTTACGACCATACGTTTTTGTTTAAAGTCATAATTGATTTTCCCCGTAGTGTCTCCATCTAACAAAATAGGATGTGGGAACAGAGTCATAAAACGTTTAAATGATACATCAGTCAGATCTATATCAAGTTTGTCTTTTTCATAAATAAAGTCAAGCATCCCTCCAAAGGTTTTAGAAAGTCCTTGCAGCTTCAGATGTTTTGTATAGGTTGCTTCTCCCATAGCATAGAGAGGACCATGGTACTTGAATCCCAACAGCTCTTCAAATGCTGATAACTCTTTTACATCAATAACATAAAAAGCAGTTGTAAGATTTGCATCCGCATCACGGGACCCTTTTGAAATATTGATCTTGGCATTTGCCAGGGTCATATCAGCAGCAAACGTTTGTTTTTCATTGTCCACATTTATGTGTGCTTTCATAGTGAAAGGAAGCTTGGAAAGTGTACCTTTTTTAAAGGTGTAAACTAGATTTCCTTTTTTCCTTTTTTTATCTAGATATTCAAAACTTGCATCAAGGTCTGCTCTTCCGTGTGGAAAGCTGTTTTGACCAAGAAGTGTAGAGAGTTTTAATGCATGAATATTGTTCATAGAGAGTGTCAGGTTTTCCACTCTATCATCTACTTTAGTACCGTCATAACTGATAGTACCGTTCAGTGCAGTTCCTTTTCCGGTGATACGTAATTGTGAAAAAGGCCCATTAAGATGTCCTGAGATATTGACATCATCCTCTATCGTGCAGATATGACTAGGAAAACGTCCAGTGTTGAGTGCATAGTCCATATTCGCCCAACTATCATTGATCAGACCATTGAGTTTAAGTTTGTAATGGGTGTTATATGTTCCATCAAATCGAAGGTAGGTATCTTGCACTGTGTTTTGCATAGAGGTGGCTTCATCAAGACTGGCAAGATATGTTTTTCCAGCAACTTTATGTTTTTGCGTTTTCAGATCAAGCATTGTTTCAATAGATTTTTTTGTAAGATCTATCTTTGCATTGTTCAGCAATAAATGATTTGTTTTATTTGCAAAATGGATATTTCCAGTGATCACATTGTCTTTATGTATGATATCTATACTGCTGTCATTAAATACTTCTCGAACCAGATCGATACCAGACTTTTTAGAAAGAGTATCAACAAGTTCTGAAGGCAAGAACGTTGCATTTTGAAGTTTTGTTTTTGCTGTTGTGGTTTTTGTCAGGAAATCATATTTTATCTCTCCTGTGATATTGGCATCAAGGAGAGGAGTGTAAGAAAGGCGCTCTGTAATATTTTTAAGAGGTACATTTTCCAGATCAAGTTTTAATATATCCTTTTCATACATAAAGTCAAGCAGACCAGCCAAGCTTTTAGAAAGTCCTTTTACTATGAGGTGTTTATCATACGCTACTTCGCCTAAAGCGTAAAAAGGACCTCTAACCTTATCTTCCGTTAACTTTTCAAAAGTACTTAACTCCTTCACATCCAGAGTATAAAAAGCATGGGCATACTCTTTTTCTTGATCATAATGTCCGTCACTCAGAGTCAATTTCATATCTGCTGCATTGATGTCCATGACAAAGGTATGGTTCGTATCGGTTATGTCTATCTGTGTATAGAGATCGACCAATATTCCAGAGATATTTTCATTCTTGATCTCATAAACGACAGTACCTTTTTTACTCTCTTTTCCAATGTGATCAAAGTGGATGTTCGCACTGGCTTTGCCTTTAACAACTATAGTCTGTCCAAGTAGTGTGAAAAGTTTACTTGAATTGATATCGTTCATCACAAGGTCCAAGTCTTTGAATCTGTCACTATCTTTAAACCATGTATAAGTGACATTGCCATCAAGTGCTTTTCCTTCTCCTGTCACCTGAACATTATCCAGTGGACCACTTATATGGCCTAAAATATCAATTTGATCCTCTATCGTACAGATATCACTTTGAAGGCAATTGCTTGTAAGTCTATAGTCCATGTCAAGATGGTCATCTTCTAAATACCCCTTCACTTTAAGATCATATTTCCCCTCAACAAGCATATCTGCTTCAAGGTAAGGATAGTCTAATATGTTGACAGACTTTACTTTTACATCCAAGCCAACCTCTTCACTGAGAGTTGATGCTACTGTGCTATATATTTGCTGGTTGCCTAAGGGCGTAAAGAAAAAATATGCAACCATCAGTAAGATAAAAATAATAATGAAAAGAATATATTTTAAAATAGCTGACACGGGCAAAATATCCTACTTACTTTTTACTATGATACCATAAAATTTATATTTACCATAGTTTGTCAAGCGATCTTATTTACGTTTCCCGGGGACTCGTTTATACTATAATTTCATTGTATTAATTGTATAAGTTCTTATATCAGATTCGCTTGTGTAAAGAGTTTTAGTTATAATCTTTTCAATAAAAATGTAAAGGTTTTTCAATGCAAGATGTTGTGCAGTGGCTAAAAGATAACGGTAATTTAAAGATCATAGATGAACCACTTGATGTGGAACTTGAGATCCCTCATGTTGCGTATGTAGAAGTAAAAACAGATGACTCTCGTCCTATTTTATTTACAAATCCGATAAACAAAGCCAAGGGCATAGAGTATGATATGCCTGTATTGATGAATATCTTTGCAAATAAAGAGCTCACTGAAAATATCTTTGGTAAGCACCCTGACAGGCTTGCAGAAGGGATAGATGAGCTTCTCAAGCTCAAACCACCTAAAGGACTCAAAGCAAAGCTAGCTATGATCCCTAAATTTTTCTCACTTAAAAATGTCTTTCCTAAACGTGTGAATTTCAGGGGAGAATGCCAAGAAGTGATCATTCCTAAAGAGGAGGTGGATCTAGATAGATTACCGATACTCAAGACTTGGGAAGGAGACGGTGGTCCTTTTATCACGATGGGACAGGTCTATACAAGAAGTCTTGACGGTGAGATGCAAAATCTTGGTATGTATAGACTGCAGCAGTATGATAAGAACAGACTCGGGATGCATTGGCAGATACATAAAGATGCTTCCCACTTCTTTGACCAGTACCAAAAGGCAGGGAAGAAGATGCCTGTAACTGTGGCTATAGGTGGTGATCCTCTTTACATCTGGTGTGGGCAGGCTCCAATGCCACATGGGATGTTCGAGATGCTACTGTATGGATTTGTACGTAATAAAAATGCACAATTGGTGAAATCTATCACGAATGATATCTATATTCCTCGCGATGTGGATGTAGTGATAGAAGGCTTTGTTGATCCTGAGGTGATGGAGATCGAAGGACCATTTGGTGACCATACTGGGTACTATACACTCAAAGAGCCATTCCCTGTGATGGATGTAGAGACTATCACGATGAAAAAACATCCGGTATTTCAGGCAACGGTAGTCGGTAAACCACCATTGGAAGACAAGTATATGGGTTGGGCAACAGAACGTATTTTCCTGCCAATGCTTAAACCTATGGCACCAGATCTTATAGACTACAATATGCCTGAGAATGGAGTGTTCCATAATCTTATACTTGCAAAAATGAAAACACTCTATAAAGGACATGCCCAGCAGTTCATGCACGCATTCTGGGGTGTAGGTCAGATGAGTTTTGTGAAACATGCACTTTTTGTAGGTGAGGATGCACCAGAACTCGAAGAGAGTACGGCATTAGCGGAACACATCCTCAATAGATTAGATAAGCGTAATATCCTGATTACCCAAGGGATAGTAGATCATCTTGACCACTCTTCATCAGAACAGTTCGTCGGTGGCAAACTGGGTGTGGATGCAACAGGTGATGAAGTAGAGGATGGCGTCGAAGCGTTACTTTCAGATAAAAAACTTCTTGCAAAGATGCAAGAGATAAGTAGCAGAGTAGTTGGCTTAAAGCAATTCATGACAGAAACCAAAACACCTATCTGTGTTATTAGTGTCAATAAGAAAAAGTCTCAACTGAAACTCATTAAGAAACTCCATGTTCTCAAAAAACATATTAAACTGCTTGTGATCGTGGATCAAAAGAATAATGACCTGAAAGATCCTTACATGCTTATCTGGCGTGTGGTCAATAATATAGATGCTACTAGAGATATCATACTTGAACCGTTTATTGCGGTAGATGCGACCAATAAAAGTGAAGTGGATGGCTATACAAGAGAGTGGCCGGGAGATACTTTCTGTTCGAAAGAGGTCCTTGAAATGCTTCAAGAGAAAGGTATCATTGAGTTAGATGAAGCATTCATTAAAAAGTTTGGATTACTTCCTTTTTAATTTAACTTTTTTATGTCTGTTATTCTCGTAATTGATACGGGAATCCATTGATTTAAATATAGTTTAAGTTTTTAGATCCCCGTATCAAGTACGAGGATGACTTAAAATTTAATTTTCTTTTAAAGTTACTATGATAAAATTTCCTTGTTAATAAAAATTATCTTTAAGGAAATAACATGTTAGTAACTAAAAAAGCTCCAGATTTCACAGCAACAGCTGTACTCGCAGACGGTCAAATAGTAGAAGATTTTAATCTTATGGAAAACCTAGGTGAAAAAGGTGCAGTACTTTTCTTCTATCCACTAGACTTTACTTTTGTATGTCCATCAGAAATTATTGCATTCTCACACAGAGCTGCAGACTTTAGAGAAAGAGGTGTAAACATTATCGGTGTATCTGTAGATAGCCAATTCTCACACTTTGCATGGAGAGAAACTCCAGTAGCTGAAGGTGGTATCGGTAGAGTTGATATGCCACTTGTTGCAGACCTTTCTAAGCAAATCGCTAGAGACTATGATGTTCTTCTTGATGAAGCAGTAGCACTTAGAGGTTCATTCCTTATCGATGCTGATGGTACAGTAAGACACGCAGTGATCAATGACCTTCCACTTGGTAGAAATATTGACGAGATGATCAGAATGGTAGACACTATGTTATTTACTAACGAGCATGGTGAAGTATGTCCTGCTGGTTGGGTAAAAGGTGACGAAGGTATGAAAGCAGACACTGAAGGTGTTGCTGAGTATCTTGCAAAACACGAAGACGATCTTTAAGATCACCATATTCTCAAGCCTTGGCTTGAGAATATATATATGAGTTTATGATCGTAAGCTTATCTATATATTCAAAGGAGAATTCATGACAGATTATGCAACACTGCTCAAAGAGAGTGAACTTAAAGCTACATTTCAACGTATGAATATATTAGAACGTATTGAAGTACATGGTCATATGTCTATTGATGCCATCTATGAAGAAGTTGTTAAAACACATCCATCTCTTTCTCTTGCAACAGTCTATAAAAATATCATTTTAATGGTAGAAAAGGGCGTACTTGTAGAGGTACCTATTACTGGGAAAAAGCCAAAGTATGAACTTTGTAAAGAGGATCATATTCATTTGGTCTGTACAGCGTGTGGAGAAGTGGAAGATAAACCAAAAGATTCTTTGGCAGATGATCTATTTGTTTCTATAACGAATAAAGAGAAATTTACCTTAAATAAGCAGCAGGTCAATCTTTATGGAGTATGTGCATATTGCCGAGAAGCAGAGGCATCGTAAGGTTAGAATTTAAATAGCACTTTATATTTGATCTCATCATGTTTAAGTGCACCAAAATCACGACTATCTACACTATAGGGGTTTGTCCCCTCTACAAAATAATCAAAATTTTCTATTGACTTGACCCTTTTTATCATTAACCCATAGTTCGATTTCTCAAAGACAACAGTATCATTGATCTTAATGGGAGTATGACTCCATACTTTACGGCAAACGACTCTCTGACCATTTTTATAAAATGGATAAAGAGAGTCACCGGATATTTTATATAGTTGAAGCATTAGAGTACAGGATATACTACATCTTCATTTGGTGCGTAAGGAGATTTAGCGACTTTTGTCTCTACCCCTTTGATCTTCCAGAAAATTTCTGCAAATTTATTGACTTCAGCTAAAAGTTCCATCGCTTTCTCACGTGAAGCATGCTGTTTTGCAGCTCCACCTAACATCATGATATTGTGTGCGACAGTATGGATGTCTGGATTAACAGCAAGATGTGGAGGTTTAATGAAATCACCCCAGATGATGGCTATCTCATTTTTACATTTAATAGCCTCAGTTTCTTTAACAGCAACATATCTTGCCATATCATTGTGGTAAGCTAGTTCATCAGATTTATCTGCTGCATTCATAAGATCTATCATTCTGATCACTGAAAGTGCTGCGATCTGTGCAGCACTTGGATCGTATATCCCACAAGGCACATCACAATGTGCTTTTACTTCTTTTAAGTTAAACATTTTATATCCTTTTATGTTATTTGATTTTATGGCGCATACTGCCAACTTAGGCTACGATGGATAATCTAAATTGGCACTACTTGCTCCTCGTTGTTTTAATAATCTTATCATCTCTTCTCTTTCGTATAGATAAGCATAACACAATGCACTGTTTTGGTATTTGTCCTTACACTCTATATCAATTTTGCATTCCAAAAGTGTGGTAACAATGGCAGTATTGTTTTTATACACAGCATAATGAAGTGCAGGTAACTCGTCGGTGACATACTGCTTCGTGTCATATCCTAAAGTAAAGAGTGTCTCAACAATATTTGGTTTTTCATGGAAGATGGCCCAAAAGAGGGCACTACGACTTTTGGCATCTTTTATGTGTATATCAAATGACTCTTCTTTAAGTGCCACAATATATTGATCTAAACCTAAAGTGATCAGTTCAAAAAGAAGACACCACCCTTCATTGGATTGGTAATTAATATCAGCACCATTGAGTAGTAGCTGTTTTAGTGTTGAGAGATCGTTAGCATGAAGAATAAGTTCAGATGAAAGTGCATCTTGTAGTGTATTACATGACATTTGCGACTCCTGAAAGATTATATGTAGCTATGGCTATAGATAAAAAACCAACAGACATAATGCCATAACGCAAGGCATTTGCTGAACGAATCAAGTTTTCATTGATGAGATAGATGACATATCCAAAGAGTAAAAAGACGATACTCACACCCACAATAAATGCCAAAACCATTTCAAGACTGACATTTTGATGTGAGACAATGCTAAGCGTAACAAGCATACCGCGTATCCCACCTGCACCCATAAGCAGTCCAAGAGAGATTAGCATACCTTTATCATGTAAGTGTGCATCTTGGTAATAGATGTGTGTATGGCTATGCGCATGGTGTTCATGGGTGTCAATACGTATTTTATTTGTAAACGCCAGATAGACAAGATAACATCCCATCAAAAGAATGACTGAAGAGGAGATGACATCCCCATAGGATAAAATAGTTTCATTTGCAAACTCTCCTACCAAGAGTGCGAGTAAATAGAGCATCGTACCATGACCTAAAGCAAATAAAAAGGAGAGCATCATTGTCTCCTTTTTTTTCTTACCTATAGAAAAAAGTGCAATAGCGGAGAGATGGTCTGGACCTAAGGCATGGAGTATACCGTAATAGAGAATAATAAGTAATCCATATTCCATTTTTTGATCCCTTAAAATAATATTTATTTATAGATACAAATCTAGTATAGTTATAAAATATAAAACTTGACTTAAGTGAGACAAAAAGAAAAAGGAAGTGAGTAAGAAAATCTCATCTTACTCTGTAATGTTATTTAAATAGTGCAGAACCAACGCGTATGAGATTCGAGCCGCATTTTATAGCCAATTCATAATCACTGCTCATACCCATAGAACAGATAGTAGCACCATCTTTTTGCAGGTTTTCGAAGATACTGTGAGTGGTTTCAAAACTTTGCTGTATCAATTTTGTATCTTCCGTGTGTGCACCTATGGTCATCACACCTTTAAGATTGATCTGAGGACAAGTATTTTTGATCTGATGGTAGATGTCAACAGCTTCTTCACTGCTTACACCTGACTTGCTCTCTTCATTGGCTGCATTGATCTGGAGTAGACAGTTCATTGTTGACTCTTTTACCAAGAGTTTTTTGTTAAGTTCTGTTGCCAATTCAATACTATCCAGTGACTGCATAAGAGAAGGGCGAAGATCTATGAGATTATTGATCTTATTTTTTTGAAGCGAACCTATCATATGCCACTCAAGTGGAAGTGCATCTAGTGCTTCCATACGCTCTCTAAGCTGTTGTACCTGGTTCTCACCAAAGGCTCTTTGTCCCAACTCATAGAGTGTAGCGATATTTTCAACTTCAGTATACTTTGCAACAGTGACCAATTTTACAATGTGATGTTCACTGACTGTTATACGTGCCTGTTCTATGTTCCAGATCACTTCATCAAGGTTCGCTCTTAAGTGCTCTTTATCCAGTATTGCCATAGTTTACCCTCCTAAAAGTCTATTGATATCATTATACAGTCCAAGCATCATAAGAGAGATTAAAATGGCCCAACCAATAATGGTCATATACATCATCGCTTGCTCACTTGCACTCTTACCTGTCAGTATCTCATAGAGATTGAACATGATATGCCCGCCATCCAGTGCTGGGATAGGTAAGAGGTTCAATACACCCAAGTTGACTGAAATGAGTGCCGTGAAAAAGAAAAGGGCAAGTATGCCCGCTGAACTTGCTTCAGCAGTGACGTCTACAATAGTGATAACACCACCAAGTTTATCTGCACCCACAACACCGGTGATCAACTTTTGTATACTCTGTACGATCAGTAAAGAAGCCTTTTTTGTCTCTTCCCATGCATAATCAAGACCATCTATCAAGCCAAAGTACACAGTTGTTTGTTTACCCAAAGGGCTTATCCCGATGATACGTCTGGTGATCTTTTCTCCAAAAATATTTTGATCTTCTATGACCTTTGGTGTGAGCTGCAGTGTCACAAGTTTTTCTGCCCGCTCGACTATAACTGTAATGTCATCTTGCGTGCCATTGATGTTCTTACCTATCTCTTCCCAGTATAGGATGTTGTTACCATTGACCTGAATGATCTTGTCTTCTTTTGTTAATCCTGCACTAAATGCCGGTGTATCTTTGCCTACTTCTCCTACATAAGGTAATAACTTAGGCACCCCAATGTTTGCGATAGCAAAATAGAGTAGAAATGCGAGTAAAAAATTGGCAAAGGGACCAGCCAATAAAATGATGATACGTTGCCATGGTTTTTTGGTATTATAGGAGTCTTCATCATATGAGATAGCTGTAGGGTCAGAGTCATCCTGCCCTTTCATTTTGACATACCCTCCAAGAGGAATAGCTGACAGGCTCCACTCCGTTTTTCCTATCATTTTGGAGTATAACTTTTTACCAAAACCTATGCTGAAGACATCAACTTGTACTCCAAAATAACGTGCTGCAGTAAAGTGTCCAAGTTCATGAAAAAAGATAAGTACTGATAAGACTATAAGTGCAACTAAAATGCCCATAAGATTCCTCTAAAATAATATTATGAATTATATCTAAGTGTTGTAAAAAATCGATATAGATTAAAAATATAATGGAAAATTTCGCTAAAATACCACAGAAGGATATATAGATGAAAGAAAAAAATAATTTTACAAATGATGTGATTAGAAATGTGGAAGATGAAGCTTCTGAAATTATTGATGGAATTGTTGAGGAGATAGAGAATGAGGCTTTTGAGATCGTAGAAGATACGATTGAAGTGGTTGAGGATAGGAGTGTAGAAGTCGAGACCGCTGAAGAGAATTTAGATCAGGAGGAAGAGAAAGTTCTAGAAGAGGTTGAAGAGCTTGAGGAAGAGGCACCTTTACCAGAAAAAACAAAAAAACATGCAAAAGCACTTCACCTGGTAGAAAAAGCAAAAAAGATCGTTCGAAAGGCCAATGAACAAACAAAAGAGTGTAAACTTTTACTAGAATCAGATCTGAAAGATTATAATGATGCAAAAGAAAACCTCAAAGCAGGCGGATTAGATGCGTGTGTCTCTTTGGTTCAAGATCTGGGTTCTCAGTCAAATGATGAGCAGTTAGAAGAAGTTGGTGGGGTTGTTTTCGAAGCCAAAGAAGAGTTAAAGCCAATCGTTCTTAAAGATGTTTCAAGCGGTAAGTTTACAGGGTTTATTCTTGCATTATTTGGAGGGGCTGCTACGGCAATCGGACTGGTTTATCTCGCAACTGAAAAGTTAAATATGACACTGAATGTGACTAAAATACCTTCAGAAGATACTGTACAAAGTCTTCTGGCATGGTTTAGTACAGTTATAGGTGTACACGAAAATGTTTATATAGGTGCAGGTGTCTTTGGTCTGGCAGTACTTTTAGTGATGATCCTCATTTATGTTATACGTGTAAGTTTAAAAGCAAATAGCAATCTTCATTTTGCGGCAAAGCAGTTCGTAGAAGCACAACTCTATACAGAGCAAAAAGCCAATTGTGAAGAAGAGATGGAGAAAGTAGATGCACATATAAAAGATACGATAGAGACATTAAAAACTTATGAGGTGGTTTTCAATGAGCAGAAAGGAAAGCTTCAGCGTATTCTTCATATTGAAGGTAAGAAAGAAAAGAGTACGGATTATCATGATAAATCCTATACAGAGATACATGATACAAAAGAGCTTATACGTACGATAAAAGATTTCATGGAGACACCTATGTCAGAAGAGGGAAAACTTTCTTCTAAAAGTATACTTCTTTTACAGAATACAAAAGATCATATTAATAAAGTACTTGGAAGATTTTATTAGGTCGCCTGACTCTCTTCCTCTTTATGGGGAGTGTTAAAAAGTAGTAGCCGAATTAGAGTGGGACTGTAAAATAAACTGTGTAAATCCACCTCTCACCGTCTAATCACTTAGTATATTTTGACATAATTTCACTAAAAAATATACTAAGCTGAGGATATATCTCAGGCCAGTTTCTCAAACTGTTAGCTTTCCATTTCTCTTGAACCTCCTGTGTAGCAAGGTATAACATCTTAAACGCTGATTCTATAGTGGGGAATGAACCCTTTGATTTTGTCTTTCTTTTAATGCTCGCATTGAGAGATTCTATGTTGGGTTGGTCGTATAGATCAGTTGTTTAACTGAATCTGGGTATTTGAAGAATGTGGAAAGTTCATTCCAGTGGGTTGTCCATGAAGTGGTGATATTTGGATATTTTTTACCCCATATATCATTAAACTCAGTCAGGGCAAGTTGAGCATCTTCTTCATTATGTGCGGCATAGACAGATTTAAGATCTTTGGCAACAGCTTTTCTGTCTTTCCAGGATACAAATCTAAGAGATGATCTTATTTGATGTACGATACATCTTTGTATCTCAGCTTTAGGATACACAGCTTGTATGGCTTCATTAAAGCCATTTAAACCATCAATAGCAAAGATCAGAACATCTTGTATACCACGTTTCTGGATATCGTTTAAAACTGTTAGCCAGTACTTTGATGTTTCATTTTCTCCTATCCATATCCCAATGATCTCTTTCTTGCCTTCGAGTGTGATACCAAGCATAATATACGCAGCAATATTTTTTACTACTCTGTCTACTCTGATCTTGAGCACAGTAACATCCATAAATATGATTGGATACATAGGCTCAAGTGGTCTGGATTGCCACTCATTGGCTTTTTCTATGACTTTGGTGGTTATATTGGAGATGGTTTCTATTGAGAGTTCATAGCCGTATAGATCATCAAGATGATGTTGTATATCTCTAACACTCATACCTTTAGTATAGAGTGAAAGAATAAGGTCTTCACTGCCATCAAGAAGTACTTCTCTTTTCTTGACTAATTGGGGTTCAAAAGTAGATTCTCTATCTCTAGGAATGGATACATCAAATTGTCCATATTTAGAGTTGATCGTTTTATCGTTGTAGCCGTTACGTGAATTTGAACTGTCTGAAGTTTGGTGTTTGTCATAACCAAGATGGGAGGTTAGTTCTTCCTGGGAGGCTGTTTGTATCACTTCTTTGAGTATTGCTTTGAACTCATTGGTAATATCATCCAAAGAGGTTAAAGTTCCCTCTTTGATCTGCTTCTTTAACTCTTCTGTATTTAGTAAACTCATATGTAAATCCTTTTAGATTAATTTACTTGACTACTATATCAAATAAATTTAACTTTTAGAATTTACACAGTTAGATTTACACTCCCATTAGAGTTTATTCACTGCATTTGGCTAGAATTGAAAACCTTATAAAATTATATATTTTATAAGGTTTTACTCTTTAAAGTGCAATGAACTCTCTCCCATTTCTCTTTTTATTTCTTGTTGAGTCATCAATGCATTAAGATAGTATTCCAGCTGTTTTCTTTTCACTTCCAATGTAAGAATTTCACGTTGATTGACCTGGAATAGGTCACTTGAGCCAACTTCATACTTTTTATTTTCTATTTTTTCCAGTGATTCAACTATTTTCGTTTCTTTACGTCCAAGCTCTATATTTTTATTGATAGTATCGAATGAATAGGTCAAATTGCTTAGATTCGCTTTCAGTTCCAGGATCAATCGATTCCTCTCCTCTTCAAGTTGGATGACACTCTTTTTTATCTCTTCACTCTTTCCTTTATACTTTCGTCTTTCCAAAGGCATCTCAAATTGTAATCCAACTTTCACACCCTCACCATACTCAATATCATGTACACCGTAGGCAAAAAGGTTTAACTTGGGATATTTCTCTAAACTGTTATAGGCTGTATCTAGGTCCAACTTCGTTTTGTGATACTCCAACGCCTTAAGATCCTGCCTACTTTCCAGAGCTTTACGTATGGCATTTCCCAAAATGATCTTTTCTTTCTTTAACATTTTTAAAGTAGGCAATGCATATTTTCGATCAAACTCTTTTTGGCGTATGTTCATATATTTCAAAAATGTTTGCAGTGCTTGGGTATAACTTCGTTTTGTCCTAAGTACTCTTTGTTCACGACTGATGATCTGCTGATCTGATTCAAGCAATTCGATAGGAGACAGGTCTCCTGAATTGACTTTTTGTTCAATGAAACCATTCCTCTTTTTCGCTTTTGCATATAATCTTTTTTCAAGCTTGACCAATTCATGATAATAGAGAAGTTCATAATAGGAAAGCATAATCTTAGCATACAGATTTCTTAAATTATTTTGCGCATGAAATGTCGACTTTGTCGCATTTATCTTGGCAGAATCAATTTTGTATTTTCTCTCATTCATTTCATTCAATAATGAAAATACAGGCACCTTAACCCCAACACGAAATTCTCCATCATTTCCAGTCTTAATATTGTTATACTCTTGAATCCCTTCTGCTTTTCTGTATCCGGCAATAAACTCTGTACCATTTTCTGTTGGTTTAGTGAGAAAAACATCAGAAAATTCACCCGTACTTATGGGGTATTCTTTTTTATCATAGGCACCATAGAGTCTGGTATCAAGATCCCCCTGCGCTGTTTGTATACGTGCCGTATCAATATATTGCCGGCCTATGGCACTGTAAATATAAGGGTTTTTCTCTGTTAAATGCTGTTCTATATGCTCAATCGTAAAGATCTCTTTCCCTAAAGCATAAGGTGAAACAAGCAAAATAGATAGGCAGTATGTTAATAGTACTTTTATCATTATTTTTTCTCAGGAGTAATCATATTGGCAGGGAATGCATTCATTAAGCGCCACATTTCATACCAAATAGGTACGACTGACAAAGCAGCCCATACCCTTGCATTGCTTCCCACTCGTAGCTCTTCTTGAGAAGGCCATGGTTCACTTGGGTCTTCAACAACATAGGCATAGTACATACCCTGTTCATGCAAGACAGGGTCCACTCTTTTGATAATGCCCCCAAACGTACCAAGCCTTATTTCCGGCCAGCCTGCTATGTGCAATGCCGGCCAGCCATGAAACCGTATTCTTACAGAGATTTCCTCCTTGATAAGCGGCATATTAAAATCTGATACCTTCAACAAAAGTGCACTTCTGGTTACGTCGGGTGAAAAAAGTGCTATAGGTTCACCTTTTTTGATATAGGTATTTTTATCATTTTTCAAGATTCGCATGACTGAGCCATCTTTTTGTGAAATAACGGATGAAGTCTCATATCTGGAAACTTCGGTCTGATGTTTTTCTAGTGCTCTTTTCAAACTATTTAAATATGCTTCCTCAGATAACCTGTTCGCATCAAGTGATCTTATCTTATTTTCAATCTCCTCTAAAAACTGCTCTTTCTCCTTCTTAATTATCGATAGATTACGTTTTTGCACTTCAATATCTATCTCTATTTTATTGAGCTGTGTTTTAGCAAAAATATATTTATTTTCAGTTTTTTCAAAATTCTTATCAGATTCGATTTTTTGAAGATGAAGCTCTTTTACCCTGTTAAACTGATTGGATATCACTTCATAATTTTTCTTTTGGGCACTATATTTGAACAGTGTCGACTTCAACGCTTCTTCAGCTTGGGTATAGCGTTTGTCATACAGCTCGATACGTATTTCTTTCTGTAAAAAGAGACTGCTTCTTTTCTCATCTAAAAGAAGCAGTTTATCTTCGATATTCTGTTGCTGCTGTATAAAGTCCTCTCTCATTTTATAGACACGTGTTTTGTACTCTTTATCCAGGTCGATCATATCAAACAGTTTATCACCTTTTTGCACATGTTCATTCTCTGAAACATAAAAAGTATCGATAAAGCCGTCAATAGGTGCAGAGATCGATTGTACCCTCTCAGTAGGATCATACGCGATCACGCTACCCTCTCCTTCAACTGTCTGCCTCCAGGGTAAAAAAAGGATCGCTACAAACACAAGGATAAGCACAAATATGAAACGTCCTACACGATCCACAAAAGGGGCTGTCTGAACAAGTTTCAAAGAATCAAATTCAAATCTATCCATCTTGCTTATCCTTCAGTTCAACTGACAATTTGTTAACTTTATACAAGCCCTCAACCATATCATAGATATAATCAAGCTGTTTTGCAAATCCTTTAAGAGCATAAGTAATGGAAGTAACAATAATTTCAGCTGCAACGAACTCTCCCAAAGGCAAACGGCCGTTGATCACAAGATAGCCCCCTATAAGTAAGAACATAGTGAATATAAACCCTTCTGCAAAAAAAGTAAAGCCTAGTTGCCTAACAATAATTTTAAATAAATTCTGCCGAGCTTTCACATACCTGCCCAGGCATTTGTTAAACTTTGAAAGAGTCTCTTGCTTCAAGTCTTTTTCTTTATTAATATGCTGTAAAAAATAGATTGTATTGTGTTTTGCATCTGAACGGGCCAATGCAGTAACACCTCCATTACGTCCTAGAGCAAACAAGATAATAACATAGAGAGTGAACAAAAGTGCACCAGCAGCAAAGAGGACTGGATCAAATATAAGCAGTAAAAGAAGACTTACCGTGATTTTAATAACCACCCCCAATCCATCAAGTAAAAGAAGAGGGAAGAACTTTTGAATGGATGTAATATCGAAAAAATAGTTCATTAATTTTTCATGTTTAATGTTATCAATACTCTCTCCATAATTTAGATTTAATGCTTTTTGGGCAATCTCGATTCCTCTCATAAGAAACACTTTCTGTTGAAACTTTTCGATGATATACTCTTTAAGCAGTTGCAAAACTGTGATGAATACAAATAAAATAAGGAGAATTATACCTATAACCATAAGGGAGAGTGAAGCATGTGATAATACACTATTAATAACAATAGCTGAAGCAAGGGGAATTGACAATACCAAGATTGCATCAATAATAGAATAATAAAATAAATGAAGAATATTTTTTCGGTCTTCTTGGATTATTTTCTTTACAAAATCAATAAAAATCTTATTCGATATCATCAAGTATCCTTTATATTTACCGAAATCTCCAACAATGTTTTAATCAGAGTACTAAAGTCGTCTTTACTTTTTTGAATGTAACAGCACTTGTGCATCATGAACGATACACTTTTTACCATATTTGTCTATGAAAACCCTGATCTTCTCTTCATTACATATTGATAGAGTGTAATACTCGGTAAGACCTTAACTAGTATAGCGTCAATGATTACATGGTTAAAACATGTAAGGAATAGTAACGTAATTATTAAGAACAATCTTTGAAAATAAGATAAAATTAATCCTATTTAATTTTTATGTTTCAATAAAATACATTATATACCTAAGAAGATAAAACTTTGCAACGATACATTTAAGAACTACTACCACTTGTATTGTCTCAAATATAAGTTCAATCACTTTTTTTTGTATAGTTTAATAACTATGTATTTTCAATATTTATATGGGAGCCTCTAAGAAATATGCAAAACCTTATAAAATATTCTATATAGATCTGTTTTATGTGGTTAATTTTTTATAAAATTTCTATACTATTTTTCATATATTATTGAGTTTGTGATGTGGATGTATGGTGCTTAGGGTATAAGTGAGGAGAATTAAATGTATAGAGTTTAAAAAGGAGGCCCGTACACTCTCCGAAGAGAGTGGTGTATTCAAAACGGGTTTTTAGGAGATTACAATTTTGGATTAAAATTTGTAAGTTGCGATAAGCTCAAGATTGTTTTCTGCATCCATGTCTTCATCATACGCAGTACTTGTGAAGATTGCATCAAGTGAAATACAGTCAGTAACACCATACCCTAAGATAAGGTCAAATTCATCACCATTGTTTTCAAAATCAGCATAAGCTATTGATGTACTCACACCAAAAAATTCTGTAGCTGCAGCAACTTTCCAAGAATAACCTGCATTATCTGCTGCAAAGTTATTCCACATTGTTGTGTAAAGACCATCTACACCAATATAACCAGCTGCAAAACCTGCTGCTGCTTCATCAGTATCTACATAAGCAGCTTCTAAATCAAAGCCAGCGAGTTTAGTTCCTACTTTGATACCGTATGTATTAGATTCAGAAGCTAAATCCCAGTCTGTATATACATATTGTGCAGCAACATTTGCAGCGCCAAAATCATAACCAGCATCAGCATATACTTGAGTATAACCATAGTTATCATTATTAGTGTACCAGATACTTGCATCAAATGCATTAGCGTATGATGCACCTACTGTCCAGTTGTCTCCAACAAGATCTAGAAAATCAGTACCAGAGTTATTTGGTCTATATGCTTCAATATATGAACCTAGGAATGTAAGATTTTCAATAGATGTATTTACAAGTGTATAAGCTTCAAATGCGCCAGGAGCAAGTAACCAATCAAAACCAGTGATCATTGGCGTATTAATTAACTGACGACCTAGTACTGCTGTAGTACCACCAAAAGTTGCAGTGATGTTAGCAACATTCAGGAAAGCACCAGTCTCTTTACCTTCAAAATTCCCCGAACGGTCATCACTAGGATCTAATGGAGTATTATTAAAAGTATCATACTCATTTGTAAGGTTAGTAAAACCAACAGCTGTGATATTTGCAGCGATGTTCTCTGTAAATTTATGAGATACATCCAAAGTAACGGCTGCACCTAGGGCACTGCTGTCACCCTTATACCAATCTCCCGAACCCCAAGCATCTGATGTAAAAGAGTAAAGTACACCCTTACCATTGATCGTTGTATTACTGTTACACGCTGCTGCTTCAACAACTGGTGCTTCAACTACTGGTTCTACTGGAGCAATGTCTCCACCTGCGAATGCCGAACTAATAGCTAAAGTTGCTATTAAACTTAATTTTGTAAACTTCATTTGTTTTCCTTATGTTTTAATTACATCTGTATTATAACACAAAAATTAATGAATAGTAAATGAATGGTTGCTTAATTTTTAATCAATTTACTGATTTGAGGTATTTTTGAAGAAATCTCTGACATATTCATAGCCGGAGTAGAGAGTAAGTGCAACAGCTATCCAGAGGAGTAGTTGGGCACCTGGCCATTGCATCAGTAAAAAACCTATGGCGATCATCTGTACCACTGTTTTGACCTTACCCATCCATGAAGCTGCAATGTCAAGGCCTTGACTTACTGCTGAAACTCTTAATCCTGTGATGAAGAGTTCTCGCGTAAGTATAAGGAATATAGCCCAAGGAGAAGCAGAGCCTAGCATCATTAAGCCTAGAAAACCTGCCAGTGTAAGCATTTTGTCTGCTAAAGGGTCAAGGATCTTTCCTAGGGTTGTGATCTGGTTAAAGGTACGTGCAATGTATCCATCAAAAAAGTCTGTAGCAGAAGCGACGACAAAGATAAAGGCTGCAAAGTAGTTGAGCCATGATGGGTGTATACCTTCAAAAATGGAGGCATCCTGATTGACAAGGAAAAGGAACATTACTGGTGCGAGGAGAAGACGGATGAATGCTAAGATATTTGGGATATTAAAGATTTGTGCTTTATCCATCATTTAACTCCTTGAATTTCCTCATATTTGAATTGAGGTATTGTTTCTCTCTTCATTTTTTTTAAAAAAAACGAAGCAAAAAAATCGTCACTGCACTCAAATCGCTATGCTTTCAAGGGTGTTCACAGTGACAGGCACGCAATTGCGTGATTTATGGGGTAGGGAGAAGAACATCCTATTAACGGAATGTTGTACCACCATCAACTACAAGTGTTTGTCCTGTGATCCATGATGCTTCGTCTGTACATAGGAAATAGACAGAACCAGCAAGGTCATCAGGGCTTCCCATTCTGTTTACAGCTGAACGTTTGATGGTTTCAGCTTTTACTTCTTCATAGTTTGTAAATGCTTTGAGTGCATCTGTATCGATAGGACCTCCAGATACAGCATTGACTCTAATGCCCATGTCTCCAAGCTCTACAGCTGCGTAACGACTCATAGCCTCTACTGCTGCTTTGTTCGTACCATGACCTGCATAGTTCTCGATGTAGATAAGGTTACCTGTTGAAGAGAGTGTTACGATGGCACCGCCACCCACTTTTTCCATACGTACAGCAGCTTCTTGCGAACCGCGTACAAAAGCACCCACTGTTGCTGTATAGATGTTTGTTAAACCTTTTGCAGGTCTAAGTTTCATAAATTTACCATAACCACCTACTACAGGACGACCATAGATCATAGCGTTGGAGACAAAGAAGTCTACCCTGTCAAAGTCTTGGTCGATCGCTTCAAATAGAGGTTTGAATTCATCAAGCTCTAATATGTTCAGAGGGTAGGCTTTTGCTTTAATTCCGTACTTACTTTCTAGTTCTGCAGCGATCACATCTGCAGACTCTTTGTTGGAGTTGTATGTAAATGCGATATTTACACCGTTTTGAGCAAACTTTTCGGCTACTGCTTTACCGATACCTTTAGTTGCACCTGTAATAACAAGTGTTTTACCCTTCATATCTGACATATTACGCTCCTACTATTTTATATTTTTTCATCACTTCTTCGATCTTTTTCATATTTTCTTTACTTGGTGGTACAAGTGGCAATCTATATTCGAGTGTGTCGATAAGCCCTGCAATGTACATTGCAGCTTTTATAGGAATAGGGTTACTTTCACAGAAAAGTATTTTGTTGATCTCAAAAAGATCATCATTAATGGCTTTACCTATGAAAAAGTCACCTTTTAATGTTGCATGAGCAAGTTCTGCTTTCATGTCTGGCAAAAGATTGGAAGTCACTGAAGTGATCCCTTTTCCGCCACTGGCCAAAATAGGAAAGTCAATGACATCATCACCGGAAAAGACATAAAGATCAGGTACTTTAGCTAAAAGTTCAACCGTTCTTTCAATAGAACCTGTCGCTTCTTTGATACCCATGATATTCTCAACATCATCATAGAGTCTTTTCACGGTGTCAGGTAAAATGTCCACGCCTGTACGTCCTGGTACATTGTAAAGCATAAAAGGCACTTTAACGGCAGAAGCAATCGCTTTATAGTGTTGGTAGAGTCCCTCTTGACTTGGTTTATTATAGTAGGGGCTCACAGAGAACATCGCATCTACACCGCACTCTTCGGCATGTTTAGCAATGTCAATGGCTTCATGCGTTGCATTGCTTCCTGCACCTGCAAGAACTTTTGTCTCCGTACCTTTACAGACTTCAACAGCTATTTCAATACATCTTTTATGCTCATCATGACTCAGTGTAGCACTTTCACCTGTAGTACCTACAGGACATACTGCATCGATGCCATTTGCAATTTGTCTTTTGATAAGATTTGCAAAGGTTGCTTCATCTAATTTACCATTTTTAAATGGCGTAATAAGTGCAGTGGTTGCGCCGGTAATATAGTTACTCATCTCTATTATCCTAGTTTTTTTTCAATATCACAGTTGTTGAAAAATCGTGATTAAAATATTTTTTAGCGGTATCGCTAATATCTTTGAGTGTAATTTTATCTAATTTCTCTTCATATTCAAGTAAAGGCTCTATATTTCCTTTGACAAGATACTCTCCATAGAGCCCTGCAACTGAACTTGAACTCTCTAAAGAATAGATAAACTCTGCTTTTGTGTTGATCTTGACTTTATCCAACTCAGCTTGGGTGACATCACCATTTTTGATCTTTTCAAGTTCTGTAAGGATCTCTTTTTCTAAAGTTTCCACAGAAGCATGAGGTGAACACATTGCCATAATAAGGAAAACACCTGGATCTGCAAGCTCCATATTGTATCCATAGATCTGATTTGCCAATTGTTTTTCATTGACCAGTGTTTTTTCAAAACGTGAACTTTTTCCAGCACTGAGGATGTGGCTGATAGCTGAAAGCACTACTTGATCATCATGTTCATAGTTTGGGATTGCATAGGTGATAGCCAGTGTATCAACCTGGTTACTCTCTTTATGAAGGACGGCTCTTTTCGCACCATCTACTTTAGGTTCCACAGCAGTGACCTTGGGAATTTCACGTTTATTTTTAATATCTCCGAAATATTTTTTTGACTCAGTAAAAACCTCTTCAGGGGTGATGTCCCCTGCAACCACCAAAATAGCATTGCTTGGCTGATAATAACGTTGATAGAAATCTCTGATATCTTCTATCTTCCATGAAAGAATATCCTCCATGAAACCTATAGGAAGCCAGTGATAAGGATGGTACGTAAAGTGCGTGTTAAAAACCCTGAAGTAGAGGTAGCCCATAGGGTTATTGTCTGTTCTCAGGCGTCTCTCTTCCGCAACCACATCACGCTCTTTTTGAAACTCTTCATCTGTCAGTTTGAGGTTGTGCATCAGTTCAGAAAAGAGGTCAAGACTGAGTCCTAAGTTCTTACTGGCGGTCTTAATGTAATAGTGTGTTTTGTCAAAACCGGTAGCTGCATTATTGACCCCACCACGACTTTTGACGATCATGTCAAACTCACCCTCTTTAAGCTTCTCTGTAGACTTGAAGCTTAAGTGCTCAAGCATGTGTGCCATACCGCTTTTACCAAGTACTTCGTTTCTGCTTCCTACTTTATAGTAGATATCTGTAGTGATGACACCTGAGTCGTTATCCATAGGGATGACAACGATCTGCATACCGTTTTCTAATGTTTTTGTAAAATGTTCTGGCAATGAATTGGCCATGGATACTCCTGTTGTGATCATAAGTCCGATAAATAGTGTTGTAAATAATTTGAGGTGCTTTAGTCTCATTTGTAATCTGCTCCGATTGCTTCGCTAATATGTTTATAACCATCTTTTTGTAAGAGTTTAATTAAACCTTCATTGATCTCTTTGATCAGTGCAGGACCTCTGTAGACAAGCATACTGTATACTTGTATTAAAGATGCCCCGGCTTTAATACGTCTATAGGCTTCTTCAGCAGAGTCTATACCTCCTACTGAGATGAGAAGAGTCTTACCGTAGAGCTCTTTACCGATAGCCTTAAAGAGTTGATACGATTTTTCTGTAAGCAGTGCGCCTGAGATACCACCAAAATCCTTAGCATGTGTAGTTAATGAGTAGTCTATCGTCGTATTGGTAGCGATGATACCTGCTGCACCTGCATCTACGGCTGTTTTACAAAGAGCGATAGCATCATCTGCTTCCATATCGGGAGCAATTTTAAGCAGTACAGGTTGCGTGGTGATCTCTTGAGCCATTTTAAAGATAGCATTGATGAATGCTTCATTTTGCAGGTCTCTCAGTCCTGGTGTATTGGGAGAAGAGATGTTGATCACAATGTAATCACCATACTCTTTAAATGCTTTAAAGAGTGTTTCATAGTCATCGAGTGCATTTTCTTCTGATGTGAGTTTATTTTTACCGATGTTGATACCCATAGGGTAGTCAAAAAAGTAGAGCTTTTTAAGACGTTGCAGCATATAGTGGCTGCCTTTGTTGTTAAAACCCATGGCATTTTGTATGGAGTTGTCCTCTAGGAGTCTAAAGAGTCTTGGTTTGGCATTTCCATCTTGAGGTTTTGGTGTGACCGTACCTATCTCTGTAAAACCAAAGCCCATGGTTGGCATGGCAGTGATATACTGACCATTTTTATCAAATCCCGCACCTAGACCTACAGGGTTTTGGAACGTACGTCCAAAGATCTCTTGTTGTAGCATTGGATGGGTCACAAAGTTCTGGTTTTTCACATAACGCAAAAGTGTAGGGCAATGTGCAATGGTCCTGAGCCCAAAGCCCGCAACAGTGTGTGCGGTCTCAGGATCAAGTTTAAAAAGTATTTTTTTGAGATTTTGGTAAGAAAAAAGTGACAAAAGAGACTCCATAATTATAGTAGGCTTATTATATCAAAATAATCAATAAAAAAAGTGTATAGAGAGGCTTGCACCTTGCATAGTGTCAAATGGATCTAGTTTGGATATACCATAGTAGTGATAAGAAAGATCTACATCGATCGTATCAGTTGCATAGAGCAACAAGCCGAAGTTTCCTCCATAGTAATACCCATCACTCTCTGAAGTGTGGGGGTTATCATAATGGAGATATCCTACAGTCGCACCTAAATAGGGTCTTATCTCCGGCATGCCAAATAGTGCATCAACGAGTATCTTATCTACTTCTAAAGCGAAGGTTTGAAGATCACTGTTTCCTGATATCGTAAATAGAGTACGCCAATCAAGGGTTTGTCTACCATAGCGTAAACCAAAAGTAGCTTCGTCTTGATTCCCTGTTTCAGCTATGGAGTCAAAATCCATAGAGTCAGTAGAAGCGGTGAATCCAATAAAGTGAAACTCTTCACCATTTTGTTGTGCGAAAAGTGTTGTAAAGAGAAAAGAAAGTAGAACAATAAATTTAAACATGCTATAAATTTCTCGATAACTTTTGATAGGTTGGACACTCTTGTAGTAATGTCTCATGGGAACCTCTACAGATGATCTCCCCATCTTGAAATACCAAGATGGTGTCAGCGTCTTCAATGGTACTTAATCTATGTGCAACAGTAAAGGTTATCATTTCTGATTTGAGTTCTTTCAGTGCTTTTTGTATCAGGGCTTCACTTTTATTATCCAGTGCGGAAGTGGCTTCATCCAGGATAAGGATATCCGGGTTTTTATAGAGTGCCCGTGCCATGGCTATACGTTGTCTTTGTCCACCAGAAAGATTGTCTCCATTTTCAGACAAAATGGTATGGATGCCATCATCTAACTTCTTGATAAATCCCATAGCATAGGCTTTTTGGAGTGCTTCTAAAACACGTTTTTCATCTATCTCTTCTCCATAGGCAACGTTTGCAGCAATGGAGTCATTGAAGATGTAGATACGTTGTGTGACATAGGCGATTTTTTTATGTAAAGAGGTAAGTGTGAAATCTTTGATGTCTTTGTCATTGAGAAGGATCTTTCCCGAACTTGGATCGTAAAAGCGTACCAGAAGATTGACCAGTGAACTTTTACCAGCACCGCTGTCACCAACCAGTGCGATAGACTCTCCTTTTTTGGCTTGAATGGAGATGTGCTTTAATGCAGGAGTATCATTGTAATGGAGTGATACATCTTCAAAAGAGATGGTTTCAATGTTCTCAGTGAGTTCACTCTCTCCCGAATTAATGTCAGCTTTTGTATCAAGCAGCTCATGCATACGTGCATTGGCAGTGATGGCATCTTGTGCCTGGTTATAAAGAGATGAAAGACGTTTGATAGGTGTATAAAGCATAAAAAGTGCTGTAGCAAAGGCAAAAAATGCACCTACTGTTATATTTCCATCAATGACTTCTTTTCCTCCTATATATATAACGATACCTATAGCAACAGAACCCAAAATTTCCATGACGGGCGAAATAAGCGCATTGGTTCTTATCTGTTTCATAATAAATTTAAATACATTTTGGTTTTCAGTGGCAAAACGATCATGCTCATATTTTTGGGATGAATGAGACTTGATCACTTCAATATTTGACAAGATCTCTCCAAGTCTAGATGTCATATCTGCAGTGCTTTCTTGTGAAAGCTTAGAGTACTTACGCATTTTTTTGGCAAGTTTTGTGAGAGGAAAAATGGCCAATGGCATAATGATAAGAAAGTAGAAAGCAAGTTTTGGGCTTTCATAAATGACATATCCTGTAAGTGCAAGTATGGTCAGACTCTCTCTTATGATATTTGGGATGATGTTCGCAACTACCATTTGTATACGGGCTATATCGTTTGTCACACGAGAGAGTATCTCTCCTGTATGGATATTTTTGAAAAAATTCATATCCAGATAGGTGATATGTGATACTAGGTTATCCCGCAGTTTTCTGACTACATCTTGTCCAATATAAGAAGTGTAGTAGGTTTGTACGTATGATCCTATACCTTTAAGCATAAACACACCAACCAAAAGAAAAGGTATGAGGGTTAACATCGCAACATCTTTGTTAATAAAGACATCATCAAGTACAGGCTTAATAAGATGTGCACTACCGGCTGTTCCTACTGCAACCGCGATCATTCCAAGAATAGCAATGAAAAACTGTTTTTTATAGCCTGAAAGGTAGGGTAGATACTGTTTTATAAGATCTTTCATTATGCTTTTTCCCAAAGTGTACCATCAGCTGTATCCATGATAGATATGCCTAATGCGGTTAGTTCATCTCGAATGGCATCTGAACGTTCAAAGTCTTTCTCTTTTTTAGCTTCAGAGCGTTCTAAGACAAGATCTTCTATTTTTATTTTCAGTGTATCATCCACACCGATTTGAAAATAAGAAAATGGCTCTTTCCCACCAAATCCAAGTAGCGTATCGATAAATTCTATATTTGCTAAAGTCTCTTTCTTAAGGCCTTTGTCTTTTGGATTCGTATCCAAAGTGTCATTAGTCGTGGCTACCATATCGTCAATGACAGAAAGTGCTATGGAGATATTGAGATCATCGCTCATGGCATCAAGCAGTGCTTTTTTGAATCTTTTGTTGACTGCAGAAGCTTTACCTGGACTCACACGTTTTTTAAGTCTATAGATCTTGTCCAGCCTTTTTTTGGATATGAGGAGATCCTCTTCATTGAAGTTAAAATCATTTCTGTAATGTACAGAGTTGAGGTAGTAGCGCAGCACTTCTCCGTCATAGACTTTGAGTGCATCTTTGAGAAAGAAACTGTTACCTAAAGATTTACTCATCTTCTCACCGTCTATCTGGACAAAACCGTTATGCATCCAGTACTTTGCCAGCTCATGTCCTGTCGCACAGCGGCTTTGCGCTGCTTCGTTTTCATGGTGAGGGAAAAGTAGGTCGGCACCACCGCCATGAATGTCTATACTGTACTCTTGCGTACCATGATCATGGGCAAAGTGTTTTTCTATCATGGCAGAACACTCTATGTGCCAGCCCGGACGACCAGAAGAGAAGGGTGCTTCAAAACAGATATCTTCATCTCCTTTACAGGCTTTCCAAAGTGCAAAGTCTTTAGGGTTTCTTTTCTCTGAAGTGTGTGCTACACGGCTTTGGTTGTCTTCATCATCACCTACTTGGTGCGAAATGTTTCCATAGTGAGCATCTTTACTGGTATCAAAGTAGACATCACCTGAGGAGATGACATATGCCATGTCTTTGTCGATGAGTGTTTGTATCATGTTCTCAATGGCTTCTAGGGACTCTGTGGCCTTTGGCTCTATATCTGCACGCTGTATACCTAGCGCTGACATCTCTTCAAGGTAACTGTCGATGTAAAAAGAGGTGATCTCTTCCATACTTTTGCCTGTCTCTTCAACTTTTTTGATGATCTTGTCATCGATGTCAGTGAAGTTTTTCCCCATCGTGACTTTGTAGTTAAGGGCTTTGAGTGTACGTGAAAGTAGGTCAAAAGAGAGGCTGCTTCTGTGCATGACCTAAATGTGCATCATCATAAACAGTCGGCCCGCAAACATAGATGCTTGCCTCTCCTTTACGGATAGGTTCAAAAGGAAGTTTTGTTTTTTGTACGCTGTCATAAATGTGCATAATAATCGATGGACCTTTAATATATGTAGTGTTGTGATTATAGCTAAAAGTTAATTAGAAGAGATTACGCACAGGGTTTTGGTGTGAAACCTAATGAAACATTTGGACGAAGAAAACAATGAATTTTTACAATATTTTAATTTGAGTCTAAAGGTTAACACAAAATTAACACAACTTAGTCAAGATTCTTTAAATTTATAAAGAGGAAGACTAAAAATTAATGAGACAAATTAAATATTCGATGATAGCAGTTCTGGCAATTGCTTCAACTATGCATGCAGCGGAAGACCTAGGAACAATCACTGTTACAACGACAAATTTAGGAGAGCAACAATCTATTGATGATGTACAGGCATCCGTACAAGTAATAGATCAAAAGTTTATCCAAAGTACAACAGCAACAAGTGTGCCTCAAGTTCTAAATGAAGCACTTAGTGTTACTGTTAGAGATGGAGGAAGTAATTCTGATGTATCTATCAGAGGATTTAGTGAGGGGCAGACGTTAATCTTGGTAGATGGGTTAAGAGTAACTGGAAAATATGGGTCACCAGATCTTACTAGCATATCGTTGGCGAATGTTGAGCGAATAGAAGTAGTTAGAGGTCCAATGTCTGTACTTTATGGTGCCGATGCAGTTGCAGGTGTGATAAATGTCATTACAAAAAAAGACGTAGCTAACGATACGATGAGTGCTAGTATCTTGGGCGGAGTATCTGACAGTGGTCAAAGAGACACTTATATCGCATCACTCAGTGGAACAATTGGCGGTGAAAAGATAAACCATAATTACTCTATAGAATTAAGAGAAAAAGATGATTTCCGATATGATAAGTCCAGTATACCTACAGACTTGAGAAATGAGTCAAGACAATTTTTGAGTTATGGAAACAGTATTAAAATAGATGATAAACAGACACTAACAACGAGGTTGGAGTATGCAAGACAAGATGATGATGGTGTAACTGTATCACGTTTTGCACCAACAGTTCCTATAAAAACATATGAAAAAGAAGATCGTTACCGTGCTGCATTAGTACATAATTATACAGCTGAAAATTATCTAATTGATACAAATATGGCATATAGTTATAGTGATACAAAGGTGGATAGAGGTTCAGGTCTTGAAACAACAGACTATTCACAATTTGAAGCCAATAGTTATTTTAGACATTATACAACAGATAAAATGACCAATATTTTAGGAATTGGTTATAGACAAGAAGAAATTGATGTATCAATATATACCCAAGAGGCTTCTAGAGATAATTTTGATGTTTTATATCAAAATGATTATGAACTGATTGAAAATCTAACAACCTCAATTGGTGTACGTTATGATAATTTTAGTGATTTTGGAAGTAATACAAGTTTAAAAGGATCATTAATCTATAAATATAATGACTTTAACTTCAGAGCAGGATATGGAGAAGCATTTAAGGCTCCGTCATTTACAGATATGTACAGTCATTTTCTAAGAGGAACCTTTGATATCTCTGGAAATCCAGACCTTAAACCCGAAGAGTCAAAAACACAGGAATATGCAATAAACTACACTAAAAATAATTTAAGTTTTGATATTATTCACCATAGGTCAAAACTTACAAATCTCATTGAGTCACAATTTGAAAGTTTTGATCCGGTAACAGGAATAATGTATTTAAAATATGGAAATGTTGCAAAAGCCACTATCAATGGTACAGAAGTAAGTTTAAATTATAAGTTTGACAATGGTTTTGGTGTAAGATTAGGATATGAAAATTTAGATACTGAAGATGGGACAACTGGAGAAAGACTCACTGGTAGTGCCAAAAATACGTTTAAAGGAAACCTATCTTACACATGGAATGATTTAGAAGTATACTTGAATATCAAAGATTATCAAGACTTCTATGGTACAGATGAAACACGTACCGAAGTAAATAGTGACTATACAGTTGTGGATCTAAAATTAAACTATAACGTACAAGAAAATTTAGAATGGTTTGTAGGGGTTGATAATATTCAAAATAAAATTATGCCGTATAATATGCGTTTATTTGGTTCACCTAATGACCCAGGTGAAAGATTCTTTTATACGGGTATGAATTATACATTCTAATGAAGAGATTATAATGAAACATATACTCACTATATTAATTATGATTAGTTATCTATATGCAGAGGAAGTGACTCCTCTGTATATAGCACCAGATAAATCATCAAGAGGTACATTTCAACTTAACGATGTTACTTTTTCAGTTGATAGCAATATCACTTGGATAAATCCCGATCTAGAAAAAAGTTCAATACAAATTATTGAAAACAAATTCACACTTCCTAAAAAACAAAAAGCATTCTACCATCTTTTCAGATTTGACCAAATCGTTCAAAACAGTAGCTATACGGCAAAATATTTTCATAAGCAATTTGGAAAGCCTTCAAGAGTTTCCCCTGAAAAAGTAGCTTCTTTTTATGAAGGAGGATTTGAATTTATCCCTATGCCACTTCCAATGGAACATGGTAGATACTTCAGTTCAAAACAATACAAATTTAGGCTATTATTTAATAATAAACCTGTAAAAAATTCCAATATTGTACTTAAAACACATAATAGAACAAGTAAGAATTATAAAACTGATGATAAAGGGTTCGCTTATATTACATTACCAGATGATTTTACTGAAGTAAAACCTGGTTTAAGATCAAATAGACCTTCATACTTCATACTTAGTGCCAGTATAGTACATAATTCACAAAATTATCATACAACACTGTGTCAAGCGTATCATGTCAATCCTATTGACCACTGGCGTTCTATTTCATACGGTATTGTAGTATTAATCCTAGGTACTTTATTTGGTATATTAATTTATAGAAGGTTTAAAAATGGATAAATTTCTTACGCTATCTGCATTACGAAAAGTCGTACAGCTATTTTTCTTTGTTATTCTAGTATATGGTGGTTTACTTTTCAGCAGCTTTTATAGCAAAGATAAGTTTACAAATGCATGGCCGTCACTAACATGTGCTTATGATGAACATAGTGGTGATTATTGTGCATTGATTCCTTTGCAACACCAAATGGATCATAGGGTTTCATCTGTAATAGATGGAACTTCATCTGTGGTACCGGGGTTGATAGGAACGATCATTACTTTGGGAACGTTTCTTATTCTCATCGTTATTTTCAATAAAGCATTTTGTGGATGGACTTGTCCTCTTGGATTTTTTCAGGAGATCATTGCGATCATAGGAAAAAAACTTAAACTAAAACAGGTCAAATCACTTAGTAAAGAGACTCTACGCAAAGTCCGGCCGATCAAATGGTTTATGTTTTTATTTTTGGTTCTTCTTTTTCCTCTTTTATCCGGCTTGGATTTTATGAGTCATGATATGGGAGATCCTTTTTGTAAAGTCTGTCCAAGTAGAATTTTAACTACACTTGCTGTCGGGGATGCGAGTCAACTTTACATAGATAATTCATCACCTACCTATATGGTTTTATCTATCCTTGCAGATCTACTTTTTGGTCTAATGATCGCTTTAGCACTTTTTGTTAGACAACCATTTTGTAGAATATGTCCTATGTTGCCCCTACAGACTGTTTTTAAAAAAGTAGGGTTGTTCAGACTTGTAAAAGATGGCGGTAGTAAATGTGATAACTGTAACCATTGTGTTAAAGCTTGTCCTATGGATATTTTTGAAATCGCCAATGTAGAGACCAATAAAAATATCACCTATGAAGACTGTACGCTTTGTGGACGTTGTGTTGAGTTTTGTCCAGATAATGACGTATTAAAATTAAAATATGGTCCTTTTAATGTATTTAGCTCTTCGAATGAATATTTTAAAAAACGAAATAAACTTGAAAAGATGATTTTTAAAAAATAATGATTACCATCTTCACACTTTTTTTGGTAGGGTTTCAACTTGGTGCAACAGCGTGTGCACTTAGTTGTTTACCCATTGTAACTCCGATTTTGATATCAAACTCAAACTACACCAATAATAAATCTTTTTATATACTTATACAATATTTTGGTGGAAAATTACTTGCTTATACATCAATTTCGATCCTGGCTTTTTTCAGTTCACAATTTATTAAAAACTCGCTTACATCTGAAATTCCATTTACTCAGATAGGTGCTTCAGCCATTATTTTGGTATCAGTGCTACTACTTTACAGGGCTTTTAAATCTGATAATCACTGCAAAACATCATGTAATACTCAGTTGAAATATGGGTACTTTACCATAGGAGTTTTAAGCTCGTTTAATTTCTGTCTCCCCGTTGCCACGCTCATAGCTACCAGTGCAATTAGTGAATCATTAATTCTCTCATTGTTTTATGGAGTTTCTTTTGGCTTTGGTGTTATTTTTATACCATTTCTATTTTTATATTTTGTAATCAATAAAGTTTCACATAATTTAATACAAGGAGTACAAGCAAATAAAAGGAAGATTGAAATAACTTCAGCATCATTCTTACTGATCATAGGATTTTTAGTATTTTTTGAAATTTTAAAATTATAAACGGTACTTTACTATAAACGAATATACTCCATCAAATAATCATTCACCTCATACAATAAGATAGAGAATAACAGCAATCCTATGATCCAGTAAATAGATCTTCTTG
>CAWCLM010000002.1:0-10827 GCA_963796395.1 Sulfurovaceae bacterium
CTGATGGTTGTCCTAATGATGGATTTATTCCTTGTAATTAAGGTTACAAAAGTTCTTGAGTATGGTCGCCTATGATTTGTCAGTTTCCTTTAAATTAATATGGTAATATAAGGTGAGTGATAATACATTATAAAGCTAAACTTGTCTCGAGGTAGGGTCAGAAAGCCATGGGTCTTTGATGCTATAAGTTTATAGCAGTTGGGAAGTTCTCCAGGTTAGCTTAAATAATAATTAAAGGAAAGATGATGAATAAAATTTTTAAAATTATTTTATTATTTGGTATTTTAAGTGTATCTGTTTTGGCTGAAATTACCAGTATTGAAAATAATGAATCTGAAGCCATTCCAGACGATAAAAACACTTGTATTATTAAAACATTTAACATCCCAACATCTACAATAGTTACCAATACAAAAATTGAAGTTAATATTAATCACGAGAGGAGATCAGATTTAGAGTTAACACTTAAGTCACCACTAGGCACAGAAGTTGATTTAACAAGTCGCAATGGTGGCAAAAATGCTGAAAATTTATATGTCCTGTTTGATGATACTGCATCCACTTCTATAACTGATGATGCAGATACACATTCAAATACTGTTACTCGAGGACCGGAATCACCCCTTAGTGTTTTTCAGACAGAAAATCCTCAAGGAACATGGACACTTGAGATATGTGATACTAAGAATAAGAAGACAGGAACATACAATTATGCTGTACTTTATATATTAGATGGTACGCCTCCAACACCACTTGTTGAATATCGTATGGATGAGTGTTATTGGTTGGGTAGCGGGAATTTTGATGTAACGGATCATCAGGCTGGAAATAACGCAGAAGCATATAACAATGCATCTACAGATAAGAATGATGCAATTATAAATTTTAGCGGTGGATTTATAGCAACAGGATATTTTCAACCTGAAAACGCAATTACACTAAATTCAGAGTGGACATATTCATACTGGATGAAGTTCCCATTGGACCCAACTGATCATGAGGATTTTTCCGGTACTGCTTTTGGATTTGACTATTATTTTGTATCCGGTTCATTAGTTGGTACGGGAGACCTTCCTGCATTTACGCTTCAAGGCACAGATCTGCAATGGGCTGTGTATGATGAAAATGGTGGTTTCACCAAGCAGGATATTGATGATAGTTTCAATACGAGTGGATGGCGACTCATTACATTTACTAAAGAAACTGACGACACTACAAAGCTTTATATCGATGGTAATTATGTTGATGTGATCACACGTGGAACAGATGGGGATATTGGTTATTTTTTAGCATCATCAGACAACTTAAATGGACAGACACTATCTACCAAAGTTGACGAAGTAAAGATCTGGGACAGAGCACTTAGCGAGCAAGAGATAGCCAACATAGAGAGCAATGAGTCCATAGGGAATAATTATGATGGGAGTTCTAGGGCACCTGTCACATGTGACGCGACGGTCAATGCAAACAGCTGGGAGCTGGTAGGGATACCAATAGATCTACGAACAGATCCAAAGACAGTGACAGAAACATTCCAGGGTATGACCGGTACATATGGAACCGATTGGCGGATATACAGAAGAGATTACAGTGATAGCAATAACAGTAGCTGGTATACCTACCTGGATGATCCTGATAATAATATGACAGAGTTCGGAAAAGGGTATTGGCTGGGTAATGCATCGAGTGCAGAAGAGACATGGAACGTAGATGATACCCAGGCCGTAGAGTATGACTCTACGCATCCGGACTGTCCTGCAAACCAATGCGTAGAGATCGATGTAAAATCAGTGTCACTTGACTTTACAACTGATCCCAATGACGGCACAGGACCTTATAGGTATAACTTGACAGGCTTTGTAGGGAAATCACCTGTGTCATGGGCTGACTGCAGATTTATCATAGATGGTACAGCCTATACACCAACAGCTGCAGAAAGTGCAGGGTATGCTTCCAAAGTGATCTGGCAGTATAACCCAGGGGTAGATGCTAACGCTAACGGTTATACATCCTGCGATGATACGACACCAGGTAGCTGTAAACTTGAACCGTATAAAGGTTTTTGGGTAGAGCTTCGTGAAATAACAAAAGACAAGACAGTAAAACTGTTGATACCACAGGAGTAGACAATGATACATATGAAATATATAGTTTTATCTATGATGGCTTCTTTGGTTCTGATAGGCTGTGGAAGCGGTAGCGAGACAGATACAACAACCACGACAGAGGATCTGATGAATGATCAAGAGATAGTTGATGTTATAGATAATGACCAAGATCCATTTATCAAAGAGGCTGTAGTTGAGACAAAACCTTCTAACTGGTATATAAGACTTGTTGCAGAAGATCCCGCCAGAAAGATGAAAGCAGGCGATACCCAGCTCGGAGCACTTGGAATCAGTGATGCAGTAGAGAAACATACGCTTAAAGCACTGTCTCCATTTGGAGGAAGTTATCTTGATATCGTTTTTCCTGATCCTGCGGGTGTTGAAGGTGGAGATTATAAAGTGAATTTCCATGTGTATGAAGAGGGAAGTGAAGATCGCTGGCAGTTTACAGTACGTACAGATGATGTGAATGCGGATATCTTGTTGACATGGAGAGGACTCTATGTATTGACTCCTTATGTTGACGATCAAGAGCGTCAACGCTATAAAGAGTATCGTTCGCTTACGAACCCTTTGATCAAAAATATGAAGTTGATCGATGTCAGTAACGGCACAGAGATCGCTGCAGCCGTAGATGGGAAAGTACAAACATACAGCTTCAATATGGATGGTCAGAGTGAAAAGACTTTTGAATGGGTAGTGCAGGCAGATGAAGTCACTATCCCGGTGCAAGTTAGTAAACTTTCTACACTGCAGGCAAAAGCTATTCAAAAAGATGTCACAGCAAATACAGCGAGTAGTATGCATAAAAAAGCAGAGTCATTCGATCTGACAAAGCCGCCAATGATCAAGGAGGATGTTCTTGGATACTAAAAAGAGTGAAGTAAAAGAAGTATTAGAAGCGGAAAATCAGACTGAGATTTCCAGACGTAATTTTTTAAAAAGGTCAGCCTATACTGCACCTGTACTAATGGCAATGGGACAGTTGGCAAAGCCTACACTTGTACACGCAGATGGTACTGGTGGACCACCTCCGCCTCCTGGGGATCTCGGTGATGGTTGGACCCCTGGTCCATAGAATATAATATGATCTATAATTACCACCTTCACTTTAAAGATGAAACGGTGCTTCAAAGTGATCCTCTCAATAATGTTCGAGACACCATTGATGTAATTGAGGAGGACAAGATGAGACTCTCTGAAACTTTTCAAATAGTCTCTCCCTGGATGCAAGTATCAGGTAGAGAGATAAGATATATCAGTAATTTTTCTTTTTCAAAAGACAACCATGATATTTCCTGGGGTATGGAAATCAAAGATATTTTGACATTGTTTTGGTCTAAAGAAAAAAGAGAGATAAGATACAAAAAAGGGATGAAATATCAGGCTAAGTACTTGCAGTTTTGGCTCTATCATACATTTTTTCCTATTGTATTAGAGTTAAGAAGCATATATCATATTCTCCATGTTGGTTCAGTGGAAATAAATGGAAAACCTGTACTTTTTTCTGCCCTCTCTTTTGGTGGTAAATCAACCATGACAGACCACTTCATACAAAAAGGGCATACCATGCTCTCCGATGATTCTTTGGGGATCGATAAACGAGGAAACGAATATTATGCTATTGCCTCTTATCCTTTTCATAGACCTTACAGAGAAGTAGAAACGCTTGGATATCCTGTAGAAAATTTTGCAACAGAGCCCAAGCCTTTGCATGCTGTGTATTTACTTGAAAAAAGTCAACCTGATGCAGAAGTAGAGATCATTGAGATTAAAGGGATTGAGAAGTTTAAAGCTTTTCACTATAGTACTTTTATTGATTTTGATTTTATGAAAAAGGAACGTTTTGATTTCTTTACACAGATGGCAAAACATGTACCTGTATATCAAGTGAGAGTTCCTTGGGAATTGGAGAGGTTAGGGGAAGTGTATGAAAAGATCATTCACTCAGTCCGATAATTTACCCTCTCATTCTCCATCAATAAACTCCAAATATAAGACTTAACCACATCACTCGCATAAAGGTCATGGTTCTTTTTAAACGCTTTGACACTTCTGCTTGTTTGTGGACCAAAAATACCGTCTATTTTTATGAAAAGAAGTTGTTGAAGGTGTTCTACGGCTTCACCTCTGCTGCCAAGTTTAAGTTCTGGCAGCTCATCTACTTTCGTGCTTGTCAAGGGATTTAATGAAATCTCATTTTTATCTAGTGAACCGTATCTGTCTAGATTCAGTATTTTTCTATAGTTGAAATACTGGACAGGCTTTTTTGGAGATCTCACAGTGACCATGAAAAGAGATATTCTCATAATTGTGGTCTATCTGAACTGCTAGTGCATGGAGTGTGTCAAACTGTGCTTGTGTAAAGTTCTCTTCTTTTAAGCCGTGCATACAAATGGCTAAAGTGTAAAGATTATGTCCTTTTTGAGCTGCGGGTGTTTTCTCTATGTCTCTTCCGTACTCTAAAGTGCCATCTTTTTGTATGAAAAAATGATACCCTACATCAGAGAAATTACGAGATATATGCCAAGATCTGATGGTATCTATGTTGTCATGATGGGGATGGTCTGAAGCAGAGCAGTGGATGAAGACTCTGTGGATCTTTCTGGATGGTTTGGTGAACATGGTTTTCCTTGAAGATATTTGGATCATATAAGGACAAGTGGGCGTAGTCTATCATTAAAAGTTTAATGTTATACTTTGACAAAATAACGCTTAGGAAAACAATAATGCATAGAATACTACTTACTTTGGCTACAGCTATCACACTCATGACTACACTCAGTGCTGCTGATCTTATAGTGGATCAAAATAAACTTCAAGAGATCAAAACAAAAAATAAAGTACTACAAGACCCTGTTCTTCATATCTTAGGTGCCATTGAAAAGCCTGACTCTTACATTTTAAAAATTGAAGCCAGATCACCTCGTGGTTCACAGCTGATCACCGCATTTTTAGATAAAAAAACATCAGAACTTTACATCGGATCAGGATACGATAAAGAGGGTAGAGCACTCACTTTTCCTAAAGATGCACAGATGATCAAAGAGGGTGTGGCTTTTTCTTACGGAACAGGAAGTAAAGAGATATACATCATTACAGACCCTGAATGCCCATACTGTACTAGGTTTGAAAAAGCAGTGAAGGGAAAACTAAGCGACTATACGGTGCATGTGATCTTTTTCCCTCTTTCGTTTCATAAAAAAGCGCCTGCGATGGTAGAGTGGATCATGCAGGGTAAAGATGATGCTCAAAAAAAAGAGAAGTTTGAAGAGATCATGTTAAAAGGTTCTACGCAGTACCAATCACTCATCAAAGATGCTAAAAAACCTTATATCTACTCTGAAGCAGTAAGACCAGCGATGAAAAAAATGGAAAGAGCGGTTCTGGAACTTAATGTAAGAGGAACACCGGCAATCTATGATGCAAACTTTAACCCTCTGTCTCAAGATCAACTTTTAGGAAGCGTTAAAAAATAATGAATTTAGATCAAAAGATCACATTTTCAGAGACAGTCTTCGCTCAGGAAGTAGATGGAGAGATGGTACTTCTGGATATGGAGAGCGAGAACTACTTTGGGCTTGATGAAGTCGGTACAGCAATTTGGCAGGCGATGCAGGAGAAGGAAACACTGCAAGAGGTTTTAGAAGTATTGTTAGAGCTGTACGATGTCGAGGCTGAAGTGTTGGAGAGAGATCTTTCTGACTTTGTGGGAAAGTTACTTGAGAGTGGTTTGATAGAGGTAAAAGAGCGTTGAATCTAGCACAATATTTGGACAAAGAAGGAATACATTTAGAGAGTGAGATCATCGTAAAGTTGGAAAGCTTTGCTTCGCTTTTACATGAGTGGAACCAGATACATAATCTTACAGGTGCGAAGAGCATAGATGCGATCTATGTGAATATCGTTGATTCACTTTACCCTTTGACCTTTATCAAAAAACCAAACACGCTTTTAGATGTTGGAACAGGTGCAGGGTTTCCGGGACTTGTACTTGCCATAGCACTACCTGAAACAAAAGTGGTATTGGCCGAGCCACTTAAAAAACGTGTCTCTTTTTTAAAATATGCAGCCATAGACCTGGAACTATCCAATGTCAATGTTGAGGCCAAAAGAGTGGAGAGTGTAGCGCATGACCCGTTTGATCTCATCTCTTCACGCGCAGTGACAAATACGAAACTGCTTTTAGATCTGACCTCCAAGATCAGTGACGCACAGACGGAATATCTTTTTTATAAAGGGTCCCGTGTATTTGATGAGATCGAAGATGTACAACATCAGTTAAGTTATGATATAGTACAAAAAAATCAAAGAAATTATCTTTATATTAAAGGCTAAGCTTGATCTTAAAACTAATTATTTTTGCTATTGCCGGTGTGCTGATCTACAAATTTTTGGGAGGAAAATTTCCAAAAATAGGCAAAAGCCCACACGAAAAAAAGCTGGATGACGATACACTTGTAGAGTGTGCAAAATGTCATACCTATGTGACTGTGAAAGAGAGTATAATTGTAGGCGGTAAGTACTACTGTTCTCGAGAATGTACGCCATAAAACTAATAAAGGAGAGATCATGATCATTATCGGACACCCATGGATAAAAAGTAATCGTTTTTTTAAAGTTTTTTCTACCAAAGGAATTGAGAAGAGTCAGGCAGATGATCTTGTGCTGCTTGGTCCTTTAGTTGATTCACATGAACTTGCAATGCATTGTCAAGAAAACAGTGTGCCTTACGCTGTAGTTGTAAATAATTTGGATGATGCTTTGTTCGCCAATGCTTTAGGTGCAAAATACATGATCTGTGAAGAAGATGATGCATTGATGATCCAGCCTATTGCAAATGAGTATCTCTTTGATACACGTATCTTGGTGCTCATCCATAGTGAAAAAGAGATCAGTAAAATAGCAAGAGGCGGTGTAGATGGTGTGATCTTTGCAGATGCCATTTATGAGAACTAACATACAACGTTACACACTTACCTATACACTGATAGCAGCCAGTAGTGTAGTCTATCTTTTTTCTGCATTTTTCAGTCAAAGTCTTATTGACATGGATATGCAGACCCTTGTAGATATGGGTGCACTCTTTGGGCCATTGACCGTACTTAAAGGTGAATGGTGGAGACTTTTGAGTGCGATGTTCTTACATGGTGGTATGACCCATTTGCTGATGAATATGTTCTCTCTATACCTTGTAGGTCGTGGAGCAGAGATGTATTTTGATACGAAATCCTACTTAAGCATTTATTTCTTCTCAGGGATCATCGGTGGGCTTGTATCACTCTATATGCATCCGGTGAGTGTAGGGGTAGGTGCATCAGGGGCCATCTTTGGTGTGTTTGGTGCATTGGCAGGGTTTTTCCTAGCACACAGAGATAAGATCGCTTCACACTCCAAAGCATTTATGAAAGATTTTTCTGTGATCATTCTGATCAACCTTGTGATAGGTCTGGCCATACCTTCGATCGATGTAAGCGCACATATCGGTGGCCTTGTGGTAGGTCTCATAGGCGGATATATGATCTCAAAAGATCCAAAATGGGTTCTGGCTTTCAATACTTCTATGATACTGATCAGTCTCGCGATAGGTTCATATCTGAGTGATCTATATGCTCAAATACAATTTTAAACTGTTACTGCTTAGTTTATTTCTTGCAGGATGTGCGGTAACAGGACCTCAGGTATCTCAAACAAAGATAGAAGAACTTTCACATCTTTTTCAGTCATTAAAGAGTACTATTCCTCAAAATGAGGCGATGCAGCTTTCCAAAGATATTTTTTACAAAACACAACAACTCACAAAAGAGTTTGAAATGACTTCCCCACCTCAGTTTCATAATTTTTTAGTGACTGTAGGGGCACGTGAAAAAGGACTTTGTTTTCATTGGAGTGATACCTTGTATGTGTATCTGTCAGGGAAACATTATACTTCATTTGAGTTTCATTTAATGGGTGCAAATATAGGGGAGTATTTTTATGAACATAATGCTTTGGTCGTAGTAGCCAAAGGCGGGAAGATCGAAGAGGGTATCATTATAGACCCTTGGAGAGATTCTGGAGAGGTTTATTTCTCTAAAGTAAAGGATGACCCCGCATATGTTTGGGAACATAGACCAGTGAGGGGATGCCTTTAGTTTCTATTCGGCTAGAGGTTCTTTCTCTATCCCGGCTTCTCGCAACTCCGCTTCCTCGGCTGCAAGTGCCTCTCTTTCTAGTTCTGAAAGTTCTTCTTTAGGCGCTTCATCTTCCATTTCCTCTTGCGCTTCTTGAATCACTTCTGTTTGTGTGTCATTTTCTTCAGTACTTTCTGTTTCTTCCGTTGCATTCAGCTCTGTGGCTGTGGTCTCTTCCTCGGCTACGGAGGTAGTTTGAAAAAGTAGAAAAAATGAAAATAAAAGCGTTGAAAAAAGTTTAGCCATGGTGAACCTCACTAAAATGGTATAAAATAGTGTACAGAATTTTTAAGAAAATTGCAACATGTAATCTACACTTTTATTTATCTAATGGCAGATAGATCTTGTCTATCAGTTCTTCGTATTCACTTTTGGCATCTGAGTCTATGGTAATGCCGCCACCACTTTTGTAAAAGAGTTTATCATTCTCTTTTTCGATGAAGCGGATCATCACACCTGAACGTAAGGACTCCCCATCAAACACACCAAAGACACCGGTATAAAAGCCTCTATCAAAGTTTTCCACACGGTTGATGATGTTGAGTGTACTCTTTTTAGGAGTTCCTGAAATAGAGCCAGCGGGGAGTATTTGACGCAGCAGTGTTCCTATGTTCTCTTTCCAATCACAAGGAAGTGTGGCTGTGATCTTGGAACTGACCTGCAGCAATTCTTTCTCTCCAGCTTTGATCTTTTCGACATAACGAAACTTTTCTACTTTAATATCTGAACCGATGATTCCTAGGTCGTTACGCATAAGGTCCACGATCATAACATGTTCAGCCATCTCTTTTTTGTCAGCCAAAATGGACTCTTTTGCATCAGGAAGATGCGCATTTATGGTTCCCTTCATAGGGTATGTGGCGATGGTGTTGTTCTCTATCTCTACAAAACGTTCCGGAGAAAAGCAGATAAATTCATCTTTAAAATAGAGTTTGAACTTAGCTCTGGCATAGGTGAAGATCTCTTGGAGTGTGAAGTTACTCTCTATAGGAGTTTTGAATGTGAGATTAAGAAGATAGGTGTTGCCGGAACGTATCTCTTCAAGTACTTCATCCAGCGCTTTTTTGTAGGTATTGAAGTCAACAGGGAATTTGGAGAACGTAAAGGGTTTGGTACATTTTTCTACAGGGTAGTTTCGCCAATCTTCGAGTTTGTAGTAGATATCACCATCGAATTGTTAAGTGGTTGTGCAAAGATCTTTTGAGTATCAAAAGAGATGACAAACAAAAAGGGGGTGCGTTGTTTAGAGAGAGTATTGATTTGATGCAAAACCATTTTCTTTATTAAGCCATGTCATAAAGAACTCCCTCTCTCATTAAATAATGTCATGGCGAACGCCCTTGAAAGCGAAGCGATTCGAGAGCCATGACGCTTTTTGCTACTTTTTCTAAAAAAGTAAATAGAAAACTTCGAAAATAAAAAAATTAGATATCTATTATGAATCCAAAAGAAGAAGTTTCAAGATAGCCATACGCATATAAACACCATTCTTAACCTGTTCAAGCACCTTGCATCTGTCATCTTCAAGCATCTCATCTGAAATATCGATGTTTCTCATCACCGGACCAGGGTGAAGCACTAAGATATCTCTGTCGCCTAAACGATCATGGTCGATACAGTAGTGTTTTGCATACTCAGCATAATCATCGAAGATAGGAGAGGCATGACGTTCCAATTGTGCTCTTAAAGACATAATGACATCTACTTTATCTAAAATATCTTCAAGATTTTCATATTGGGGTAGGTCACTCTGAGGCATAAATGGTTTGGGTGCGACCAAAATGACATTCAAGCCCATACGTGTGAGCAGACGAATACCTGAACTGGCAACTCTGGAGCTGACGATATCTCCTACAATGGCGATGGTCTTGCCTTGAATGTCACCATTGAAATGCTCTACCAGCGTAAAGAGGTCAAGGAGTGCCTGTGTAGGATGTGCATAGTTGCCTGCTCCTGCATTGATGACAGAGGTCATTTGCATATCTGCTAACATGCCGGGTGCTTCATTTTCAGCGTGACGGATGATGACACCATCGGGTTCCATAGCACAAAGATTTGCGAAGGTGTCTTCAAGTGACTCACCTTTTTTGGTGGAACTTTTACCCGGGTCAAGGTGTACCACAGCCGCTCCCAGTCTTTTAGCAGCTACTTCAAAAGAGCTGCGTGTACGTGTCGATGCTTCAAAGAATAGGGTGATGAGCAGTTTGTCTCTAAGAAGTTGGGAAGGTCGTTGTGCTTTAAAGGTTTTGGCGTCATGAAGTAGTTGTTGAATTTGTGTGTCTGAAAGTTTGGTGGTGTCTACCAAATGTTGCATAGTTTACCTTGTAGATTAAATTTTGTCATTATAGCTAATAGGTGCTAATAAATCTTTGTAGACCTTTTTGCGTACTCCACCATTTAGGAAATACTGCGTCATAAAAAGGTTGAGTCACTTCTGCAAAACTCTCCTTGTCCTCAAAGAGGTTCACGACCAATCAAATTCTATATCATATGCTTTAAGGGCTTCCATAGAGAGTAGCGTATCGTTGATACATCCTAATCTGCTG
>CAWCLM010000003.1:0-11986 GCA_963796395.1 Sulfurovaceae bacterium
TACCTCAGGAATAAAATGTATGATATAAAATTGACAATTAGGGAAAAGTAATGAGACTAAAAAGTATCATTTTATTTTTTATAATGTTAAGTTCATTGGTATATTCTGTAGCAGAGGGTATTTATGAAGCAGAAGATGCCATACTAAATGGTCCAGTTTTCGCCAATAATCATGTAGGATATTCAGGTACAGGATTTGCAGATTATCAGAGTTCAGCAGGTGAATATATAGAATGGACTGTTAATGCTGATCATGCAGGTCAGTATTTTTTACATTTTCGTTATGCACTTGGCAGTGGAAATAGACCATTGGAAATTAGAGTGAATGGTGTAATTGTAGAGGATTTTCTGAGCTTTCCCTCAACTGGTGGCTGGACAAGTTGGAATGTAACAGAATATCTAAGTATAAATTTAGTTGAAGGTAATAATATATTACGTGCTACAGAAACAGGTTCTGCAGGGGCAAATATTGATTATCTTGAGATCACTAGCATAGCTGAACCATCTTTAGAGTATCGGATGGATGAGTGTTACTGGCTTGACAATGCAGGAGGTGTTACCGGCGACATAAAGGATAATTCTCCTTCATCTTTGAATGGAACCTCATATGCCTCCGCACAAACAATCGAGGTAGTGGGATTACCACCAATATGTAAAGTGGGTACATTTAATGGAACAAGTGACTATTTGGATACGCCTGATAATGTTCTGTTAACAACGACAAATAATTATACTGTTTCTACATGGCTTAAACCCAATGCATTTATAAATACATTCGAAGTATTTGTAATGAAAACTACAAATTACCAGGATGGATTTACATTATATATTTACTGGGATGGAAATGATCCAAATGTAGGTCTTGTATCATTACAGACAGGAGATGGTATGAATTGGGACAATGTTTCATCTACAATAAATGCAAGTATCTGGACACATGTAACGGCAACATATGACGGTACGACATTACGAATGTATATTAATGGTGTGGAAATTTCTACGACAATCTTCAGTACAACTGTTGCCAATGCATCTGTTCCTTTAGTTACAGGGGTAGGGCTAGGGGGTAATCTTTATTATAATGGATCTATGGACGAATTGAAAATATTTGATACTACTCTTAGCGCAGAAGAGATAAGTCAATTATACGATAATGAAAATACTGGCATAAACTATGATGGAACAATGCGTACTTGTAATACTTGCGAAGCAACAATTACAGCGAGTAGCTGGGAGCTGGTAGGGATACCAATAGATCTACGAACAGATCCAAAGACAGTGACAGAAACATTCCAGGGTATGACCGGTACATATGGAAATGATTGGCGTGTATACAGTAGAGATTATAGTGATAGCAATAACAGTAGCTGGTATACCTACCTGGATGATCCTGATAATAATATGACAGAGTTCGGAAAAGGGTATTGGCTGGGTAATGCATCGAGTGCAGAAGAGACATGGAACGTAGATGATACCCAGGCCGTAGAGTATGATTCTACGCATCCGGACTGTCCTGCAAACCAATGCGTAGAGATCGATGTAAAATCAGTGTCACTTGACTTTACAACTGATCCCAATGACGGCACAGGACCTTATAGGTATAACTTGACAGGCTTTGTAGGGAAATCACCTGTGTCATGGGCTGACTGCAGATTTATCATAGATGGTACAGCCTATACACCAACAGCTGCAGAAAGTGCAGGGTATGCTTCCAAAGTGATCTGGCAGTATAACCCAGGGGTAGATGCTAACGCTAACGGTTATACATCCTGCGATGATACGACACCAGGTAGCTGTAAACTTGAACCGTATAAAGGTTTTTGGGTAGAGCTTCGTGAAATAACAAAAGACAAGACAGTAAAACTGTTGGTCCCTAAGGAATAATAATGAATAAATTTAGATTATCATTTGTTGTATGTATTTTTTCTATACTTCAACTCTTGCATGCAATAGATAAACCAGTGGTTGACTATAGACTTGATGAATGCTATTTTCTTGGTGGTGCAAATGGTATCAGTGGTGATGTGATCAATAATACGACCCCGATTTATAATGCTACATCAGTAAATAGGATAGACAGTGACCAAACAGCGGCAAAGATTTGTCGCTCAGGAGCATTTGGTAATGGTAGTTATGCTGTAGTCGATACACCATTTACTTTAGGAGATAATTGGACTATGAGTATATGGATCAATTTTCCTTTTGTTCAAGATGGAAAGCAATATTATATATTAGGATCCTATCCTGGTAGAGGAGATTTACCAGTTTTCGAATATCAAAATAATACTACTTTACGATGGGGAATTTATGATAATGATGGTGGATTGACATGGAATAGTATTGATAATTCATATACTGGTTGGCATCATTTAGCTTTTGTCAATGAAAATAATGATAAGAATAAAAAGAAGAGTAAGACAACACTATATGTGGATGGTAAGAAGATAAATGCGATTGACCGTGCTACAACGGGTGATGTACAATATTTATGGGCCTCAAGTGATGACCTTACGGGTCAATCTATTGCATCTAATATAGATGAGATGAAGATATTTGGAAGTAAATTGAGTATCAATGAAATTAAAGATATTTTTAATTCTGAAGATGCCGGGAATAACTATGATGGAACTGCACGTGATTGTCCATCATGCTCTAGTGCACCGATTGCTGCAAACAGTTGGGAACTTATAGGAATTCCGGCAGATCTCCGCCCAGATACTAAAACTGTCTCTGATCTCTTTGCTGATGATATGGTAGGTGTATTTAATACTGATTGGCGTATTTACAAACGTACCTATAGTGACATTGATAACAGCAGCGCCTACGAACAATTGGCATTAGATGACATTCTTAAGTTTGGAGAAGGGTATTGGCTAGGTAGTAGACTAGATGAACGATGGGACATAGATGGAATGACAGAAGTAGACTATGATTCTACGAATACTGGATGTCAGTCAGCAGAGTGTGTTGAGATTGATATGGTTTCTGTCACAAAGAACTTTGGTGATCCAGATAATGATACAAATGATGGTAGTGGTCCTTACCGATACTATACATCAGGCTATATTGGTCTAGAAACCCCGGTAAACTGGTCAGACTGTCGATTTATAGTGACAGATCTTGATGGTGGCAATCAAGAGATATTGACACCAAGTGCGATGGAAACGGTTGATTATGCCAGTAAACAGGTTTGGCTTTATAACCCAAATGATTCAGCAGCTGATTCCAGCGGTTACACTACATGTGATGATGTTACACCTGGTAACTGTAAGTTACTGCCATTTAAAGGATTTATTGTTGAATTGCATGGAAAAACAAAAAATAAGACAGTCAAACTGTTGATACCTAAGGAGTAGAAAATGATAAATAAAAAATATATACTTACACTGATAACAGCTGTTTTTATACTTGTAGGATGTGGAAGTGGTAGTAACACAGATACAACAACTGTAACAGATGATCAAGCTATAGATGAGACTCGGGATGAATTCATCAAAGAGGCTGTAGTTGAGACAAAACCTTCTAACTGGTATGTAAGACTTGTTGCAGAAGACCCTGCAAGAGCGATGAAAGCAGGAGATACACAACTAGGAGCACTTGAAGTCAGTGATGCTGTAGAGAAACATACGCTTAAAGCCCTGTCTCCATTTGGAGGAAGTTATCTTGATATTGTTTTCAGTGATCCTTTAGGTGTTGACTCTGGAGATTATAAAGTAAACTTTCATGTCTATGAAGAAGGAAGTGCGGATCGTTGGCAGTTTACAGTACGTACAGATGATGTGAATGCGGATATTCTGTTGACATGGAGAGGACTTTATGTATTGACTCCTTATACTGATGATCAGGATCGTCAACGCTATACAGAGTATCGATCGCTTACGAACCCACTGATCAAAAATATGAAACTGGTTGATATTAGTAACGGTACAGAGATTGCTGCAGCCGTAGATGGGAAAGTGCAGACATACAGTTTCAACATGGAAGGGCAGAGCGAGAGAACCTTTGAATGGGTAGTGCAGGCAGATGAAGTCACTATCCCGGTGCAAGTCAGTAAACTTTCTACACTGCAGGCAAAAGCTATTCAAAAAGATGTCACAGCAAATACAGCGAGTAGTATGCATAAAAAAGCAGAGTCATTCGACCTGACAAAGCCGCCAATGATCAAGGAGGATGTTCTTGGATATTAAAAAGAGTAAATTAAAAGAAGTATTAGAAGATGAAAATCAGACTGGAATATCCAGACGAAGTTTTCTAAAAAAATCAGCATATACTGCGCCTGTACTGGTAGCTATGGGACAGTTGGTAAAGCCTACAAGTGTACATGCCGATTCAACCGGAGGACCACCTCCGCCTCCTGGTGGTGGTTGGACCCCTGGTCCATAGAAATAGTATAATATGATCTATAATTACCATCTTTACTTTAAAGATGAAACAATGCTTCAAAGTGATCCCCCCAATAATGATCGAGATACTATTGACGTAATAGAGGATAGCGATATGAGACTCTCTGAAACTTTTCAAATAGTTTCTCACTGGATGGAAGTATCTGGTAGAGAGATAAGATATATCAGTGATCTTTCTTTTTCAAAAGACAACCATGATATTTCCTGGGGTATGGAAATTAAAGATATTTTGACATTGTTTTGGTCTAAAGAAAAAAGAGAGATAAGATACAAAAAAGGGATGAAATATCAGGCTAAGTACTTGCAGTTTTGGCTCTATCATACATTTTTTCCTATTGTATTAGAGTTAAGAAGTATATATCATATTCTCCATGTTGGTTCAGTGGAAATAAATGGAAAACCTGTACTTTTTTCTGCCCTCTCTTTTGGTGGTAAATCAACCATGACAGACCACTTCATACAAAAAGGGCATACCATGCTCTCCGATGATTCTTTGGGGATCGATAAACGAGGAAACGAATATTATGCTATTGCCTCATACCCTTTTCATAGACCTTACCGAGAGCTTGAAACATTGGGGTATCCTGTAGAAAATTTTGCAACAGAGCCCAAGCCTTTGCATGCTGTGTATTTACTTGAAAAAAGTCAACCTGATGCAGAAGTAGAGATCATTGAGATTAAAGGGATTGAGAAGTTTAAAGCTTTTCACTATAGTACTTTTATTGATTTTGATTTTATGAAAAAGGAACGTTTTGATTTCTTTACACAGATGGCAAAACATGTACCTGTATATCAAGTGAGAGTTCCTTGGGACTTGGAGAGGTTAGGGGAAGTGTATGAAAAGATCATTCACTCAGTCCGATAATTTACCCTCTCATTCTCCATCAATAAACTCCAAATATAAGACTTAACCACATCACTCGCATAAAGGTCATGGTTCTTTTTAAACGCTTTGACACTTCTGCTTGTTTGTGGACCAAAAATACCGTCTATTTTTATGAAAAGAAGTTGTTGAAGGTGTTCTACGGCTTCACCTCTGCTGCCAAGTTTGAGTTCTGGCAGTTCATCTACTTTCGTGCTTGTCAAGGGATTTAATGAAATCTCATTTTTATCTAGTGAACCGTATCTGTCTAGATTCAGTACTTTTCTATAGTTAAATACAGGACAGGCTTTTTTGGAGATCTCACAGTGACCATGAAAAGAGATATTCTCATAATTGTGGTCTATCTGGACTGCTAGTGCACGGAGTGTGTCAAACTGTGCTTTTGTGAAGTTCTCTTCTTTGAGGCCATGCATACAAATGGCTAAAGTATAGAGGTTATGCCCTTTTTGTGCTGCAGGTGTTTTTTCTATGTCTCTTCCGTACTCTAAAGTACCGTCTTTACGGATGAAAAAATGATACCCAACATCAGAGAAATCACGCGATAAATGCCAAGACCTGATGGTATCTATGTTGTCATGATGGGGATGATCTGAAGCAGAACAGTGGATGAAGACTCTGTGGATCTTTCTGGATGGTTTGGTGAACATGGTTTTCCTTGAAGATATTTGGATCATATAAGGACAAGTGAGCGTAGTCTATCATTAAAAGTTTAATGTTATACTTTGACAAAATAACGCTTAGGAAAACAATAATGCATAAAATACTACTTACTTTGGCTACAGCTATAACACTTATGACTACACTTAGTGCTGCTGATCTTATAGTCGATCAAAATAAACTTCAAGAGATGCGAACAAAAAATAAAGTACTGCAAGACCCTGTTCTTCATATTTTAGGTGCTATAGATAAGCCTGACTCTTACATTTTAAAAATTGAAGCCAGATCACCTCGTGGTTCACAGCTGATCACCGCATTTTTAGATAAAAAAACATCAGAACTTTACATCGGATCAGGATACGATAAAGAGGGTAGAGCACTCACTTTTCCTAAAGATGCACAGATGATCAAAGAGGGTGTGGCTTTTTCTTACGGAACAGGAAGTAAAGAGATATACATCATTACAGACCCTGAATGTCCATACTGTACTAGGTTTGAAAAAGCAGTGAAGGGAAAATTAAGTGAGTATACGGTTCATGTGATCTTCTTCCCTCTTTCATTTCATAAAAAAGCGCCTGCGATGGTAGATTGGATCATGCAGGGGAAAGATGATGCTCAAAAAAAAGAGAAGTTTGAAGAGATCATGTTAAAAGGTTCTACGCAGTACCAATCACTCATCAAAGATGCTAAAAAACCTTATGTCTACTCTGAAGCAGTAAAACCAGCGATGAAAAAAATGGAAAGAGCGGTTCTGGAACTTAATGTAAGAGGAACACCGGCAATCTATGATGCAAACTTTAACCCTCTGTCTCAAGATCAACTTTTAGGAAGCGTTAAAAAATAATGAATTTAGATCAAAAGATCACATTTTCAGAGACAGTCTTCGCTCAGGAAGTAGATGGAGAGATGGTACTTCTGGATATGGAGAGCGAGAACTACTTTGGGCTTGATGAAGTAGGTACGGCAATTTGGCAGGCGATGCAGGAGAAGGAAACACTGCAAGAGGTTTTAGAAGTATTGTTAGAGCTGTACGATGTCGAGGCTGAAGTGTTGGAGAGAGATCTTTCTGACTTTGTGGGAAAGTTACTTGAGAGTGGTTTGATAGAGGTAAAAGAGCGTTGAATCTAGCACAATATTTGGACAAAGAAGGAATACATTTAGAGAGTGAGATCATCGTAAAGTTGGAAAACTTTGCTTCGCTTTTACATGAGTGGAACCAGATACATAATCTTACAGGTGCGAAGAGCATAGATGCGATCTATGTGAATATCGTGGATTCACTTTACCCTTTGACCTTTATCAAAAAACCAAACACGCTTTTAGATGTTGGAACAGGTGCAGGGTTTCCGGGACTTGTACTTGCCATAGCACTACCTGAAACAAAAGTGGTATTGGCCGAGCCACTTAAAAAACGTGTCTCTTTTTTAAAATATGCAGCCATAGACCTGGGACTATCCAATGTCAGTGTGGAAGCAAAAAGAGTGGAGAGTGTAGCGCATGACCCGTTTGATCTCATCTCTTCACGCGCAGTGACAAATACGAAACTGCTTTTAGATCTGACCTCCAAGATCAGTGACGCACAGACGGAGTATCTTTTTTATAAAGGGTCCCGTGTATTTGATGAGATCGAAGATGTACAACATCAGTTAAGTTATGATATAGTACAAAAAAATCAAAGAAATTATCTTTATATTAAAGGCTAAGCATGATCTTAAAACTAATTATTTTTGCTATTGCCGGTGTGCTGATCTACAAATTTTTGGGAGGAAAATTTCCAAAAATTGGCAAAAGCCCACATGAAAAAAAGCTGGATGACGATACACTTGTAGAGTGTGCAAAATGTCATACCTATGTGACTGTGAAAGAGAGTATAATTGTAGGCGGTAAGTACTACTGTTCTCGAGAATGTACGCCATAAAACTAATAAAGGAGAGATCATGATCATTATCGGACACCCATGGATAAAAAGTAATCGTTTTTTTAAAGTTTTTTCTACCAAAGGAATTGAGAAGAGTCAGGCAGATGATCTTGTGCTGCTTGGTCCTTTAGTTGATTCACATGAACTTGCAATGCATTGTCAAGAAAACAGTGTGCCTTACGCTGTAGTTGTAAATAATTTGGATGATGCGTTGTTCGCCAATGCTTTAGGTGCAAAATACATGATCTGTGAAGAAGATGATGCATTGATGATCCAGCCTATTGCAAATGAGTATCTCTTTGATACACGTATCTTGGTGCTCATCCATAGTGAAAAAGAGATCAGTAAAATAGCAAGAGGCGGTGTAGATGGTGTGATCTTTGCAGATGCCATTTATGAGAACTAACATACAACGTTACACACTTACCTATACACTGATAGCAGCCAGTAGTGTAGTCTATCTTTTTTCTGCATTTTTCAGTCAAAGTCTTGTTGACATGGATATGCAGACCCTTGTAGATATGGGTGCACTCTTTGGGCCATTGACCGTACTTAAAGGTGAATGGTGGAGACTTTTGAGTGCGATGTTCTTACATGGTGGTATGACCCATTTGCTGATGAATATGTTCTCTCTATACCTTGTAGGTCGTGGAGCAGAGATGTATTTTGATACGAAATCCTACTTAAGCATTTATTTCTTCTCAGGGATCATCGGTGGGCTTGTATCACTCTATATGCATCCGGTGAGTGTAGGGGTAGGTGCATCAGGGGCCATCTTTGGTGTGTTTGGTGCATTGGCAGGGTTTTTCCTAGCACACAGAGATAAGATCGCTTCACACTCCAAAGCATTTATGAAAGATTTTTCTGTGATCATTCTGATCAACCTTGTGATAGGTCTGGCCATACCTTCGATCGATGTAAGCGCACATATCGGTGGCCTTGTGGTAGGTCTCATAGGCGGATATATGATCTCAAAAGATCCAAAATGGGTTCTGGCTTTCAATACTTCTATGATACTGATCAGTCTCGCGATAGGTTCATATCTGAGTGATCTATATGCTCAAATACAATTTTAAACTGTTACTGCTTAGTTTATTTCTTGCAGGATGTGCGGTAACAGGACCTCAGGTATCTCAAACAAAGATAGAAGAACTTTCACATCTTTTTCAGTCATTAAAGAGTACTATTCCTCAAAATGAGGCGATGCAGCTTTCCAAAGATATTTTTTACAAAACACAACAACTCACAAAAGAGTTTGAAATGACTTCCCCACCTCAGTTTCATAATTTTTTAGTGACTGTAGGGGCACGTGAAAAAGGACTTTGTTTTCATTGGAGTGATACCTTGTATGTGTATCTGTCAGGGAAACATTATACTTCATTTGAGTTTCATTTAATGGGTGCAAATATAGGGGAGTATTTTTATGAACATAATGCTTTGGTCGTAGTAGCCAAAGGCGGGAAGATCGAAGAGGGTATCATTATAGACCCTTGGAGAGATTCTGGAGAGGTTTATTTCTCTAAAGTAAAGGATGACTCCGCATATGTTTGGGAACATAGACCAGTGAGGGGATGCCTTTAGTTTCTATTCGGCTAGAGGTTCTTTCTCTATCCCGGCTTCTCGCAACTCCGCTTCCTCGGCTGCAAGTGCCTCTCTTTCTAATTCTGAAAGTTCTTCTTTAGGCGCTTCATCTTCCATTTCCTCTTGCGCTTCTTGAATCACTTCTGTTTGTGTGTCATTTTCTTCAGTACTTTCTGTTTCTTCCGTTGCATTCAGCTCTGTGGCTGTGGTCTCTTCCTCTGCTACGGAGGTAGTTTGAAAAAGTAGAAAAAATGAAAATAAAAGCGTTGAAAAAAGTTTAGCCATGGTGAACCTCACTAAAATGGTATCAAATAGTGTACAGAATTTTTAAGAAAATTGCAACATGTAATCTACACTTTTATTTATCTAATGGCAGATAGATCTTGTCTATCAGTTCTTCGTATTCACTTTTGGCATCTGAGTCTATGGTAATGCCGCCACCACTTTTGTAAAAGAGTTTATCATTCTCTTTTTCGATGAAGCGGATCATCACACCTGAACGTAAGGACTCCCCATCAAACACACCAAAGACACCGGTATAAAAGCCTCTATCAAAATTTTCCACACGGTTGATGATATTGAGCGTACTCTTTTTGGGGGTTCCTGAGATAGAGCCAGCGGGGAGTATTTGACGAAGCAGTGTTCCGACGTTCTCTTTCCAATCAGAAGGAAGTGTGGCTGTGATCTTGGAACTACCTGCAGCAATTCTTTCTCTCCAGCTTTGATCTTTTCGACATAACGAAACTTTTCTACTTTAATATCTGAACCGATGATTCCTAGGTCGTTACGCATAAGGTCCACGATCATAACATGTTCAGCCATCTCTTTTTTGTCAGCCAAAATGGACTCTTTTGCATCAGGAAGATGCGCATTTATGGTTCCCTTCATAGGGTATGTGGCGATGGTGTTGTTCTCTATCTCTACAAAACGTTCCGGAGAAAAGCAGATAAATTCATCTTTAAAATAGAGTTTGAACTTAGCTCTGGCATAGGTGAAGATCTCTTGGAGTGTGAAGTTACTCTCTATAGGAGTTTTGAATGTGAGATTAAGAAGATAGGTGTTGCCGGAACGTATCTCTTCAAGTACTTCATCGAGCGCTTTTTTGTAGGTATTGAAATCAACGGGGAATTTGGAGAATGTAAAGGGTTTGGTACATTTTTCTACAGGGTAGTTTCGCCAATCTTCGAGTTTGTAGTAGATATCACCATCGAGATCATTAAGTGGTTGTGCGAAGATCTTTTTAGTATCAAAAGAGATGACAAACAAAAAGGGGGTGCGTTGTTTAGATAGAGTATCGATATGATCAAAACCATTTTCTTTGTTATGCCAAATCATCTCATACCCTAAGTTTTATCTCTACTTTTTTTAGAAAAAAGTAGGCAAAAAAGCGTCACTTTGCAAGTGTACTGCATTATTACAGCGTGTGCTTCGCAATATGCACGCTTCCATAACGGTACACTCAGTGCAAAGTGACAAAACAATCTCTATTTTATGAGTCTAGAAGCAGAAGTTTCAAAATAGCCATACGCATGTAAACACCATTCTTAACCTGTTCAAGCACCTTGCATCTGTCATCTTCAAGCATCTCATCTGAAATATCGATGTTTCTCATCACCGGACCAGGGTGAAGCACTAAGATATCTCTGTCGCCTAAACGATCATGGTCGATACAGTAGTGTTTTGCATACTCAGCATAATCATCGAAGATAGGAGAGGCATGACGTTCCAATTGTGCTCTTAAAGACATAATGACATCTACTTTATCTAAAATATCTTCAAGATTTTCATATTGGGGTAGGTCACTCTGAGGCATAAATGGTTTGGGTGCGACCAAAATGACATTCAAGCCCATACGTGTGAGCAGACGAATACCTGAACTGGCAACTCTGGAGCTGACGATATCTCCTACAATGGCGATGGTTTTGCCTTGAATGTCACCATTGAAATGCTCTACCAGCGTAAAGAGATCAAGGAGTGCCTGTGTAGGATGTGCATAGTTGCCTGCTCCTGCATTGATGACAGAGGTCATTTGCATATCTGCTAACATGCCGGGTGCTTCATTTTCAGCGTGACGGATGATGACACCATCGGGTTCCATAGCACAAAGATTTGCGAAGGTGTCTTCAAGTGACTCACCTTTTTTGGTGGAACTTTTACCCGGGTCAAGGTGTACCACAGCCGCTCCCAGTCTTTTAGCAGCTACTTCAAAAGAGCTGCGTGTACGTGTCGATGCTTCAAAGAATAGGGTGATGAGCAGTTTGTCTCTAAGAAGTTGGGAAGGTCGTTGTGCTTTAAAGGTTTTGGCGTCATGAAGTAGTTGTTGAATTTGTGTGTCTGAAAGTTTGGTGGTGTCTACCAAATGTTGCATAGTTTACCTTGTAGATTAATTTTGACATTATACCTATTATATGGTGCTAATAAATCTTTGTAGACCTTTTTGCGTACTCCACCATTTAGGAAATACTGCGTCATCAAAGGGTTGAGTCATTTCTCCAAAACTCTCCTTGTCCTCCAAGAGGTTCGCGCACCAATCAAATTCTATATC
>CAWCLM010000004.1:0-160951 GCA_963796395.1 Sulfurovaceae bacterium
AAATCAATATTCTTCTCATTTTCAAAATGTTGTCGTTCTTCATCTGTATCAACTTTCATGATGATATTGGCCTTATTGTAGTATTTTGTGACAGCCTCATGAATAAGTTCTTTTGTGTGTTCGCTTTGTACAGTTATCACAATACTAGAACTCTCTTCAACTTTAAGTGACTCCATAACGGGGCGTTTATTGAGATGACCGAAATATGCAAGAAAATTAATTCTTCGTGCCAATAAAACATGTTGTAAATTATCAGAGATAATAATAAAATCAATGTTTTTTGAATGAAGTTCTTTGGCAACTGCTCTTCCCAGGGTACTAAATCCCACGATTATAATGTGATTTTTCTTATCGATCGGAGTAATGACATCGGATTCATAAAACTCTTTTTCAAAAAAGGAAGAGAGTTTATAAATATTGTTGAGTACAAATGGTGTAATGACCATAGAGACAAAAGTGACCAAAAATAAGAAATTTGCCATTTCAACTGTGATCAGATGATTACTTGCAGCCAAATCAAATACAACAAAAGAAAAACCGCCTATCTGTGCTAATGCAAGCGCTGTTTTCATTGATGTATTGGTACCAGATTTTCTTTTTATAATAAAATAGATGACCCCTGTTTTTATCAGGCTCACTAATGCGAATATCAAAAAAACCGTATGAAGGTTAGACAGTAAGTAAACAATGTCAATTTTTGTTCCCACACTAAAAAAAAAGATACTCAAAAGCAAATCTTTATAGCTTAGTATGTCTGACTCTACTTTGATAGCATATTTGGTATCAGCAATCAAGACTCCAGCGATAAATGCTCCAAGAGAGTACGTAAAACCTATAGTATGCATCAGAACAGCCATACCCAGTACAATAGCAAAAATAGCTCCAAGAAAAATCTCTTCAATATGTGTACTGGCAGCAAATTTTAATAAGGCATCAACAATTTTATCACCAATATAACGAATAAATAGCACAATAAAAACAAGTGCCAACAGTGTTTTTCCGATGACTTCAACAATCGAAACATCTGTACCGGCTTCTCCATAAGACAAAAAAGTGATAAGTAACAAAATAGGAATGACAGAAAGGTCCTGGAAAATCAATATACCTACCGATTTTTTACCATAAGGCGTATAGATATCTTTAGACTCTTTCAAATACGGTAAGACAATCGCTGTTGATGATAATGATAATGCCAAAGCAATCACAATAGAACTTGTAAAATCCAATTTAAACACGTAAAAAGCTAGAGGGAAAAAGACCAATACACTCAAAAGAAGCTGTAAAGCACCATTGATAAGCAAGATCTCTTTCATCTTTTTAATCTTCTCAAAACTAAGCTCTAACCCAATAGTAAACATTAAAAAGACAATACCAAACTCTGCTATCAGATTAAGAGAATCAATTTTCATCGTATTAAAATCAAAAAGATAACTAATAATTGTACCTGTAAAAATATACCCGATAATATGAGAAATATTATATTTTTTGAAAATGATGTTAAGTATTGTTGCAATGAAAATAGTTGCAAAGATCGCTAATAATAAAGTTTCCATATAATAATTATAATCAAAAATTTAATACTTTATTTAAAGATATTGTTTATTAATTAGACATTTAATGTCCTTAAATACGATTAAAGTTTTTTGAATATATCACAGTGTGATAAAGAAGATAAAGGAAACTACATGTGAACGGCAAGTGTATTAGCGTCAATATTGTAGCAAGTGGGGCAAGTTAATATTATTGGGACAATTTAATAGGAGTATTCAAATAAATTAAACGACTCACTTTTCATCACCTAGTTTCCTTATATTCAAATAATATCATAGTAGCTGCTTCACTCGTAACCCTGATATGCTTCATTTTTAATCAATTTCATAATTGGCGCTTCTATCTTCTATCAGTATATAAGTGCACTCTACAATGAAACATTGTCAATACTGTAAATTGTTACAATAAACTATGTATTCTTGAAAGGTTCTGTGAATGTACGTGTTTTAGTGAGTTAAAGTGGCGGACAGTGAGGGATTCGAACCCTCGGTACCCTTACGAGTACGCATCCTTAGCAGGGATGTGGTTTCAGCCAACTCACCCAACTGTCCATGTGATTTTGTGGATGAGATTATAATAGCATTGGGTTAAATAGAAGCTTAAAAAAGAACCGTTTTCACCTAAATTAATTTTTTTTCACTGAGTTAGTTTATTTTTTAGGAAAATCACTAAAAAACTGATTATCATTACATAATATATTTACAATCAAGGTTATTAAATGTTAAAAAAACTTACACCGCTTATCGTGCTTATAATGTTTGCTATAGGTGCTTACTTGATGAAGACAGGTATGGACAATGCCGTGAAAATGGCAAAGCCACAAAAAGTTGAAGAGAAAAAGGCTAATTAAAAGCCTGAGATCACTTGTAGTATCTCTTCTACCTTACTTCGAGGGTTGCTGTCTTTATAGATAGGCCTTCCTACTACAGGGATAATCCACACCTTCTTTATTTGCCAGATCAAGTGTTGCTACACGCTGCTGGTCTCCAGCATCTTCTCCAAAAGGTCTAATCCCAGGACAGAGTGTCAAGAATGTTTCTGAAGTAGCATTTTTAATGGCCCTGCTCTCAAATGTAGAACATACCACACCATCTAAACCATTTTCATAACTCATTTTTGCAAACTGCTCTGCTTTTTCATCTATACTTTTTTCGTAGACACTGTGAAAGTTCTCTTCATCAAAAGAAGTAAGTGCAGTCACAGCCAGTACCAATGGACGGTTCTCATAAGACGCCAGTCTATCCATCACAGTTTTCATAGCCACTGCCCCTGCTGATGCATGGATATTGAACATATCTACACCTATTTTAGCTATCTCTTCAGCTGCATCTGCCATAGTATTTGGAATATCATAGAGTTTAAGGTCCAAAAATATTTTGAAATCAGGGTTAATAGCTTTAAGCGACTCTATAAAAGGTTTACCATCACGGATGTAGGTACGGAACCCTACCTTCATCCAAACATTGTATGATTTAAGTGACTCCGCAAGAGCCAAATTTTCTTCAGCCGATGGCAGATCAAGTGCTACACATAGTTCCATGGTTCAAACCTCTTATATTTTTATGAATATTCTTTGGGTATAATAATATCCTAATTTTAATATATAAGGACTAAACACACATGTTTGGAAAAGAATCAAAAAGATACGACATTGCTCAATCCGTGATGGATACATACAACTACGCTAAATTTACCACTTCCAAAGGGGTTATCTGGGCTAAACTTTACAGGGAAGATGCACCTAACACAGTTGCAAACTTCGCACACCTTGCTGAAACAGGATTCTACAACGGTCTTAAATTTCATAGAGTAATCCCTGGATTTATGGCCCAAGGTGGTTGTCCTCACTCTAAAGACAATCCTGCTATGGCGGGAACAGGTGGACCAGACTGGCAGATAGACTGTGAAACAGACACAAGTACACAGCCACATAGAAGAGGAACTCTTTCTATGGCTCACGCCGGACCGAACACAGGTGGAAGTCAGTTCTTCATAACTTTTGTAGCGACACCTCACCTTGATGGCGTTCACACAGTGTTTGGTGCGATTGAAGAAAATGATACTGATAGCTTTATGGTACTCGATAACATTGATCAAAATGATGATATCGTTAGTATTGAAGTTGTAGCTTCTAAAGCGTAATAAATTATATTAAGTATCTGTCATCCTCGTACTTGCACCTCAAGGGTATTTCCTATGGGCATACGGGGATCTACAATTGGCATAAAACTCTAACTGTGGATTCCCAGGTCAAGCCTGAGAATGACGAATCAAAAAGGAACTGAATGTTTGGATATTATAGAGTTGCATCAGCTGTTAACAAAACCACTGTAGCAAATCCTGCTAAAAATGCTGAAGAGATCATAGCACTCATTCAAGAAGCATATAGTAAAGAGGTTAGTGTCGTTGTATTTCCAGAGCTTACGCTTACAGGATACACTGCTAGTGACCTCTTCCTCAATCAAACCCTGCTTGCTTCACAAAACAATTCACTTTCTTATATATTAAAAAATATAGAAAACATTAATACCATTGCTATTGTAGGTATAGCGATACTTGAGGCAGACAGACTCTATAACTGTGCAGCAGTGCTTCAAAGCGGAAAAGTGCTAGGTATCATTCCTAAAACATACTTACCAAATAAAAAAGAGTTCTACGAAAAACGTCAGTTTATATCAGGAAGAGACATAACAAGAACGACCACTGACCTGCTAGGAGAAGAGATACCTTTTGGTGTCGATCTTCTGTTTACCGACGCTAAAGAGATGACCTTTGGGGTAGAAATATGTGAAGATCTCTGGGCTGTCACTCCACCAAGTAACCATATGACAAACAATGGTGCCAACCTCCTCTTTAACCTTTCTGCGAGTAATGAACTTATAGGAAAAGCAGAGTATCGTGAAGAGTTGGTACGTACACAAAGTGGACGTTGTATGGCTGCTTATGTCTATGCTTCTTCAGGCGTAGGTGAATCTACAACCGACACTGTATTTGGTGGTCATGCCATCATTGCAGAATATGGTTCTACACTGGCTCAAAATGAACGTTTTTTGCTTGAAAGCAATCTCATTACCGCTGATGTGGATTTGGAGCGTTTAAGATGGCTCAGGCTCAATGAGTCAAGCTACTCTGATGGAAGACGTAAAAAAACTCGCATCATCAAAGTAGCTGACCTACCTCGGATGAGTCAACTTGAGCGCGATATTAATCCAATGCCATTCGTTCCTTCACGATATGCAGAAAAAAAACACCGATGTGATGAGATAGTTCATATACAAGCCCATGGACTCATCAAACGTATGAACCATGCACAGATCAAAAAAGCAGTTATAGGTATCTCCGGTGGACTTGACTCTACCCTTGCCCTACTCTCTACACACAGTGCTTTTGAGATCATGAACTGGGACACTTCACACATCATCGCTGTAACAATGCCTGGTTTTGGTACGACAAGCCGTACAAAATCAAATGCAGTGAAGCTTTGTGAAGCATTAGGTGTAACACTTAAAACTGTAGACATTACGGAACTATCTCTAAACGAGTTTGAAGCCATCGAGCATGACAAAGATGAGCACAGTGTCACCTATGAAAATGTACAGGCAAGAGCCAGAACATCCATACTCATGAATATGGCGAACAAAGAAGGTGGTCTTGTCATCGGTACCGGTGATCTTAGTGAGATAGCACTTGGATGGTCTACGTATAATGGTGACCACATGAGTATGTATGCCCTCAATTCAGGCATACCTAAAACACTCATACAGTATGTCATCGAGTATTACAAGTCCAATGAATCCATTGCTGCTATCATTGATGACATATTGGATACGCCTATTAGCCCGGAACTACTCCCTCATGAGAGTGATGAGATCGTTCAGGAGACTGAAGCTATTGTAGGTCCTTATGAACTGCATGATTTTTTCCTCTACCATTTTATCAAGTATGGAGCCAATCCAACAAAGATACGATTCTTGGCAGCTAAGGCCTTTGCTAGTAAATATGATGAAAAGACCATTACTAAGTGGCTTAAGGTCTTTTTGAGACGCTTTTTTACTCAGCAGTTTAAGCGTTCCTGTATGCCAGATGGTCCTAAGGTAGGTACGATCTCCTTAAGTCCAAGGGCAGATTGGAAAATGGCCAGTGATGCAGATGTAGAGATCTGGTTAGAGGAACTAGATAAATGAAAAATAATAGTGCGCTAAAACACTTCTTTAGTACTATGATCCAAGGATTGTTCTGGCTTTTACCTATCCTTGCCATTATTATCATACTGTCATGGCTTTTTAGCAAGATTGAACTTTTAGTTGGTGGAATGTTCAAGTTTATCGGCTTTACACCTGAGCATAATATTTTTGCATGGGAATCTCTGGCTGTATTACTCTTTTTAGTTTTACTTTATATCATGGGACATCTAGCTAGAACAAGACTTGCAGCTCTCTTTGATCATCTGTTTTCTAAAATTCCCGGTTTTAGTACTATCAAAGAGCTTGTGGATATTTTCAACTCGTCAAAAAAGGGGAAAAACCAAGTACTGGTCGTTCTTATAAAAGGTTTTGGTTCAACTGGGTACAACATTGGACTGATGTATTCACAAAAAGAGAGTCTGATCAAGGACCATTATACTGTTACACTCTCCATGTCACCGATTCCCAATGGTGGGTTTATGTTTGAAATACATAAAGTCAAACATCTACGTGATTGAAAATGCCACCTTTGATAACAACCTACAGTACCTGCTCTCCATGGGTGTAAAAAGTTTTGCAGAGATCTTAAGAATTGAATCGAGAAATATAGATGAACTTCCTACTATAGAAATGTGGCTTGAAGCAAAGCGGACAAAACTACACCCAAACACATAGATCAAATTGAAAAGAGACTTCTTTATAAAAGTCTCTTTTTAAATTTTAATAGAAAAGCTGAACGGAACCCATGAACTTACTACTACTATATACCTCTGTGTTAACACGTGATGCCACTGCTGAGAAGAAGAACATGTTGTGAATTTTTGTATAGCCTAAAGAATAACCCCAGTTATTATTATCAAATTCATCATTATCCACATTGACTATGGCTTTGATATGTCCCATGTCACCAATTGGGAATGTCACTGCATTTTCAAGTCCAATATAATCATCATTTGAATCATTGGTATAGACTAAAGAAGAGTTCCAAATGAATGAAGTAAACTCTTTTTCTATAGGAAGTATAAACGAATAAAAAGTTTGATCCTGAACCTCGGTATGATTATAGACCAATCCTAGTTTATAATTTGATTCAGTTCTATAGGTAATTCCAGCCAAAAAAGCATCATTATCATCTTCTGATGTATTTTCGTGACCATTATGAGAACTATCACTACCGTAACTACGACTATTATCTATTGATTCTCCGTATGAAAATAATAGTAGTATATTATTATCAAATAGATAAGAGTATTCAGCCCCTTTTATTTTTTTAACATTTGCATGCTGTAGAGGTGAGGAATAATTCTCTCCATGACCTTCACCCCCATGCAATCCAGAATGCCCCATACTTCTTTTTATATTACCTAATTGTGTCAATGGAGAAAGAAGCCCTACCCTGATTGCATGTTTAGCTTCTAAGATATTGTATTGAAAATAGAGTTGGGAATTACCCGATTCGAATAGTTTCTGGTCATCCTTATCACTGTTAAATTGCTCTTTTGATGAAGCCCACATAGACAAAGAATCTGTAAGTGTGCCGGTCATGTAGAGTCTAGCCAACGTATTGATACTGTCGCTCTTTGAGTTATCAGATACACCGACCATTACACCGACCGGAATAAATCGATTAGTGCTATTGGAATCCATAGCACTCTTTAAAGTGGTAGTATCAAACTTGGATGTTCTCAGTCCATTTCTGATAAAAGAGAGTCCCATATCATTCAATGCAGGTACTTGTGAGTGACAGGCACTACAAGCCATATCATACTGTCTTGCCAATACGGGATTTGCTTCCAAGTTTAGCATAAATACTCCCACAAGCAATAGAAACCCTATTTTTATACTCCTGATTCCATTCATCATAATATTCCCCCCAAAATATATTTACTATTAGTAATGTTATCATGTTTACGATTATGATAACTCTCCAGAAGAGACAAAAAGTGCTATAATATATTTGAAGCAAGTATGAAGGATAGACCTATGGAAAAAGAGTTTAAAGAGATCATCGAAGGATCAAAGAAAGCACTGGAAAGAATTGAAAAAAATATAGAAGAACTTAATGACAATTTTACAGAGGAAGTTGATGAATTTTTGGTTGATTCAAAACAATATATATCAGATATAAAAAGAAAACTTGATGAGACGTACGATAATGTTGAAGACCAAATAGAACTGAAGGGGCATCTTGGAATGATGGAAGCTCGTGAGAGGTTTGAAAAGCTCCAAGAGCTTACAGATGAATTGGCCCATATCGTTTCAACTAATGTAGAAGAAGACCTTGATACTGCTACACTTAGAGCCCATCTTTTAAAAATGGAAAGTGAAGACATTTGGGAAGAGAAACAAAAAGAGCTTTCACTGCTCTATGAGAACTCAAAAGATGAAGCAGAAAAATTGGCAATTAAGGCGGCCAAAGAGCTAAATCACGTTTTTTTGAAACTAACGGAGATAGTCTAATGAAAAGAATAATCAAACTATTGTTACCAACTCTCTTTATCCTAATCGTTGGTGGATGTGCGACTTCCAATCTATCTTACAACAATGAGAACATCAATGTACGTATCAATGATGCATCTTTGCAAGTGCATGGTGTAAAGCTTGAAGAGAAAAACGAAAATTTCAGCACACTCTTTCTTACACAGAAACTTTTACGTTTAGATGATGGCAGTCTAGTGGCCTATGAAGAAGCTGAAACAGATATGCAGTATCAGTTTGATCCTACCACACCAAGAAGTATAGGTATTATATTTGATGCTAAACGTGTAATTAAAGTCCACTACAATGCATTTGTATATGCTTTCCAGGTTATTCTCAAGGACAACAGAGTACTTAATGTTTTGGCTGCACAGGGTTATGATCAGGAACTTCAAATGGTATATGGTATGAGTACGAAAAAGCTAAATGCAATGCTACAAGAACTCGGTCAGAATGCACAACCTACTTACTATAAAAATATTATAAACCTAAAAAATGAACCTAACCCATTTATAAGTAAATGGGATACGAGAAAAGTACATCTTGTACCTTTAGTAGTGCCTCTTCGTCGTATAGGAAGAATGTAATATATTATAATTTTTATTAATTAAGAAATATATTTTTTTAAATAAGGTTATAACTCAAGAAAAGAAGGTACAATATAGGCGAAGTAAGATGAAGTACGAGCTCATCTCGCGTGTGTTAAGTGTATTGCTAGACCCCGAAAGACTCTCTCTGATTTGGATTCCACTTAAATTTTAAGTGCAAATTATTACCCAAAGGTACAAAAAATGGCAACATTAGTAAACGGAACTGTTAAATGGTTCAACGATGAAAAAGGTTATGGATTTATCCAACAAGAGAATGGTGGAGATGATGTATTCGTACACTTCCGTCAAGTGAACAATGAAGGCGGTGGACGTGTAACATTGGCTGAAGGTCAAGCAGTAACATTTGAAATCGGTGAAGGTCAAAAAGGCCCACAAGCTGAAAACGTAACAGCACTTTAATAGTGTTTTGCAGGCTTTCAGCCTGCAAATCAAACTCCCTCTTTATTTTCCCCTTTTAATAAATCACATTTAAATCTTTATCATGTCATATTTCAAAGAGTACTTCTACTTTTTTAGTTATATTACAGGACGTATATAGAGCAAAGCTCCATACGCTACGATACACTGTGTTCCTTCAGTAGGAAGCTCACGCGACTAGTCGCTAATATAGTTTTCTAATAATTCACTTTCAGATCTTTATCATGTGATATTTCAAATAAAACTTCTATCTTTTTAGTTTCATTTGGTGCCAATGTAAGTTTCATCTCTATTTGTCCATCTTTGAGTTTTTTATAATCTACTTTCTTTTTGGTATTTATACTCAAAAGTTTAGATTTGATCTCTTCTGTTGTTGATGTAGGAATACGTTCTATGAGCGTGAGCGTGTTTACTTTGTTAGATTTATTGGTGATTGTAAGGGTAAATCCATCCTTCTTACGTACCGTACCACCAAATATACCAGTTTCTCGTTCTTTATTCACTATACGTTTTCGTACTATTTTAATATCTTCTTCTACTTTTGTGTAAATATCATACGTACCTTTTCGATACTCTCCTACCGCATTTTCATTGATCATTTCACCTGACGATCTTACTTTCCATCGGTTACTGTCTATCTGATGCTCTGGTTTCAGAGAACAAACATGAAATGCCCTGCTATTTTCATAAGGGTAGGCACGTAGATCACAGGAAACTCCTGCTTTCCATGTCAATACTTTTACATCTAGTGGTAAACCTGTTGAAGGCAGCACAAGATTCTCTATCTTATACTCTCTAGCATCTTCATACGAAGCAACTGGAGCAGACATAGCCACAGGCGGGGCTACCATATCTTCAGCCATCATAGCCATATCCATGTTTTTTCTTTTTGCCATTGTACTTTTATACACTCTTTGTGATTGTGGTTCGTACTTGCTGACTGTCCAAGGACGAAAGTGTATCGGGTGCACATATTGATGTGAAGCACGGTAAAAGAACATCGCATTATCTGCTTCTATGTCTATACCGCTTCTATTTGTTATAGAGAGATATTGCGTCACGGTTACTTCTTTGTTATCTTTCAGATCTGCCTCATAGTGTGTAGCAAAAGAAACATATCCATAAGGCATAGTAAGCTCTATCTCTTTGTTACATGTTTCTGTTGTTTGAAGTGCCTGTTTAGAAGGTGCCTGTTTTTGAAACTCTCTTTGTAGTATTTGTGCTTCTTCACTTAAGGATTTTTCTTGTGTCAAAAGCCTAGCCTGTTCTTCACCTATACGTTTTGCTGATTCTATCCAGGCATTGGCATCAAAAGTGGTAGGCTGAGGAAGAGAGATTAGTTTCTCCAGTACCTTCCTATTTGCTTGAATGGTTACTACCTTTTGTTCTGCATCTTTCCAACTGTTCAAAAGTTGGCATAATCTATCATCATTGGGACAAGATGTAGTGACAGTAAGTGGAAGAGTCGTACCTTCACATTTTGCTTTTACATTTTTTGTGAAACCTGTAAAGTTATTTTTAGGCGTAAAATTATAATAAGTATTATCCTGATAAACTGCAAGAGAGGAAGCATAACTAAATCCTCCGCTTAAAAGCAGTATGCTAAGAGAAGTAGAGAGTTTCATAAGTGATCCTTCAATATAGTCTGAAGATCATTATAACCAATTATTGTGTAGTATTTGTCTCTTTGAAAGTTGCTAAATAATCTTCATTTTTCTTTTGAAGATAATCATAGATCGCTTTGACTTCTTCATCTGTAAGATAATAACGAGGCATGATCTTATGATACGTATTGACAGACTGGATCATCTCTTGAAGTGTGTTTTTACGTATATCCGAGCCTTTTAATGCCTGCTTTCCATGGATATCCCGAAATTCAACGATGGTTTGCCCTTCACCGCTTTTTCCATGACATTGAACACAACTTACTCCCCTTGGATTAGCATAGAGCATTTCACCATATTCATAATGGGAAATGAAATCTTCTTCTCCCCATAACATAAAAGGCAATAACATCCATAATAGTTTCATGATAGTATCAACCTTTACTCCATAATAGGGCAAAACTGCTGTATTGCCTAAAGTATTTTTGATATAATACAATAAAAAATATAAGGGCACTCTATGCAACTCATCGATGGTAAATCCTTAGCCAAGAAAGTGCAAACTACAGTAGCTACTGAAGTAGAAAAACTCAAACAAGAAAAAAACATTGTTCCCGGACTTGCAGTTATCCTTATAGGTGATGATCCTGCCAGTCATGCATACGTTAAAATGAAAGCGAAAGCTTGTGAAAATGTAGGATTTTATTCTATTACGCATAACATGCCTGATACGATAAGCCAAGATGAGATCATTGCAACTATTAAGATGATGAATGATAACCCGCGCATAGATGGGATCTTGGTACAACTCCCCTTACCAAAACAGGTAGATACAGACAAAATACTTGAAGTCATAGATCCAAAAAAAGATGTCGATGGTTTCCATGCTTATAATGTAGGTCGTTTGGTTACAGGTCTTGACAGTTTTGTAGCATGTACACCTCTTGGTGTGATGAAAATGTTTGAAGAGTACAACATAGAATTAAGAGGAAAGGATGTATGTGTTGTAGGTGCAAGTAATATTGTAGGTAAACCTATGGCATCTCTGCTTCTTAACGCAGAAGCAACGGTAACCATCACACATATCTATACAAAGGATCTCAAGTCACATACAAGCAAAGCTGATATCGTTGTCGTCGGTGTGGGTGTTCCGGGACTTATCAAAGAAGATATGGTAAAAGAAGGTGCCATTGTGATCGATATAGGTATCAACCGTATTGAAGACGGTTCACTTGTTGGTGATGTGGACTTTGAAAATGTAAGCCCTAAATGCGCTTACATCACTCCTGTACCTGGCGGCGTTGGACCTATGACCATAGCAATGCTTTTAAGCAATACACTTAAATCAGCAAAAGCCAGAGCATTATGAAGAATTTTTTACAGGCGTTCGGCCGATTTGCAAGCTCATGGACAGGTACGATCATTATCGTACTTTTTCTTATCTTTTTTGTTGCCCAGTCTTTTGTTATCCCATCAGGATCAATGAAAAGAACACAGCTAATAGGTGACTTTTTATTTGCCAAAAAGTTCTCCTATGGTATCCCTACCCCTCACCTGCCATGGTTAGAGATCCCTATCTTGCCTGACTTTTTTGGCAATGGTCACCTTATTGAAGGGCCTAGACCCCAAAGAGAAGATATCGTTATTTTCCGTTACCCTGTAAACAACAAAATACACTATGTAAAACGTTGTGTAGCAGTAGGTGGAGATGAACTACTCTATACAGAAGATAAATTACTCATACATTTTCATGAAGGTGCCGAGTATATGAAGGCAAACTATCCAGCTGAGAAGATAGTCAAACTTCGAGATAAACTATGGGTGGAGAATCCATATATGGAAAAATACCCGGGTATCCAGTATGCTCCAGAAGGTATAAGTATATTCGAGGGACTTCTTCGTTACTACGCTTACAACGAAGAAATCGATATGGTACCAGTGTATGTTCGCGGACTTGATACAGAAACATTTGAGATATCCGGAAAAGGCATCAACGCACTCTATGCGAAAGTAGATGAAGACCACTTCTATATGATAGGTGACAATCGTGACAATTCCAATGACAGTCGTTTTTGGGGTGCAGTACCTTATAAACTTATTGTAGGGAAGCCTTGGTTGAACTATATGAGCTTAGAACACCGTTCATACGACACGATGCTGAACGGTAATTCAAATGGTAGCGGAAAGGACAATACAGGTCTCAAACGTGTATGTGGTGAGTTAGCCATCGATACACAGGCTTGTGAAGCGCTTTGGGATAAACAGCGTTTCACAGTTCGCTGGGGACGCATAGGGAGACGTATTGAGTCTCTCCAAAAAGAACAACCTATTGAGTAAGGAAAGATGATCATGAAAAAGTTCTACATTGCAACAGACCATGCGGGTTATGCACTTAAAGCGTATGTTAAAGATTATGTCACTTCTTTAGGCCATGAGATAATCGATCTTGGACCAGACTCTGCAGACAGAGTAGACTACCCTGATTTTGCAAAGAAGTGTGCAGATGCAGTCATCGCCGACGAAGGCAGTTTTGGCATACTGATCTGTGGAACTGGTATCGGTATCTCTATCGCAGCAAATAAAGTACCTGGTATTCGTGCTGCACTTTGTCATGATACCTATACAGCAAAACTGACCAGACAACATAATGATGCAAATATCCTCTGTTTCGGTGAACGTGTAGTAGGAAAAGGTGTCATAGAAGATATGATAGAAGCCTTTGCCAGCACAGAATTTGAAGGTGGCAGACATGCTGGTCGTGTTGCCAAAATAGAAGGCTGTTCTTTAGGTGCAGACCTAGGATAACTCTTCATCAATCATACGGAGTATGCTTCTGTTGTGGCGAACGCCCTTGAAAGCAAAGCGATTCGAGAGCCACAACGATTTTTTGCTTCGTTTTTTCTAAAAAAATGAAGAGAGGAACACTACCACAATCCAAGTAAAAGGAAATCAAACAAAATGAGCATACTAACAAAAGAAGAAAAAGAGATCATCTTAGGAAGCATCAGAGACATCCATGACTTCCCAAAGCCTGGCATCATCTTTAAAGATATCACTACCCTCCTCTCCACACCACATGCTTTTGATACACTGATGACCCACTTGCAAAACCGCTATCAAAGTTATGGTCTGGATTATATCGCCGGCATAGATGCCAGAGGATTCATCTTTGGTTCAATTTTAGCCGATAGACTAGGTGTCGGATTTGTTCCTGTAAGAAAAAAAGGTAAACTACCCTACACTACTGTAGCTGAAAAATACAGCCTTGAATATGGCTTTGATGAAGTAGAGATACATATCGATGCTTTCGGTGAAGAGGAAAGTCCTAATGTACTCCTCATAGATGATCTTATGGCTACAGGCGGAACAGCAAAAGCAGCAGCAAACCTCATAGATAAAGTCGGTGCTAATTGTGTTGAGGCATGTTTTATTATGGAACTTGCTTTCCTCAACGGACGTGAAGGCTTTGATGCTCCAGTCTACTCTGTACTGGAAATAGATTAATACCTGTAGTGTGTTTTCCTAAAAACGCACTCCTTACAAAACATATTTCATCATAAATAATCTTCTTTTAAACGAATGTACAATATATCTAGTATTATTTAATAAGGTTAAAACCATGAGAGTATATTTGTTCTTTTCACTTTTCCTTCTACTCTTCTTTTCAATACACTATCTTTTTTACTCAAGGGTCATTAAAAAACTCTTAGTATCTGACCGTGTTAAAAGAAATTTCACGATTTTGTTAGGCCTCAATTTTATTTTTAATATTCTCTATGTTGTAGGCCGATACTCGGACATTATACATAGCTCATTTTATTATCTATTTTCACTCTCTATAGGTATCTCTTTTGTGCTTCTTTTGTACTTGATCCTGCATGAAATTCTTCATCTGTTTCACAAAACACTTAAAAATGTAGACCATTCAAAAAGAGCATTCTTTAAAAAAGGTGGTGATGGTGCAATGCTTGCACTTGCCACTTCTTATGTAAGTGCTGGAGCCTATGAGGGCAGTAAGGAACCTGCAGTTAATGTTATTGAATTGAAACAATTTGATTTTTCCATCGTGCAGATCAGTGACCTCCACATAGGTGGTTTAATAGACAAAGATTTTGTCAAAGCCTCTGTGATAAAAATAAATGCACTTGAACCTGATATTGTCTTCATGACCGGTGACCTTATAGATACGGCCCTTGAAGATATAGAAGATATCGTGAGAGAACTTGACAATATATCCACCAAACATGGTATTTATTATATTTTAGGTAATCATGAATATTTTCATGATCCTCTAAAACTCATTGATTTTATTAAAACAACCCAGATAAAACTATTACTCAATGAACATGTCACCATCGATGCACTGAAACTGAATGTTGTAGGCGTAACAGATCGTATCGGTTACCGTACCGACTTTCTTCCACCTGACATCCATAAAGCCTTTTCAGGATGTAATAAAAACTATAAAACTATACTCTTAGCCCATCAGCCAAAATTTATAGAAGAGCTTGGAAACTATACGCCTGAGCTTATACTCAGTGGTCATACACATGGTGGACAGATCTGGCCTTTTGAGTATCTGGTCAGACTTCAACAACCCTATGTCAAAGGACTACATACACTTCCAAACGGGAGTCAAATCTATGTCAATAGCGGCATTGGATTTTGGGGACCGCCTATGCGACTTGACTCTCAGGCTGAAATTGCGTATATTGTGTAACAAAGGGCAAATTATAACCTCCCATTGGATATAATCACCCAATTACTATAAAGAGAAAAAAATGGATTTAAATAAAGAAATATATATACCAAAGCCAAGTCCAAATGATCCTGATGACTTAGGACATTTTGGCAGCATTGGGGATGACCAGGTTGGTTACGGCGGACGTTTTGTACCTGAAACATTGATGCCGGCACTTGAACAGCTTAAACTTGATTATGAGGCAGTACGTTTTGATGAAGACTTCTGGAAAGAGGTGGATTACTACTACAAAAACTATGTAGGTCGTCCTTCTGCACTCTATTTTGCTGAGAATATCTCTAAAGAGATAGGTGCAAAAGTCTATCTTAAAAGAGAAGATCTTAATCATACAGGTGCACATAAGATCAATCACACTGTAGCTCAGGCAGTACTCGCAAAAAGATTGGGTAAAAAGAAAATCATTGCCGAGACTGGTGCTGGTCAGCATGGTGTTGCAACTGCAACAGTCGCTGCGCTATTTGGCTTAGAGTGTGAAGTCTTTATGGGTGCCAAAGATGTGGCACGTCAAGAGCTCAATGTCTTTCGTATGAAACTACTTGGAGCCAAAGTAAATGCAGTTGAAAGTGGTTCTAAAACACTTAAAGATGCTATGAATGATGCCATAAGACACTGGGTAACGAATGCTAGAGACACATACTACCTTATAGGTACTGTTGCAGGTCCTCACCCCTATCCTATGATGGTACGTGATATTCAGTCAATCATTGGCTGGGAAGCAAAAGAACAGATGAAACATGTTGAAGGATGTTTACCAGACAAAGTTATCGCCTGTATAGGTGGAGGGTCTAATGCTCTTGGTATTTTCAGTCACTTTTTAGAAGATGAAAATGTAGAGTGTATAGGTATAGAAGCCGGTGGACTTGGTCTTGACTCTAAACATGGTTGTTCTCTTGCCAAAGGAAGCCCAGGCGTACTTCACGGACAACTAAGCTATCTGCTTCAGGATGAAGATGGGCAGGTACAGGAAGCTCACTCCATATCTGCGGGACTTGATTATCCAGGTATAGGACCAGAACATGCATTCTTAAAGGATGAAGGTATTGCAACCTATGATTACATCACAGATGATGAAGCTATAGATGCATTTGTATGGCTTTCACAAGCTGAAGGTATCATTCCTGCTTTTGAAACTTCACATGCCATTGCCTACCTCAAAAAGATGAAACCTGAAGAGATCAAAGGCAAAACGATCCTGATCAATCTCTCAGGACGAGGTGATAAAGATATGATTCAAGCAAAAGATATTTTAAAAGAACAATTTGATTAATTTAGAAGAAGGAAACAGTATGAATTTCGAATTAACGACACTTCCCGTAGCAGATATAAGCAGTGATGTAGAAGTCATCATCGTCGTAAAGAATGACACTAAACACCGTTTTGTTCAAGACAAGAAACTCTTAAAAAAAGCAGGGTTTTCTGCAGGTCAAGATGAAACATGTCTACTTATAGAGAAAAATAGACTCTATGTAGGTGCAGAAGTTTTAGAGAGCAAAGCTATAAGAACAGCAGCTGCATCTGCCGTCAAAGCACTACAAGGTACTAAGTACAGATCTATCAAAGTAGCTACATATACAAACAAAGGGTGTACCTATACTCTACGTAGCATGATAGAAGGGTTTATCTTAGGAAGCTACACTTTTGAGACATATAAAAGCAAAAAAAAGAAAAGCCGCATTAAACATATCACTGTATCCCTTGAAGAATACTCTAAACTTGATATTGACATAGAAAAAGCCTCTGAGGCGATACATAAAGCTCAAATCATATCTGATGCTACCAACTTCACACGTGACATCGTCAATACTACACCAGATGACTGCTACCCTGAAGTCATGGCAAATATCGCTGCAGGTATGGCTGAAGATACTGGCTTGAAATGTAAAATACTCAAACCAAAAGAACTTCGTAAGGAAAAAATGGAAACGCTGCTTGCTGTTGCACGTGCCAGCCGTCATACACCAAGAGTCATACACCTTACACATAAACCAAAAAATGCCAAATGTGTTGTTACATTGGTAGGAAAAGGTCTAACCTATGACAGTGGTGGGCTGAGCCTGAAACCTGCAGACTTCATGGTGACAATGAAATCTGATAAAAGTGGTGGTTCTGCGGTAATAGGTATCATGAAAGCTGTAGCAGAAATGGACCTTCCTATAGAAGTACATGGTTTTGTTGGTGCTGTTGAAAATATGATCGGTGGAGATGCGTATAAGCCGGATGATGTACTCGTTGCTAAAAATGGCAAAACCATCGAGATACGTAACACAGATGCAGAAGGCCGTTTAGTCCTTGCCGATACACTTTGTTATGCACAACAGGAAGTAAAATCAGACTATCTCTTTGACTTTGCCACCCTCACTGGTGCATGTGTCGTAGGTGTAGGTCATTATACATCCGGAATAATGGGTAATTCTGATGCGATAAAATCATTGGTAGTGAAAGAAGCTAAAAAGTCCGGTGAACTAGCCACGGCTCTTGATTTTAATCCGTATCTAAAAAAGACGATCAAGTCAGAGATAGCAGATGTATGTAACATATCAAATACACGGTATGGTGGAGCTATTACTGCAGGTCAATTCCTCTCGGAATTTATAGATGAAGACCATGCAGACAAATGGGCACATATAGACATTGCCGGTCCTGCATTTGTTGAACATGCATGGGGAGAAAACCCATTTGGTGCTTCTGGTGCAGGTGTAAGAATGATGGTAAAACTTATAGAGAACCTTGCAAAAGATAAAGAAGCCTAAAAACTGTTTTAGGCTTTTAATTGTAGATGACAGCTCAACGCTTCCTCTGCTAACATATCTGCAATAGTATTTCGACTGTTAATGATATGTTTTATACCTAGAGAGTTGATAACTTCTTCTTCATTTGTATTATTTACACTTACGATGCTGTTGATATTAGGATCAAACGAAGCTATATTTTCACAGATCAATTGTCTTTGTATCTCATTTTCAATCGTTACTATAATCGCGGTACATTCATTTACATTGAAATGTGATAGAACCATTTTCTGTGCAGCATTGGCAAAATAGATCGCCTCCTCCCCTTTTTCTATCTCTTTATCTACTATCTTTACATCATGTTCAAGGACAATATAGAGTAAATTTCTCTCTCTAAACAATTTGGCGAGTCTTTGTCCAACAGGCCCATACCCACAGATAATGATATGATCGTGGTAGCTGTCACCTTTTAATGCCCTGTCACGTAATCCTTCAGCTTCAATTATAAATCTATCAGTAATATTTTTAATGTTTTTTAAAACAAAAGGTGTGATGATCATAGATAAAACTACTGTAATGATCATAATTTGGTTCAGTTCATTGTCTATAAGACCATTTGTGTACGCTAAAGCCAAGACTGCCAATGAAAATTCACCCACTTGGAACAGAGCCAGTGCTGTTTTTACAGCAGTTCTTCTTTGTACAAAAAAGCTTAATATAAAGGATATGATCGCACCTTTAAGGAGCATTAGAGCAACCAATAATCCTAAAATGATATGACCGTACTCAATTAAAGAATGCCAGTCAATAAGCATACCAATACTTACAAAGAATACACCCAAAAGAATATCTCTAAAAGGTATCAGGTCTGCTTCTACACGATATCGATATTTTGTTTCTGCAATGATCATACCCCCGATAAATGCACCTAAGGAGTATGTAAACCCAAATACATATGCTAGAAATGAAGCACCCATAACAATAAATAGCACAGCGACAAGGAAGATCTCCTCTGAACCAGTTGACATGGTCAAGTCAAAGAATTTTTCAAGGAAATATTTTCCTATCATGAAAAGAATGAAAAATACAATAATGGCACTTCCCAATGTTTCAAGTAACAATGTAGAAACTGACTCTGTCTCAGATGTAAAGAACGAAACCATAAGGAGTATCGGAATCACAGCAAGATCTTGAAAAAGTAATATACCCAGGGTAATACGTCCATAACCTGAGTGGATCTGATTATTTTCATTTAATATCTTTAGTACTATCGCAGTAGATGAGAGGGCAAGTGCAAACCCCACAACAATAGCACTTTTAATTTCCAGTTCAAAAACAAATGAACTTAACAGAGTAAAAAGTATTCCTGAAAGCGTAACCTGCAATCCTCCATAAAGGAAAACCTCTTTTTTCATTTTTTTAAGATGATTAACCGAAAACTCCAGCCCGATGGTGAACATCAAAAATACGATCCCAAACTCCGCTAAATGAGTCAACATCTCTTTTTGTTCTTCTGCAAAGTGGAAAATCGATGAAATAGCAAAACCTGCTAGGACATACCCAATGATTGTTGGTATATCAAACTTTTTTAAAATGACATTGAGTACTGTAGATATTGCAATGGTGATTATAAGTATCAGTAACGCATTTTCCATTTCATCATTCCATTTTGTTTTATTGCTTGTATCATAGCAAATTATAAGTAATATAACCCATATGTTGTTGTAATTCTAATCTATAAAAACATATCTGTAATCAACTAACCCCCTCTTCACCAATATTTCGGTAAAATCGCGATAATAATTATAAAACTTAAGGAATACCATGGGACTCAGTATAGGACTAGTTGGACTACCAAATGTAGGAAAATCAACAACTTTTAACGCACTCACCAAAGCACAAAATGCGGAGAGTGCAAACTACCCTTTTTGTACCATAGAGCCAAACAAAGCTGTAGTACCTGTACCAGATGAACGAATAGACAACCTTGCTAAGATCGTTAACCCGGAAAAAGTACAGTACTCTACACTTGACTTTGTAGATATCGCAGGACTTGTCAAGGGTGCAAGTAAAGGTGAAGGTTTAGGGAATAAGTTTCTTTCAAACATTCGTGAAACAGAAGTGATCTTGCATATTGTGAGATGTTTTGAAGATGACAATGTTGTTCATGTTGAGGGTTCCATAGATCCGATCAGAGATGTTGAGATCATCGAACAGGAGCTTCTTTTTGCCGACCTCGATGCAGTAGTAAAACGTATAGATACACTTAAAAAGAAAGCAAAAGGTAACGATAAAAATGCAAAAGAACAACTTCTGGTAGCCGAAGCACTCTTAGAACATATCGAAGAAGGACATCCTGTATCTACATTTTCTGACATTGAAAGTGACGGTTTTAAAGCGATGAACAAGGATCTTCGTCTACTTACTTCGAAAGAGATCATGTATGGTGCCAATGTAGATGAAGACGGACTTGCCGAAGATAATGAATATGTCCAAGCACTCAAGGCATATGCAGCAGAGCGTAACAGTGAAGTGATCAAACTATGTGCCAAGGTCGAAGAAGACATGGTAGACTTTGATGAAGAAGAGAAACAGGAGATGTTAACTGATCTTGGTGTTGAAGAGAGTGGACTTGACCAGATCATTCACAAAGGTTTTGATAAACTGGGTCTCCAAAGTTACTTTACTGCAGGTGTCAAAGAGGTACGTGCATGGACGATTCGTAAAGGTACGACAGCACCTAAAGCTGCAGCCGTTATACATAATGACTTTGAAAAAGGCTTCATTCGTGCGGAGGTCATCAGCTACGAAGACTTTATAGAGTACGGTGGAGAAAACGGGGCAAAAGATGCGGGTAAGAACAGACTTGAAGGTAAAGAATACATCGTACAAGATGGCGATGTAATGCACTTTAGATTTAACGTTTAAAAAGGACAATGATGAGAAAATTACTTTTAATTGGATTAGTTGGTTTTGTTTTAGTTGGTTGTGATAGTAAAAAAGGTACATTTCTTGAAACTGTGGAGAGTGAGAATGATCACTCTACTTCTGTAGCAAAGTTAGAGAAACTCATTAAAGATCAAGGTTTGACACATTTTAATACTATCGATCATCAAGAAAATGCCAAAAATGTCGATATGAACCTGAAACCTGAAACCGTTGTCGTTTTTGGCAACCCTAAGATGGGAACAGTACTTATGAACTGTAACCCCTCTATAGGACTCGACCTACCACTTCGTTTGCTTTTTACTACAGACTATGAAGGCAGAACGACTATCACTTATACCAATCCTGAATACTGGTCTCTAAAACACAATGTTAAAGACAAGAACTGTCTTCATATCCTTAATAAAATGAAAATAGCACTCAATGCCATTGCAGAAGAGGCGGCAAAAAAATAATATGTTCATCAAAACAAACGAAATACTCTACCGTATACAAAAAGCGCTCAATCTAACAACTGATGAGATACTCAAAGCTTATAAACTTGAAGCTTATGACATGGATGCTTCACATTTAGAGTCTCTACTTAAACGTCGTTTGGATGATGGGTTTGTAACGGCAACCTATGAAGAGTTGGGCGTATTCCTGGATGGACTGGTTACACTCAAAAGAGGTCCATCCCCTAAAAAAACCAATGACGATGAAGCCGTTGAACTTACAAATAACCTCATACTTAAAAAGCTGCGCATAGCCCTTGAGCTAAAAGAGGCAGAAACAGAGATCATTTTCGGACTGGCAGATGTTGAGCTAAGCAAACAACAACTCTCATCTCTTTTCCGTAAAGAGGGACATAAAAATTTTAAAGTATGTTCAGATGAACTGCTTATGGCATTTTTAGATGGTTTAGATGAGTTTTATTATGTCGGAGAAGAAGACTAAGTCTCTCTTTTCAAAATTGTGAATATCAAAAAATCACTTCAAACACTGAAAACTGATCTCGCCCGTAAAGAAGCAACACTTAAACGTCTACACAACCACTACCCTCATTTAGCCGAATTTTCAGAAGAAGAAATCCTGGCATACTTTCATCTCAGCACAATAGATGAGCTAAAAGTACATATTCAAGACTCCATTAAAACTTCAACAGATGATGAGATTCATCACAATGCACTTTGTAATTGCAAAGACAGTAAAGGTGAGTTGAAAGATCTCTATGATACACAAGAAGACGCCGAACAACAAGCTGATCTCATAATGACTCATCAGATGTTAAGACTTAAGGTCTATCCATGTCCCTCTGGTAACGGATGGCACTTGACGAAAGGTTAATACAATATCCATAAATACTGTTTATCATAAGATCGAATATTTAGTGGTTATAATAGTAGTAATTTAGCGCTAAGGAGTAGCAACATGAGAGATATTGTTTTTCCTTTTTTGGAACATACAGGTGCAGCATTAAAAAGCTTTTCAAAGGGTGAAGCTCAAGTCGAATTACATGTTCAGCCTTACCATCTGCAACATAAGGGTTTTATTCATGGCGGGGTAATATCTACGTTGATGGATAATACAGGATGGTACGCTGCAGTCTCTAACCTTGAAGAAGGTTTTACCGCAGTAACCATGGAGATCAAGATCAACTATTTAAAACCTGCATTGGGAAAATATCTTTTGGCTTCTGCCTCCATAAAACGACAAGGACGTACTACATCCTTTGTGACCATTGAACTTCATGATGAAGATAAACTCGTAGCCTATGCTACAGGTACCTATGCCATTATCTCTGAGGATTAAACTTCCAATACCAACTTCACTGGACAGTGATCACTTCCCATAATATGATCTAAGATATCTGCATCGACTATCTTCTCTTTAAGGTCGTCAGAAACAAAGAAGTAATCAATTCTCCATCCCACATTATTTTTACGAGCAGCTGCTCTGTAACTCCACCAGCTGTAACGGTCAAGTTCATCACCTTTAACATGTCTGAACGTGTCTATATAACCATGCTCTAAAAGCTTATCGATCCATTCTCTTTCTATCGGTAAGAACCCTGAGGTATTTTCATTCGCCTTCGGACGTGCCAGATCAAACTCTTTATGTGCTGTATTGACATCTCCACATACAACGATGGATTTACCTTCATCCCTGAGTGCATTGATATGATCTAAAAATCGATCATAAAACCCCATCTTATAGGCTAAACGCTCATCACCGCGCTGTCCGTTAGGAAAGTAGACATTAAAGAATGCAATATTGCCAAAATGGTACTCATTGATACGTCCTTCATCTAAAATATCCACATGTGGACAATGGCATGCTTCACCTTTGATATCTGTATAAAGCGCTACACCTGACTGGCCCTTATTGGATGAGGAGTTGATACTTTGAAATTTATACTCTCTATCAAAAATAGTGTCAGGTATTTGATCTGCTTCTGCTTTGATCTCCTGTAATCCCAAGAAATCCACTTCCTCTTCATCTATCCACTTGAGGGCTTCCTTCTTCTCTACTGCTCTGATACCGTTTACATTCCACGATATAAAGGTAAGTGTATTCCGATCTGACATTTTGTAACTCCCTACTCAAAGTTTAACTCTTGAGGATATAAACTCTTAATTATTTTGATAGAATAATACCAAAAGAGACTTCAAAAAAAAGGTAAACTATGGCTCTAGAGGATAAACTACGCTGGGATGAAAAATATCAAGACAATCCTATGCCGGATGAACCCATCAAACTTATCAGTGACTATGCCTCACTAGCAACAGGAAAAAACGCACTTGATCTAGCCTGTGGTATGGGTAGACATAGTAAATACTTAGCTTCATTAGGATTCGACGTTGATGCACTGGACATCTCTTCTGTGGCTATAGAGGAGTTACAAAATATTCCTAATATCCATGCAAAGGAAGTTGATTTTGACACCTATACACTACTAAAAGAGAAGTATGATCTCATCGTGTGTACTTATTTTTTAGAACGTAAACTCTTTCCTCAAATGATAGATGCACTTAAACCAAATGGCATCATCCTCATGGAAACTTTTTTACACGATCCCCAAAATCAACGTAAAGCTTCAAATCCTGCTTTTCTGCTCAATAAAGGTGAACTTGCAGCTGCTTTTGGTGAACAGTGCGAACTTTTATATATACCTGAATTTTGGGCTGAAGATTATAAAGGTTTCAAAACAATGAAAACCTCTATGGTTGCACGGAAGAAATAATAGAATGAAAAAGAGTAACTAAAGGTGTTAAATTAAAAATGATGAGATAAGACCTATAAGCCCACCAAAGACACCACCCCATACCACTAACCAACCCAAGTGTTCTTTGATCAGTTCTTGTACTAACTCCTTAACCATCTTCGGAGTAAGTTCTTCCAGTCGGTTTGTAATGAGTACTTCTACAGACTCGATCATATCTTCACTCAATGCTGAATTACGTATATGGTGATCAAGCTGTGCTTTAAATACGGATGAATCAACGATAGAACTTACCGCACTTTTAAGTTTTCGTGAAAAAGGGTCACGTAATCCTTCTAATGCTTCCTCCCCGCCAAACATGGTGATCGCTCCGCCAAATTTCGATTCCATCACTGTTTTGGAAAGTGCATCAAAAGCAGGAGAAAAGTCTGCACCCTCAACTAAAGGTCTAAGATCGATCTTCTTTTCTTCTTTTGTAAAAAAATCTCCTAGCTGCTCTTTAGTAAAAAATTGCTTCATGATCATCTCACGGATAGACGATTTAAAAACCGTAAAGTTTTTCTCAATCACCCCTGAACCATACAGAAACGGCACTTTATCAAACAACATATGAATAGCCAATTGATTGGTGATAGCACCAGAAAGTGCAAAAAGACCGGTGAATAAAAATGCGTTCTGATACAAAGATGGTAGAATAAATGAGACCCCGACCATAACTAAAGCAAAGAGATCGGTCATAAGAGATTTAGACATCTGATATCCTCATTAAATTTTTTGTGTAATATAGCAAAATATGGGTTATATTATGATATCAATTCAATACCTCAATATCAAAAAGAAGATATAATTGAATGTACAAATAATTTTTTCATAAAGCCTTTTATGTCCAAAACAATAAATAAAAAAATTCAAGTTTCTCTACTTCTTATAGCGACTATGGGTGTCATGTCCGGTATAACAATTGTCTCATCTCTACCCCTGATCTCTAATACATTCAATCATATTCCAAATATCGAATTTCTCTCTAAAATGATGTTAACTATTCCTTCAATCGTTATTGCATTATTTGCACCTATTGCGGGAATTATCGTAGACCGGTTTGGTAGACTCAAACCACTTTATATGGGTGTTCTTCTTTTTGTTATCGGTGGGAGCTCAGGATTCTATCTTGAGAACTTCTATGCTATTCTTGCAGGTCGTGCAATACTCGGTATGGCTGTTGCCTTACTCATGACAAGTTCTACTGCGCTTATAGGTGATTATCTTAATGAAAAAGGTCGACATAAATTCATGTCTATCCAAGGGATGGCTGTAGCCATAGGAGGCATAATATTTATCACTGCAGGCGGTCTCCTCGCACAGATAGATTGGTCTTACCCTTTTGCTATTTATATTTTGCCTCTGTTTTTTCTTCCTCTATTGCTTACATCACTCTATGAACCTAAAAAGCATACCCATGTTGAAAGCGAGATAGAAATTGAGGCCAAACTATGGCCTATTTATCTTACTGCGTTTTTTGCGATGGTACTTTTTTATATGCTACCTACACAATTACCTTATCTCATTATAGAGACATTAGACGGCAAACCAAGTACCATAGGATTGGTCATTGCCACTGCTATGGTTTTCAACGCACTTACATCCAAGCAATATGCAAAGCTCAAGGGGAGGTTTTCATATATGCATATCTATATGATCACTTTTATCTTTTTCGGTACAGGGCTTTTTATTATTTCACAAGCAAATTCTATTGCACAACTTTTTTACAGTACGGCATTTATAGGTATAGGCTTTGGGCTCATTCTTGTCAATACGAATTCATGGTTCCTAGCCAAGGTTCCTGCGCATAAAAGAGGAAAAGCTTCGGGTGTACTTGCATCAAGCTTTTTTTTGGGACAATTCTCTTCTCCACTGCTTCTAGAACCTATCGTTAAAATATTTGGGATTCAAGGGCTTTTTTTAATTATTTCATGTGTTGCCATAATGATTTCAATAACATTGTTTTTAAAAGGAAAGGTCTCTAAAAACTAGAGGAAGTATCAAAGAATAATAAAAAATTCAATTGACTAATATTTTGTGCAGGTCATCAACACTGTGTACTGCATCTGTATGATCGGTAAAACCCCAATTAACCATAATATAGTCTATCTCTGCTCTTTGACTCGCCAGCTCATCACGTGGGCCATCGCCTATAAAAAGTGCTTCATGACTATGGTGTCCAAGTTCATCAAGTATTTTATGCAGCATATCTGGGTGTGGTTTGCCCAGTGCAACATCATCATAACAGGCAATACCATCAAAAAGATGATGCACATCCAAATGTGTCAGTGACTCTATCGTAGAACCTCTATAGGCATTGGTCGCAACAGCCAAGGCATGACCTTTACCTTTTAGTGTTTCAAGAAGTTCTTTTATCCCGTCATAAAGAACCAACTCTTTATCATGGTTTCTTGTATAGTATTCAGAAAACCATCGCTCATGGTCTGCATCAAATGCTTTGGTATGATAAAATGTTTGTGCTGGATTGATTGTATGATCATTGACCAATCTTAAAATATACGCTTGTTCCATTGGATCAAAACCTAGATTCTGACGTACATAGTTAATAGCATTAGCAATGGTGATGGAGCTGTTTACCAGCGTACCATCCATATCAAAAATTATGAGTTCTTTATCCATTTATTTCGTTATCTCTGTATTTTTATTAGAATCTAATTTGTTGAACTTAACATAAACAGAAAGACTCACTAAAAGTAATGCGACACCGGAAATAAGATATACAGCATACACAAGTTGTGCAGGGTCTGTGAGTGCAAATTTAAAGACTAGCATCAATGCTTCAATAGAGAGTGCAATAATGATGGAACCTAAGAACCGTATCATGGTCTGGTGTCCCTCTCCTGCACCCGCTTTTTTCTCTTTACCCAAGACTTCCTCTTCAAAGATCGCTTTCACCAGGTCAAAGATAGCCAAAGAGAGTGTGAGAAGGATGGTTGCTTCAAAGATCTTGTTGATCTCTATCACAGAAAAATCCAATCCAAAATGTAAAAAAGAACTAATACCTTTTACAAACAGTAAAAGTGCAACCGCTGCAAGCGCTATAGAGAAAGAAGTATATGCAATTTTACTCAATGTTCCAGAAAATGAGTCAATAGAGCTTGGGTGCACCATACGTAAAATATTTGCCAAAGTAATATCTACACAAATTATACTGATCAAATTATCTTGTTCATCATAAATAGGGAATGCAGCAGTAACAACCATCTTGTTACTCACATAAGATGGATAGGGTTCAGTAAGGGTACAACGGTGTTCTCTTACTGTTTTATAAAAGTACGCCCTGTCACTTCTATCATCACCTTTACCCACCCCATGGATCTGTTTGTTTTTAGAGACATTTTCTGTAATTTGAATACCGTTACCATCAAGAGCATAGATCGCTTCTGCTTTAGTAATACTTTCATCAAGTGTTTTTAGCTTTGAAAGTACAGTACTTACATCACCATTTATAATAGTTTGAGAAATATGTCTACCTATGATATAACAGAGATAAGCTCTAGCTTTTGCACGTACCTCTGCATACTCTTGAATCTCTTTAATTTGCATATTTTATCCCTTTATTTATAATCTTTTATAATACTTTACCCAAAACATCAGTAAATTTTACTTTTTGGTTGATGGCTACTTCCGGGAAGATACTATCTTTTTGAGAAAAGGTCAAAATAGTTGAACCCATCTCAAACCATCCGTAAAACTCTCCCCTCTCTACCCAGAAATCTTCATACTCATAATGTACAGGTTCTCTTATCTCTGAATTCGTTCGCACTTTCTCTTCAAACGTAACAACCATTTGTCCCACATTCAATGCCGCGACAAGAACCAATACCTGTGTTCTGCCCTTCTCATCCTCACACTCTATCACCACTCTCTCATTTTCAATGAACAGGTCCACTTTATGACGAAGCAGTGGAAAGTTCACTGGATAATGCTTACCAGGAATATGTGTCAGTGAATTTACTTTGAGACGCATCGGCATATGGTAGCGGTGATAATCTTTGGGAGAGAGATAAAAGTTGATGAACTCCCCTCCTTCTACTTTAGCCACTGCTTCTTTATGATATTCACCAAAAAGTTCCTCGATGCTGTAGCTCATCCCTTTGATCTGATAGGCTTTACCCTCCTGGATCTTTCCAGCATCCGTGATAAGAGCATCCACACCCGATATCAATGCATCTTTTTCTTCAGGTAATGCTCTAGGTATTTCAAATGCTCTTGTAAAAAGTTTATTGAGCGTAGGATAATCACTTGGCTCTTTGAACTCACTCATATCAAGTCCCATGAGTTTTACATAACCTGTATTGATAAACTTTTGAACTGCTGATGGGAATTTTTTTGAAGCGAATTTTCCAAATCCGCCAGAGATGATAGAGGTAAAGTGTTTGGCCATTGTGTTTCCTGTAGTTGAATCTGTTTGTCATATCTTGAACAGACAGTTTCTAAAATATGTCACATTATACCATTTGTCCATTTAGGGTTGGGGTTGTTAGACAAAATACGATACTATCTTAAGGGCACATCTAAAAACCCTAGACGCTTATAATGGATTTTACAAATGTAAGATTTTGCAAGATATTTTCTAGTCCTAGCCTAGACAAAAGCTAATGATGTTATGAGTGACTAGGGTTTTTAGAGATGCCCTTCAATATATTTAAGGATACAGCATGGCAAAATATGTACTCTTCGACACAGAAACTACAGGCAATCAAGAACAAGACCGCATTATTCAGATAGGTGCCATGATAGTCCACAATAAAGATGAGATTGAAGTACTGGATGAGCTCTGTTTAGCTCCTGTTCCGATCAGTATAGAAGCGATGGAGGTTCACAACATTACACCTGAGCTCATAGAGGACAAAGGACTTTATGATGAAACTGATTTTGCTTTAAGAGTACTGGAATTAAACCATAAAGAAAACTACCTTATCGCGCACAATATCTCTTTTGACCTGGCTATGTTGGAAAAAGAAGGCTTTGTGAACAACTATACGCTTATAGATACACTGCGCTGTTCGAAACACCTGCTACCGCAGAGTTCGAACCATAGGCTTCAGTATCTCCGCTATGCTCTGGAACTCTATAAAGTTGAGGAAGAAGAGGCACAGAAACTTGGTATCACGATTAAAGCACATGATGCTATAGGTGATGTGCTAGTGATGAAACTGTTACTTTCAAAATTGGTACGATTGACACAAGAAAGTTTTCCGGGTGTGAATCCTATGCAAAAACTTGCTGAACTTACGCAAACACCTGTAATGATGAAAACGTTTAAATTTGGAAAATATAAGGACCGAGAGATAGCTGAAGTGGTGAATGAAGACAGAGGATACATTCAATGGATGCGTGCTAACCTAGATTTGGATGAAGATATGCAATTTACTTTGGATCATTATTTGCTTTAAGTGTAAAATTTACAAATTTACATACTCAGGCCAAGCTGAATCTATCTGAAACTTCAACCCTGTTTCTACCTGAATCTTTTGCAGAATAAAGTGCCTTATCTGCACGTTTTACTATATCTTCTATACTTGTATCATTTTTCTTATATTGACTTATACCAAAACTTGCAGTAACAAAAAATTTATGATTATGGTCATCTACTAACTTTTTACTTTCTATTCTTATTCTAATACGATTGGCTAGAAGCGAAGCCTGTTTTGCATTTGTTTCAGGCAATAAAAGTAAAAATTCATCGCCACCCATTCTAAAAGCATAGTCACAGTCCCTTATAACATCCTGTACAATATTTCCTACACTTTTTAATATATAATCTCCAGCATCATGACCATGTGTATCATTCACTTGTTTAAAGTGATCAACATCAAATATGACTACAGAAAGTACACTTTGATAACGTAAAAGTCTCTGGAATTCACTATCTACCGTTTCAGAGTAAGCCCTTCGATTTAACAGTCCTGTGACCACATCTATTTTAGCTTCCTTCTCCACCATACGTGTTTTCTCCAATGAGATCTTCATACGATCAGCTAGCGCTATGGACAATAGAACAGCATCAATTAACATTCCAAAGTCATTTGCTTTATAGGTAATATAACTAAAAGGAAGGAAAGACATCACAGTTAAAGCGGTAATAATGGCACCGATTAATCCACTTGCAGCACCAAGAAGAAAAAATCTGGCTGAACGATTACCATCTAACCAGGAATACAAGGCAATAACAAAAATATATATACTGACTGACATGACCAGTATGATCGAAAGCATCACATGGTAGTGATATCCGGAAAAAAGTGCTGTTAATACAGATATACCTATGATTAAAATGATCAGATATCTTGTGACCTTATAGAGTGTCTGATGGTATTTTTTAAGATTTAAGAATGATCTGGCAAAAAGAAGTGCAGTAATGATAAAAAGATAAATACCCGTAGACTGTAACCAGTTTTGTGCTGTGGGATAATTTGACAAAAACAACATAAATGTATAACCGTTATACGACGCGTTCATGACAAAAAAAGCACTCAAAAACAACACATAGTAAAGATAGTATCTTTGCTTTATACCCAAAAAGAGAAAAAGGTTATAGAACAGCATAGCAGCAATACCACCATAAATTAAACCCGTATAGATGGATTCTTTAACCTGTTTCGATAAAAATGCTGACTCTTCGACAATTGAAAAAGAAACAATAAAAGGGTCACGAGTCTTTACCTGAATATAGAGTGTAGAGATACCCGGTTCAAAATCATGCTTGAAATTGGTTAAGTAGTGATCCATTTCTCTTATTGCATAAGGATAGATATTTCCACCCTGGTACGTTTGTATCTTGCCATTGGGAGATATTACAGTCATATGTACCGAGTCAATCCAAGCTGGCTCAAATACCATAAGTCGGGCTACAGGGTTCTTTTTTTTATTCTCCACTTTACACTGGTACCAAAATGCTGAAGTTGTAAAGGGATGGCTTGCAACTGCTTTGTTGAGGGGGTTAAATTGATCAGAAGTAAGATCACGTATCTGTGTGAGTGTCATCTTTGCAGTCGGATCTTCATACTCTAATAAAGCATTACCTGCTGCATAGTGTGACACAGAAAGATCCATAATTTTTTGATCTACATTACCATAGAGCAGTGATATAGTGAACAAAAATAATAAAATGATCTTTTTTTGCATTTTTTCCCTTATTACACGCTAAACACAACTCTTTTAAGATTCAAAACCTTCAATATCATAGCATAGATAAAATCTTTTACCTAACTCGATCATTTCAAAAACTTTGTTTGTATTACTTCAACTTTTCCATCACAAGCGCATTTACCACTTTTGGGTTTGCTTTGCCCCCTGTTGCTTTTAATACTTGTCCGACAAAGAAGCCTAAAAGTTTCGTGTTACCTGCTTTATATTTAGCGATGTTATCTGGATTCTTTGCAATGATTTCATCAATAATAGGCAAGATCTTAGCTGGATCACTGATCTGTACAAGCCCTTTGGCTTCCACTATTTGTTTCGGATCTTCCCCTGTTTTAGCCATCTCTTCAAATACCTGCTTAGCAATCTTGGTTGAAATGATCTCTTCATCCACCATCTTTGCAAGTTCACCTATTTGTATCGGATTAAATTTCAGTTCCTCTACAGACTTTTCTTTTAATTCTCTGGCTATTTCATTTGTTACAATATTAGCTAAGCCCACTGGATTTGGACTAGTTTCAGATAAATTGAGTGATTCACTATAAAAGTCTGAAAGTGTCGCATCACGCGCTAGTGTATTCGCAACTTCGCTGTTTAGGTTAAGTTCATCAACGTACCTATCAAATAATTTTTCTTCAGCCTCACTCATAGGTGCTACTTCACCATCTACCTGTACTTTTTTAATTTGAGGTTTTGGTGCGTTTGAAGCTGTTTTTGTCTTTTCATTTAATTTAGATTTTTTTGCCCAAGAGTCTTTAAGTCCTACTATTTTGTTAAACACAGGGTTTTCATCTGTATAATCAATAGGATCAGCATAAAAATACCCTTGTCTTTCAAACTGAAATCTCTCATCAGGTTTCTCTGTGATTACTGCAGGTTCTATAAGCGCATTTTTAATCACTTTTAAAGAGTCAGGATTGATATCTTCCAGACCTTCTGGAGCTTCGTCTTTGAACAGTCTGTCATAAAGCCTTACTTCTACTCTCTTAGCTTCTTTAGCATCTACCCACTGAATCGCACTCTTTACTTTGATACCACTGGTATCTGAACCACTTTTAGAGTCTGGATGGTATTCTGCTTTTATCTCAACGATATTGCCATCAGCATCTTTAACCACTTCCTTACAAGTGATGATATATGCATGTCTAAGTCTTACCGGTTGTTCAGCTGTTAGCCGAAAGTAACCTTTTGGAGGGTTCTCCATAAAGTCATCACGTTCAATATATATCTCTTTTGAGAAAGGTATCTTTCTTGAACCCTCTTTTGGCACATCATCTGGGTAGTATGAAGCATCAAGTTCTTCACTGCCTTCATAATTTTCAATGGTTACTTTAAGCGGATCAAGTACACACATCACGCGTGGAACTTTTGTATTGAGATCATCTCTTATAGAAAATTCAAGCTGTGCTACATCCACCATTGAATTTGCTTTTGCAATACCTATTTGGTCACAGAAGTTTATAATAGATTCAGGTGTATAGCCTCTTCTTCTATATCCGGCAATAGTTGGCATACGAGGATCATCCCAGCCGCTCACCTTTCCTTCATTCACTAATTCTAAAAGCTTTCTTTTGCTCATCACCGTATAGTTGATACCGAGCCTTGCGAACTCGTGCTGGTAAGGTCTTTGCGATTTTAATCCAAGTGTATCTAATACCCAATCATAAATATCACGGTTGTTTTCAAATTCCAGTGTACAGATAGAGTGGGTAATGCCTTCAATATAATCAGACAAACAGTGAGCAAAGTCATACATCGGATACACATGCCACTTGTCTCCTGCTCTGTAATGATGGGCATGTCTGATTCTATATAAAAGTGGATCTCTCATTTTCATATTGGCAGCACTCATATCGATCTTGGCTCGAAGAACGTGTTCACCCTCTTTAAACTCACCGTTTTTCATTCTCTCAAAAAGGTCTAGATTTTCCTCTATAGAACGCTCGGCATATTTACTTCTTCTCCCTGGTTCAGTCACCGTGCCTCGATATTCACGTATCTCCTCTTCATTCAGGCTATCAACATAAGCCTTACCCATTTTAATAAGTTCAACTGCATAATCATAGAGTTTGGGAAAATAATCAGAGGTATAACGTACATTGCCATCCCAGTTAAATCCGAGCCACTCTACTGCATCTTTGAGAGCTTCTACATATTTCGTATCTTCTGTCGTTGGATTGGTGTCATCCATTCTCAGGTTACAGTGACCATGATAGTCATCTGCGATACCAAAATTGATACAAATGGATTTAGCGTGTCCAATGTGTGGAAACCCATTAGGCTCTGGAGGAAATCGTGTATGCACCTCTTTATATTTGCCTGATTCCAAGTCCTCTTCAACTATAGTACGTAAAAAATCTTTGCTCTCACTCATTATTATTAAACCTTTTGATTGTAAAGTTGTATTTTATCTAATTAGAGCTTATCGCATCTTAGATATGTTATTTTGACCATACTATTACGCTTTAAAAGAGTTATAAATTAAACCCACTATAATAACATTCAATAAACCCAAAACTTTTGGAGTAAGATGAATGCTTAGATTTGCCCCATCACCGACAGGTGATATGCATATAGAAAACCTACGTGTAGCGATATTCAACTACATGGTAGCCAAACAAAGAGATGTCAACTTCATCGTACGCATAGAAGACACCGACAAAGAACGAAACATCACTGGTAAAGATACTGAGATCATGGATATCCTTGAGAAGTTTGCGCTTCCTCACGACAGTGTCTCTCATCAAAGTGAAAACCTCCATATACACCAGACTTTGGCGATAAGACTCCTTGAAGAGAAAAAAGCATTTGTCTGTACCTGTACGCCTGAACAGCTTGATACAGAAAGAGAAGAAGCGAAGAAGAACAATGCCATTTATAGATACAGTGGACGGTGTTCCAAAGTAGGTGCGGAAGAGCTAAGAAAGCTCAAAGAAGATAAAACACCATTTGTCGTGCGTATCATGACCCCAGATGCACCGATAGTCAACCATGACCTCATCAAGGGAGATATCGAAACATCGCCCAATGAAGTAGATTCTTTTGTCATTCTAAGAGCTGACGGAACACCGACGTATAACTTTGCTTGTGCCTGTGATGATATGATCTCAGGGATCAGTCTCATCATTCGTAGTGATGAGCACCTTTCAAACACTCCGAAGCAAACGTACATCAAAAGACTTCTTGGATATGAGCAAGATACGAACTACGCACACCTGCCTGTCATCCTTAACACTGATGGTGAGAAGATGGATATGAGTGATGAGACCTGTTCGATCAAATGGCTCTTTGAACAGGGATTTATCCCAGATGCGATCGCTAATTACCTGATCTTGCTTGGCAATGAAACACCAACAGAAATCTTCACGATGCCAGAAGCACTGGAGTGGTTTGATCTAAGTAAAATTTCCAAATCTCCTGTAAAATTTGATATAGACAAACTTCGCTCTATCAACCGTCAACACCTTGAGATGATGGATGACAAGCGTCTCTCCGGACTCTTTGGTTTTGCAGATGAAGACATCGGAAAACTGGCAAAGCTCTACCTTGAAGAGGCAAGTACGATCAATGAACTTGACGCAAAGATCAAGCTGATCTTTTCACCCAAAGACTTCAATGGTAAATGGGGTGAACAGATGCGTATGATAGCAGAGAACATCGAAACGATGCCGATGATAGATGATGTTGATGACTTTAATGTGCATATCGTACATATGACCGGTCTAAAAGGAGAGAACTTTTTTACACCGTTAAGACTGCTTCTTACAGGAGCAGAGGACGGGCCTGAACTTTCTGATATCTACCCGTTGATCAAACCATACTTACTGGAGGTTATTTCATGAATGCACTTATCTACGCCATAGTTCAAACTATACATACGGTCATCAATCTTTATATCTGGATCGTGATCATCGCAGCACTATTGAGTTTTGTACGCCCTGACCCTTATAATCCTATTGTACAGATACTTCACCGTTTAACTGAACCTGTCATGAACTTCATTAGAAGTAAAATGCCATTTGTTGTACTATCAGGTATTGACCTTTCGCCATTAGTAGTGATACTGGGTCTACAACTGGTCGATAATTTTATGATGCGTGCTGTACTGGGGTAAAGTATGAAAATGAAATTTCTATTTCTTTCATCCCTCTTTGTGTTCTTTTGGACCACACCTGAACTCTATGCAAAGAAATTCACCTATTCACAGATAGCTGAGATGCCAAGAAGTATAGAAAAAGATTACTATATCTGGCGTTTTCTGTCCCAAACCAACACAACAGCAGCTGAAGCCAAGAAGATCATTTATCAGGCAAGCAGGCTGAATAAAAAACTCCGTACAGCCTATAAGAATAGAACAGGAAGCACACTAAATATTGATCTCCCAAAACTAAAAGTACGTGGAGATGAAAACAAGAATTGGCGAAAAAGAAGTAAAGCGCACAAAAGTTTTAAACATGGTCTTGCTTTAATGCAGCAGAGAAAACCTCGACAGGCATCAGTGTATTTTCAAGATGCACGTGAGAACTATGTCAAACAATATGACAAAGACAAATCTGTTTTCTGGCTCTATCTGAGTACCAAAGATGATAACTATGTCAAACAATTACGTGAAAGCTGCCATGTCAATATTTATACTTTAATAGCAGCGGACACGATAAACGCAAGATATCCAAAGACCATCACTAAATCTATTTGGAAAAACAAAATATGGGGATTTGATATTGAGGACCCTATCGATTGGGCAAAAGTCAAACACAAAATGTATTCTGGCGTCGACCTGCATGACCTGGCAGATGATCATAAATCCCAAGAGACCATCGGAATCTATACCTATCTGAAAGCCAAAGCATGTAACTATACAGAATCTTATTTCCCTATGCCCTACCGTGATGCCATGAAACATATGACCCCCGAGCGTCAGGCACTTATCTATGCCATTGCCAGACAGGAGAGTCGTTTTGTACCTGCTTCTGTATCACGCTCTTTTGCATTGGGTATGATGCAGTTCATGCCTTTCCTCGTCAAACATGTAGCCAAAGAGAAGGGGCAAAAAATAGATCTCGATGATATGTTCAATCCCTACAAGGCCATAGAGTATGCGGATTTCCATCTTGATTATCTTACCTCTTATCTTTACCATCCTCTTTTCATAGCTTATGCCTACAATGCAGGTATAGGATTTACAAGAAGACATATTAAAAAGAGAACAAACTTTAGAAAAGGTCCTTATGAACCGTATATGAGTATGGAAAAAATGAAGAATCATGAAGCAAGAGAGTATGGGAAAAAAGTACTGGCAAATTATGTTATCTACCTCAACAAATTAGGTGTAACAACCCGTATCTTTCCACTTCTGAAAACACTTGCTACACCTTCTGAAACAGATAAGTTTAGAAAGTAAGCGTAGAAAGCTTTTGGTCTAAAAGACCTCTTTATTCAAAACATACTTCGCCACTTTGGCGAAGTGTAACTGACCTTTTCCATAGAGACTACTCTCAAAAACAAGTGTGATCTTTTTATTGGATACATGTGGGAAGGTCACAAGATAATAACTCCCCCAATCTGTCACAAAAGAGATGTCTTTTAGTCGTGCATCATCTGAAGAGAGCTCATTCACCTCTTTAGGTATTTCTCCATTAAGTGTTAAACTGTATTCACTACTGTTTATATTTCTAGAAGCTTCATCATCTAAATGCAGTCCTACTATAAATGCTTCATCACGGGTATCATTATTTTCAAAATTGGGTGTATAGAGATAGGTTGCGGTCAGCATCACTTTTGTCTCATTGTCCTGATACAGCTGTATCTTCTCAGTTTTTTGTAACTGCTTATGATATGAGAGCTTTTGGTTGTATGATTCCATCAAATCTTTCTCACTTTTTGATGTACAACCAAGAAGAAGAACAATGGCAATAAATACTACACTCAACCTAACCATATGTTCTCCTTGAAATTATATGAATTTTAACATACATTCAATAAAGATTGATGTATAATTCATACAATCATTATGCAAGGAAAAGATACTGTGGATAAAAGAGTTGCTATAGCATTTACAGGTCCATCGAACAGCGGGAAAACCACTCTAGTAGAAAAAGTCGCTCAAGTTTTGATAAAAGAACGTAAAGTTGCTATCATCAAAAATGACCCTAAAGACAAGGCACAGTTTGATGTTGAAGGCAAAGACAGTTACAAATTCTCACAAACTGGGGCAGAAGTGGTGATCACTTCTCCTACACGTACTACCTATTTTTCTCAAAGAGAGAAGACACTGGATGATATTGTAGCAATGATCAATGATTTTAACATTTTGCTTGTTGAGGGACTTAAAACACTTCCATTGCCGCGTATCGCTGTTTTCAGAAACAAAATTGATGAGAGTTATTTTTCCTGCAGTGAAGCCATTGCCATCGATAGCAGCATAGATCCTACATTATACACTATACCTGAGGATATCGATATACTCGATCTTAACGATACTACTCAGATCATAGAGTGGATCAATGCCCATGCAAAAAATATATAAATAAAAGAGGATAACAGATGCAAACCGTATTTGAAACGATCAAAAATGTTGCGATTAAAATAGACCATGCCATCAAAACTGAAGACCTGGGCTATAGTGACAGTGAGAACTCATCAGGTGAGGATCAACTGAAACTGGATGTAAAAAGTGACTACATCATCGAAGAAGCATTTAAAGATGTTTCAATTGTAAAAGCGCTCGTAAGTGAAGAAAAAGAAGGTGTGTTAGCCTTGCATGACGATGGTAAATACACGATCTGTTATGACCCATTGGATGGTTCAAGCTTAGCTGATGTCAATCTCTCTGTAGGATCAATTTTTGGTATCTATGAAGGTGAACTAAAGGCTGAAAACCTTGTAGCTTCTGCTTATGTGGTTTATGGTCCAAGAATCGAACTTGTTACAGCGACAAGAGACTCTAAGCCGAAACACTACAGGGCCCAAGAGGGACTCTTTAACTTCATCTCTGAGGTCACACTGGATGAAAAAGGAAAACTCAATGCTCCAGGCGGTACGCAACAAAATTGGGCTAAACACCATAAAACATTTGTAGATGGCCTTTTTGCTGAAGGGTATCGTCTTAGATACTCAGGCGGTATGGTACCTGATCTTCATCAAATACTTTTAAAAGGTGGCGGGATCTTCTCTTACCCTGGTACATCAGACAAACCAGACGGTAAATTGAGACAACTCTTCGAAGTGATCCCTTTTGCTTTCATGTATGAGCAAGCAGGAGGTGCGGCGATCAATGAAAAAGGTATGAGACTCATGGAACTTATACCAGGTCATCCACATGATACAAGCCCTTGTTTCTTCGGTTCAAACTATGAAGTCACTAAACTCAAAGATGCATACGGGATGAAAGCGTAATGTCAGAACAAACGCTTGACGAATGGCAGATAGTCCTTAAACAGAAGAAATCTGAATTAGAAGCCTGTCAAACAGAACAGCAGTTAAAAAGCTGTATGGGTTGCAAAAAATTACTTGAGTGTGAAATTCGTGATGCGTATATCAAGGCTGTATACGACAGTATGAGCAAGGGTACCGGCGGTGGGTTTGAATTCTAAACAGACGCGATCAACTGTAACTTCTCTGCCCTGCTCATCTTCTTTTTGATCTGATATTCACGCTTGGAAGCCGAACTTCTATCTGGATACTCTTCACTATACACTAGGCTTACAGGTCTTCTAACCCGTGTATATTTTGCTCCTTTCTCGGAGCTGTTATGCTCGTCTATACGGCGTTCCAACTCTGTAGCGATACCAGTGTAAAAAGTCTCATCAGCACATTTAACTATATAGACGAAATACATAAAATCATTTTAATTGACTGATATAGATCGCCAGATCATGTATCTGTTCTTTAGTGAAATTTTTAACAATAGATTTTTTACCAGACTGTATCATGGGGTTCTTAGGTTCACAGACTGTAACTTCCACCTTACAGGTACCCGCAGCATAGCTATAGAGTGCCTCTTCTATCTCCTCTGCTCCCATTAGATTGATAATTCTGGATTTACCCAAAACCGTGTTATCCCCGTTATGACCATGACAGCCGGCACATTTATGTAAATAGATGGTTTCTGAAGAATTCGCTGATAACATACTTGTGGTACATACCAAAAGTACGATTCTTAGAATGTTCATTTTCTCCCCTTTGTTACATAGTCACTTATTTAATTATACTAAAGATTAAAAAAATTTACACTTATAAAAATATCAATTGATAATTTTATAATATCACCTATAATACAGCACTTCTTAGCTAAAATATCTATCAAATTTACTCTACAAACTCATTTGTTTAAGGAACTACGAAATATGTCTTGTCATAAAAAATCTTACATTACAACACCGATCTACTACGTTAACGACATTGCCCATATAGGTCATGCATACACAACAATCATAGCCGATACTGTTGCCCGTTACTCTCGTCTATCTGGATTAGACACCTTCTTTCTTACCGGTACAGATGAACACGGTCAAAAAATAGAAGAGGCTGCAAAGTCCAGAGGTAAAAGTACCCAGGATTATGCTGATGAGATCTCCGCAACCTTTAAAAATCTTTGGGATGATTTTGATATCTCTTATGATAAATTCATCAGAACAACAGATGCAGACCATATGAAAGGTGTGCAAAAAGCTTTTTCTGTCATGCATGAAAATGGTGACATCTATAAAGATACCTATAAAGGTCACTACTGTATCTCATGTGAAACTTTCTTCCCTGCAATACAACTTGTTGATGATGAATTCTGTCCTGAGTGTGGTAAAAGCACTACCGTAGTAGAAGAAGAGAGTTACTTTTTCAAACTCTCCAAATATGAAGATAGACTGCTTAAATATTATGAAGAGCACCCAAATTTCATTTTACCTAAGAGCAAAAGAAATGAAGTGATCCGTTTTGTAGAGGGTGGACTACAGGATCTTTCCATCACACGTACCAGCTTTGACTGGGGTGTAAAACTTCCAGCAGAGATGAAAGACCCTAAGCATGTGATGTATGTCTGGTTAGATGCCCTTATGAATTATGTAACGGCACTGGGATATGGTACAGATGAAGCAAATATGGACCAATGGCCTGCCCGTGTTCAACTTATAGGTAAAGATATTTTGCGTTTCCATGCGATCTACTGGCCTGCATTCCTTATGAGCCTTGACCTGCCTCTCCCAACACACATTGCTGCACACGGATGGTGGACACGTGATGGTGAGAAGATGAGCAAGTCTAAAGGTAACGTTGTAAACCCTAGAGAAGTAGCAGATGCTTACGGACTGGACAATTTCCGCTACTTTATGCTTAGAGAAGTACCATTTGGCGGTGACGGTGACTTTAGCCAAAAAGCACTCATTGACCGTATCAACTCTGATCTTGGTAATGACCTTGGAAACCTCCTGAACCGTCTTATAGGAATGAGTGGTAAATACTTTAATGGAACAGTGGACTCAAGTAATGTTGCCAAATACTATCAGTCTGAGCTTGATGAAGTACATGCATCACTTGATATCTTAGAACCTCTGCTCTTTGACATGCAGATACATAGATACCTTGAAGAACTATGGAGACCACTCACTGTAGCGAATAAAGCCATAGATATGTATCAACCATGGACCATGATGAAAGAAGGCAGGGAAGAAGAAGCTATGGCACTTAACGGTCTCATTGCTGCTATACTTGCCAAAGTTTCTATTATGCTTTATCCTGTTATGCCTGCTGTATGTACGAAGATCTCAAATGCATTACACTTCACTATAGACAATGACACTTGGAACAGTATGTCTAAAGGTACAAAGCTTCTTGAAACATTTACACTTGAAAAGATAGACCCTCTGTTCCCTCGTATTGAAGAACCTTTGTTGAAACAGGCTGAACCATCTGATATCAAACCAGAAGAGAAAGTTGAAAAAAAGGCCCCTGCTAAAGAAGAGAAAAAAGAAGAAGGTGTAGCGCTCATTGGCATAGACCAATTCTTCCAAACTTCTCTTAAAGTTGGTACTGTTGTAAAAGCAGAAGAAGTGCCAAAGAGTAAGAAACTTCTTTTGCTGCAAGTAGATGTGGGTGAAGAAACCCCTAGACAAGTGGTTGCTGGTATCAAAGAGTGGTACTCTGCTGATGAAATGTTAGATACACAAGTGTGTGTCGTTGCAAATCTTAAACCGGCTAAGCTCATGGGTCTTAAAAGTGAAGGAATGCTCCTTGCAGCTAAAGATGAGGATGGTCTGTGCATGATCCGTCCTGAAAAGCCTAAAATGGCTGGGACACCTATAGGTTAAATATGAAAATAGAAGATATCGTAAATCTTACAGAGGGAACCCTCATAAACACACCAAAAGTACAGGCTATTGAAGGTGCTTCGGTGTACTACTCCAAGATAGAACATGGTGATCTCTTCTTCTCTTCAAACCAAGAGGAGATCGACCAAGCCATAGCCAATGGTGCCTATGCTATCGTTTATGCTGATGACTCTATCATTAGAAATGATGATGAAATAGCTTGGATCAAAGTCTCTGACCTTCAGCTTGCTGCCTTTAAGCTGATCCGTTATGTTACCATCAAAAAAGAAGCAAAGTTTTTCTTACTCTCAGAACATGAACAGACATTTCTTAAAATGATCCTTGTACACAAAGGGAACATTAAATTTATAGCAGATGACTGGAGAAAAGCATTTGAGCAGATACTCAATTCTGAAGCTACACTCTTTGTCGGTACAGACAAAGAGCTTCTTGAACTTATCAAACCTGATGTCACAAAACTAAGGAGAGAAGTAGACGGATATGCTGTCTCTGACACACTCTTTAGAACGACGTTTAAAGTCGGAGGATATGTCTATCAGGAAAAAGAACTGATTCCTTTCCACTTAGAGTACTCTGCTTCGCGTTATAGACTTTTGTGACACACACGAACTTGTCTACTCAGTTGACCGTCTCAAGTACACAAAACACTTTACACCTGTCTTCATAGATGGAAAACTTAAAAGTACACAGGCAAGTAAAAGTGACAAGGTAGCGATCTTTACAGATAATCTCCCAGATATTACAAAAGCAAGAGAATATGTCATGAGAAGTAATATGTGGGTAAAAAGTGTTGTGATGACTCCACCTAAAACCAAAGTGCCAGGAATTGATCATCCTCACTGGTTTGAAACAAAAGAAGAGCTACAAGATCTGCTTAAAAATATCCACTACAACTACGCATTTATCTATAATGCAGATAAAAGCATCTTAAATACGATCCAAGAAGAGTATTCTCTCTTTTAATCTCTTGTGTACATTCGTTTACTACGCATGTACACCTTTTCTCAACAGTACCATATTTTTTCCATTCTCACTTACAAACTCGCAAGTAAGCTCAGTACATAGAACTCTGAAAGTTTTCGCCGTGAAAAATACGATATGTGTAGGGTCTTGATGGTAGTACCATTTTTTAAAGCTCTCTACATTGTTAGGGTGAAACTGTGTCTGAAGAGCCATATATCCACCCTCTTCCAATCGGTCCAACAGACTTTCAAATACTTCTCTAGGCTGATGTAAATGTTCAAAAACTTCTGTGGAGACTATCAGTTCGTACTTTTTGTCTTGCTCTAATGTATCTGGATGATATATCGGGTCATAGTAGTCACAGGGAATACCCTCTTTTTCTAACATCTTCGCCAAAAGTGAACTTGCACCACAGCCAAAATCCAAAGCTGCATCAGGTTTACCTAGCAAAGGTAAAATGAAGTCTAAAAAACGTTGAAAATAAGCTTGGTATCCTGCATCTCCTTCATCATTTTCATGTAGATTATAACGCTCTTTTTGTACAGAAAGGTCTTGAAAACACTCTGGAGATTTAAAGATATATTCGCAATGATTGCAATGATAGTATGTGATCTTTGTTTTATCATCTATAAAAGTATCACAAAGATTATTACAGATATGACAGTTCATTTCACCCCTTTAAAACGTACGTTATGTTACTATTTAATCTATTAATACAAGGAACTATGTAGAGATGAAAAGAAGAGACTTTATAGCCGGTACAGCCATTGGAGCCACTGCTTTGGCACTAAGCGGATGTCACAGAGCCGAAGAAAAAACACAAGGTGGGTCTTCAAATATTAACAGAGGTAAAAAGGTCACTCTTAAACTGGCAACATCCTGGCCCGCACACTTTCCTATTATGGGCACAGGTGTGGACGCTTTTGCCAAACGATGTTTTGAACTCAGTGGCGGTACACTTGAGATCAAGATCTATCCTAAAAATATCCTTGTTCCTGCCCTTCAGGTCTTTGACTCGACATCTGCAGCACAGATAGATGCATTTCACTCTGGAGTCTACTACTGGAAAGGTAAAAACCCTGCCTTTTCCATCTTTGGAGGGATGCCGCTTGGTCTTACCAGTGAAGAGATGATCACCTGGATGAAATTTGGTGGGGGCTATGAGCTCTGGCGTGAGATGTACGGTAAGTTCAACCTCTATCCTCTCATTGGCGGTACGACCGGTCCACAAATGGGTGGTTGGTTTAAAAAAGAGATCAACTCTCTTGCCGACCTCAAAGGCCTTAAGATGCGTATTCCGGGCCTCGGTGGAGAAGTGATGCAAAAACTGGGTGTGAATCCTGTACTTTTACCTGCTGGAGAGATCTATACATCACTGGAGCGGGGAACCATCGATGCGACAGAGTGGGTGGGACCTGCACTTGACAGTATGATGGGGTTTGCAAAAACCGCTCCCTATTACTATACAGGCTGGCATGAACCAGGCTCCATACTTGAGATCACATTTAACAAAACAAGATGGGAAAAGCTTAGCAGTGAACATCAAGCTATCATCACTGCAGCCAGTGAAGAAATGACAGCCAACATGCTTCAAGAATTTAGATATGAAAATGCCAAAGCGCTACAAGCATTGCCAAAAAATGTAGAGATCAGAACATTCCCAAAAGATATGATGGATGCAGCTAAAGTGGCTTTGAGTGAAGTACTGGAGAATGAAAGTGCTAAGAGTGATGATTTTAAACGTGCATTGAAAAGCTATGAGGATTTTGTAAAGCTCAATAAGCCTTGGGATGACATCAGTACTAAGAACTTCTTAGAGATCAGAGGGTAAACCCTCTACATCTCTTTATGCATCCCAAAATGGGAGTAAGTACTCTATTTGTGCATCATTTAAAATTTTCATACTTCTTTTAAGGCATTTGAGTTGTACTTTTGTAGCTTCAACTTTTAGTTGAGCAACCTCTTCAAGTTTAGGATAAACTGTTTCAAGTGATTCACCATCTACTGTTGCTTCTATGATCTCTGCTTCTAAAGCTTTCACTTTTTGTTTAATTTCTTTTATGGCACGCAATGTATCATGTCTTACCACCAAGAGTTTCTCTTTTTGCTCATCAGTCAGTCCCAGTGCTGCCTTATCCCAATTATTCAAAAGTAATTTGGTCAAATGTGGTAACTCTTCACTGTTTAAAAGAAAAGGTGAATTAATTAAAGCATTCATCTTATCATTTTTTTGTATCTCTTTGATCATCGTTTTAAACTCTTGACTTGGGTAGTTAGCAATCATATGATCAGCAATGGTAGCTAGATCCTGCTCTGAGATCTTACCTTTAAGTGACGGCATCACACCAAAACTCTGTACTTTATTCGATTCACATACGGACTTAGATGCTTTTGGATACAGTACATAATCAACTATGAAGTCTTTAATCTCTTTTTTATCCTGCATGACCAAGTTAATATGAAACATCACCGCATCCATAGGTGGTGCTTTCATATCAGGTATCATGTCTGGTGTCGGTGTCGTTAATATATGACAGCTTGCACAATTCTTTTTTGTAAGTTCTGCAGGAGTCGAAGCAAATAATATCGTTCCAGTAAGTGATAATAGTAATAGTATCTTTGTCATAATAGTCTTCCTTAAATTGATTATAAAAAGTATAGTATTGTAGTGTTAATCATAAATAAATGCTAATACTTTTTATTGGTATATTGCAGTAGATCATTTTCACTTAGGTCAGCCATAAGACCAGTCAGGTTTCTAAGAGAGAAAAGCTGTAATTTTTCACCCTTTTCTTTTTTCAATTCAGAGGAGAACTTGTTCTTTGAAAATAAGATAAATCTATCAACATCCAATTGAGCCAATGCACATTTTTCCTTGAGCTTTGTAAGTTCACTTTTATTGGCTTTTGACTTAGCATACTTTGTCACACCTGCAATCAACTCACCAGACTTTCTTTTGATCAAAATATCTATCTCAACATTCTTGTCCCAATACCCGCCTATACTCACAATAGGGTCACCTTCAAAGGCCTCTTTAAAACTCATTTTTAACATTTCCAAAACCAATTGGTCATAGATAAGCTCAGAGAATCCTAATTTAATGTGAGACCAGTGTTCTTTCATCTCTTTATAATCACCCTCTTTAATGCCTTTATAGTATGGAGAGATAGCAGCAAACCAAAAGCGCATAAAAGGTGTAACAAACAAAAGTTTGTCTGAGATACTGTCTTTTTCATTGATCGGTTTCTCTACAGATTTATCGAACACAAGGAAACCATCTTTGATAAGAAAGTCAATGATCTCTTCACCTTGCTCTCTACCTATATTCACTTTTTTAAATGCAGAGTACTCACGTCTATCACCTTTAGCTATGGCTGTGAGCATTGCATGGTATGCAGGTTTAGAGTGAGTTACTTTCGTAAGGTCACCGTGTATATATCTGTAATTTTTAAGCACTTTTTCTTCTATCAATTCATCAATAGATTTAGATAGATCAACATTCCATCCCATGCCGCCAAATACGGAAAAGTACTCTACTGCCTGTTCAAAATCTTTGGCACTGTTTTGATAGCAGAAAGAGCGGAACTCTTGCAGAAGTGTTGGTTTTTTGGACATAAATATACCCTTGATTTAATTTATAGATTATATCTAAGATGCTATTATAAACCTAGCCAGAACATTACCAATATGACAATTTAAAGATAGTTTGTCATGATATAAAGGAACGAATTGAACTCAGAAGAACTATTAGATCTTTATCTTGAAAAATTGCGTACATTATGTAAAGAAAAACTCGAAGATAGCAACGTAAGTGTTATAGAAGCATTAAAAGAGTCTATTGTCTATCTTGAAGGTGAAATGCAAGGATATTAAGTTGTGACACATTAGTTAACCGAACATACTTCTAATTGCCACTAACGTTGCCAGACCCACGATCATAATTACACTAAAAAACTTTATGTAGAACCTGTTGTTGATCATGGTAGAGATGATAGTTCCTGTAAGTACTGCTACGGTCATTAATCCAAAAACAACAAACATTAACATCACTACATTTTGAGGGATATCCATAGGTTTTTCATCGGGAAGGACAAAAGTCTGCAGTACAATTGTAATTACCCATATGTAAAGTAGTACCGAGAAGAAGGCTGTCCAAAATAAAAGTTGTATTTTACCGCTTCGTATTAACATATATTTTCACTTATCCATAAACTTAAATCATATTATATCTTTATATAAGATATAAACTCTTTTATCTGCTATAATAATGCATTATGAAAAGAGATAATAAGATCAATCGCTATCAAGTCTTTAACAACGACACAGCCGGTGGTGTCTTACTCATAATTTCCGCTGCTATGGCTATGATAGTTGCCAACACTCCACTTGCACCCTACTACAATATGCTCATAGAGATACCTGTAAAAATCAGTGTAGGAAATTTTGAGATCGCTAAACCTTTACTGCTTTGGATCAATGATGGTCTGATGGCGCTCTTTTTTCTTGCTGTGGGACTGGAACTTAAACGTGAGATCATCGAAGGTGAACTCTCTCATCCTAAAAAGATCATACTTCCTCTTTTAGGTGCCATTGGTGGTATGGTAGTGCCTGCACTGATCTATATAGCATTTAACTACCAAGATCCTGTTGCTATGAGCGGATGGGCGATCCCCACGGCTACAGACATTGCATTTGCACTTGGTATCCTTATGCTGCTTGGCAAAAGAGTACCCGTTGCATTAAAATTGTTTTTAGTCTCTCTGGCGATCTTTGACGATATCGGTGCTATTGTGATCATCGCACTCTTTTATACATCTGAACTCTCACTTACAGCTCTTGCAGTTTCATCTGTAATAATCCTTCTTCTTTATATCATGAATAAACGAGGGGCAACAGAGATAACGACCTATGCTATTTTAGGGATCATACTCTGGGTGGCAGTTCTTAAATCAGGTGTACATGCCACGCTTGCGGGTGTAATCCTCGCCTTTTTCATTCCTATTAGAACAAGTAAAAAAGAGGATACAGTACGATCACCTCTCAAACAACTTGAAAAAGATCTTGACAGATCCGTAACCTTTTTGATCCTGCCACTCTTTGCCTTTACCAATGCCAGTGTAGTTCTTTCAAACGTTACATTGTCATCACTGCTTCACCCTATCCCTCTCGGAATAACATTGGGACTCTTTTTAGGTAAGCAAATTGGTATCTTCTCATTTTGTTATCTCGGTGTGAAACTTGGCATTGCACATCTTCCTAAAGATATGAACTGGAAGCTTCTCTACGGCATCTCTCTGCTGGCAGGTGTTGGTTTTACTATGAGTCTCTTTATCGCTTCACTCTCTTTTGAAAAAACAGGTGTCAATCTACTCTTTGATGAGCGTCTGGGGATTCTTACAGGTTCTATACTATCAGGTGTGAGTGGATTCTTTGTTTTAAGAAGTGCTTTAAAAAAGCATCATCATACAACTAAATGATTTAGTACTTTTTGTTTGTATAGACTAACAAGTCATCTTCAGTCAAATTGTCTAGTAATGAAGATAAGTGACAATGAGATAAAAGGGTTATCTCTGCATCTTTGACTTGTCGCACTTCAGTAGAAAATCCATTTTTTGAAAAGAGCAGATAATCAGTTATCTCTAGTTCTGCTTTTTTACACTTCTCTTTAAGTGAGTTCAGCATGTTTACTTTTGCTGGCTCTTTGGAGTATTTACACGCACCTGCTAACATCTTTCCAGATTTTCTTTTAGCCAATATCTCTATTTGTATATGTTTGTCATAGTATGAACCTATAGTAACGATAGGATCATCTGAAAACTTTTCCAAAACAGTTTTCTTTACAAGTTCTAATACTAACTGATTGCTCAGTAAAATATAAAAATTGTCTCTGAGTGTATGCCACTTTTGTTCAAATTCACTAAAGTCACCTTTGGAAATACTCTTGTAATTAGGGGAGATCAAAGCAAACCAAAAACGCATAAAAGGCAAATCAAATAACAATCTATCAGATTTTCCATCACATTCTTTTAAAGGTTTTTCTACTGAGAGATCAAATTTCAACAAACTTTTCTTTTCAAGGTAATCCATGGCCTCTTCACCCCTGTCTCTACCCACTTTAGCTTTTTTAAATGCATCATGTTCATGGTTGGTACCCAATGCTACTATGGATAACAAATTATGGTACACAGGGTTGTTATGTGTATATCTTGTCATGCTTTTATGCAGAGGTTCATAATTACGCAGTACTTTTTCTTCTATCAGATCATCCAAACTCCTAGAAACATCTACATCCCATCCTGTGCCGCCAAATACAGCAAAATACACTAAAGCCTTATCAAAATCTCTGATATTATTCTGGTAAGCAAAAGAGCGAAAATGTTCTAAGAGTGTTGGACGTTTTGACATAGATTGACCTTCTTTTGAGTATGTTATTATAGCTTAAAATTGGACTTTAGCCCAATCATAATACTGTTGACAGAATAATTAAAATATTAATTTTGTTTATATTATTTCATTAAGTTTACATATGTATAATATATGAACATCAAAAGGAGTAATACTATGTTAAAAAAAATAATCTTAGTAACAACAGTAGCAATTGGTTTGACAAGCAGTGCCGTATCAGCAGAGTTCATGGATAAAACTTGGGCAAAAAATATGTGTGATGCATGGAATAACAGTTCTACGCTCACTACAGGTCTTGCAAAGTGGGCTACAAATAATAAAGATAGAGGTTATAAACTGATCCAAATATACCGAACACAATGTGATACTAAAAGTAAAATACAGCTTAATATTATCAATAAAGATGGAAAAGCAATGTGTGAATATGGTGGAAAACCTGATGGTAAAAAAGTAGACTATGATGTCGATTATCTTATGCATGCCGACGATGAAGACTGGACATGTATGGGTAAAGGATCATTCGGATGTGGTGCGATGGGTGCAATGATGTCAGGAAAGTTAAAATTTACAGGCCCAAAAGGGGAAGCAATGACAGTCATGGGTCCTTTTGGAGCATTCCTGGAACTTACAGGATCAGTAGAAGGTGTTAAGGGTCAAACCTGTCCTAAATAAAAGTCTCTGACTTTTCAAACACTCTCTCCTCATTACGATGATTTCCATCGTAATGAGGACAATAAACAAACACTACCTCCAAATCTCCCAGTACCTTTTTATCGTTTAATTCTCATCTTCAAAACTCTCAGGTAACTCCAATGCATCAATATGACCAAGTGCACCAGAACCAGCAATCCCTTGTAATGAACCATACATTTCAGTCGTATTTTGCAACACACCATCTATGAGCTTTTGACGACGTTTCCAGCTAGCCATCAGGGAACGACGTTCTTTGTCTAATTCATTTTGCATGGTCATGAAACCATCAACTATGGATTTCATTTGCATACCAAACTCATTGCCTGTGAGGTAAGTGTAGAGCAGTGCCATCTTGTCACCTCTGTTTTCCTCTTTTTGTACTGTCATATGAACACGAATTATACTCTCGCGTAGCAATGAAGCAGAACCTTTAAATTCATCAAGACTGCATACCCAGATACCATCAACAAAACCCATTCGATCCATACCATTTGGATAAACAGATGTAACAAGCACACCTAGATCGGCATTGACTTTGAGCATATCCTGCTTAAGCTTGCTAATCCATCCGTCAGACCAAGCCTTAGTATTTTTACTCTCATAACAGATCACACCGCAGTTTTGAAGTTCTCTGGTATGGATGGTCTGTACACAGTCTGCACCAAAAGCACCTTTCTTTATCTCATCTACACTATCAAAAGGAAACTGTGATTCCAACCATGACTCTATAATCGTCTCCAGTGATTCACCCTGCACTTGCATAGATCCCTGCTCGGCTTTTCTTTTAGCATCTTCTATACTCTTAGCCATCTGTGCGATCTTCTCATCTTTGGCTTTTAACTCAAGTTCACTTGCCTCTTTGGCCTCTTTAATAGCTAACTCTTTAAGTTCCATGGCTTGTTTTCCAAGCTTCTCTTTTTCTAACTTCAACTCTTCGTTCAAAGCTTTTTGGGCTGCGACCTTTGCAGCTGATTCGACCTCGTCTTTTTCACGCTTGAGTTTTTCTATCATAGCTTTAGAAGCGTTAAGCTCTTGTACTTGTTTGGATTTCTCTTCAAGCTCTTTTTGAAGCAATGCCATAGAATCACTTTGTTCCTCTACAATTTCCCTTTTGAGTTCATCCATAAGCTTCGTACGTTCAATTTTGAGCTGCTCTTTAGTCGCTTTTCGTAGTTCATCATCAAACTTCTCTTTATCTTCTTTAAGTGCCTCTTCCTTGGCTTTGAGTGTATGAAGATGTGTTTTATACTCTTTACGTTTAGCTTCGAGTTCTTCTTGAAGTTTTTTCTGTTCCAGTAAGTGCTGCTGTTTGAACTTCTCTTCTATCTGATGATAAAATATCTCATCTATATCGATCTGGGTTCCGCAGTTGGGGCATTTTATACTGTTTTGAGTAGACATGATATTTCCTAAATTCTAATTAGTATAATCATATCAGAAAACTTTCTATAGTCATATAAATATGTCATATTGACATGGTTATTTTTTAGTTTTAGAGTTGTCGCCTATACCATCAACAGTTTTATCAATCTCTTCCAAAAAACCTTCGATCTTTTTACCAAGCTCCTCAACAAAACTTTTTGTTTTTTGCAAGTCGATATCGATATGATCTTTATCTATCTTGATCCCAACATTTTCAGCCATATCTACTTTACCCTCAGAGATATCTTTTTGAATATTCTGTGCCGTATCTTCAAGTGTTTGCTTTAATGTATTAAAATAGTTTTTTGTTTGGTTAAGATCTATGTTAATTTTATTGTCACTGATATCTATGCCAAGTTTTGAGGAGAGGTCATTGTCTTGTTCTGCCATAGTAGTTCCTTTGGTTAAATGAAACTATTATAACAAAAAAGATGAAAGATCATAAAAAAGCCAATAAGGAGGCTGTTACAGCAACATTAAGAGACTCTACACCACGTTGCATAGGTATTGCAATACTTTTATCGCAAAGTTCTTCTACGCTCTTACTGACGCCTTCACTCTCGTTACCCAGGACAAAGATACTCTTGTCGCTATAGCTTTGCTCTTTATAGGAATTTATTGCATGAGAAGAGAGTGTATATAGATTTGCACCATCGTTTTGAAAAGACTTTAACGTTTTTGCAAGATCAGTCGTTTTAATAATAGGCATTTTAAAAAGTGTACCTGCACTGGCTTTGATTACCAAAGGAGAAATCTGTGCTGCACCTTTTGTGGGAAGTAAAATAGCATCTATGTTACCTGCTGCACAGGAACGAATGATCATACCTAGATTTTGTGGATTATTCACACCATCTAGTGCCATGATACGATACGTTTTATGTGCATCCTTGAAAGTAGTCTCATCCCCAAAGTGTTCAAGTACGATGTCAAGCGCAACCCCTTGATCCTGTTTGGCATTTTTAGAGATACGGGAGAGAGATTGCTTGTCATGATAGGCTATTGCAATGTCTCTTTTTTCGGCGATGTTTTTCATCTGTTCTAGAACTGTGGCATCTTTGTTGGATTTGGAGAAATGAAGTTTATGTACAGTGACTGCGTCATCTTCAAGTGCCTCCATCACGGCATTACGTCCGTAGATGGTAAGTACTTTATCGAAGAAAGATTTTTTAGCTAGATACTCAGGTGAATCTTCTTTAAAAGTTTTTGGCACTTACTGTTCGCCGTTCCAAGCTATTTTCGGTTTTCCATTCTCATCAAATTCAACTGCAGGCATACCCATGATGTTAAATCCTGCATCCACATAATGGATCTCACCAGTTACACCTGAACTGAGATCAGAAAGTAAGTACATACCAGAGTTTCCTACCTGGTTGATCGTTACATTCTCTTTCAGAGGTGAATGTGCTGCATTCCATTTAAGCATGAATGAAAAATCACCGATCCCTGCTGCTGCAAGCGTCTTAATAGGACCTGCAGAAATAGCATTGACACGAATACCGTCTTTACCAAGATCTTCGGCAAGGTACTTTGTAGTCATCTCTAGTGCTGCTTTAGCCACACCCATAAGGTTGTAGTTAGGAATATATTTCACACCACCATAATAACTTAGTGTCAACACAGACGAGTTACTTGAAAGAATAGGTTTTAATTCACGTGTAATTTCAATAAGAGAATAGACAGAGATGTCCATAGCGATATCGAATGCTTCTTTTGAAATATCATAGAAACGACCACTCAAGCCCTCTTTTGGAGCAAATGCGATAGAGTGTACGATGAAGTCTATCTCTCCCATGTCTTTTTCAAGAGACTCTCTAAGTGCAACGATCTCTTCAGGTTTGCTGACATCACAAGGATAAAGTCTTGCACCACAGCCTAGATCTTCTGCAATAGGAGCAAGTTTCTGCTCAAATCTTTCATTGAGAAAAGTGATGGCCATTTCAGCACCCTGTTCTTGGCAAGCTTTTGCGATACCATAGGCTATAGATTTTTTATTGGCGATGCCTAAAATGACACCTTTTTTGCCTTTCATTATCATAGAGTTACTCCCGGAATATAAATTCCCATATTTTACCATTATTGCGTTAAAATGTACATCTATTCTCTAAGAAATCAAGGCTATAGATGAAAAAAATACTAATTATCAGTACAGGTGGTACATTTAATAAGATCTATGACCCTATTAAGGGTGAATTTGTTATTGATAAATCATCACATGCACTCCAAGAGATCGCATCCAAATGGCTTTGTGAATTTGAAATACTTAATATCATAGGCAAAGACAGTCTTGACATGACCAATCATGATAGATTAGAGCTCTTAGCCACCATCAGTCATTCTGATCATCATCATATAATCATTGTACACGGAACAGATACTATGAATGTTACAGCTGAGTATCTTGCAGATGCAGATCTGGAAAAATGTATTGTACTTACGGGAGCAATGGTGCCATATAGCATAGATCCCGTAGAAGCCACTGCAAACCTTTCTTCAGCTTATGGATATATGAATGCTTTGGAGAAGGAAGGCATATTTATAGTGATGAACGGAGCTATGGGAAGCCATGACAAGGTAAAAAAAGATAGGACCAAAGGCAGATTCAGTCTTTAATACTATCTGCTTATTTGTGATTATCCACGGTTGGGGGTATGATCTCTCCTGAAGCCTGCATACTCAATGCTTCAGGGTATTTTTTATAGTGTCTTCGTACCGCTTTAGCTAAAGATTTTTTTGTATTTTCCTCTACAGGTGTTGGCATCTCATTAGGCAATGCCTTAAGTAGTGCTTGAACTAAAAGATCTTGAGGCTCAGGCATTCTTTCTACCCATGCAGTCAAAATATCTCTGCTCACATGAGAGGGGATGGACCCCATGATACCTATATCATTTTGGTCATGTACAAGCAGACCTGATGTTGTACCTCTGTCTAGTGTCAATACTTGGAAAAGATAGAGTGTATGGTAGGCAAGTTGCTCTTCTTTCTCTTCTTCTGTAAAAGTAGGATAAGCAGCCAATTTTTCAGAAATGATTTCAATATATTTATCTATCACTCTCTCACCTACATTCTGGACAAAAGCTTTATCCGCTTCAAAATCTCCACTGTTATGCCCTTCAAGATAATAGTGACTTACACCACGATGTCTTCTGAGTACAGGAATATAAAAATATCTATCTCCTTGCGCAGCACCCTCTTCATAAAGTTCACCGGTTACTTTTTCAAGCATTTGTGAAAAATTCTTTTTATCCTCAGCGGATTCACCGATGATCGAAGGGTTTAGATCTGCCATCACACGCCAATATCCTTTTCCATCTCTCATCTGAGTCCAGGAGATATGCATATGCATCGAAGGTACATGAGGATTACGAGGGTGAATGATGGTCGAAATCGCTGTAGCTGAACCTAATTTTTTCTTTTCGTCATCATCATAATGTACTTGAGAGAAATTTACAGAACCTCTATCAAATACCACAGAGTCTCTGGCTTCATAACGTGTACCACCACCATGTTTCCCTCCGTCACGTCCCCACGAGACAGCTTCACATGACTTCCCTTCTCCAAACTTCAAAGAAATCGAGTTTAATTTTGATACAAAATAGGATTGCAAACCTGTTACAAGGGAACCTGCTTCTTTAGCTTGTGGTGACTTCGCGGGGATTATCATGAAAAATAACCTTTGTTTTTAAATTTAGAATTCAATTATATCATAGAAATTTTTATTTCATTTTGCTACAATAAGCCCATAAATAAATTACAATAAAGAAGAACAATGAGACGACATTTTATAATAGTGACATGTATTGCGTTAGGGCTCACAGGATGTACAAGTTCTGTAGACCACCTTATAGAACCAAATAAGCCTAGTCAACCAAATAAATCAACTCAAACTAGCACGACAGAATACAATTATGAAGCACCTTCCCCCGCTAAACAAGGGGCTTATGAAAAGAAAATGAGAAAGATCGCTTCAGGTATTAAAGATGATCCTAATTATCAAAGACTTGCGCTTGATACACCTGAAAAAAAAGAGTGGTTTAAAACATTGACCTACAGACTGTGGGATAGACAGATCACACGATACCAGTTTGTCTCTCAAGGATTAAAAAGATACCCTAACCATGGATATGAATTTAATTTCATTGTCAGAGGTTTTACCTTTGACTAAGCATAATGAATCGGGTCTTTACTCCCCGCTTCTTTAAATCCTTTTAACCTCAATCTACAACTATCACATACACCACAAGCCAAATCTTCAGATTTATAGCAGCTCCATGTATCTTCTAGAGGTACTTTTAGCTCCAGAGACTTTTGTACTATCTGACTTTTCTTCAAAGTAACCAATGGCATTTTTATCTCAATGTTGGTTTCATCTTTTGTACCAAGGTTAATGGCTTTTTGCATCTGTTCTATATAGCTTTCTCGACAATCCGGGTAACCTGAACTATCTTCTTCCACAACTCCGATAAAAAGTGCTTGGGCACCATGTTTTTCAGCGATTGCCGAAGCGATAGATAGGAAAATACCATTCCTAAAAGGAACGTAAGTGACAGGTACCCCCTCTTCTAATCCACCGGTGGGTACATCAATATCTTTGTCCGTCAATGCAGAAGCACCTATCTGCTCAAAAAAAGGCAGGTCTATCTCATATTTCTCACTTGCATTGACAGCAGCCGCTATCTTACGGAAACATTCAAGCTCTTTGACTTCTGTGCGCTGTCCATAATTAAAATGTAAGGCAATAATTTCATAACCGTCTACTTGTGCGATCTTTGCACTCAACGCACTATCCATACCCCCGGAAATTATACATACAGCTCTTTTGTTCATTAAATCAGACCTCGTTAGCGTTATTTACTACCATTTTACCAAGATTTGGGTAAACTTCGAGCATGATAGATTTAGATAATCAAACAACATTGGCAGTTGATCTTGATGCACTTGAAAAGATTGCAGAAGAACTCTCAACCCAAGAAGTAGAGCTTATTATTACTGATGATACGACTATGCGAGAGCTCAATGCTGAGTATAGAGATAAGGACAGTATTACAGATGTACTCTCTTTTCCTATGGATGCTCCCTTTACCGAGCAGTCTGTCTTTGACATGCCCTTAGGGTCCATCATCATAGCTGAGTCATTTGTAAAAACAAAAGCGGCAGAACATGGACACACTATACAAGATGAGCTTTCACTGTTATTTATTCATGGTATGCTTCATCTACTGGGCTTTGACCATGAAAACGATGAGGGTGAAATGAGAGCAAGAGAAAAAGAGCTCATAGAACAGTTTGATCTACCTAAAAGTCTAATCGTAAGAACAATTGAACCCTCTGACTAGATTAGATTCTCATAATGGGTTTTGCAAATGTAAGATTTTGCAAGAGACTTTCAAGTCCTAGCCAAAGCTAAGATGATGTAAGTATCTTGTGAAAGATTGTATTTGCAAAGCCCACTCTTTGAGCATTACTAGCTTTCGCCTATACGTCGTTACTCTTTTTTGACTTAGCTATGGCTAGGACTTCAAAAGAGTGCCTAGCCTAGACAAAAGCTAGTAATGTTATGAGTATCTAATCTAGTCAGTGGGTTCAAAAACAGGAGTAATAGTTTTGGATTTTCTTATTTTCGTCATCGCCATGGGTGTATTGATCTGGGGTGCTGACCTGCTTATAAATCAAAGTGAACGTATCGCTTTAAAATTTAATATTCCTGAGTTCATTATCGGAGCAACGCTTATTGCACTTGGTACATCCCTACCTGAGATGGCAGCAAGTATCGCTGCAAGTCTCAGTCATAAACCAGATATAGCCGTAGCCAATGTGATAGGAAGTAATGTACTCAATATCACTCTGGTACTGGCGGCGGTTTTTCTGATAGCAACAAAGATCAATCCAAGCAGAGACTTCTTTGCAAAAGACAGTACATGGGCTCTTGTACCGGTACTGGTATTTATCTTAATGATACTTGATGGTATCATCACAAGATTTGATGCTTTACTGTTGATGCTTTTAATGGGTGCTTATCTTTTATTTCTTCTGCAGGATGCAAAGAATATACCTGAAGAAGATCTGGAAGATCTTGATATAGGAACATTCTCATGGGCAAAGACCATACCTCTGCTTCTTAGTGGATTTGTTTTGGTGGTTATTGGTGCACACTTCACGGTTGAAAGCGCTGCAGCAGTAGCAAAAAGTTTTGGTATTTCAGAGTGGATCATAGGTATCATCATGATCTCTTTGGGTACATCACTCCCTGAACTGGTTGTAAGTATCTCCGCGGCGGTCAAAGGCAAAGTTGATATGGCCATAGGAAACATCATCGGGTCCAATATGGCAAACACTACCATAGTACTAGGTGCAGCAGCTTTCACAAACCCTATGGCTATCGATGCTCCGGCATATATCTTTGATATCGCTACAATGATCGTTGCTACTTTATTGCTTGTATTTATTACCGCAAATAAACTCTATACCAAATCAGCAGGTATCAGCCTCATCATTATTTTAGGACTCTTCTTAAATAATACTTTACAAAATATCTAAAGTATTATCTAGAGCTGTTATTATCCTCAGCTAATTGTGCCGGGGAGAAATACCCTTTTTTATAAAGCCATTTATAAATATCTGCTGCAATAGGCCCTGCCGTACTTCCACCATGTCCACCATGTTCTATCAATACCGTAACAATGTATTTAGGATCGTCATAAGGTGCATAGGTCGTGATCCATGCATGTGAACGATGGTAATAAGCCAATTCCTCTTCTTTTAAACGCTTGATCGTTGACTGTGGGATAGAAGTTACCTGCGAAGTACCTGTTTTACCTCCAACGACTATAGGAAGTTTACTCATCGTTTTATATGCAGTACCTCCTCTAATGTTACAAACATCATACATCCCTTTTCTGATCTCATTCAAATAGTATGGATCAAAATCCAAAAACTTCATTTCTGCTTCGATCTTTTTACCATCAACTTCTCTTGCAATATGCGGTACAGCAAGCTTAGAAGTAGCCATCAACCCTGTATATCTTGCCACTTGTAAAGGTGTGGTCAAGTCATACCCTTGACCTATAGATGCGATAACAGTCTCCCCCATATACCATGGCTGCTTAAAACGTTTCATCTTCCATGCTTTATCCGGCATGACACCTGAATATTCTCGAGGCAGATCAATACCGGTCTTTACCCCTAAACCAAATGCACGAAGGTGTTTGGCCATTGCATCAATACCTACTTTTAAGCTTTTATTGTAAAAGTAGACATCACAACTCTCACGTATCGCTTTTCTCAAATTAACTTTTCCATGCCCCCATCTTGACCAGCATCTAAACTTATGTTTACTCTTACCAAGTGTAATATGCCCACTACAATATTCAGGTGAACCCAGAGAATTAGGTAAAGCTTTGGAGTATGCCAGTGCCATACCCATTTTGATAGTGGAACCCGGAGGATACGTTCCATGTATAAATTTATTTGTGAAAGGATGTGCAAGATCATCCTGTAATGCTTTCCAGTCTTTACTGCTGATACCACCTACAAAAAGATTAGGATCATAAGAAGGGTAGCTGACCGCAGAGAGTACTTCTCCATTGGTTCGCATGACTATAGCTACACCAGTTTGATCTCCAAAACGCTCATAGATCATTTTTTGAAGTTCTATATCTACATGCAGACGTATATTCTTATTATCCTTTGGAAGTTCTTTTTCCAACACTTCTATGGCTTTGTTCGTTGCCGTTACTTTATTGATCTCATAACCAAGTTCACCTTGAAGCACTTTATTATAATGACGTTCGAGACCACTCTTTCCTACTTTACCCACTTCATCAACCACAGGATCTTTTGCATTCTCTTTTTTATTTGATCTTCCAGTATAACCTACAATATGAGCCGAATATCTTCCATATGGGTAATAACGTTTTGTCTCAGCCTCAATTTTAATATTCTCTTCCAAACTGAGTTTAGGATAGGCACCCATCATATTTGAATAATGTATAAAATCAACCACTTTAATGTATTTGTGATTATAAGGAGAATTATACTTTTTATAGACTTTCAGCATCACAGTTTTATTGAGGTCAGGAAAGGTTTCAACCAGTTTATCAATAACCGTTCCTAGTTGTCCATTCTTTTCTTTTAAATGCGGTGCAAGGGAGAGAGAAAACCCTATCTGGTTCATTGCCAAAAGGTTTCCATGTCTATCTGTGATCTCACCTCTGACAGGTTTAATAAACTGTTTTCTCTCTATATTGTCTTTTGCCAACCCTTCATAGTAGAAGTTGGACTTGATACTCACATGATAAAGTCGTGTGATCATGACCCCCCAGAAAATGATAAAAACCAGTAGAATAAACTTATATCTCATAAGATCACCACCACCAACATATCTACGATAAGAGAATAGACCAAGATCTCATCTAAGACAATACTCTGTGTCTGGAAAATAAAATCATAGGAAAACAGACAGCCTAGATACATAAAGTCTAGCACAACTACACTCAACAATGGTCTACATATCTGACATTTACGGAAGTGTTTAAAATAGGGATATATAATGACATAAAACAATAAAGTTGAAATAATAATGAGAAAAATAGGTAACGAGAGATTCACTTCCAAGTTCAGCATATAGATGATAGCCAGCAGTATAAAAAAGGTTTTCCCTCTCTCTAACCCCTGCACCAAAGCATAGCTCATTGCTCCTACTAAAAGAGGTAAAAAAACATAAATAGAGATAAGCATTGGATAGAAAAAAGTAAATAAAACAGCAAATACCCAAAATATAAGGCCATGTTGTGCTTTAATTACATGATTCATATGAAAACTCTGGTTAAATCAGTTTGTAGACCAATGCTACTTCATTACAAATAGGAAAATGAATACATTTAATACAATCAGCCCAGATCTTATGTTCAGGTATGACCTCTTTATTGATCTCCTGAAAGTTCATTTTTCGAAAAAACTCTGGAAGGTAGGTTAAAACAAGTACATCCTCTTCAACACCAATCTCTTTGGCTTCTTCCAAGGTGAACTGAACCATTCTCTGACCAACTTTTTGACCGCGATATGCTTCATCTACAATAAGACTTCTTATCTCTGCTAATCTTTTAGAGTGTATATGTAGTGCAGTATATCCAACCAGTTTATCACCATCTTTTGCTAGAACATATGAACGTATATTGGTTGCGACCTCATCTTCCGTACGATTTAGAATAATTCCGTCCTTTACCTCAGTAACAACCAGCGCCTGCATAGCAGGAATATCACTCAGTTTTGCCTTAAAAAGTTCAATCACTCTTGTTCCCCACTCTCTTCTTTTCTCTTTTCACCAACATCAAAGATCGTTTTTAATATATTTTGGTGCACCCTGTCATGTCCATTTTTCTTTAAATTTGAAACTGTAATAGAACCCGGGAATTCTCGTTTTAGTTTTGCTCTCTCTTTTTGATTTAGTTTGTCTATCTTAGTAAACACAGTCAAATATTGCTGATCGGGGCGAATAAATTCTGAGATATAATTTTCAACATCATCATCTATCTTGGCATGTGGATGACGTGCATCACGCAGATGGATAAAAAGACGTATTGAAACACGATGCTGTATGAATTCGACAAGGTTCTTCTGCCAAACCTCTTTGAGCGACTTAGAGACTTTTGCATACCCAAATCCAGGAAGATCTACAAATCGTACAGGATAACTCTCTTCATTATACAGATATCTGGTCTCAAAGAAATTGATCAATTGAGTTTTACCCGGTGTGGCTGAACTTTTTGCCAAATTTTTTCTTTGTGTCAATGAGTTTAATGTAGAACTCTTTCCTACATTGGAACGTCCTAAAAAAACGACTTCACTCATATCTTCTGGTAGAGAATCCGCAATACTCTGTGCGGATTTTATAAATTTCGCCTCTACGACTCGAGGTACACTCACTCTTTATTCTCCATTTCAAAAATAAATTTAACAGGTTTTTTCTTATCCCCCTGTACTTTCACATTACCGGTGGTCATATCAAGTGTAATTTCATCACCATCCACATGACTTTTATTGACCAGGTCATCTATCACAGCATTTCCAGTTAACACATACAGCGATTTAACAATGTGATATTTGACTTTATCTGCACTCCCTTTAAAATGTTGCTCATCTTTTTTAAATTCAAAGGTCACTGTGCCTATAGCTTCATACATTTCTGTATCATTGTTATCACCAAAGTAGACGATCACTCTTTCTGCATGCAGCCAATCCTTCCCTTTGTGTACTTTGGCATCCCCTATAAAGTGTACTTCTTTTTTTTCTTCTTCTGCTTCCATAGAGGTAGAAGTGATCTCTACCTTTTCTGCAAAAAGGGTCTGTGTAAATACAAGAAGCAGTGCTATCTTTAAAAATTTCATAATAATCCTTTATAATTCTTTATTTAAATATTGTACCATGATATTACTTGTCAGGTGTATAAAATACTGTCCCTACTGTCGTACCGGAGGCCTTTTTCTTACGTGTGTTATACTCTAAACTTTCACCCTGGATCATATTGAGACCCTTGACACCAATAAAAGGTGCTGTAATATTTAAAATTTCTGTTTTTTGATCATAGATAGCATGTTCTGTTTCATATTTATAGCCGCCTTTTTCATGCAGAATGACATTACCGTCCAAATAGAGTTTATTCCCATAATATATCCCATTATTCGCTGAAAGTGATTCAATATCATCACTCATATAGACTAAATTCTCTATGGTCAAGATACCTCTGTCCCTGATCCCAAGTGTAACATACGCTCGACTCTGCATATCATCCGTATCTACTTCTATTAATGTTGTGTCTGTAAATTCAAGTTCTTTAGTAAAGGGGTTTGCGGCTGGAGGGGCATTCCGGATCTTGATCATAAAAACCCCTGAAATGAGCACAACAATAGTGGCGATCAGAATATGTTCTAGTTTTATTGCCATAGCTCCAGATACTTCTCTTCCAGTCCCTCTTTGACTATAAGATATTCAATCATTTCACGTACTGCACCGTCTCCGCCTCTTTTGGTAAGTATCACGGTGGCTATTTTATCTACATAGGCACTGGCATCTCTTGGAACGAATGAAATTTCAGCTGACTTTAGCATCTGTAAGTCATTAAGGTCATCACCTATGGCCGCAACATTTTCCATGCTCAGATCAAGTTTCTCCAAAAGAGATTCCAGTACCTCTTTTTTGTTATGTATACCCTGATAAAAATGCTCTATACGCAACTCTTTTGCACGGCGTGCAACGATATCTGAAGACCTTCCTGTGATAATCGCTACCTGTTTTCCAAGCTGCCTCCATGAAGCTATAGCTAAACCATCTTTGACATTAAAAGATTTAATTTCATCGCCATCTTCACTGTACGTGATACGACTGTCCGTCATCGTACCATCTACATCAAGTACTATTAATTCTATACTCACAGGACACCCTTTGTACTTGGAATACCTGCATTTTCATTCACAGTTACTGCTCTACGTAGTGCCACAGCCAATGCCTTGAATGCACCTTCGATAATATGATGTTTGTTTTTACCACGGTTATAGATCAAATGGAGTGTCAAAGGAAGATTGAATGCAAAAGCCTTGAAGAACTCTTCCACAAGCTCTACATCAAAATCCCCTACTTTACCACCAATAGGAAGCTCGAAAACAAGATAACCGCGGTTTGACAGATCGATATCACAAGTCACACTTGCTTCATCCATGACCACTGTTGCATTACCAAAACGTTCTATGCTCTGTACAGGGTAGATCGCCTTCTTAAGCGCCTGACCAATAACGATACCTACATCTTCAACTGTATGATGGTCATCGATGTGTGTATCACCTGTACACGCTACTTCCATGTCTATATGTGCATGTTTTGTAAATGCTTCTAACATATGATCGTAAAAACCTACACCTGTATTGATATTGGCTTTACCTGAACCGTAAAGGTTAAGTTTGACTGAGATCTGTGTCTCTTTGGTTTCTCTTGTTACTTCTATCATCTTTTTTCCTGTTTCATTAATTTCTTACGATAAATGCACCCTCAAGGTCATGTGAATCTTTAAAGTCTCTTGCTTCTTCTTCAGACCTGAACCCCATAAGCCATACACGGTATAGAGGCTCCCCATCCACATCTGAAAAACGTTTGATCACAGGTCTATAACGGGCATATGCACCTGTATATTTACGTTTATATATTTGTGCTCCCTCATGTCGTCTGAAGGCACCTACTTGCACACCGAAATTAGAGAGAACTATACGCTCTTGTGTATGTTCTCTTTTCTGTTTTGCTATCATTGCCTCTGATTGCACTTTTCCTGCAAATCCAAGTACTTCTATAGAAACTTTTGCGATCCCCATTTTGTCAAGTCCTATCTCTTTACCTGCAGTATAGCTGCAGTCAATGATACGACCTCTTACAAAAGGTCCCCTGTCATTGATACGCACAATAGTACTTTTACCGTTTTGAAGATTCTTGACCTTTACCATTGTATCCATTGGCCATGTTTTATGTGCCGCTGTTCTTGCATGCATGTTATAGACTTCACCGTTACTTGTCTGTTTACCATGAAAATTAGGTCCATACCAACTTGAGATCCCATGCATGACTTGTCCCACCTCTACATAGGTAGGATGATATCTTTTACCTAAGACCTTATATGAACGCATTGTAGCTTTATGTCTTGCTGCACTGGTATATTTAGTAGATTTAGCCCCTTGAGGTTCCGGTCCACACCCTGTAAAAAGAGTACTCAGCGCCAAAATGATTACCAAAAATATAGGGGATACAACTCTCTTCATAATACCTCTGTTATGCATTTGTCTTTAAGCAGATATTATCCCTTTATTTGACTTTGTTTTTGCTTGATATGCTGATTGACACAACATAAGTGCTTCATCATTTTTCAGCACTTCAAATAATTATTTGGACATTTTTTCAAATACATTTTGTGTCACTGGAATCACCAAAAGGGAATCTACTAAAAGAAAGTCATCTGTCAGGTGATTAGATCTTTTGATCTCCTCTTTATCTGCTTCATACTGTTTTGCTATCTCTTCTAATGTTTCACCCAGACTTACATTGTGTGAGATCATATGTGATTTGTATGATATTGGTATGACCGGTTGCTCATAGCGTAAATAAAAAGCATACATCTTCTCTATAGGAATTGTGATCTTATGGACTGGTTTATCAGAAGGTACTATACCATCCTTCAAACTCTTATTAAGTCTTACAAGCTTTTCCTCTTCCATTTTGAGTAGTTTCGCTATCTCTTTTAATGAGATTCCAGAATGAACTTCCACCTGTATCAGAGCGTTTTGCCAAACATCATTTTTATCATCAATACCCAGGGTGATATTTTCACCGATCATTGCAAGAAGAAGAATTTTTTTAATATATTGCCGTGTTTCACGAGGTAAGTATTTCAAATTATCATCTGTTAATACACTGATCTCATCCGTTCCTGCACGTTTAATGGCTCTGTTAAGACAGCCTTCTCCACAGTTGTATGCCATGGCAGCAAGATACCACTTTCCAAACTGTTTGTGCAGTTTATTGAGATATTGTATCGCTGCAGATGTAGCACTGACCATATCATATCGTTCATCGTAACTGTTATATACTTCGAGGTTGTAATCTTTGGCAGTTTCTGGCATGAACTGCCATAAACCCACAGCTTTTTTGGGAGAGACAGCATCTAAAGAAAACCCGGACTCCACCATAGAAAGATAGATAAAAAGATCACTGACACCATCATCCGCCAACAATCCCTGCATCATAGGCAATATCTCCTGCCCTCTATCAAGAGAGTGTTTATAAAAGCGTTTTAGGTTTTTTTCATGCTTTGAGACAAAAGAGGCAAAGTTATCGTTGTACAGATACGATTCATCCACATCAAATTCATGAAATACATAGCTGTAGCTTGGATATTTATTTTCTATAGATAACGCAAAAGCAGCATTGATCCAAAGTATATGAATCAATAAAAGTGTCCTAAAATATCCTATCAGTGTTTGCATTAAATATTAAAAAGCCTTTGGGCATTGTGTGTACTGATATTTTCTATCTCGGTTTGGCTAAGCTCAGAGAGTTCAGCCATTTTCTCTGCAACAAATGTTGTATACGAAGGTTCATTTCTTTCTCCGCGATGAGGATGTGGCGTAAGGTATGGTGCATCTGTTTCAATGAGTAATTTCTCTAGAGGAATCTTAGTATACACATTGATAAGTTTTCTGGCATTTTTAAAGGTCAATACCCCGCCTATACCATAATAAAAATTCTTCTTTGCAAGTTTCAGTAAAGACTCATCTGCATTATAGCAGTGTAATACTCCACCCTCTTCTCCTGCATGTTCTTCCAGTAAAGCCAAACAATCTGCACTTGACTCTCTTATATGTACTATGAGAGGTTTATGCATCTCTTTTGCCCAAAGGATCTGATCCAAAAATACCTCTTTTTGCAGTTTCTTCTCTTCTTCTATCTCATCTTGTGATTCTGGCAGTCTAAAGTAGTCCAAGCCGCATTCACCGATAGCAACACACTTAGGATGTCTGATAAACTGTTCCAAATAACTTTTATCATAATTACGGACATCATAAGGATGGACACCTACAGCAAAATAAACACTCTCGTACTTTTCTGCCAACTCTACCGCACGCTCTAAAGTCTCAGGATCAGCACCGGGTATAATAAATTTTTGCACACCTTTTTGTCTTGCACTCTCCAAAACTTCTTCTATATCTTCATTATATCGTTCATCATCTAAATGACAATGTGTATCTACTAACATACTGCTTCTACCCTATTTTTTGAAACATTATAGCAAAAATCCATTCTTTCACGTACATTCCAACGCAAATATAATATTAAATAAGATATAGTTTATAATAAATTATAATATGAGAAGGGACTTTTATGCTTGGAACGGCTGTATTATCTATCTTTATTATCTTCATTGTTCTCATTATTTTTCTTGAATATAGAAATGAAAAAAAATATCAAGAGAAAAGACGTCAAACCCGCCAAAGACCGGAAAGAAACAAGAAGGGTACGCATACCCAAGCCCCTACAAAAGCCCCTCCTAAACCTGAACCCGTTCGCAGAGTTGAACCAAAAGCCGAGCCTAAGCCAGAGCCAAAGAGAGAAGTTAGACCTGAACCAGAACCAGAACCTAAAATAGAGGTTAAACCTGAACCTAAGCCAGAACCCAAAATTGAAGTAAAACCAGAACCTAAAGTAGAAGTCAAAGAAACAAAAGAATTACCTGAGGCCAATTACCCTCCATTTACACATGTGCGTCTGGTGGAAATGGGGCTTTCAGACGATGAAGCCAAAGAGTTTGTTGCAGAACTTATCCCACAATTAGAAGAGCAGATACCGCTTATAGAAGAAGCGATGAATATTTCTGATTTTCATCAAATGGAACGCTTGACACACGGTATTAAAGGTTCAGCAACGAACATAGGTACAGGAGGAGTTTCAGATCTTTTGGTTGATTGCAATACCTATTTTAAAGAGGGTACAGATATAGATATAGCCAAAGCCTATTTCAAACATCTCGTTCATTATACAAATGAACTAAAAACACAATACACTTAAGCTCTTAATTTCTTAGCAAACTCTACGGCTTCATCTGTAGGGTTTTCTCCTGCAATGATCCTTGCTATTTCAGAGACACGTGTCCTATCATTTAAAACTTCTACCTGACTCTTCTGCCCTACTTTTGTTACTACGATATGCTGCTGTGCCTTAGCTGAGAGATGCGGCTGATGAGAAATAGCAAAAACCTGATATACCGATGAGAGCTTATGGATCATCTCAGCTATAGCTATAGACTCATCTCCACTCACGTTAGCATCTATCTCATCGAGTATAAGTACACCTTGTTTACTATTATCTGCGGGTATAGTCGTTGCCATGAGTGCCAATCGTACACGGTTAAACTCTCCACCGCTTAGCGTAGATGTTTTAGACGTACCAAGCATAACATCTACACTGTCTGTTCCACTTTGGGCTAAAGAAGTCTGGGAGAATTCAAAAGTAAGTGCCGGAAGCTTGAGCGTTTTGAGATACTTCTCTAAAACCTTTTCAAGATTTTTGGCTTCTTTCTGACGTAACTGTGAAAGCTTTGATGCGATGATGTTCAGCTCTGAAAATTCCAAAGCTAAAAAAGACTCTAACATGCTCTTATCTTTTTCTATATTCTGATATCCTGAAAGTTCTTTCTCTTTGGTTTCTTTATAGACTATCGCTTCTTCTATACTTCCATAACGGTTCTTAAGTGTTGTAAGGTCGCCAAGACGATCTAAGACCTCTTCTATATTTACTTCTTCAAGTTCATCTGCCAGACTTTCCGTCTCTTCGAAGTCAGCACGAAGTTGATTCATAGCATCAGTGAACACAGATCCGTCTTTATCTAAAAGTCTATAGACCTCTTCCACACTTGACTCAAGTGTAAAAATATCTGCAGCATGTGAAAGTGCATCTTTGATCTTATCTATACGAGAGAGCTGTTGTTTGACCTTGAGTAACGCTTCATCTTCACCAACTTGCGGATTGATAGAAGCTATTTTTTCCACTTCATAGGTCGCATACTCTATCAGTTCAATAAGCTTGGCCTCATCTTCTTTGATCTTCGTGAGCTGCGAAGCCTTCTCTTTATAATTTTTATAACGTTTTTTGTACTCTTTGGACAACGCTTTAAACGTTTTATCTTTTGCTCTTAATTGCGTGTCTATCATCTCTAAAAGTGTTTCAGGTTCAAACCCGCCCTTGTCACGCACTGAAAGATATTTCACATAAGGTACGAACATTTCAGCTAAAACTTTTTTGGAGATATTTTGCCCGTCGATGAAGTAGCGAAGCTTCTCTTTTTTTAGTGTTTTAACGGTTAGATCATCTTCAAGTTCATAGACTTCACTTTTCATCCCTGTGGGCTTTTCCAAATTCACTTCACAGAGTGCAGCTGCACCTTGTGTCGTATGACCAAAACTGGAGAGTATGGCAGACATCAGTACAGATTTTCCAGCTCCGCTGGGACCTGTTAGAACGACCAAGCCATTTTCAAACTCTAACTCAACTTCATCAAAAGTAACAAGATCACGCAGATATAAACGCTCTATCAATTTTCATCACCCCAAGAGAGCTTTTCACGTAATACGGAAAAATAATTTCGCTCTTTTCTATGCAGCAGTTTTGCACCGCGTTTTGCACCCATGATCACAAGTGTGTCTTCTGAAACCATCTCGTAATCATCTTGCCCGTCAATGACTGCGATAACACGCTCTTCAGGAGAAGAAAGTTCAATCGTAAAGTCAGCAGGCACAACCAACGGACGCTGTGTTAAAGAGTGTGCCATGATAGGCGTCATGATCAATGCTTGAGTAAGTGGATACATTACAGGACCACCAGAAGCAAGATTATAGGCTGTAGAGCCTGTAGGAGTTGCGATAATAAGTCCATCCCCTTTATAGGTATTGAATCTTACACCATCAATAGAAGCATAGATAGTTGCCATTTTAGAAACTACCGGACGCGTCATCACGACATCATTAAATGCAAAGAATGGTTCTTTTTTACCATTTTTTCTTTGTACATACCCTTCGATCATCATACGTTCATCTATACGATACTCTCCTGAGATAAGTTGTTCTAAGAATAATTCTACATCATCGATAGTTACGTCAGCCAAAAAACCTAAATTACCGGCATTAATACCTACCACAGGCTTCATAGAACCATGAGAACGACGTACCAGTGAAAGTAAAGTACCATCACCGCCCAAAGAGACTAGAAAGTCTGATGTTTCACACATTTGTTGAAACTCTACACCTTCAAGACCTATCATATCTGCTGAACGCTCTGCTAAGATCACAGAGATCCCTTTATCCTCAAACTGTTTTTTAACCCGTTCATAAAGTGCTTTGATCTCCGGATCATTGGGTTTCAATATAAACCCTGCCGTTTTGACCTGTGCTAATTTTTGATTACTCATCTTCTTCCTACTGCATTTAGAAACTATTATTGTTAGATTAGCATAAATTGTACTGTTAGTATATAAAAATGTGTCATATTGTTATATTTTTGAGACTGAATTTAACCCTAAACTACTTTTTGATATAATCGCGTCAATATTTAACTACGAGGATAGTCGATGAGAACACATTATTGTGCTGAGATTAACGAAAAACATATTGGTGAAGAAGTCACCGTTGCAGGTTGGGTTTCCAGCCGTAGAGACCATGGTGGACTTATATTCATCGACCTTAGAGATAAAGATGAAGTAGTACAGCTTGTTTGTGACCCTGCAGATAACGCAGAGGCACATAAAATAGCTGAAGAGGTAAGAGACCAGTTCGTACTGATAGCCAAAGGTAAAGTACGTGCTAGGGGTGAAGGGCTTGAAAATCCTAAACTCAAAACAGGTAAGGTCGAGATCGTTGTAGATGATCTCAACATTGAGAACCGTTCTAAGCCAATGCCTTTTGATCTCAATGATGACAAAGTAAATGAAGAGATCAAACTTAAGCACCGTTATTTAGAATTAAGAACACAAAAGTCTTACGATATTTTCAAACTGCGTTCAAAAGCGACTATCGCTGCACGTAATGCCCTTGATGAATTAGACTTCCTAGAAGTTGAAACACCTATCATTACCAAATCTACACCTGAAGGTGCAAGAGACTACCTTGTCCCTTCACGTGTTCATGGCGGTGAATTCTATGCACTCCCACAATCTCCACAGCTTTTCAAACAGCTTTTAATGGTAGGTGGTTTCGACCGTTACTTCCAGATAGCAAAATGTTTCAGAGATGAAGACTTAAGAGCAGACAGACAACCGGAATTTACGCAAATAGATGTTGAAATGTCTTTCTGTGATCAGGAAGATGTGATAGCAGTCGCTGAAAAACTTATAAACGATATATTTACAAAGTGTGGGTTTGATATTCCTGCTACATTTAAACGTATGCCTTACTCTGAAGCGATGGAAAAATACGGTTCAGACAAACCAGATATGCGTTACGACCTTGCTATGGTAGATGTGATAGATATCTTTGAAAGATGTGACAATGAGATCTTCTCAAAAATTGCAAAGACTCCTAAGAAAAACCGTATCAAAGCATTGAGAGTACCAAAAGGTGACGAGATCTTCTCAAAACGTCAAATGAAAGGTTTTGAAGAGTATGTACGTAAGTTCGGTGCATCGGGTCTGGGTTACTTCCAGATGAAAGAAGATGGACTTAAAGGACCTCTTGCCAAATTCTTTACAGAAGAGGATCTTCAAGCCATCATCGAGAGATGTGGACTTGAATTGGGTGATGCAGTCTTCTTTGGTGCCGGTGATAAAAAACTTGTATGGGATTACATGGGTCGTTTCCGTATCTATCTTGCTGAGATCATGGATATCATTCCTCAAGATACATTTGAATTTTTATGGGTCATGGACTTCCCTATGTTCGAAGTTGAAGATGGCAAGGTCAAAGCACTTCACCATCCATTTACACAGCCAAAGTCATTGGACTATGAAGATATCGAAGAGATAGAGTCTATCGCATACGACATCGTTCTTAACGGTACAGAGCTTGGTGGTGGGTCTATTCGTATCCATAAAGAAGATATGCAAGCTGAGATCTTTAAACTTCTTGGTATCGATGAAGAAGAAGCGCAAGAGAAATTTGGTTTCTTACTTGATGCACTCAAGTTCGGTGCACCGCCACATGGTGGTTTTGCCTTAGGTCTTGACAGACTTATTATGCTTATGACAGGTGCTTCAAGTATCCGTGAGGTCATCGCATTCCCTAAAACGCAAAAAGCACAGTGTCTTCTTACACAAGCTCCAAGCCCAGTAGATGCAGAACAACTTAAAGATCTGAGCCTTAGAATCAGACAAACACCAACAGTATAAAGGACATACAATGAAAAAATTATTTCTTATTATCGGAGCACCAGGTTCTGGTAAAACAACAGATGCAAGTATCATCGCTGAGAACAACAGTGACGCTATCGTACACTACTCAACAGGTGACATGCTTAGAGAAGAAGTTGCAAGTGGTAGTGAACTTGGTCAAACGATAGAAAGCTATATTTCTAAAGGTGCTCTTGTACCTCTTAATATCATTGTAGACACTATCGTATCTGCAATCAATAATGCCCCTGTTGATAATGTCCTTATTGATGGCTACCCAAGAAGTACAGAACAAATGACAGCATTCGATGCACTTGTTGCAAAAGAAGACAACATTGAACTTACATCTGTAATAGAAGTAAGAGTATCAGAAGAAGTAGCGAGAGAAAGAATCTTAGGTCGTCGTGCTGAAGCAGCGCCTGGTGAAGAAAGAAGCGATGACAGTGAAGAAGTATTTAACGATAGAATGAAGATCTATACTGATCCATTGGCAGAGATCCAAGCATTCTATACAGAAAAAAATCTTTTAAAAGTGATAGATGGTGCAAGAACACTTGAAGAAGTTGTTGCAGATATGGAAGCTTTTGTAAAGAGTAAGATCTAAATCAAACTACCCACTTTTAAAGTGGGTAACCCTGCATTTTTTATACCATTATTTTTTCTTTTCTTATCTAAAATATAACCTCAATTTATTTATATCGAACTTTTATTTATATAATTAAAAGAAATACTACTTAATCATCAAAAAATATACCATAAAATTGAAAAATGTACTTTAATATTAAATAAAATTAGATACTATATAAGTACATTAACTAAAAAAGGACAAGGAAATGAACGTAAAAACAACAAGAAATTTAGGGAAATTGATCGCGCTTTCACTGATCACATCAACAGTGTTACATGCAACAAATGGAGATAATCTTATCGCTGTTGGTACTAAAGCTAGAGGTATGGGTGGTGTTGGTATCGCTGTAAGTCATGGTGCTGAATCTGGATTAGGCAATGCCGCACTTATTACAAGTGTAGAAAGTACAGAAATTACTTTTGGTGGCACGATTTTTATGCCAGATGTTAAAACAACACTTGGTGGTTTTGCAGATGGACAACTTACAAGTGATGCAGACTTAAACATGATTCCGGAAGTATCAATTGCTCATAAAATTGATGACAACTGGTATATCGGTGTAGGTATGTGGGGAACTGCTGGTTTGGGCGTAGATTATGGTGATAATGTACAAAATGCTGCTCTGGGACAGTTTGGTAACTTTAGAATGGTTTCAAACCTTCAACTTCTACAATTTGGTGTACCTATTGCATACAAAACAGGTGGATTAAGCCTTGCAGTAACACCTATAGTTCAGTATGGAAATTTAGATATTAACCATGTTGTACCAGCAATGGATTTGGCCCAGATTCCTAGCGTCAGATACAACTATTGGTTCAGGTTTAGCACAAGACTTTGGTTTTGGATGGAACTTGGGTATTGCTTATGACTTTGCAGCAAATGGTGTAGATGGACTGACTGTAGGTGCAATTTACAAATCTTCAATAGAAATGGACTATGATGGTCAACTTACAACGCAACTTGCATGCATTTCGCTGGATTTGGAGTTACATTACCGATTACAGATACACTTGAACAACCTGAAGAGTATGGTGTAGGTATTGCTTATGAAATGGGTCAACATACTTTTGCATTTGATTATAAGAAAATGAAATGGTCCTCTGCTAAAGGCTATGGAGACTTCGGATGGGACGATTCTGATGTCTATGCATTTGGTTACCAATATACAGAAAATGAATGGACAGTAAGACTTGGTTATAATCGTGCTGCTTCAGCTGTTGTAGAATCTAAATATGGTGGAGCATTGAGCCCACAAGATGTTGCTGCTCAAAACTTCTTCAATCTTCTTGGTTTCCCAGCAAATGCAGAAGAACACTATACTGTGGGTGCAAGCTATGTGTTCACAAATTCTTTCTCTGTTGATTTAGCTTATGTCTATTCTCCTGAAACAAGTGATACATTTGATATCAGTGGATTAGGCTTCTCAACAATTGAAACATCGCACCAAGAAGACAGTATTTCTTTCCAATTGGCATATAAGTTCTAATTACTGATCTAACTTTTAGAAGAGATGTTAAAATCATCTCTTCTAACCTCTCTATTTTCATTTAATCTCTAATCTTACTAATAAACATATAAGCTGAAATCTCTATAACTTTTCATGCTAAAATAGATTTCTCCTGTGCGATTATAACAATGTATCATTTGTATCAGTAGCCCAATAAACAATATACTGTTTATCACAAGCTGGACGATAATATTAATTATCCTATATCGTTATAAGATATGCTCATGTAGAGTAGTAAAATGTTAAAAAGTGTTTTAGATATCTCATCTTTTTTTTGAAGTAATTGCATAGAGGGTTGTTAATGATAAACTCAAAAGAATATAGTTTGCATACGTAGAAATCTCTTTCACACATCAAGTATATCCGTAAACTATACAATAATGGAAAGAGACAAGTATAACTAAGCCATAAAAGCTCTACTAGGTATGCTACGCCGCTCTTTATAATACCATTAAACCAAGCGATATAATGGCTAGGACAAAGGCATCTTTGATCAAAATGCAAACAGTGTATTATTCTTTATCCTCTTTTTTCTTCTTTTCATCTTTCTTTTGTTTCTCTTGTTTCTTTTCTTTTTTATCGCCTTTTTGTTTCTCTGCATTTTTCTTCTGTAAGACTGCTAGTTCGAGTTTAAACCTGACACCTTCATCTTCTTTTATCTTCAATGCCTGATTATACGCCTCTATGGCTACATCAAACTCTTTTTTCTCAAGATGATCATTCCCCATATTAAACAAGCTAATAAAATCACGCTCATTTTTTGCATTTTCATATGCATTTTCCGTCTCATCCTCTTTTTTGAGTTTGAGAAGAGATTGAATATACTTCATTAGTGTCTTCAATAATGACTTAATTTTATCTATGAGCGTAGTATGCCATGCTGTTTTACTTTCTACTTTTCTATCGACATTTTTAATCTCTGAAGACTTAGTGTCACTCTTTGTCGCTTCTTTACTAAGACCACTGAAAAATGACTTAAAATTATCAGTCAAGATACACCAGGTGGACCTACTCTCATCTTCACACTCATATCCTTCATAAAATAGAGAGTCTTCATGTGAAACTGAAGTCTTTTTCTCACTTTTTCCAGGGAAAAGGGACTTAAGATTATCAGTCAAGATACACCATGTACCCTTTCCTTCATCATCATGCACGTGTTCATCCGGCATTAATGCTTTTGCATTATCCATCAATACCGGAATGAAGAACAATGAAACCAATGTAGCTGCGATACTACCAAAAATGAGTGCTATTCCGAGTCCTCCGAAAATAGGGTCTGTTGCCAATAGTAAACTACCAAGTATAATGGCTATAGCAGTAAGCATGATCGGCTTTGCACGTGTTGCTGTTGCTATGGCTATGGCTTCTTTCTTTTCATAGCCTTCATCCGATATCAATGACTTTGAAAAGTCTATCAGTAGTAAAGAACTTCTTGCACTGATCCCCATAAGTGAAATAAAACCTATCAATGACGTTGCAGTCAAAAAGAAATGTGTATCGGCTGCATAAAGCGATATCTTATCAGTAATCCAATGCCCTACAATAACCCCTATTATTGAAAGGAAACTACCAATAAGTACAATACCGCTCAAAGCAAATGATTTATAATAAACGACCATCAATAGGAACATAAGTACCAATGCCGCGATAAATGCACCCCCCAAGTCTCGGAAGGTATCCAAAGAGACTTTCATCTCACCATCCCAACGTATAAGTATTTCGTCTCCAGTCTTTTTGTCTACTGCAACAAGATCGAACATATAGGTATTGATTCCTGGTACTTTACTCATATTGTAGTCAGTTTTAAGTACCTCTAGCATCTTTTCTCTAGCTTCAAGCAGAGGATAAACTTGACTCACCATATCACATTCTGCAGTGATCGTAACCATATTTTTAAGGTTTTTTCTAAAAATAGTGGGACTTGAATCTGCACTTATGATCTCAACTACTTCACTGATAGGTACCATCATCCCTTTATCATTCATAAGCTCTAAAGAAACAAGTTTACTGAGTAAAGAAGCTTTTGTATCAGCTTCTACATGTCGTGTTTCATCATTAAGTCTCAAAAATATAGGAATTTGATCTTGCTGATTCTTTGTATTTTTCTCAGCTATTGGCATTCCCTTAAACGCAAGATAAATGATCTGATTCACCTGCTCAACATTAAGTCCGCTTAGTATGATCTTTTCCTTATCCGGTACAAGATTATATTTGGTATAGATATCATCCTGCATTACATCTACATCAACCAACCCTTCTGTATCTTTAAGTATATATTCAACTTGAGTTGCCATTTTACGCAATGCATCACCATTTGGATTATAAAGCTCTACAACGATCGTTGCCAAAGTCGGAGGACCAGCAGGCATCTCTATGAATTTGATAGATGTATTGGGTACGATATCCCCACACTCACTTTGAATAAGAGGTCGCAGACGATGTGCCATCATATATGTAGGTTCTTCCCGATCATTTTTATTGGTAAAGTTAAGGACAATTTCTGCTTGATTTTTCATTCTTTTTAATGCACTGCCTTTGACCAGACCTGCATAATCAAGAGGTGCCCCCTGCCCCAGATATACTTCCATATCTGTAATTTCTTTTTCTCTCTTCAAGTAGTTTACGACACATGTTGTGACCGATTCTGTCTCTTTAATGGATGCATTCGTAGCTGTATCGACATAGATTGTCATGGTGTTAGCACTTTTCCCCGGAAGCATACGTGCGAGTACCAGTTTCGTTGGTATCATCATCACTGAAGCTCCCATTGAAAGAAGAACGATGAGGGTTACGATCCATTTATTACGCTTAGAGCCAATAATTTTAAGGACAATATTTTTCATTAGTTCACTTCCTTATCATGCTTTGGCTTACTCTCAAATTTGATAAATTTACGCGCAAAATATGGCGCAAATACATACGCTACAAAGAGTGATATCCCAAGTGCCACTGGTACATTTAGAGGAATAGGTTTCATAAATTGTCCCATCATACCGCCAACAAATGCCATAGGTATCATTGTAAGCATGATCGCTATTGTCGCAATGTTTGTGGAAGGACCGATCTCATCTGTTGCTTGAATGATGATCTCATCGAATTCAAGCTCTTCAGACTCCTTAAGATGCAGCCTTCTATGTATGTTCTCTATTACAATGATCGCATCATCAACGATCAGACCTAAACTCAGAAGGAAGGCAAAAAGGGTGATACGATTGATCGTTTGGTCTGTCATCAATGCGATGAAGAGTGTAGTCGCAAGAATCATCGGTACAGCAATGGTCACAACCAGTGACTCCCTCCAACCAAGGAAAGGTACCAAGATCAATGCAATAATAAGTATCGTGATCTCCAAATGGTGTACTAGTTCATTTACTGCTTCATTTGCCCTTGTACCATAATTACGTGTGACGATGAATCCAACACCATTTTGCAACAGTTTCTCTTTGTTCTTCTGTATCTCTTCTATCGCTCTCTCAGCTATATTTACAGCATTCGTACCTTTGAGTTTTGCAATGGTCATAGTGATCTGATCACCTGCATCAGTGAAAAGAAGCGGACCGTTATTTTCTTTCTCATTATCAGCATTTTTTTTCTCTGATATGTTTTCCTGATACGTTACAGTCGCTGAGTCATAATTCTGAATGTCATAGTTATACTCTACTTCGGCAATATTTTTCAGATAGATAGGTGATCCCCTATACTGCGCGATGATAAGTTCATTAAGATCTTCTACATTGTCTAAGGCATTTTGTACACCGAAAACCACAAGACTGCCTTCTGAAGTTGTTGTATCTATCTCTGGAGCATTCATAGAGATAGATTTAACAGCTTGCGTAACTTGACCCAAAGAGATATTATAGGCCACAAGTTTATGCAGGTCGATCAAGATGTTGAACTGTGGTCTTTTTACACCTTTGAGTGTCGTTTTTGCTACATTATCAAGGGCATTAATATCTTGTTGAAGTTCACGTATGATCTTGTAAAGCTTGATCGTATCAATGTCTGCATTTCCTGCTTTATAAAAGGCTACAGTAAGTATAGGGATATCGATATCGATATCAAAAGGTTTTACCAAAGGCATCATCGTACCTTTAGGAAGTTGATCCATATTCTGCATCACTTTATCATATAGTTTTAGGTTGGACTCTTCCCTATTTTCACCGATGAAATACTGTACGTTGATCATCCCCATATTATTCATGGCAGTACCGTATATGTGCTCTACACCTTTGATCTCACGAATACGCCGTTCAAGAGGTTTAATGATGACATTACTTATCTCACTGGGCGTTGCTCCAGGTATCGCTACGATAATAGAACCACCACTCACTTCTATCTGAGGGTCTTCTTCTCTAGGCATAATTTCCAACGAAATAAAACCTAAAAGTAAAATAGCAATGGCTATAACAGGGGTAAGAGGGTTACTTAAAAACCCTTTTGCGAGATGTCCGGCAATATTTTTTATTTTATACACTTCCATGTGAAAAGTATATCAATAATATGCATAAATATAAGTAAAATTAATTAAGGAATGGTGTTAAAATTAATATTTATTCCACCATCATTTCGTTTAGTGTCACTTTTACATTTTCTCCCAATGCATTTACGTTATATCCGCCTTCTAAAAAAAATACAAAAGGTACGTCAGCACTGTCCAATATTATTCTAACTATGCTTCTTATACCCTCTGTGGTAACATTGAGTTGAGCCAAAGGATCACTTTCATGCAAGTCATAACCTGCAGAGACCAGGATAATATCAGGCTTAAAGCTCTCAATATATCGAGGCAGTTCATTTTCATAAATATCAAGTAATTCACTGTCACTGCTTCCAGGCATCATTAAAAAGTTTGCTGTGTAACCTTCACCCTTTCCACTACCCTTATCTGATTGTGCTCCTGTACCTGGATATGCATATGCTTGATGTGAAGAAAAATAGAAGACTGAATCATCCTCATAAAATGTATCTTGAGTACCATTACCGTGATGCACATCAAAATCAATGATCATCACTTTTTTATATCCTATGTTTTGTGCATAACGTGCCGAAATGGCTATATTATTGAAGAGACAAAAGCCCATGGCCTGTGTCGGTGTGGCATGATGGCCAGGAGGTCTTACAGCACAAAATGCCCGTTCAAACTCGTCTGATCGTATGCCGTCCAATGCAACGATCCCTGCGCCTACTGCCATTATTGCAGCATCATAAGAATCCATACTGCAAACGGTATCTGAATCAATACTTCCACCATATGCACTGACATTTTTTATCATTTCAACATGTTCAGGTGGATGTACAAGTTCAAGTATACGTTCTGAAACACTTATGGGAGATTTCAATATTAATGAATCACGTAAAGGTTGAACAGCTCTATTAATTGCTCTAAGACGTTCTGGAGATTCAGGGTGCATTGTACCAGTGTCATGTTTTAGATAAACATCATCTGTAATATAAGCTACTTTCATACTGTTATTATACACTTTTTTTAAGTGCTGCTATCTCCTCTTTTAATTTTTGAACCTCTTTTTTAAGTCTATCATTCTCTTTTCGAAGGCTATACGGTTCTTGACTGTCTTCTTTAACAATACCCTTTTTCACCTCATTCTCTATAGCATCATCTATAAGTATATAAACCACTTCTTTACCATTTTCATTGACAGTTTCAGTCGGTATTTTACCTGATTTAGTCATTTTCACAACATTAAATATACTTAATTTATGTCTTGCTGCATACGCTTTAATTGTTAGCTTTTCCATGATTATCCTACAACACAATTTATTTACTTTTATAAGGTATAATACGACAAATTTCATAAGGATTGTAAGATGTATATTAAAAAATTTAACCCGATGATACTATTGGTTCTCATCTCTTTAGCTTTTACTCAGTTTGCATTTGCAGAAGCTAATGCAAATAAACTTAATACAGAAGTAGATCTAGCCATTAAAAAATTTAAAAAAGATGTACCAGGTGGAGAGAAATTTCTTACGAAAGTGAAAGGCTACCTCGTTTTCCCTTCTGTTTATAAGGGTGGATTTATCATTGGAGGCAAATATGGAAAAGGTGCATTACGCGTTAATGGTGTCACTAAATATTTTTATAGTATGACATCTGCTTCCATAGGATATCAAGCAGGTGTTCAAGAGCATTCCGTGCTTATCGCTTTTGTCTCAGAAGAATCTTTAAACAACTTTATCAAAAGTAATGGATGGGAAGCCGGTGTAGATGGTTCTATCATTGTTGCAGACTGGGGTAAGATGAAAGATATTTCATCAATAAGTTATGAAAAACCTATTATTGGATTTGTCTATGGTGAACAGGGTTTAATGGCTGGTGTGAGTATAGAGGGCACAAAGTTTCAAAGAATCATCCCTTAGTTAATTTTATACTTTTATAGCGTTTGATGGAAAATCTCTCCATCAAACCTCTTCAATACATTCAAATCCTTTTTCGTTACTTTTTACTATTTTTTTCTTTTTTACACTTTCATCTATCTGTATAACTTATATATTGTGATATAATTAACGAATTTCAATTAAGGACAAATCATGAAAAAACTCAAGTTTTTACCTCTACTCTTTGTTGTGCTTTTAGCATTTAGTACACAATCAATGGCAACACTTAGCTCTAAAAGTGAAATAGAAAATGATTCTAATGATGCACTGAGAACATTTTACAAGGAAGTGAAAGGTTCTAAAAAATATTTGGAGCATGCAAAAGCGTATCTTGTTTTCCCCGATGTAAAAGAAGCAGGATTCTTTTTCGGTGGTAAATATGGTGAAGGTGTCCTTCGCGTAGGTAACTCTTCTAAAGCGTACTATAGTATCACTTCAGCTTCTGTTGGTTTTCAGATGGGTGCACAGATGCATCACATGGTCATAGCCTTCACTTCAGATGCAGCACTCAATAAATTCCTTCTTGATGATGATGAGTGGGAAACAGATGTCGATGGTAAAATAACTATAGCCGAATGGAATTCAAAAGAAGAGCTTGATGATACTGATTTTGAAGACGATATGGTTGCTTTTGTCTTTGATGCTAAAGGTATGCTCGGAAGCTTCACAATGGAAGGTACTAGATTTAAGAGAATTAATCCTTAGAACACCCTTCAAAAACTTCAGGTAAAATGCTTTAAGTGTTTTACCTCCAATATTTATACATAAACAATATGACTGATATTTTTATGTTATAATCAACAACAAAAAATTAAGGACTTGGAATGAAAATATTTAAAGCTATCCCCCTCTTGCTTGTAATGCTACTGGCATTCAGTACAGCTGTAACGGCATCAGTAGACACTGCTCGTGAAATTGACAATGATGCAGATAAAGCACTTATGGAATTTTATAAGGAAGTGCATGGTGGTAAAAGATTTTTAGACAATGCAAAAGGTTATGTGATCTTTCCTAAAGTAAGAGAAGCTGGATTTTTTGTAGGTGGTAGATATGGTGAAGGTGCATTACGTATCAATGGTACTACAGATAGCTACTACAGTATTGCATCCGTATCTGCAGGTTTTTCAATGGGAGCACAAGAGTTTTCATTGATCATAGCCATCACATCTGATGAGGCGCTTAAAAAGTTCATGCGTGATGATGACTGGGAAAGTGAGGTAGATGTAAATATCGCAGTGTTTGACTATAATGCCGAAGAAGAGGCTGATGATGTAGATTTTGGATCGAATTTGGTTGGTTTTGTATTTGACTCTAAAGGTATGATGGGGAACTTCTCATTTGAAGGTACAAGATTCGAAAGAATCACACCTGACGCTGACTAACATCTCAGTCGTTAAAACGATCTTTATACGAACACTTCTGGCAAAGCTCTTCAATCGCTTTGCCCTTTTTAAACCCCTCTAACATACTTACAGCACGTTTTGAAGTTACTATCTCATCCAATGACTCTTTATGCAAATCGCCAAGTTCTATGATACCATCACAGTCCAAACAACAAGGAACTACTTTTCCACTGGCAAGAACAGCTATATGAGACTGTAACCCCTGACATGTACCATCTCCATAGTTCTTATTGTTGAGAGAAGGCCATTCAAAGTAGTTATCAAAATGTACCAGTACTTTAGAAGCCAAACGTATGGACTTTGGTCTCTCTTGATAGATACTTTCTAAATGAAGTTTCGTATTAAACGTAGAAGAGAGCTTTTCAAATAATGTTTCATTAAATGTACGTTCACTCATCATTTCATCTAAATTCCATACACGCAAATTAATAAAAAGATCCGCTTCTCTTTCCAACTTTGCTTCACATAACGAAAGTATCGGATCGATATATTGTTCAAATGTGATCGAGGTATCATTTTTATTAAAGCTGTTAAGAGAGATATTAATCTGTTTGACACAAGGATGAAAGAGTGTATCATAAGAGTGTTTTTTTAAAAAGTACCCGCTGGTTGTCAACATCGCTTTAAGCCCATGCTTATGCAAGATGTCCAAATAATCATGAAGATTAGATAGTGTAAGAGGGTCACCTACCACATGGCAGGCTATTTCATTGGTATACTCTTTTGCTTGCTTAACGACAGATTCGAAAAAATCTAAATTCATCTCTTGGGAAGGCAATGCTTTGGTAGGACAGAAACTGCAAGAAAGCCCGCATACATTTGTAAGCTCTATATATATACGGTAAAACTTCATCAGATGTCTATTTTATACAGCTAGAAAGATCAGTAATGTTTTTTGCACGATTCACACATGGTATACGAGACTCTAGGTCAATGAGATCATCTTCTATTTTATCCAACAGGGTATTTTTTCTTTTATCATCCCAAAGAATGATATAGTCTTCCTCTTCTAGTTCCTAGCTGTGTCTTCATTCGACTAAAATTCTCTATACATTCATTCGCTGAAAAAGGATCATCACCTGTCTGTAGACAAGCACGTGTTTCCTTTAGGGAGTGTAACAATTCAGGTAAAAGCTCTTTTTGTCTCTCATAAATATCTTTTGCGATATGATTGATAAATTTTTTTCTTTCTTCATCATCTATATTATTGCTGCTATAACTTCTATTATCCTCAGAGACATCATAGGCCACCTCTTTTAAAACCTTACAGAGGTTTTCTGCTTTATATGCATTCTTTGTTTTAATACTATCTTTAAAAAGTGCAAATTCGTGTACTGGATAATCCGGTACTTCACACTCTTCAGTAGATGTATTGATATCAAAAACTACTTTAGTCGCCTCTTTTACATATGACACATCTAAAACATGTGACTCTAATTTAAGTACGATATTTTTATAAATGCATTTCTTTACACCCGGTCCTTCCCATACATCACAAAGTACACCTGCAATATTTTCTTGACCTTTTTTGGTTAAAGAAACTGTTTCATCATGAATATTGATATCTTTTGAGCCTTTTTTACGTTCTAAAAGCTGCTCATTTTCATAATCAGCTGTAATGACAGTATCTTTTGTCTCTTTTTCCAATCTTTTTACATGTTGTTTATGTTTGATCGCTCCTGTCGTCAACACAACGCCACTCTCTTCTTCTAACTTCACATCCCCCCACTCTTTAAAACGTAATTTTGCATTACCTTTTATACTGAGGTTTGTTTCAGGTGTAAGTTGTGCGCCTCCCCTGATATCATAAAGGACCATACCTGATTCTATTTCAAAAGGATGAGTCGTCACTTCTGCATGTAGCAGTGTTATCCCTCCAAGTAATAATACCGTTTTCATATAATGTCCAATAGACATAAGCTTCCTTATCTGTATGATGAATTAATTGAAGTATTGTATCATAATTAAAAGCTATATGAGATGTCTACGAACAACATATCGTTGTCTTTCACAGCATCAAACCCGAAAGATCCTCCTATGTAATCAACAACACCAAAATTTGTATTGACCCCTTCACCGAGTTCATACTTTACCCAAGCCCTTTGAAAGCCGCCTTCATCAAACTTCTCACCAAACAAAGTAAGTAGATAGTTTGCTGTAAGTGTTGCATTCATAAAATCAGAGCTTACACGAAATGCATGTTGATAACTCTGTTTATTTAATGGATTAAGTTCATTCAAAAGTCTTTCATCATATTCACCTATATCTCTGTATACTGTATCAAAAGAGATCAATGTATCTGCGATACCTTTATATTCAAACCCTAAAAGCAGATCTCTTCTTGTGAACTCATCATCGCCCGTTGTTGTATACTTTAGTCCATCAAAATATGCAAATTCTGTTTTAAAAAGCCAAGAGCCCGTTAGGAAATTCAGTGCAGTACCAAACATATTGACTTTGTCATGCTCCCTGATTGGTTGAGGAGTAACTACAATATGACCTTCATCATCATGTATCCGCGCAGCATAAAGATTGATATCCCAGCCTGTAAACTCACCCCCGACCGAGAGAGCATAGGTGACATCAGAGTACTCTTTATCATCCGGGGCCGGAATAGGCAGAGGATAAAATACTGACCCAAAAGGAGGTCGTTTAGAAAAACGTTGTTCAAGGATGGCTATAGGTGTAACGCGCCAATCCCCAATGAAATAATCAAACTTTGCCATAGTCACTGGTAGGCGCAAATCTTCTATATCTACCATGCCCGGACGACGGTTATCTAAAGGATTCAATACATCTGTAACACGTATGGTATCAGATCGACCCCATACAACAACCTGACGCCCTAGTTTCATATCGAAATTATCTGTGAGACTTCCCTCAATGTATGCATCAAAAAGCTCAACTTCGCTTCTTAGTTCATCTAGTTCATCTTGAGAAAACTTGTCACTACCTTTGATGTCATAGATAGCATCATAATACGCCTTACCATTGATCTTGAATTTAAAGCCATTTTCAAATTTGTGTTCATAGTCCAATAAAAGTGAACTTTTAAATGAAGAGATATTATCATGCGGTTTATCCGTATAGAGAGCATAGACTGCCTGCTGTGTGATTTTTCCGGTAAATCCGGGAACATAGTTAGAAGCCTCTTCTATACTTTCCATATTCTCTTCAGTACTATCTTCAAACCCATCTAACAGTTCTTCACTGCTGCTCTCTTCTTCCACACTTACAGCCGGTGTATCATCAAAACCTTCCAACAGTTCATCTTCTACACTCTTCTCTTCTGACACATTCGTAGAACTATCCTCAAATCCAGCCATTGCATCGTCTATCTCATCTGCATGAGTATTAATACTCAAAAGAATAATAGCTGTAAAAACAGATAGACCTATGCTTTTCAACTTACATACCCTTTTCTAGTCTACGTGTCGTAAACATAGTGTCATTTATCGGCTTATTCAGTTTTTTATTCGTAAACTTTAAAATAGTTTTATGCTGAGTACTTTTACCTTTTTTGGTAGTCATCGTCATCTCGTCTATCAACCATACACCACCTTGCTTGTGAAGCTTTTTAACATCAAGGTATTTTTTCTTATTGCTCTTCATAAACCCTATAGAACGAACTACTACATAATTATCCTGTCTTACCAATGCTATGCTTTTGGTATATCCAGACTCTTTGACCACTTTGGACGTACGAGGTGTTGCTTCTATCATCCATGCTTTTTTTCCTCTTACTTCTGTCTCTTTAAGCAGTTTAAAGTCATAGTCTTCCAGGTCTCTATCAGTCATATCATAATAGGAAAAATCCGAACCCATAAAACTTGAACTCTTATCTGAAGTGGGGATACGTTTTACTTTTTTTAGTGCAGGAAGATAGAGCCACTGATCATCATCTTTGCTTGAATCATCATAATCATAGGTTAGAAAAGATGTATTCTTCACATCTGCAGGACTTTTAAAGAACATAATACGATGTTCATCTTCTCCAAAATCTTTCGCATAAGATTTGATATCTCTATTTCTTTTTTTTCCATTTTTATCTATAAGGACCATGAGCATATCTTGTTCCAATGTTTTTCCATCATCCCTGGCATCGACCTTTTCCATGATCGCTCTAGCCTTTGGATCATCTGCTAAAAGACTGCTTGTCATAAATGCAAATCCTAAAGTACACGTAAGTAATAGTTTTTTTGTAGTCATCTGTTCTCCTTTAATTATTTTATCCAGCCACGTTTCGCCACAACTATCATGAGTGCTGGCGCAAGTAAAAGGTCTGCCAAAAGCGCCATGATGATCACGGAACCTGTGAGCAATCCAAAATTTTGTACTGAGATCATATTTGCCATCATATAAGCATAAAAACCTAATGATAAGACTATGGTAGTGATCACCATCGCTTTACCTGTAGTAAAGAATGTCTGCTCTATGGCTTTTGCACTGTCACCACTCTGTAGGTAGTATCTTCTAAAGTTGTGTAGGAAATGGATCGTATCATCCACAGCAAGTCCTATGGCTATGGAACCGATAAGCAGTGTGAACATATCTAATGCTATGTGCCCATAATACATCAGTAATAACCCTAAAATGATCGGTGTAAGGTTTGGTATCATACTTAACAGCCCCAAGCGTACAGAACCCAGAATCAGCATCATCATCAAGGAAATACCTATAAAAGCGATAAAATAACTGGTGACAGATGAGCTTACCGCATGGGAAAATGTATTAATAAGAAGTGGTATCATCCCCGTAGTAATGACTTCCTCATCTGGAAAAGTCCTTGTTGCTTCCTCTTGTACATACTCTAGAAGCTGTGTAGCACGTACAGCATCTGTCCATGGCGCTTTAATACTTATACGTGCTTTGGAAAACTGGCTGTCCACCACATCCTCAAGGTCATCAGAACCAGAGTTCTCAAACAATAACAACTCCTGAGAAACCAGATCAGCATTGTCTGGTATCGTGTAATACGCTTCATTATTTTCATGCAACGCTCTATTGGTCTCTTTTACGATCGTTGCAAGTGAAACCACTTTTCCTATATGAGTGTACTTATCTACATACTGTTCCATCTGGGCAGAAAGTTTGTTGAGTTTCTCCAGTCTGACAGGATCATTCCATCCATTCTCTTCACCCGTATCTATGATCAACTCAATAGTCACAGAACCGTTGAGTGTTTCATCAATAGTTTCTGTAGAGATCCGGTCATAGCTGTCAGGCTGGAACCATTTAAGTGGATTATGCGAAAGCTCTATCTTTGTTGCAGCAAACAATGCCACTACGATCAATACAATACTTCCTGCAATGATACCTTTGTAATGGTTTACAGGAATGACTGCAAGTTTTTGCATCACCGTGTCCAGTTTATCTTTTTGCGTTTTTGTCTTCTGTTTCATTTTAGTAGCACTTAAAAGTGCAGGAAGCAGTGTAAGCGTTAAGAACAATGAGATCATGACCCCAAGTGAAGCAAACATACCCAGATCTGAAATAGGCGCTACTTTGGAACCGGAAAATGACCCTACACCAATTGCAGTCGTGACAGAGGTCATAGCAATGGCCAGGCCAGAGTGTCCTAGTGTATACTTTATCGCCTCTCTCTTGTCTCCAGTCGTATTGAACTTATCGAAAAATATAGAGAGTACGTGTACGGTAGCACCGATACTTACAGCCAAGAGAAGTGATGGTACGATCTGTGTAGGAAGTTTAAAGGCTACCCCGCTCCACGCCATTGTACCCACAGTTGCTAAGAGCGATAAAATGATCACCATAAGCGGATAGAAGACAGCTGAAGCACGTCTGAACATCACAAATAAGAATACAAGTATGATAAGGAATGTAATACGCATAAACTTTTGCATATCTGCCTGCATCTGAGACTTGAGTGCGTGATTAACAGAAGGAGAACCAGCCACAAAGATCTCAAGGTCTTCTTTTTTATACTTTTCAACGATGCTTAATACTGCTTCGACCAACTGTGCATTTTCTTTATCGGTTAAAAATGCTCTCTCTTTGGTTTCATCTGTTGCATTAGGTATATCGTCTTCAAAACCTTCATCAAAGGCATCCACATCTGACACCTCTTTCTCACCCTCATGAGAGTAGGCATCTGTCTCTATGACCAGTGTGGTCATCTTTCCGTCTTTACTGATAAATAGATCTTTATAAAAGTGTGATGCCAGGGCACGCTGTTTTATAGCAGCAACTTCTTCTTGTGTAGTAGGAAAAGGTTCAAGTAGATCATCGGTAATAAGCTGATCTCCCTCACCTCTGGTATTTCTTACGTTATAGAGTGAGGTGATGTCATCTAAAAAAGGGACATTTGACTCGATCTCTTCGTGTAGGGATTTAAGTGTCTTAAAGAACTCCAGGGTAAAGATATTTTCACTTTTTAGCGCGACAATGACACGTTCATCACGTCCGAACTGTGCCCTAAACTCATTATATTCCAAAAGTACAGGATCATCATCATGCATAAACCCTTCTGTAGAAGTGTCCATTTTGATCTGTGGTACATGAGAAAGGGGAAATGCCAAGAGTGCAAAAACGACAACAATGACCTTCAAAGGATTATCATATATAAATGCTCCCATTCTTCCCATGAGATTCTCTAGTTTATTGTGCATTTTAACCCTTTTTTTTCGACATAGTACACTTCGGAGCGTGTAGTATGTATGTATTCTATTATCTTATTTTGATTATTAAACTAAAATCCTCTTCGAACAGCAAGAAAAAAGGGTTAAACCGTACCTTTTTCATACCATTTTCTAAGCCATGCATCCATAGGGTACATGATACGATAAATAGCAGGAACCACTAAAAGTGTTAAGATCGTTGAACTCAAAAGTCCTCCGATGATCGCCAATGCCATTGGTGCATTACTCTCATGCCCAGCTCCGGTACCGAATGCCAAAGGAAGCATGGCTCCTATCATCGCAAAAGTGGTCATGAGAATGGGTCGAAGTCTTTTTTCACCCGCTTCAAGAATGGCTTCATTTACCTCTTTCCCTTCTTTGATTGCCTGGTTCGCAAAGTCAACGACCAAGATCGCATTTTTACCTACCATACCAAGCAAGAGAATGATCCCGATCATGACAAAAAGACTAAAGTTATTCCCCGTCAAATAAAGTGCAACGATCACACCGGTAAATGACAGTGGCATTGCTACCATGATAATAAACGGTTGGATGAGAGACTCATACAATGCTGCCAAGATCAGATAGATCAAGATCACTGCAAGCAAAACAGCTGCACCAAATGCGGCATTGGTATCAGCCATATTCTCAATATCTCCAGTATAACGATAGTTATATCCTGCAGGCAGTATCTCTCCTATTTTGTCATCCACCACTTTCATAACAACATCCAAACTGGTTTCATAGATACCTGTTGTTACCATTACTTTTCTTTCACGGTCAAAACGGTTAATAGAGGATGTACCTGTATCTTCTTCAAAGCTGATCAATCCTTCAAGTGAGACAAACTCGCCATCACTGTTTTTAACCTGCAGTTTTTTAATATCGTCTATATTGTTACGATATTGATCTTCAAAACGCAAGGTAATATCAAACTCACGCCCATTCTCTTCATAATATGAAATAGCTCTATCACTGGAATACGCACTCGAGAGGATACCCGCTAACTCATTAGCACTGACCCCGGCACGCTGTGCATTTTCTCTTAAGATATCTACTTTGATCTCAGGTTTGCCACTCTCATAATCTCTATCAATACCTACTACACCTTGCGTCTCTTTCAAAAGATCCATCAACTTTTGTGTAGTTTTGTTAAGGACATCAAGGTCTGCCCCTGTTACAACGATCTGTACGGGTGCATTACTTGCTCCTGTATCAAATGGTGCAACCTCTTCAACGGTCACAACCATCTCATTGATGGTTTTAAATGCATTGGTATACTGCTGTACTACGTCTTCTTGTGAAATACTACGCTCTGCTACCGGCTTGAGCTTCGCATAGATCTTAGCTTTATGGATCTCCTTGGCACTGTTGTATCCAATGGACAATACCGAATATTCTATATTCTCATCAGCCTCCATTTTCTTAAGCATAGGCTTCATTTTTTTCTTCATCTCTTCCAAACTTGTTCCTACCGGTGCTTTGGTAAATACTTGAAATTCACTGTTGTCTTCCATCGGAACAAAATCCATACCTGTGGATAGTTTAGTTGAGGCAATCAGTAATCCGATCGTCACCATAATGGTGATCCATTTAAAACGAATCAACGGTTTAAGTATGGCTACATACGTTTTGTCCAATCCTATAAAAAATGGCTCTGTCAGATGAAAAAATTTGCTCTGATCTGCACTTAAAACCCGTGCTCCGACAGTAGGAATAAACATCACTGCAACCAGATAGGAAAGTACGATACCCGCAGCTACTGTCATAGCAAAAGAGTTAAAGAACATACCTACAATACCATCCATAAATGCCACCGGTACAAAAACTGCAAGTAAGACGGATGAGATCGCCAAGATAGAAAATGATACCTCTTTGATCCCTTCAAACGATGCTTTAAAAGGTTCCATTCCTTCTTCCATCTTTTTGGTAATATTTTCAATAACAACAATCGCATCATCAATAAAGATACCAATTGCAAGTGTTAGTCCTATAAGTGTAAGTTTGTTTAAGTCATATCCCATCCAGTCAATAATGGCAAATGTTCCAATGATAGAGGTAGGGATTGCCAGTGCTGATACAAGTGTAGCTGTGACATTTCTTAGGAAGAAAAAGACAATAATGATCGCCAAGATAGACCCGTAGATAAGGTCAAATGTTACATTGTTGATATTCACCATGATCTTATCACTTTGATCTTGAAGCAGTTGTAGCGTGTAATTCTCCCCGGCAATTGTTTCAAGACGAGGCATCACTTCTTTAACACCTTTGATGATATTAAGTACATTTTCACCGGAGATCTTTTTTACTTCCAGCATCACACCCTGATTACCATTATAAGTAGAGTAACTGCTACTGTCGCTCAAGCCATCTTCCACTCTTGCAACATCTTTTAGCTTAATCCCTGGCTTAAGTACCAATGCTTGAAGATCCTCAACACTGATAGCATCTGCTTTCACTTTAATGATGGTCTCTTTTTGCTCACTTATAAGCTTACCGGCACCTTGATTGATATTTTGCGCCGCAACTATATTTTGAACATCTAGTGCTGTTAGATTATATTTATTAAGTTTAAACGGATCTACAAAGATACGAATTTCTCTGTCTTGATACCCGATAATATTCACTTCACCAACACCTTGGATCCGTTGGAGTATTGGCTTGATCTTTTCATCAGACATTCGCATGAGTGCTGTAGTATCCCCCGTTTTCGTAGCAATAAAAAGGTTGATCACTGCTCCACTTGCACCCAATTTTTTTACGATGGGCTTCTCAACTTCATTAGGCAGTAGAACAGAGCCTATTTTATCACGAACATCATTGGTCGCCTCATCAATATTTTTAAAAAGTTCAAACTGTACGACCACTGAAGAAAATCCTTCATAGGAAGTTGACATCAGTTTATCTATCCCATCGATTCCACTGATCGCTTCTTCAAGTTTATCCGTTACTTTAGTCTCAACAGTACTTGCATCAGCACCATTATAATTTGTTTGAATGGTTACAACAGGAAAGTCTACATTAGGAAAAAGATTCACAGGCATTGTTGTGTAAGACATCAATCCAAATACAATGAATGACAATACTCCCATCAATGTTGTTATGGGTCTGTTTATGGCAAATTTATACATCATTTCCTACTTTGTTGTAATATATCCATCACCAAAAAGTCCAACAGGAAAGTGCTCCGCTTTCACTTCTGCTGACATCTTTCGTGATTTTGAATCAATGGTTGGGTAGATCTTATAGATCGTTCCGGTATACGTAGTATCATCTCCATCGACTTTGTATTTAAAGCTGTCTCCCACTTTAACTCTTTTATGATATTTTTGATCGAATTGCAAAACAAGTTTTCTCTCCTTCAGACTTTGAATGTCGAAAACCTCTGTAATCATCTGGCCGCTCACCACATCACCGACTTCAACCTTTTTTGCAGTGATAAGACCATCAAAAGGCGCACGTAGATAGGTTTTGTCTAAAAGTGTCTGTTGATATTGCAGTTGTACTTTGGCATTATCAAATTTATAAGCAAAACTGTCAAAGAGGGATTGGTTGATGTGCTGTTTGACCTTCTCTTGTCTCTCAAAGTCACTTTTGGCATATTTCAAAGCGACTTTTGAAACTTCTACCATTGCTTTGATATCTTCATTAAGCAACTCTGCCAATAGTTCATCTTTTTTTACGATCGAGCCGATATCCACGTTCATTTTCTCAATGATCCCACTGCTGCTGAATGCCAAAGAAGCACTCTTTTGTGCTTGTATATCAAACGTAGCATAGATCTCTTCTGCATTTAACTGTAATAGTGCAACGATTAAAAATAATGTCTTCTTCATCTAATAAACTCCTTGGGGTCTTTCCCTGCATAATAGTAATAGATCGATTTACCGATCTCATAATCAAATAGTGTCTCTTTATAGCGTGATTGTGCCAGTGTTTTTTGTGTTAGTGCATCCAAAAAAGCGATATTGTCAACCAAGCCTACTTCAAATTTCTCTTTAAGCACATCATACGTACTTGTTGCAGCGCGCAGTGCACTCTTTGCACTTTTAAGTCTCGTACGTATAGTCTCTAAACTTTTTTCAGAGAGATGAAAGTTCATCTCTTGTTCATGCTCAGCATATTCGATCTCAGATTCTAATGCGAGCTTCTGATACTTCACTGCTTCACTCTCTTTAGAGATTCTTCCATGATCAAAAATACGCATATTGACTGAGAGCGTTAAGGTGTTTTGATGGTCATCTAAAAGATCAAAACCAGGCATTGAAACCGTATCATCATAATGATACTTATTATAGGTATCTGATAGCCTGACCTGTGGTCTATTGCCTGCATTAATCGCATTGGCATTTTCACCTATAGCATTGGCGTTGGCTTGAAGTACTTTAATCGTTTCAAACAGTTCAAATTCTATATTCTTCGGTTCTTGAAAATAGTTTCTTTTTAACGTTTTAACCGGTAATCCACTGAGAAGTTGTAGATTCTTTTCACTTCTTAAAATCTCCAACTTGGTATTGGCCATCGTATAGTTGTTGCTGTCATACTCTGCTTGAAGTTTATCTACATCCTCTTGTGTGGAAAGTCCTGCACCCTTAAACTTTTTGACACGTTTGATCTGTTCTTCCAATTCGGTAGAACGCTCTTGTAATGCACCTAATGTGGCTTTGAATTTTTTCAAACCATAATATTGACGTACGATCTGAAGTGTAATGCTCTTCTCAAAAGCACCCTTTTCAAAAAAAGCCGCCTCTTCTTCAAAACGCTTCGCATTAAGCAAAGCACTTTTTCTACCGCCGTCATAAAGATCTACACTTACCATTGCATACGCAGCTGAAACCTCTCCGGGATTGACTATGCTGTTAGGAGAAATATAGCTTTGAGTTGCACCTATATCTACTGTAGGCCAATATGCACTCTTGGCAGCATCAACTTCTTTTTGCTTCGCTTTAATACTGATCTCTTTTGATTTGATCAGTTTATTCTCTTTATTGGCATGCTCTACCAATGTTGTCAAAGCATAACTCTGCGCAAAAATAGATAAGGGTACAAATAGTCCCAATAAGATCTTCATCTATAACTCCTTCTCATTCGATGAGAGCAACATCTCTAAAAATTTATGAATCTCTGTTTCAACATCAAAATCAAATAAACGTGAATCTACTATTAATCCTGTGGCAAATAAGATCAAAGTGCTTTCATGTACCAACTTCTTTTCTGCTATCTCACCGCTATCTCTTCCTGCTTCTAATATTTGAGAAAGAATAACAGTAAATCTGTCATGACACTGCTGACTGAAAAGCAGCATCTCTTCAGGTTCATTGCTTAAAGAAATAGCGAGAAACTCTTTATAAACCTTAAGCTGCTTTCTTACTAATTCATCTTCAAAAAGAAGATAGAAAAATTGAAAAAGTTTCTCTTTAGTAGAGATCTGGGCATCTGATAATTCCAGTAACCTTCTTTCATGCTCTACAATGAATGTTGTGATGATCTCAAAAACAATATCTTCTTTATTTTCAAAATACTCATAGATCGTTCCTTTTCCCACACCTGCAGTTTTTGCAATTTGAGAAATAGTAAGTGAATTTATCCCGTGTTCTAAGAGTAATTCTCTACAAGAAAGTGCAATATTTCTACGCTTTTCTTCTTTGTTTACAATGATCGCCATAACATTCCTTTATAATGACTGACCGTCGGTCAATTAAAAAAGTATAGTACTTTTTCGTTTAAAAAAAGGTGAATAATACTAAAACAGAAATGAAAAAAGAAAATGAAGTGCTTAAGATTCTAGAATAGAAAGAATTGTGTGGGTATGATATCGTGCAGGCTAAAGGGATTAAAGTGTCTTTATCCCTTTAGCAACATCTTCTTCCAGCTGTCCAAACGCCCTATTCATTGATTCAACGACACTAGCAGCATCACTGCTTGTTGGTACAGTAGTACTAAAGAGTTTTGCTTTACGTTTCTCCGTACTTACATGTACTGCTTCCCAATTGGCATCAAGATAGACTTTATCTCCCTTAGCTATAAAACGTGTAATATCCACACTTACTTTTACATCTGGTACTCTGTCCAGATCCCAAGGATAGGCATAAACACTTGGTTGCTGAAATTTTTTCTGTAAAAAGCTTATGAGTCTTTGTGTCAATCCTGCATCGAGATCTTCTCCCCAGACCGCACCACTTAGCAAAGTGATCTGACTTGATGTTTTTGCGACAGCGATTTCTCTTTTATACAGATAATCAGGAATCGTAACCTTCTTTACACCTATGCTTCTATTTTTATTTACATAGTGCATTGCAGGTTGAGGGGCTATTGAAAGGACATAATAATGACTGGATGTTATACAACCGCTCAAACCTAATAGTACTATAGGCATAAAAAGTGTTTTTATTTTTCTACGAGTCAACATGTTGTGTCTCCCTTGTACTGTATTTAATTCGTGACATTAGTTGTCTCCAAAGATAAGTGAATTTGGCTTTCTGTTAAGCATACGCAAGAATACCTGCATCTCTTTAGATGTTTTTGTCAGTATTTCAAGTGTCTGTGCCAATTGTTCTTTGAAAAGAGAATCATTGTCGTAACCTTTCACAGCCTTTTGCGTACTCTTCAATGTACGGGTCATCTCTTTAAGTGCCTTATTTAATTCATCCGGTAAAACTTCAAATGATTTTTTACTTGTCAAAGCATTAATATTTTTCACTGTTTTTTGTAAATCTTCCAGTAAAACATTTGCATTTTTAATTGGTTCAGCGCTCTCTTCGACTACTTTAGTCATAGATGCAAGAAGTTTCTCTAAAGGTAGATCGTTCAATTTATTAAGTATCTGACCTACACTATCCATTATACTGCCGGAATTTTGACTTGCCATTGGTAATTGTTCATACTCTCCGCCATGTATAACAGTTCCATTTCCGTCTTGGTGCTTAAACGTCATATCTACATACAACATACCGGTAATTGGATCTAATGATGCTATTTTGGCACGTAAACCGTGTTCCACTGCCTCATAAAAGTTATCTATACCAGTGGAATTCGTCTCATCAGCATCATCAAATACAGAAGTATCGACCCAAAGTAAGATCTTGGCTAGCATATTATGTGTTTTTTTACTATAGGTAATATCAATACTTTCAACTTCGCCTATATTAAACCCGTTAAAACGTACAGGGGCATTTACATTTAATTTCGCTATCGAATCATCATCGGTAACTAACATGAATTTTTTTATAAACTGTATCTGAGAACCAATGACCTGTCTGTCAGCCTCAGTTTTATTTTTAAAAAGTTTATAGATGTGGTCATTTGCTATAAGGTCTTCATCATTCTTTCCAGTAGAAGAAAATTCAATTCCTCCCTGTATTAAAGAGTTCATCGGTGCAATACTGACATCAAGGTTGCCTCTTGTAAAGTCAACATTTAGCGTACTTTTCATCCAAAACTTAGAATCATTATTAATATATGGTGTATATTTTTTATCAATAAACACAATAACCTCTATGTTTTTTTCATTTAATCCAATATAGAGATATTCAACCTGACCTACTTTAATATTTTTAAAATAAACAGGTGTGCCCTCCGCTACACCCTCTCCATTAGGTGAAGTCAAATGAAAGTATTCTCCTTGAAGGTCATCCCTGTAGGCTTGTTCAAGACCTATAAACGTGTTGGTCAAACTTTTTCCGCCTGCTTTTGAATAGACATTGATGTATGTTCCAGAAAGCAAGGTATCTAATCCGCTGACACCCGACAGACCAACTTCAGGTTTAACGATCCAAAATTTAGCATGCTCAGAAAGATAAGATCTGGACTCTTTGGTATTCATACGCACAACAACAATGACTCCCTCTGTTCCCTCTTCTACATAAATATCTGTTACTTTCCCTACAGGTACATTTTTATACTTGACCACGCTCTGACCGGCAACCAAACCTTCATTTTGAGGAAAGATAATTTTAATCTCAGGTCCACGTTGAGAAAAATGCTGATATGCCAACCATCCCGCAATAAAGAGCGCAATGATAGGTACGATCCAAATAGAAGTGATAAGATTAAACTTCGAAGATTCTGTGATCTCTGGTATCTGTTTTGACATTTATCTGTTTTCCTTAATTAATGTTTCATCAAAGGCATGTGCTGCCAGTAACGTAAAAAATACTGAGATAGCGAAAGCTGTAGCAGCGGTACCTGCAAGGATCTCAACACTGGATAAATGTATAAGTGCAGCAAGTATAGCAACAACAAAGACATCTATCATAGACCATGGTCCGATCACTTCAGTCATATAATACAATTTATGTTTATTTACTTTCTTATCTTTTCCAATAGGGTATTTTACACTAATTAACAGATAAATCAAGATAAGGAATTTCATTACAGGTATCATGATAGATGCAAAAAATATAATAACAGCAACGGGGTATGATTCAAGTTCCCATAACAGTATGACACCTCCAAGTATCGTGCTTTCATCTTTGGTACCAAAAGCACTTGTCACCAACATAGGATAGAGGTTTGCAGGTATATATGCGATCATCGCAGTGATCAAGTACGCCCAAGATTTTTCTGTACTGAAGTTTCTATGCTGATAGATGGGGGATTCACAACGGCGACAAATGTTTTTCTTACCTTTATCTATGTTTACAGCACCACATACAGGACATCGTATCAGTTTATCTTCATCTACTTCTATCATCTATTCCCATTTTTAAAAAAAATTCTTTTTCTTTGCATCCATAGTTCAAAAAGACTGATACGCTTAGTAATATATACATCTATTAGAATAAAAATCATTAATGCCCAAAATGCGATCCCAATATTTATCTGTCCGAATGCGATAAGTTTGACCAGTGCAACAAGGATACTGATAAAAAAGATATCTGCCATACTCCAAGGAGTGATATAAGAGAGTAATATCAAGAGCTCTTTTGTCATTTCGGCGCCACGCTCCAGCTTCAAAAGCGTAAATAGAAGTATATTTATCATCAATATCATCAAAGGAAAAACTAAAATAAGAAAGAGACAAAGAAACCCTACAAGATAAAATCCACTTTCAAACAAAGAAAAAATTGTTTTTGGCATCGTAATAAACTGTTCACTTCCCAATATATCTATCTGTATCAAAGGAAATGCATTGGCTAAAATAAAAAAGATCAATCCCGTAATGCTCATTGAGAGCCCATGGTTTACCAGTTTACTGTCATAACGATAAAGTATGCCTCCACACTCTGTACAGCATGCCTTACTCCCATCTTGAATAGGTACTTCCTCGTGGAGTGTAAAACACTGCTGACAAATGATAAGATTATCAAGTTCATCTTCATTTTCAATTTTCATAGATATAATTATAGCTGATAAATATAAGGACCCTCATGCGTATCCTTTCTATTGGTAAAACCTTGCAACACAAAACACTGGATATTACTTCCATTGAAGTATCTGCACTTGAAACACATCCAAAAGTTGAAAACTATGATTACGTAATTATTTCCGGTGGTGACGGTAGTATAAGACGTGTAGTAAAAACTTTACAGGGCATACCACACGCATTTAAATTCATACTCAATCCTATTGGTTCTTTTAATGTAGTGGCCAAGCTTCACAAAGTGCCAAAAATTGAAACAGTACTCAATAAATTAGCAAATAACGAAACACTCCAAATCCAAAAACAAAGCTATTATTCCCTCAACAATGAAGTTTTTCTTTTTTCAGCAGGAAACATGGGTGACCTGCAACATATTTTTCTTTCGGAGTCACTGCGTTTTGGTCTGATCCAAAATAATATGGGAAAATATATACTCGCCCTGTTCTTCTTACTCCCTTTTCACCTCATCATGACACCCTTTATGCTAATGAGTAAAAATCGTTTTTTTATCTTCACTCCTGCCTCTTTCATTAAAAAATTCGGCAGTTTTTACGGAGAAGTGAAAGAGATGACGATTGAACTGGAGAATACCTATAACCATATAGAACTGGATGGGGATATCGTTACCATAGAGGATGATCTCTTACGTATAAAGCCGGCTGGATGTATTCAAATCATCTCTTAGCTTGAGAGGTCTTACGTCTTCTTTACTCTATTTTGATTCTTTTCCCATGACTTTCTTATCTATCAACATGGCAAAAGGTATCTGCACGATGTAAGCGAACATGATCGGCAAGATAACAGAGATACCAAAGGTATTGATACTGAATGTAGAGAGGACCAGTGCCAGGGTTATATATCTTGTGACACTATACCAGAAGGCTGCTCTCTCCTGAGGTGACTCAAGGTTATAGATAAATTTAGCGAGAACATAACTGGCAAAATAAAAGACAACTACAGCAATGATCGATATAGGGATAAGCTCTGGTTCAAAATCGTAAAGTTCAAAGATCATTTGTGATTTTTGAAGTCCAAACAAGTAAAAAAGAATGATGAAGAGACTGATATTGCTTATGTATTTTCGCTTTTCATTGATAAAGTTTTTTAGAGGCTCTATATAAATGACTACCCTACTCGCTACAAAAGGAATAATAATTAACAATGTGATGACAGCTTGGGCAAAATTTTCCAGGTTTCTATCATCTGAATAATACGATTCATCAAAGTACGTTGCCGTATAGGTACCAAAAAGATGTAGCATTAACAAAGAGAGTGAAACAAAGACCAGGTTGATGAAGAGTAAAATAAACCCTATAGAGGTATCTGCACCGGATTTTTTGATCCAATTCATGACCATACCGCCTCCACTCAGTACTGCAAGCAAAAAGAGCCCTGCCGCTACACCATAATTTTTTGTCAGAAGTCCAATTATTAAAGCCATAAGAGGTAAAAGAATAAAATTTGTTAGTAAACTTTTTAGAATGACTGTTCTATATTGAAAAACAAGTTTTATATCCTGTAGTTTTACGTTAAAAAGTGTTGGCATGATCAAAGTCAATCCTGCAAAGAGACAAATATTAGAGCTAAAGATAAAACCGTCTGTAAATTTCCCGTAGATCAATCCCAGAACCGCACCAAACAATATAAGAACAATTTGCATTTATTTCCTTTTTCTTTTAAGAGATCAAGTATCTATACCTGAATAATAATCAATTACCCTTTGATCGACATTAATGACCCTATGCAGATACCTTGTCAGGTCGCCTCTATTGAAGTCAATTTTAAGATGTTTGGGATCTATCGCACGTGAAATGGCAACATAGAACTGGCTGGGGGCAAAAATGTTGTCTACATTACAGACAAGATTATCTATGCTCATACCTTGAGACTTATGTATGGTCACCGCATAGGCCAGCTTCAGAGGAAACTGTGAAAGCGTAGCCAAAGACATGGTCTCTACTGTACCATCTTCTTTAACGACCATATCCAACAGATCAAACTCATGTCGCTCAACACGAACGAACTCATCCTCTTTTTCTACAATGAGATGATCTTCTTCTATCTTTTTGAGAATGCCTCTTTCACCATTCACGAACTTTCCCCATTTATTTACAGTAAAAAGGATAGGTACGCCCTCTTTGAGTGTAAGTTGTTCTGAAATAGGCAGCATATTTTTCCACCCAGCCAGTTTTTTCTCATGTACCGCACCGAACATATCTATGTTCGCAAATAAAATAGTCTCTTCACTTTCAAGTTCATTGATCTTGGCTCTGTTGGTCTGCTCAACTTCCAGGTTACGTCCAAACAGATAGGTCGGATCTTTTTCTAGCGTCTCTGTGTTCCAAAGTTTTGTCATATAATTGACCACTTCCTCATCACACTCTCCTTTACGGACTTTAGAGAGGATATGTGTGAACTCTGCATCCGTGGTTCGCTTCATCTCTGTGAGTTCTATGACTGTGAGATCCAGGCGTTCCCAAGCCATACTTTCAAAAGCATAGAGTTTTTGACCAAAGACGTCGTTCCTATTTTGCTGCTTTTGTACCGGAGGAAGTTGAAAGAAATCTCCTACTAAAAGTACTTTTCCCAGGTATCCGTAATTGTTCAGTCTATATGCTATCATCTCCATAAGGTCTGTACTGACCATAGAGATCTCATCAATGATAATAAGATCTGTCGCTTTAAGTACCTTCTTTAGATCTGCAAGCCTTTTTTTGGCACGTTTATCACCTGCTGCCAATTCTTCAAAATTATTCGCAATGCCAAAGACAAAAAAGCTATGTACTGTGAAACCGCCGATGTTGACTGCACTTACACCCGTAGACCCCAAAGAGACCACCTGTTTTCCTCTTTTTCGGTAGTCTGAAATAACCTCATTGGTAATATAACTTTTTCCTACCCCTGCACCTCCGGTTAAAAAAACATTAGAATGTTTCAGTGCTTCTAACACATCTACCTTATCACTCAAAACCCAGCCTTGTCTATCATCCCACCTTGGCAGTGACTTCGTGTCTGTTTTCCTCTTTTTAAAAGCTCTCCTAAGTCATCGCTTCGTGATCCTAAATGTAACCAAAGCTCAGTAATGAGTCCCTTATTACATTTCAGCTCCACGCGTTTACCTGCACCTCTACCGAAACTTCTGTCAAAAACACTACGTACCTGTTGAAGAGTCACATGTTTACCAATATGATTTCTAAAAAAATCACCCACTTTAGAATTATTCATCTGCTCTACCATACTGATGGCATCTTCATAATACCTGCTAGCATCCATACCATAACAGGTACCATGTTTGATCCATTCATGTTTATGCAGATTAGATGCGTATCCGGGCATGACCTTTTGCAAACGCTTTCTTGTTTCAACATTCAGATCAAGATCCGGGAGTCTGTTCCACTGTTTATGTTTGTCCATTAAGATATAGTGTTTTTCCACTCCGCAATAGAGTCTATTCTTAGGCTGAGGCCATAATCCGTGAAGTACAAATTGTTTCTCACTGTAGTTAGGTCTACCAAAAGAGAACATACTTCTTTTACACTCTTTTTTATACCTGTGTGTTTCACAAAAAGCATTGTGCCAGGAGAGTGTCAAAAGGTTTTGCTTGGAAATATTTTCATATTCATATTTATTAGTATGCTCTTTTTTATATTTTTTAGTATGTTTCGTGTTTAATGTACCTATAGATGTTTTTTGTAGTGCATCTTCTATCCTGGTTACTTTACTCTCTACGGGCTCTACATTCATTGGGTTTCTTAACTCTTTGTCTTTGGAAAAACACTTCTCATCCACCCATCTTTGCGAAGGCTGTTCACCTTTGATGAGTATAAGGTTTTGCCCTTTATGGTGTTGAAGTATCGTATATTTTTTCGTAAGATCCAAATGCACATTATGTGTATTTTTAGTATGTTTCATATTGTTAAAAGCAGGACACTCTTTACTTGGAGAGGCTTCATATCTTGCTAACACTAAAGAGGTAAAAAACATGAGTGCTAATAGGGTTTTATACATTTCTAATACCTAAATTTTTTTGGGAGTATTATACTGTAAAATAAAGTTCTAATCATTTAGTTCATCGTATCTATTAAAACTATTTTGATATGATGTCTACATGATATTCGATAATTTAGACAGACTACCTACAGACTTTGGCAGTAAACGAAAAGAACCTACTGTAAAATATCACTACCGTTCAAACATGATGCTCAATCCTCTCAATCTCAAACACCTGAACCGTATAGATGAGAATAATGCAGATATGATCACATTGAATCTTGAAGATGCCATCGCACCCTCTCGTAAAAAAGAGGCCTTACATAACATCGCTCTTTTTCTCTCACATATGGAATACTCAAACTCTTTCATCATCGTACGTACCAACCCTTTAGATGAAGGAGGTGCTGAAGAGATCACTTTTCTCAATGGTTTTGGCTTTGATGCTATACGTGTATCCAAGATAAAGAATCAAACAGAGATAGCCCAGGCACTCACGCTGCTTGATTCAGATAAAGAGTTACACATCTCCATGGAAACAAAAGAGGCTTTTGAGAGTTTATCTACACTTCGCATCGATGAACGTTTTACGACAGCGAACATAGGCATCTTGGATCTGCTTACCTCTCTTGGTTTGCCTCAGTCTTTAGTCTCACTGGGAAACCCAACTGTAGACTACATACTCTCCAAATTTTTGGTAGAGGCAAAAACTGCAGGTATTCATCCTATCTCATTTATGTTCCAGGAATATAATGATACGCAGACCTTCAAAGCTTGGTGTGAAAGAGAGAAAATGATGGGGTTTGAAACTAAAGCATGCATGGGTCCGAAGCAGGTTCAGATAGCCAATAACATTTTTAGTATTAATAAATATGAAATTGAGCGTGCATTGCACATTAAAGAGGCTTTTGAAACCCATTCTGCACGAGGTATCAACGGATTCATGGATGAAAAATATGGATTCATAGATGAGCCTATCTATCGGGATAGCCTATTGATACTAAATAATATATAAGGCAATGTATTGAAATTTTTTAACCTACTTTTACTTACGCTACTTCTTCCATTTTTTCTGATGGCTAACGATGACCGTCCTCCAATTTCTTATGATTTTCTCGCTAAAAAAGAGGTCAAGAAGTTCATCGATATGATGGTCAAAAAACATGACTTCAAACGCTCCTATGTTACCGAGGTACTACGTTCTGCAAAACTTGATCGTGACACCCTAAATCGATATACGGGCAAATATAAAGTAGGAACCACCAATGGTCCATGGGAACGATACAAAGCACATGTACTTGACCCTATCACTCTTGAAAAAGCCAAAAAATTCAAAAAGAGATACTACAAAACACTTTTAAAAGCCAGCAAAGAATATAAGGTAGATATGGGATACATCGTCGGATTTATAGCTGTAGAAAGTAAATTTGGAGAGTATAGCGGTGATTACAATGTACTTGATGCATTGACTACCCTCGCCTTTCACAAGAACCGTATGAAGAAGTTTTTTAAGTCTGAGCTTGAACATCTCTTTATCATGGCTAGAAAACAGGGTTATGATATCAAAGAGCTTGAAGGCTCTTTTGCAGGGGCAATGGGTATTGTTCAGCAGACGCCATCTCATTTCCTAAAATTCGGAATGGATTACAATGGTGATGGAAAGAAAGATCCATGGGACTTGGAAGATGGCATAGGGATCATTGCAAGGTTCATGCATAAGAACGGTTGGAAAAAAGGGGCGCAGGTTGCTGTACCGACAAAATTTAAAGGAAAGCGCTATACAAAGCTCAAAGCAAGTCATAGACGAACCATACCATTAAAAACCATCCTAAGGCACGGTATTACCCCTTTAGAGCCTTTTAAAGAGTCTAAAGCATACTTACTCAAGAACCGTAATCTTACCCATGATGATATCTGGCTGGGAGCAAAAAACTTTCGTGTACTCACACGCTACAACAATTCAACAAGCTATGGCATGGCCATACATCTCATCTCTGAGGCTGTTAAGTAAAGATATATTTCTTCTCAAATGAAATGAGAGGCATGGGCTTTTCAAAGTAAAAGCCCTGAAATACATCACAATCTATCCTGTTTAGGAAAGAGAGTTGTTCAAATGTTTCGACCCCTTCAGCTACAATATTCAGATCAAAATTCTTAGCTATGGAGATAATGGTCGAAATCATCTTCTTGTCGTTCTTACTGTCACTCAAACGCGCTATAAATGACTTGTCTATCTTGACTTCATCTATAGGCAGTACTTTTAAATAACTGAGTGAAGAGTACCCTGTACCAAAATCATCAATGGAAAATGAAATACCAAGTTTCTTTAAACTGTTCATGATCATGACAACCTTTTTCATATCTTCAGCAAATACATGCTCAGTGATCTCAAAAAATATCTTTTGTCCATGCTCTCTTTTTGGAAAATAGATCTTCATGAGTTGAGCCACTTCATCAACAAATGTATCACATAGCAGTTGACGCATACTGACATTCACAGAAAAAGATTTTAATTTCAACCCTTTTGCATTCCATCTAGATACACTCTCAAATGTCTCTTTTAACACATAGCTGCCAAGCTCAAGTATCAATCCTGTATTTTCGGCAATAGGTATAAACTCTTCAGGGTTAAGTATGCCCAGATCATAATCATACCATCTGATGAGAGATTCACAACCGACCACCAGTTCATTTTTATCAAATTGCGGCTGATAATAGATGTTTATTTTCTTTTCTTTCAGTGCATGATGAAGTTTCTGTTCTATAAGAAGATGTCTTTCAACCCTTTGAGCAAGATCTTTATTAAAAATGATCACACCATCTCTTCCTTGAGATTTTGCCTCATACATAGCAATGTCTACTTCTCTAATGAAATTTGTAGTAAAGTTGAATGAAGGATTGATCTGATGTACACCGATACTTGCACTGATATGCAGGTGATGCCCATCAATGTCATACGGTTGTCGAATCACATTAAGTAGATCCTCTGCAAAAACACACCCTGGATCATCTTTAAACTCTTTATTGCTTAACTCTTTACTTACAAGGATAAACTCATCACCACCCAGACGTGCCACCATATGAGTATCTTTCACATAATTTTCAATACGCTGGGAAACCTCTATCAATAACTTGTCACCAACATCATGTCCCAAAGAGTCATTAATGGTTTTAAAATGATCCAGGTCAATGAGGAACATACATGCCGTTTTATGACTCTCAGCCAATCTTTCATTCAAGGATTCCATATACTCCATGAAATATCTTCGGTTATAAAGTCCTGTCAATATATCATGCTGCGCTTGTGAATAATTCTCTTGAAGCAAGCGGTTTGTATTAAATGAGGCATACAATAAAACTGCCAAAAATATGACAGAAAAAATAGCAAGAACATACCCGTACCATATACCAATAAGCGAAAAGTAGATGGTCAAAGGTAACATGAGCGTAATTAAAATAGGCACAAATAATTTTTTATCGGAGATAAGCAGTGTCGATGCTACAACGGAAGCACCCAACTGAGTAAAGATAGCTATATAATGTAGATCATATTGATTATGCCCAACATACATCACAAAGATCAAAGACCAGGAAGAGAAAATAATATACATGAACCACGTGAGTTTCTTGTACCATACCCTTAAATCTTCTTCATCCATTTTACGTGTGGAAAACTCTTTATACAGTCTCCATCCGTATACTGAAGTAGCCAACATAATACCATACCATATGAGTGCAGGAAGGAGGATATTAAAGATCGAACCTACAATAACATATACAAGACCAGGAATAAGGGAGAGACCCATCATCACCAGGATCTGTTTCTGAAGAAATGTATAGTATTTTTGATGTTTCATACAATTATTATATACTAATTTTTGATATTTATATCATAAATATGGGCTTTGAACCTAATCCTCAAAAATTATAATATCATATGAACTTTTCGTAACCAATGCTTTACTTGAATGGACAGAACCATTGCGATTTACTTTGCTTAGCTCTTCGCGCAATTGGTCTATCTCTGCTTGCATTTCATCTATTTGCTCTTTAAGCTGAAGCACAATGTCAACCCCGGCAAGGTTCACACCCATCTGACGCGTTAAACGCAAAATAAGTTTCATACGTTCGATATCACGCTGAGAATAAAGACGCATACGGCCCTGCGTACGTGAAGGTTCAACCAACCCTTCACGTTCGTACTGTCTGAGTGTCTGGGGGTGTATATCCAACATTGTAGCTACCACTGAGATAAGGTAAACAGGTTCGTCATAACTATGCATCATTATTCCTTTTTAAAAATTTCTTCTCGCTAAAGCTTAGCTTCTATCATCGCTTTAAGTTCACTATCCAATGTATCTACATCTGGTAAGACCACATTGGCAACAAGATACAAGTCACCTTTCATTGCGGTCTTTCTATCAGCAACACCCTTTCCTTTAAGTCTGAACTTTTGACCATTCTTCGTATTTTGTGGTACTTTCAGAGAGACCTCTTTTTCAGGTGTCTCTACAGATATCTTACCTCCAAAGAGCGCTTCCTTTAAAGGCACATCAAATGTTTTGTAAAGATTGTCACCTTTTCTTTCATATTCGTCCGATGCTGCGACCTCTACTTGTATAAGCAGATCACCTGAGTGCCCCTGATATTGTTTACCTTTACCGCGAACACGCATGGTTTCACCAGTTTTGATCCCTGCAGGTATCTTGATATCAAAATTCTGCCCATTCGCAGATACATTATGTTTTCCACCATTAACAGCTACCATGAAAGGTACAGTGATACGTGCCTGTAGATCAAGGTCTGGACCGCCAAAGCCGCCAAAGCCGCCTCCTGCACCACCGAAGCCTCCGCTAAAGCCTCCACCGCCACCACCGAACATTTGTCTGAGTATCTCATCGAGATCTACACCTCCACCCTGTCCTTGTGCAAAGTCATGGAAATTTTGTCCACCGAACATCTGATCACCAAATTGATCATATTGTGCTTTTTTATCTGGATCGGAGAGTACTTCGTACGCAGCATTGATCTCTTTAAATTTCTCTACAGCACTCTCTTCTTTATTAATATCAGGGTGGTATTTTCTTGCGAGTTTTCTATAAGATTTTTTAATTTCATCGGCAGAAGCATTTTCGCTTACACCAAGTGTTTCATATAAACTTTTTGACATAGTATTCCTAAAATAATTTGTTTCTTTAAATTTAAAAAATTATATCAGAAAAGTTTAGTCAATGTCAATCAAGTTATAGAAGATTATTGTTTATATGGTACTGTTTTATAGCCTTCATATATCATTTTCATGATCCCGCCTTTGAGATTGGTGACCTTGTAGCCTAGTCTTTCTGACAAAAATTCTGAAACCATACCAGTTCGACTGCCTACTCTACATATGAGTGCAAATGGCTCATCTTTTTTTACAACCATGTCTAATTGTCTTAAAAATATCTCTAAATTAAAATTCCCTTTTTCATCAAAGAACATAATGGTGTAAGAACCTTTTACAATCCCTGTTTCTCTCCACTCAGCAGGTGTACGTATATCGATGATCTTCATATTTTTTTCAACGAACTGTGGTGTCGCCCAAACTTGAGTTAACTCTGCCATCAAAGATGATACGGTAAACAATAGTGCAATAAATATTTTTTTCATCTATTTTCCTTATATTTATTATAATATAATGTATTAACTTTATTGTATTGTAACAAAAAAAAGTAAAGTAACCGTGGATTTCATCCCCTTTGAGTACAATACTTTATGAATTTTATACATATCACTGACATTAATTTACCTGAATTAAATATTTACCATCAGTTTCGGGACAATGCATTTACATCTGATAACAGCTTCGTAGCCGATAGTCCCAAAGTAGTGAACCTACTGCTTGAAACAGATATCACGGTAAGAAGTATACTTGCGACTCAAGAGTATTATGATACTTACGAATATCTTATCAATGAGAAAGATATCCCTAAACTATTTGTCGCAAGCAAAGCACTGATGCAAGAGATCGTAGGGCATAAAATACACCATAATGTGATGATGCATGGCACACGTCCGGAACATACACCACTCGATGGTCTTGATGACCAGATCATTATGCTTGATGAGATAAGCTCTACACAAAACATAGGTTCCATAGCACGTTCTGCTGCTGCAATAGGCATCAACTCATACCTTCTTCCTAGCCATGGACCACACCCCTACTCAAGACGTGCACTCAGAGTTTCTATGGGGCATATCAGTATGCTCAAGACACATCAATATAACGATATCGAAGAAACCATTCTTACACTAAAAGAGAACGGCTATCATATCTATGCAGCAGAAGTGACTTCTGACTCCACACCTTTGGCAGCTGTAAAGGTAACAGGAAAATGGGTACTGTTGATGGGACACGAAGGTACAGGATTATCAAAAGAGGTACTGGATCTATGTGATGAAGTGGTCACTATAGAGATGATGGAAGGTGTAAAAAGTTTTAATGTAGGTGTGGCAGCTTCTATTATGATGTATCAGTTTAAACATAAAGGAAACTAGAAGCATCGAAGGCTTGACAAACCCGAGGATTTGTAAGAAAATTTTAATGTAAGAAGTGTCTTACTGTTGTAAAGTAAAGTGAGATGCCATGCTCGTTGGCAGCTTCGATAACCTCATCATCACGGATAGAACCACCAGGTTCAATGATCGCTTTTACACCCGCTGCTGCTGCCGCATCGATACTGTCACGGAACGGGAAGAATGCTTCAGACGCCATAGCTGCACCAGATACATCCAGATCCATCTCTTTAGCTTTTTTAAGCGCACACTGCGCAGCGTCTACACGGCTTGTCATACCCATACCTACTGCTACCATTGCAGAGTCTTTTACATATACCACACAGTTAGATTTTGTAAGACCCGCTACTTTCCAGGCGATCTCCAGATCTTTCATCTCTTGCGCTGTTGCAGTAAGTTCTGATTTCTTCTGTGCATTATGTACTTCATTGTCACAGATACAGTCTGCATTCTGGTAGACAAATCCACCATCCACATGTTTAAAGTCATGGCTGTCTTCTGACATTACCAGTTTCGTGCCACCTTGTGAAAAGAGTTTAAGACGTTTTTTCTTCTCAAATACTTCCAATGCTTCTGCATCAAAATCTGCTGCCATAACCACTTCCAAAAAGATCTCATTCATCTTCTCAGCAAGCTCTTTCGTTACCACACCATTTACAGCAACCACACCACCAAATGCAGAGACAGGATCACATTTAAGTGCCTCAGTATATGACGCTAAGAGTGACTCTTTAATCGCAAATCCACAAGGGTTACCATGTTTTACGATACACACTGCATTTTCATCACCGAAGCTTGAAGCGATCTTTAATGCTCCATTTACATCGTTAATGTTGTTAAAACTTGCTTCACCTTTCACCTGCTTAAAGTTATTTGTAAAGTGATTATCAAACTCATACAACGCACCTTTTTGGTGTGGATTCTCTCCATAACGTGTTTGGAACGATTTTTTACCTGTAATGAACTGATACTCACCAAAACCATCATTGAAACGACCATTCATATAGTTTGCGATCATTGCGTCATATGCAGCTGTATGCTCATATGCTTTTATCATCATATCTCTTCTGAACTCTACCGTGTTTGTATCGTTTTTCAAGTTATTTAGCACTGTGTCATAGTCTGCTACATCAGTCACAATGATCACAGAGTCAAAGTTTTTCGCAGCACTTCTCACCATAGCAGGACCACCAATATCGATGTTCTCGATGATCTCTTCAAAATCATCAGTCTTCTCGATCGTTGCTTTAAATGGATAAAGATTCACACATACAAGATCAATGCCTTCAACACCGAGTTCTTTTGCCTGGTCCAAGTGAGACTGTTTATCTCTTCTGTGCAAGATGCCACCGTGGATATAGGGGTTAAGTGTCTTCACTCTTCCCTCAAAGCACTCAGGAAACTTTGTGACTTCATTTGCTTCGATCACTGCAATACCTGCATCTTGAAGTTTCTTATATGTACCACCCGTTGAAATGATCTCATACCCTAACGCTACCAACTCTTTGGCAAAATTCTCTACACCGCTCTTGTCACTCACTGATATTAGTGCTCTCATTATTCTCTCTTTCTCAATAATTAATAATAAATGTTACGGCGAACGCCCTTGAAAGCGAAGCGTTTCGAGAGCCGTAACGCTTTTTTGCCTACTTTTTATAAAAAAAGTAGAAAGAAACCCTGAACTAAAATAGAAATCTAAGTTCTACAGATCCTGCTCGATCGTACGAGCAAACGTATTAAAGTAAACATCCTTCACTTTCTCCAAAGAAAGTTCCACATCATTTACTTTTACACTCTCTCCACCAACTGTACCGATATCCGTTATTTTAATACCTAAATCCATTGCCATACGAACCACTGCTTCTACATTTTCAGAAGCAACTTCTAAAAGTGCTCTGCTTTGTGACTCATCAAAAATATTCTTACTGTCATCTAAAGCAACTTCAGCTGAAACACCTTTGTTTGAAACAGCAGCCATTTTAGAGAGTGCTATCGCGATACCACCCACATTCACATCTTTAGCGGACTTTAAAAGTCCTTTTTTGTTTGCTTCGATCACAAGCTCCCAAAGTGCAAGTTCGGCTTTATAGTCAAATGTCGGTAAAGTACCGGCTGTTTCACCATGAAGTGCTTTGATATACAGTGAACCGCCAAACTCACCTTTAGTTTCACCCACAAGAAGAACTTGGCTTCCCTCTTCCTGGAATGAAGAAGGTAGTACCTTGTTCTCATCATCATTCAAACCTACCATTGCTATAGCAGGTGTAGGGAATACAGAGATACCATTTGTTTCATTGTAAAGTGATACGTTACCACTTACCACAGGTGTATTTAGTTCCAAGCATGCCTCTTTGATACCTTCACACCCTTGTGCAAACTGCCACATTACTTCTGGGTTTTCCGGGTTACCATAGTTGAGACAATCTGTAATAGAAAGTGGTCTAGCCCCAGACATTGCAACATTACGCCCAGATTCAACTACTGCAAGCGCTGCACCTTTTTTAGGGTCTATGTAACAGTAACGAGGGTTACAATCAGAACTCATAGATAAAGCTTTACCATTCTCTTTAATACGGATACTAGAAGCATCCAAGCTTCCCGGAGCTTTAGTCGTGTTGGTTTGTACCATAGAGTCATACTGGTTATATACCCATGCTTTATCTGAGATCTCAATGTTAGAAAGCAGTGTTTCATACGCTTCTTGATCTTCTACTGTTGGATAACTCTCTACTGATTTAGCATTCACTTCATCCAAATACTCAGGTCTTGCTACAGGTCTGTCAAGTACCGGTGCTTCTTCACTCACTGGTGCGATAGGCATATCAGCACACTTTTCACCATGCCACATTAATTCCATACGTGCAGTATCTGTCACTTCGCCGATCACAGCAACATCCAGTTCCCATTTTTCAAAAATATCAATGATCGCTTGCTCACTACCTTTCTTTGCACAGATAAGCATACGCTCTTGTGATTCAGAAAGCATGAAGTCATAAGGCATCATCCCCTCTTCTCTTGCTGGAACTTTGTCTAAGTGCATAATGAGCCCTGCACCTGTTTTTCCAGCCATTTCAAATGCGGAAGAAGTCAATCCTGCCGCACCCATATCTTGGATACCCACGACATGGTCTGTCTTGAAAAGCTCTAGACACGCTTCAAGAAGCAGTTTTTCAGTAAATGGATCTCCAACCTGTACTGTTGGACGAAGTGATTTAGATTCTTCAGTAAAGCTGTCTGAACTCATGACCGCTCCACCAAGACCATCACGACCTGTCTTTGAACCTACATACATCACAGAGTTACCTATACCTGAGGCAACACCCAAAAATATCTCATCAGATTTTACCAATCCAAGAGAGAATGCATTTACAAGGATATTTCCATTATAACTTTCATCAAAACTTACTTCACCACCAATAGTAGGTACACCCATACAGTTACCATAAGATCCGATACCATCAACAACACCGCGAACAAGATGTCTTTGGTATTTCGCTACATCATCATCACCTTTTACTGTACCAAAACGTAAAGCATTGAGGTTTGCTACAGGTCTTGCACCCATGGTAAAGATATCTCTGAGTATTCCCCCAACACCTGTCGCAGCACCTTGAAAAGGTTCAATGAATGACGGGTGGTTATGACTTTCCATTTTGAACACAGCTGCCATACCGTCACCTATATCAATAACACCTGCATTTTCACCCGGTCCCTGAATGACCCATGGTGCTTCAGTTGGAAAACCTCTAAGGTATTTTGTACTTGATTTGTATGAACAGTGTTCAGACCACATTGCAGAGAAGATACCTATCTCCACGATATTTGGATGACGACCGTCCAAGATACGCAGGATATCTTCATACTCTTCTTTGCTAAGTTTGTGATTTTTTAAAACTTCATCTAAATCTTCAATAGGTTGTGACATATAGTGCGTCCTTTAGGGCAGTAAAATAAGAGCTATATTTTACTCAAAAAGTACTAAATAAAGGTTGAAATTAGTATATCATGGATCTTATAGTTTTGAGGGTTACTCCAGCTAAAAAGATAGAACTTAATGCAATAGATCTAAGCTGGATTCACTTAAAGTAGGATGAGCAAAAATCATTTTCTCAAGAGCATTAAGCGTGAGATTTGCGTTAATCGCAATTAAAAACTGATGTATCAGTTCTGTTGCATCATTACCAATGATACTTGCTCCCAAGATCAAAGATGTTTCTTCATCATAGAGTACTTTGATAAATCCACTGTCATCACCTTTGATCTTGGCTTTGGCGTTACTTTTAAAGAAGAGTTTTTTATTTTTAAACTTGATACCATTCTCTTTTAACACTTTTTCACTCTTTCCAATACTTGCGATCTGTGGTGTACAAAAAGTAACCGAAGGAAAAATATACTCAGCAGGGAAACGCTCTTTCTCAAGAATATGTTGCGCTACGCGTTTTGCTTCATAGTACGCTACATGAGCTAAAGCTGGGCTCTTTAGCACATCACCAATGGCATAGATGTTACTATAGTTTGTGGTTTGCAGATTCTCATTGACTTCTATAAACCCTCTATCATTTTCAATGCCAGCTCTTTCGAGTTCAAGTCTAGAAGTATTAGGAATCCTACCAATAGAGATCAGTACTTTTTCAAACGTATGTGTTTCAACTTTTTTACCTGTATCAATCGTTACTTCTACCCCATTTTCAACAACATTGTACTCTGTGACATTGGCCTTCACATCAATTTTAATACCTTTTTTCTCAAACTCACGTTTAAGTGTTCGGGCAACATCATCATCTTCATGAGGTACTAGTTTTGGCATGAACTCTGCAATATGTACTTTAGAGCCTAGCGCATTGAAAAATGAAGCAAACTCAGATCCAATAGCACCTCCACCAATAACAAGAATAGACTCTGGAATCGTCTGTAGCTTAAATACTTCTCTACTAGAAATGATCGTCTCACCTTCAAGTTTCATCAATGGATGATCTCTGTGAGATGAACCCGATGCTATAACTATATTTTCTGCAGTGATTGTTTTATCTTGCTTAGCTAGCTGGATAGTATGATCATCTACAAAACTTGCAGTGTCATATTCAATAGACACTTTGCCTTTTTTGAGTTTATTAAATACACCCACTTTTAGATCTTGTATAAGGCAATGCGTTGAGGCTTGAAGTGTGATCATATCAAGAGTACTTTTTGAATGCGTTACGCCACATGTCTTAAAATACGCCTCTTTTTTTATATAAGCAGAAGTCTCTAAAAAGTTTTTGGCAGGTACACACCCTTCATTAAGGCAGGTACCACCAACACTCTCTTCACCTTTTTCAATGACACAAACAGATTTACCGCCCTCACCTAAAAGTGAAGCGACTTCATAACCTGCAGGTCCTGCACCGATAACTATTACATCAAAATCATACATACGTTTCCTTTTTACTATCTACTTAACATACTCATGAGCCATGTAAGAGCTCCTTGCATACGGCGAAGCGTGTACATATTCAAAGCCCATTTCAAGAGCGATCTTTTTATACTCATCAAATTGCTGTGGTGTGACATACTCCACCACCTTTTCATACTCATTGGATGGTGCAAGATACTGTCCAATGCTTAAAAGTTTACATCCCACCTCTAAAAGGTCTTTCATCACTTGTATCACTTCATCTTGTGTCTCACCAAGCCCCACCATAATCGCACTTTTGGTTTTCACATCCTCTGGAGCATGGTTCTTGATCTCTCGAAGTACTTCTAAAGATCGTTGATAGTTAGAAGCTTTACGGATATTATAAAGACGTGGCACTGTCTCCATGTTATGCCCTACGATTACTGCACCGCTGTTGGCTACCGTTTTGATCGACTCCATATTGCCCAGGAAGTCTGGTACAAGAAGTTCTACTTGGGTACCCGGAATGGTATTGATCACATTTTGTGTTACTTCATAAAATTGCTGTGCTCCGCCATCTTTTAGATCATCTCTTGCAGGACTGGTTATGACGACGAACTTTAAACCCAACTGTTTGACCGCATCGGTGACTTGATCGATCTCTTTTCTGTTAACAGGATCAGGCGCTCCCGTAGTGACATTACAGTAGGTACATCTACGTGTACAGATGCCGCCTAAGATAAGAAATGTTGCCGTTTTAGCAGCAAAACACTCACTGATATTGGGACATTTGGCCTCTTGGCATATGGTATGGATACCGTTCTCTTTTAGAAGCTGATCCATATCTTTTTGGGCTGAAAAAGATATCTTTTTTCTAAGCCACTCCGGTTTACGTTGTTGTCTTTCAAGACGCATCTGGTAATTCCTGATTTTTTTGTTTAAACTCTATGTGAAAACTTTTTTCAAAAGCTTTAACAAGCAGTTTTTTGGCTTCATCGAAGCTAATAGTGACACCCAGGTCTTCTAATGAGCTGCCCATTCTATAAACTGAGTTGTCAATGTTTATCGAGCCATGCTGAAAGATTGCCTCTTTGGTTCTTCTTTGAGCATTTCCCCCGATCTTTTTACCATCAATTAATATATCATACGGTTCATAACCCTCTTGACAGTATTCGCTTTTAGATAGGTTGACCTCTGCCTCTTTGGCATACATAGGATTTAATCCCAATGCACTGTAGAACTCTATAAGAAAGCTGCAGATCAGTTCATAACTCTCTTTGACACTGAGACCTTTGACATAGGATGTAGGGATAACAAGAGAATATGAGATGTCATTTCCATGAAAAAGTATGCCGCCACCCGTCATCCGTTGCGCATAGTTATCATCATATTTTTTTAGGTCTTCGAAGTTTTTAATCGTATCGATTTTTTGAGAGACACCGTAGGTATAAGATGTTTCCCACTCATAGACTCTAAAGATAGGTAAATCTGATAAATTAAAACCATCAAACAGCTCTTTGTCTATGAGCATATTCTCTTTGGCACTTAACTTGTCAGATATGACCAGTGCAAAAGATTTTTTAGTCGTAGAATTTAACATCAAGCTCTTTAATAGCCCGAGTATCATCCGGTCTACAAACCCCAAGCGTTTTTGGATAGTGTCGGAACTCTTCAGGCTTCTCATCTGCCAATTTCACAGCATTGATCATCATATCACAGAAGTAATCAATGGTTTCTTTATTTTCTGTTTCTGTTGGCTCGATCATGATCGCCTCTTTAACGATCAATGGGAAATAGACTGTAGGTGAATGCAATCCAAAATCCAGTAGATATTTGGCTATATCCATTGCTGAAACACCTTTTTTTGCTAACGTTTTTGCAGATAAGACACATTCATGCATACACATACCGGCGTATGGTACATCAAAATGATCTTTTAAGCGTACACGCAGGTAATTGGCATTGAGTACCGCTTTACTACTTGCATCTTTCATCCCGTCTGAGCCAAGAACGGTCATATAGGTAATTGCTCTGAGTGAGATACCGTAGTTTCCAAAGAATGGTGAGATCTTACCGATGGAGTTTTCACCACCTGTAGTGAATGCATACACATCATCCTCTTTTTTTATCCCAAGGTCTGGTAAGAATGGCTTGAGCTTATCATTAACCCCAACAGGACCGGAACCAGGGCCACCACCACCATGTGGTGTTGCAAACGTTTTATGCACATTGATATGGATCACATCAAAACCAATGTCTCCTGGACGTGCAACACCCATAATAGCATTCATATTTGCACCATCATAGTACATCATAGCATCATACTCATGGGCGATATTACAAAGCTCTTTTATGTGTTTGTTATACATCCCCAGTGTGTTTGGGACAGTGAGCATAACAGCAGCTACTTCATGACTCATTTTCTCTTTAAAAGTCTCAAGATCCATAGCACCATTTTCATCAGACTTGATCGTGATCACTTCATATCCAACCATAGATGCAGTTGCAGGGTTTGTTCCGTGTGAAGAGTCTGGAACGATAACATATTTTCTCTTTTCACCCTTACTCTTATGATACTTATCGATCATCATGACACCCAACATCTCACCATGTGCACCTGCTTGAGGTGTCGTTGTAAAAGCACTCATACCTGTGACTTCACACAAACTCTTTTCTAGCATATCTATCGTCTCAAGCGAACCTTGCACATCTTCATTGAAGTTGTTCGTAATGATATGTGGATGAAGGTTAAGATAGCCATCTTGATTAGCCACTCTCTCAGCGATCTTTGGGTTATACTTCATTGTACAGGACCCAAGCGGATAGAAGTTTTTATCTATAGACATATTTTTGTTCGATAAATTTGTAAAGTGTCTTACAACATCAAACTCGCTTACTTGTGGAAGTCTTGCTTTATTCTCACGCAGTAATGCACTGTCGATGGTAGCATTTACTTCAACATCCATTGGCGGCAGTTGGATCCCTGCTCTGCCATTGTGCGATTTGTCAAAAATGGTTTGTATAGTTGTACTCATAGTACTTCTCCGATCGCAGCTACTAGCGCATCCATCTGTTCTTTACTTCTTTTTTCGGTCACGCTGATCAGTACTTCATTTTTAAATTCTGCATCAATGTTCGCTAAGTTGATACCTGCATAAAAACCTTTCACTCTAAGCTGCTCTAAAAGATCATCACTCTCTAATGGTGTTGAGATCACAAATTCATTAAAAGAGTTCTCTTTATTTAAAACTATCACACCATCAACTTTGGCAAGTTCTTCTTTTAAGTAAGTCGCTTTACTAAAACATAAATTAGCCATATTTTCTAAACCATTTTCACCTAATAGTGACATAAATATCGTAGATCTTACAGCCACAAGGTTTTGATTTGAACAGATGTTTGAAGTCGCTCTATGACGTCTGATATGCTGCTCTCTTGCTTGCATTGTCAGAACAAAGATCTCATTGTTATCTTGATCTAATGTACGACCAATAATTCGACCAGGAAGGTCACGGATATACTTCTCTTTAGTAGCGATCATTCCAAATGATGGTCCACCAAAATTCATATAGTTGCCAAGACACTGTCCGTCTGCACAGAAGATGTCAGCACCCATACTACCCGGATCTTTTAACACACCCAAAGAGATTGGATAAGCTGAGATAACCGCTAAGGCTTTATGTTCATGAAGTTTTTCTATGATCGCAGTGAAATCATCCATCGTACCATAAAAATTAGGGTTTTGGAAAAGGTAAGCAGCAACAGTATCATCGATCTTATCCAGTACTGACTGGCGGTTGGTTTTGAAGTTTTCAACATCGATCACTTCAAACTCAATATCTCTAAATGTCAAATAGGTCTGAACAACTTTGATGTACGTCGGGTTGATACCGCCATCAATGAGGATCTTATTTCTTTTACGGGCAATTCTGACCGCCATAAGTGCAGACTCAGCCAAGGCACTCGCTCCATCATACATAGAAGCATTTGATACATCCATACCACTAAGTTCACATACCATGCTTTGATATTCATAAAGTGTTTGCAGTGTTCCTTGTGAAGCTTCGGCCTGGTAAGGTGTGTAAGAAGTATAAAACTCAGATCTTCCAGCTAGTGCATCAACGGCACTTGGGACGATATGATCATAATAGCCGCCACCCATAAAGATAGTTTTGTTCGTTACATTCTTAGCTGCTAAGGTTTTAAACTTTTCAAAGGTTGAGAACTCATCTAATCCTTCTGGCAGATCAATACCATGTACTTGTAATTCTTTCGGTACGGATGAGAAAAGATCAGATTCATTTTCAAGCCCGATCACATCAAGCATTTGCCTAACTTGTTCGTCTGTATGTGGAGTATATTGCATCGTTGTCTCTTAGAGTGAATCTACAAAATTTTTGTATTCATCTTCACTCATAAGTGAGTTTAATTCATCTGCATTGGATACTTTAAGTTTAAATATAAAGGTTCCTTGAGCATCCTCATTTAAAACTTCAGGTTCATCAAGAAGTGATTCGTTCACCTCACATACTTCACCAGATATCGGTGTATAGATATCTGAAGCAGCTTTCACTGACTCTACAAAAGCTGCACTGTCTCCCATAGAGACTTCACTGTCAACCTCAGGAAGTTCTATAAAAGTAATATCACCTAATTGCTCAACTGCATATGAAGATATTCCAACAGTTGCAATATCACCATCAATTTCTATCCATTCGTGTTCTTCGTTATATTTTTTCATTTTATTTCGTCCTTAATATATGAATTATCTAATAAATGTTCTTAATATCTTACTATCAATTGAATTTTTTATTTTGGTATAAATGGTAAGCTGGCAATATTTGCTTCTATACTTGACCTTTTATCTCTCAACTCAATACTTACATCCCTATCAAAACCATCTATATCTATCATAGCCAGCCCTACTCCAACATTTAAAATTGGAGAAAATGCACCTGAGGTTACAAAACCCACTTTTTTGTCATTTTGATACACTTCAAAATCTTTTCGTGCACTTCTTCGTGTAGTTGTTTTAAATGGTAATAAAATTCTTGTTAGTCCATCTTCTTTTTGTTTTTCTAACGCTGCTTTACCTACATACTCTCTTTTGAGATTAACAAACTTTCCTAGATTTGCCTCAAGTGGTGTAATTTCTTCATTTAGATCATTGCCATAAAGGCTGTATCCCATCTCAAGTCGTAAGATGTCCCTCGCACCAAGTCCTGCTGGTTTTACACCATCGGCGATCAATGCATCCCATAACTTCACTGAAGTAGTATTATCAACATAGAGTTCGTAGCCGAGTTCTCCTGTATAACCAGTTCGACTTAATATACAATCATTATCAAATACTTTGGTTTTTGCAAACGAGAAGAAAGCTAGCTCATCTAAAGTAGTACCAAAATATTTTTCTAAAATATTCTTAGAGTTTGGCCCCTGAACATCTAGTTTTGCATACTCCATTGATCTATCCTCTAAAATCGCATTATTAATTCTAGAATTTATAGTTGTGAAGTCATTCTCTCGTGTTGCAGCGTTAACTACGATCATGAGCTCATCCTCACCCAACCTATAAATGATCAGGTCATCCATTACACCACCCTGCTCATTTAACAAAAAGCCGTATTTACACTTTCCAATATCAAGCGCATCAATATTCACTGAGGTAGCTTCGTTGATCCCTGAATTTTTTATGTCACCTTTAAAGAAAAATTCACCCATGTGTGAAGTGTCAAAGAGAGCAACATCATTTCTACAGTAGCCATGTTCTGCTATGATACCGTCAAATTGTATTGGCATATCCCAACCGCAGAAGCTGACATTCTTCGTTTTTAATTCTTGCTGTTTAGCATGAAGTGGCGTTTTTAGTAATTCTTCCATTTAAAAGCCTTTTTATAAAATTTTATGTGTTTCTTTATCTTTAAAATAAATAGTGGAAATAATATATTTCTATTATATTGAAGTTACATTAAATTGGATTACATAAAGCATACTTTGAAGAAGAAATCTAATGTTAATGATTTTATTTTTGAGGTTCAAATAAATAATGTAACACACTATTTAATTAATGAAAAGGTACAATACCTAGAATGAAATGAAAAGGGTTATAAATGGACAAGATTTTACAGATGCTACTTCTGCAGCAACAACTCAATGATGCAACCAATGGTGAAGGTTGGGAAAAAGGTACCACTAAGAACGGTAAACTAATTGACTGGAAACGTTGTACTTACCTTGAGTGTGCTGAACTTATAGAATCTTATCCTTGGAAACACTGGAAAAACATAGATGCCAAACCTGACTATGCAAATATCCAGATAGAAGCGGTAGACATCTGGCATTTCATTATGTCACAAGGACTTGAAGACTACAAGATGAAAAATCTTGGAAGTATTGATACATTGTCAAGAACTGTTTCCAAGTTACCTAATTTTCAAAATTTTTTAGCCGATATCACACCTACAACAAAAGACTATTATGAACAGATAGAAGTAGTCGAAAATTTGATGAGAACACTTTTTTGCGATGACTCAACAGAAAAACTTATAGAAGCATTTATCGATGTGGCAGTACAGTCAGGACTCAACCTCGATGCACTCTATAAACTCTATATTGGTAAAAATATTTTAAATCAGTTCAGACAGGACCATGGATACAAAGAAGGTACCTACATCAAAATATGGAATGGTGAAGAAGATAACGTGACGATGCAGCGTGTACTTGAAGAGAATGAAGAGATAAGTCCTGATGATCTATACCATGCTTTGGAAGAGGCTTATCCAAACGCTTGACCACATGATAGTATAGTTTTTAGAGCGTGCTCTAAAAACTAACTAGTAATCAGCCATCCTGGTCAAATCTTGTTTTACGATTTGATTTCCTCGTACACTTACTTTCGTCGCGATACGTATATTTTTCATACTTTCATAACCACACTCTTCTCCACATTTAACCGTACCTATAAGATAATAACTTCCAGATGGCACACCATAAAATGCAAAGTTTCCGTTCTTATCTGACGCCGTGAATTTTAAGTAATTAAAAAGTCTAGAGTCTGCTTTTTGCATTTTATATCCACCCAGATAACTCTCTTGGTACCATTGTTCAGAGTAACTTGTTAAAGGATTTAAATACAATCGTGTGCTTGCACCCACAACACGTCTATCATAAGCATCTGTAACATAGATCGTACCTTTGACCGTTCCTTTACCTATCCTTGCCAAACGAGAATATTCAGATACCGGAAAATCGATACGCTGTAGTCTATTCTCTTCATCATCTTCATTGATCATCATTTCAGATTCTGTGAGGTTATCATCTGACATATTTACATCATCAACATTGGTCAGATCACCCCAAAAACTACTACTTTTACTTCTATCAGGCTGTACATCTGGCTGTACACATCCTGTAAATAAGGACATTGCTATTAATGACGTGATTGCTATAGTAACTATTTTAAACATTGGTTCCCTTCATTCATCATTTTTGTATTATACACAATTAACTTTATTTACAGTGTTTCTTCTTACGTATCTTTTCTAAAAAAGTTTTTGCATCCGGATCACCTGAAAAGGCAGCTTTTTGATACCAGAATGCTGCCTTTTGACAACTTTTCTTTACTGCATATCCCTTCTGATATCGTTTTGCCAAATGGTGTTGCGCTTCAGTCTCACCCTCTTTGGCAAAACGATGCAGATGCTTTACTTTTCGTTTTTCCCCTTTATAGTACTTGAAAGTATTGAGTATGAACCATATTGTAAAGATCAACAAAGCGCCAATGATATAGAGTTCTATATTTTCTATGTTCTCAAAATATTCTACTATCTGCATCTTATTTTCCTAAACAGAACTCACCGAACATTTTGTCCAGTATCTCTTCAGAGTCATAAGGTTTAGAGATAGATGAGATGGACTTGACCGCTTCTTGTAAATGATAAGAGAAGAACTCTAATTCACCATCCATAAGAGGTAATTTTGCCTCTTCTATAGAGGCTTTTGCTTTTTTTACTGCCTCGATCTGCCGAGCAGAGATAAGCATAAGCTCTTCACCCTCTCCTATACTGTCAAAAAGTTGTTCAAGTTTTTCTGTCAATCGCACAAAAGCTTTTTTTGCACTCACTTCGAGTAGATCATAGGCTTGAAGTTTAGTTGTATCAAATACCCTTTCAAGGTCTGATTTGTTCAGTGCAACAACAACATGTTTATCTTCCAATGCTTCAAGAATTGAAACGATCTTTTTATCTTCTTCATCAAACGCACATGAACCATCAAAAAGTGCCACGATGACATCTGCATCTTTCACAGAAGAGAGAGAACGTTCTATCCCTATCTTCTCTATGGTGTCATCTGATTCACGTATCCCTGCCGTATCTACCAGTCTAATGATATGGGAACCTATACGCACCTGTTCTTCAATCGTATCTCTGGTCGTTCCAGCTATATCACTCACAATGGCCCTGTCATATGATAGCAGTGCATTCAATAAAGAACTTTTACCTACATTGGGTTTCCCAATGATAGCCACTTTAAAACCTTCTATAAGGCCTCTTCTTCTATGGCTCGCATCAACGATCTGTTCTATCTGTAAAGATAGTCCATCAAGTTGTGATCGTATACTTGTCATGATGTCATCAGGAATATCTTCTTCGGCATAATCTATCATTACCTCTGAATATGCTAAAGATCTTAATAGTGCATCCCTGCTTTCATCCACAAAGGTTTTGAGTTCACCTTTCATCTGCTTGGCTAGAATTTTCGCTGCATCCACACTCTTGGCTTCGATCAGTTTTGAGATGGCTTCTGCTTCAGTAAGGTCTATCTTGCCATTGAGAAATGCCCGCTTGGAAAACTCACCCGGTTCAGCAAGTCTCACACCATAAGAGATGATCGTATCAAGTATCTCCTGTGCAACGATCATCCCGCCATGACACTGAAACTCTACGATCTCTTCACCCGTAAAACTCTGTGGTGCAGCAAAGTAAATCATAATGGCATGGTCTATAAGTTCATTTTTAAAATTGTAAAGAGATGTAAGATGGGCGTGTCTGGGAGTAATATTTTCTAATTTAGAGATCTTATGTGCTATCTCCAGTGCAGCTTCACCACTTACCCTAATAATAGAGATTGAAGAGACACCGTGTGCAGTGGCGATAGCAGCTATACTGTTATGCATTGTTCTTATTATTGTTAAATTCGTTTATCACAACAAATTTTTTGCCTTCTCTGCCTGTTTTCACAGCCACATATTTATCTGGAAACCTTTCACGCAATTGTTCAAGAGCAATTTGGACTAAAATACCATCAAGGAAACGTGTTTTACCTTTACCATTTTTTTCAACATTTTCAATAACAGGTTTTATATAGTTGCGTATCATCTCTTGTTGCGTCGTTAAAAACTCTGCGATCTCCAGTTTGATGAAGAGTTCATATTTTGCATGTAACCAATTAAAGAGCATATATGAAAGTGCATTGTAACGGTACCCCTCTTTTCCAATGAGTAACGCGGCATCTTCACCATCTATAAAAATGAGTGCAATATTGTCTCTCACATCTACTTCAACAACATCTATGTCAAAACAAGAGTGTGAAATGAGCTCTTTTAATTGATCTTCGATTATCAATGCCAGTTCATCATACACGACACTCTCTTCTTCAGAAACTTCTTCATCATCATGATGATCCGCTTCAAAGAAACTGTCTACTATCGCATCTTTTTCCAATTCAGTTTCAACAGGTATCTTTTCTATACTTTGTTCTTCTTTTACCGTTGCAATAATTTCAGAGGCGACACTCTCTTCTGCTGTTGGTAGAGAAGGAGTATCTTTAGGTGCAACTTTACTTTTTGTTTTCTTTGAAGCCTTGTTGCAAGTCGCCACTATGATGGCATTTTTTTTCAAAAAACCGAAGATACCGTTAGAAGGATGCTGTATGACTTCAGATTGAAGTTCAGACACAGAACAGTTCAACATTTTGGAGGCTTTTGCGAAAGCCTCTTCGAGTGTTGCTGCCTCAACCTTTTTCATTGGCTAGTCCTTTGTTTTCTTATGTGCTGCAATAGCCAGTGCTTTTTGCTTTTCATACATATGGTTAATAAAGTACTGTTGTGCGATCGTAAAGAGGTTGTTGACCAACCAGTACAATACAAGACCTGATGGGAAATAGATAAAGAACACCGTCATAATGATCGGGAACCACTTAAAGATCTTCTCTTGTAACGGATCTGTAAAGTTCGTTGGTGTGATCTTTTGCTGGAACCACATAGATGCACCCATCAAAACAGGAAGTACAAAATACGGGTCCATCACTGCAAGGTTTTCTATCCAGAGTATCCACTCTGCACCTTGTAATTCATCAGCATTCAGAAGTACACGGTAGAGTGCAAAGAAAACTGGGATCTGAAGAATAAGAGGCAGACATCCGCCCATAGGGTTTGCACCGTGCTTCTTATACATTTCCATCATCTGTGCATTCATTTTTGCCGGATCACCTTTATACTTCTCTTTGATATCTTTCATTTTAGGTGCCAGATCTTTCAATTTCTGCATAGACATCATACCCTTGTATGAAAGTGGAAATAACACAAGTTTTACAAGTAGCGTAAAGAGGATAATAGCCCATCCCCAGTTACCCACATAATCATTTATCCAGAGTAATACTTTGAAAAATGGTTTTGCAAGAAATGAGAACCATCCAAACTCAATAGCATCTGTAAGTTCTGGATGGATCGCTCTTAATATTCTCTCTTCTTTTGGTCCGATATAGGCATTTAATGTTAAAGTATCTGATCCCTGTACAAAAATAAGAGGATCACCATTTGCTTCTTTTAAAATAGAGACATTCAGCCCTTTATCAAAATCAAAGAACAATGAAGCCACATATCTATCAAAAGCAGAAGCTATTTTTGCATTTTGGAACTTTTCGTATCCTTCCGCATCACCATCTTCAATAGTATTGATGATGTCATCCGAACCTTTTACCAAAGCACCTCTAACAAGCATATACATTGAATGATCAGCATCCGGTCTATGTCCAGGTGTGATGAAATATGGTGTTGAAGCAGAGGTTGATACAGTAACAACATATTCTCCCGTAGGCTTAAAAGTGATCTTTTTTGTCACGGTCAAAGAAGAGAGCGTTTGTGTAAGTGTAACAGTTTGTTCGCCACTGCTTAGATCAACAATATCACTTCCTGTATTGACATAAGGTGTTTTAAATGCTTCTTCATTCAGTTTCACATCTGAAAATCTTATTTCCAGTGGTTTTACTTTATTGACATTTAGCATCTTTAGATTATTGCCCTCTTCATCATGATACTTCTCTTCCAAAAGCTCCATTTGGGAGATACGTCCAAACTCATCTATATTAATGATAAAATTATCAGATTTTACAGTCATCAAACCTGTTGATGCCATTTGTACCGGTGCAGCTGCAGCTGACATTGCGGTACCTGCTGTAGGCGCATTGGTATTTGAATTTGTATCTACCGTAGGTGTTTGATTCGTAGTGTTTGTTGTTGTCTGCTGAGCATTCTCTGTAGGTTTCGCAGGTGGGAAAAAGTAACTATATCCAATAAATACGAAGAAAGAAAGTGCCAGTGCCAGAAGAAGTCGTCTATTTAAATCTTGTTGTTCCAAAATTATACCTTTTATAATATGTCATTGATAGTATAGTGTTATATGTGTTAAATTATGTTGCAGTACACTTCTTAAGTGCATGTAGGTACGCTTTACGTGTTACAGAATAGTTTTCGTTGATAAGTGCAGGTTTTGCAACCAGTACGTAACTACCTTGAGATAAGAGGTCTATATTTTCGATGAAATGTGCTCTTAACAAACGTTTTGCTCTGTTTCGATGAACTGCATTTCCAATTTTCTTAGAGGCGACAAAACCTACTTTATACTCTTCACTCTTTTTGAAGAAGAGTACAAAGTAAGGTGTGTGCCATGTTTGTGTAGAGTGTTTATACACTCCGTTGAACTCTTTACTGGTTTTAATCCTAGTAAAATGTTTGATAGAACTGATGGTTTTATACCCAAAAGTCTTATACTGATAGTCTTTTTCTACCTTTTGCTCTTCTTGCAGAAATTACTTTTCTACCATTTTTAGTTTTCATTCTTGTTCTAAATCCGTGTGTTCTTTTTCTTGGTGTACTATGAGGTTGGTATGTTCTTTTCATTCCGAATAATCCTTAATATATTTTCTACCGGCATTACATGCGGCATATTTGGACGCGATTTTACAGTAAAATGCCTTAAAACCTACTAATTAATGTAGGCTTCTGAACACAATTTCATTGGACTTATTCGTTTGTTTACTTTTTACAAACGTTTCAAGTAATTTTAAAACCACTTGTTTTGGAGAATAGTGTCTCACCCTTACTTCCAATTCTGTACAAAAGATATCTGTACCATTGTCCAATTGGATATTGCGGATCACTCTCTCTGCGAAACGATATCCTCCATCTACTTTAGTATCTTGACAAAGCATCACATAGATAGAATCTTCTTTATCAATTTCATATAAGATGTCAGTCTCACGCTTCTCCTTAGACAACAGAGCATTTAAGTCTATATCATTAGCTGTCAAAAGAACAAGTACAAAAGACTGTTCTCTTTCGAGGTCCATAAGATAATACATGATGTCAATAGTGGTTTCTAATCTATCTAGCATAGTTGCTGCAAGTTCAATCTCTTTACCTGTAAATTTCAAGTTACTTGAACGATTTTCATTTTGTCTATTTCCCATCGTGAAGTTTCCCCTTTGGCATCTGATATAAAATATTTGTTCCATTATAACAAAAAATTTTAGATTCTATTGTATAATTTCTCATGAAAAACATACTATCTACTTTACCCTCTCCTTGTTGGCTCCTAGAAGAAGAAAAACTGCAAAAAAATCTTGAACTCATCTCAAACATTAAGAAACAAAGTGGTGCTAAGATATTGCTTGCCCTTAAAGGGTATGCGCTTTGGAAAAGTTTTCCGTTGATCAAACCCTATCTTGACGGATGCTGTGCGAGTGGATTGCATGAAGCTAAACTTGCAGATGAAACATTTGGCAAAGAGGTACACACCTACTCTCCTGCATTCAAAGAAGAAGAGATCGAAGAGATCGCGAACATCTCACGCCATTTAGTTTTTAACTCTCCTGCACAGTTTCATCAATTTGCCCCAAAGGCAAAAAGTATAAACCCAGATCTATCCTTAGGTCTCCGGGTCAATCCTGAATACTCAGAATCACCCAAAGAGATATACAATCCCTGCGGACTCTACTCCAGACTGGGCACCACATTGGAAAATATGGATGAGACGATTTTAGAACACTGCGATGGTTTACATTTTCATGCATTGTGTGAGCAAGACAGTTCAGCCCTTGAAAATGTACTTAGAAACTTCGAAGAGAAGTTTGGTACATACATACCGCAAATGAAATGGATAAACTTTGGTGGAGGTCATCATATCACAAGAGAGGGGTATGATACACAGAAGCTCATAGAGCTCATCAAAGCGTTTAAAGTGAAGTATGATGTAGAAGTTTATCTTGAACCAGGAGAAGCCATAGGATGGCAGACCGGTCCGCTTATTACCACTGTACTTGATATTGTACATAATGGTATGGATATAGCCATACTGGACTCTTCTGCTGAAGCCCACATGCCTGACACGATCATCATGCCCTACCGTGCAGATGTACGTGATGCTAGTGAAGCAGGAGAAAAGGCATATACCTATCGACTTGCAGGAAACACCTGTTTGGCAGGAGATATCATGGGAGATTACAGTTTTGATGCACCTCTTAAGATAGGAGACAAGGTCATCTTTGAAGACCAGATGCACTATACGATGGTGAAAGCTACTACTTTTAATGGTGTAAAGCTCCCATCCATTGCTATAAAAAGAGTGGATGGAAGTGTTGACGTGGTACGTGAATTCGGATATGAAGAGTTTAAGAACAGGCTATCGTGAACTACCCCGCCATAAATGGCGAAGCTTCCTAGAAACTCCAAACTAATGCTTGGATATTAAGAGGCTTTGGCGATAGTTCCTACCGCATTAAGAATATTAAGAGAAGCGTTGTAATCTGCATTTTTTTGTGTTCCACATTCTACGCATTCAAATTTAGCTTGACTTTGCCTATTCTCTTTTGAAATATGTCCACAACAACTGCATTTTTGAGAAGTATATTTAGGATCAACTCTGATAAGTTCCCCACCATTTCTCTTTAGTTTATATTCCAATAATTCAAAGAATTTGCCCCAACTTTGTTGCAGTATAGAGCGATTAAGTCCTGATTTTGGCGAACTTCTCATATTTGGGTTCTCTATTGAGCCTTTGGCTTTTTTGGACATATTTTTTATCATAAGGTTTTCTATAGCTATCATTTGGTTTTCACTTAGCTTCTTGGTTACTTTATGTAGAAAATCATTTCGTTTATTTTTGAGTTTTAAATGCTTTTTGGCAAGTTTCCTCTTAGCTTTTTGTCTGTTCTGGCTTCCTTTTTTTCTCCTTGAAAGTACTTTTTGAGCTTTGATTACATTTGCAATTTCCTTTTTTAAATTAATATGCTTTATTTTTTGATTGTCACTTGTGTAGGCAAAAACCTTTACCCCGACATCTATGCCTATCTTTTTCCCATTATTTGATTCAAGAATATCTTCTTTACCATCTTCAATATTCATGGAAACAAAGAACTGTTCAGCTTCCATTGACACTGTAGCAGTTTTTATCTCTCCTTGAATATCTCTATGAAACCTCGCCTTAACAAGACCTACCTTTGGAAGATAAAGCCTCTTCTCTTTTTTAACAGCATTTTGTGTTTGATAGCTTTGTCGCGAATGGTGTCTGGATTTGAATTTGGGAAACCCTGACTTTTCTTTTGTTTTTACTCTTCTGAAAAAGTTTTGATATGCTCTGTCCATATTTAAAACAGAATTTTGCAAAGCCATAGAATCTACTTCTTTGAGCCATGAAAATTCTTCTGTCTTTTTCATTTGAGGTAAAAGTTTTTTCAGTTCATATGCAGAGATAGATGTTTTATTATTTTCATAGATATCTTTTTTTCTGCCAAGCATAAAATTGTACACAAATCTTGTTGAGCCAAAATGCTGTAAAAGTTTTTGTTTTTGCGAAGTATTCGGGTAAATACGCACTTTAACTACCTTTAGCAACTTAGCTCCTTTATAGATTTGGTATTTTTATTATATAGAAATTTCAAATGTGATGAGAAAAATATGTCAAAATGACATACTTTTGTTCCTTATATCCCCGCCCTTAACGGCGAGGGTTTACGGAAAGGTGGCTAAATTTAACCGATATCTATTGACACTTACCTAATAGTCCCTTTTATAGAGAATGTCATAAGATTGAGACTCTTCACTAACCCCAAAAACACTCTCAGTACGTCGACTATGTTCATATTTGAGTTTTACACTTGGAATTTCATCATTGATATAGATGATAGTGATCTCATCAGTTAACCTCTTACCCACCTCTACACTGTTATCTGCACCTAAGACAAGGTGGTCTATTTGAACACCGAGATTGGAGAGGGCTGATTTTGCCATAGCGCCTCCCATCATTTTCATCATATCTTCACTGCTGTTTGTTCCTGCTCCACCTTCTGAGTCGAATAGGATGATCGACAATATCTGCTCTTTGCTCAAAGCGGGTTTGGATGAGAAGTTTATGTTGGGTGAATCCGCTGAACCTGTGACCATAATGGTGATCAAATGATTGAGAGACTCATATTTGACACTTGCTTCAATAAGCGGTTTATTGGGGTTGCCCGTAAAATGTACAAAACTCTTATCTAAAACAAACTGTTTACCCTCAAAAGTATAGCTTCCCCCTTTTAGTATCTCTACTGAACCCAATACCATCAGTTCTGAAAATTCAGCCTTATATACACTGAGATCTACTGCTGCTTGGATGTCTACAGCACCTTTTTTGTAGATAAGCGGTTTTTTGGTCTTTACCTGTACTGCAACACTGAGGTTATCCATAAATGTACTGGCCTCTTTCTCCTTCATATCCTGTACTATAAGGATGTCGCTGTCAGAGGCATAGGTTTTTTGACCCAGGTCATAGTATATGTTTCCACCTAGAAGCGTGATCTCTCCATTGACAGATGTTTTATTGCCATCCAACACTGTTTTAAGATCGATCTTGCTATCTAGATCAATGATCTCATGTGCTATCTGCAACTTCTCTGCTTCTGCATTGATCGTCCCTTTTCTCATTTTCAGGTCATATGCACCTTCCACCTTTAACTGATCATTAAGCCAAAGAGGTGTAATGGTCACATTCGTATCATTCATCAATACCTTTGAGGGTTTTGTAGAATAAAGTTTTTGACCTCCATATGTAAGTGTATAACGGTTCAACACAACTTGTTGATCTTGCAAATTCACTGCCAGGTCAATATCATTCACAATATGCTGTGTCTTAGCGTCTGCTTCATAGATGACCTCAGGTGACTTCAGTGAGATATCTACACTTTTCATCTCTGTCAGTTCTACAGATAGTTCTGCACTTCCTTTAACTCCCGGAACTTCTCCCAGAGTGTAGATACTATTGACACTCTCTATCAAAGCATTCATGGAATTGATCTTGGTATCTACAGTGATCTTCTCTTCTACGATACCTGATATATTTGCATTTAAACCACCTAATTGTATCTTTCCATCGACCTGAGTAGTGTTCAGATCATATTGCGCATTTGCTTTCAGTGTACCTGTAGTAAGTAGCGCATCAACCCTGTTATCACTTAATTCTACCTCACTCTTAATAGGATTTAAGCTATCCCATTTAAGCTCCTCACTGTAAGGACGCAAAAGTGACTCTTCAGGTATATGACTGATCGATTTGATCTGAAGTCTATCTTTATAGCTAATATTCGTATCTATATTTATCAGGTTAGAATCTATTTTTGCAAAGGCTGTAATCGAAGCATTTTCTTCAAAACTAAGTGGTGCATCAATAGTAATATTGGCATTTGATTGATTCAGCTCTGCAGGCAGCTCAATAAATGTATTGAGTACCAGTGGTTCTTTGTTTTCCAAGTGGAGTGCTGCTGTTTTGAAATCAGATGATGTAAATGTTCCCTGAAGATTGTCAGATGCTATATCCGTTTTGATACTTGTTGAATTACCTTCATATGTGATCTGTAAATTGTCAAGAGGTTTTACAAATTTGGCATCGACCCCTATGACCTGCGGGGCATGGATCTCACCACTATAAGATATATTTTGATCCATCGTGAACAGATTGGTTATCAAAACTTCTTTTGCATATGGTGTCGTTAACAGTAGTTCACTCTCGGCTTTCAGACTACCCTCTTTGATATCATAGACTGCATGTGACTTCAAGTTCTCTATATCCAGATTAAATGCATCCTTGTCACCTTTAAGTAGCTGTTCCATCTTAAGATGAAAGTCTGTAATGATCTCTTTTTCTGAAACTTGAAGATCAAAAACAATTTCACCGATCGCTTCTCTTCTTATAGGGAGTTCATAGAGTTTAAAGAGTGCTTTTTTAGGTTTAAAGTTCACTTTTCCGATCAATTTATTGTTTTTAACTTTCGTTTTATATCCTATGTCACTGAGGTTTGTACTGGTATCCAGATTCAGGTCAGCCTTTTCAAGCAGTAATTTCTCAACATCAAAAAGCGCATCCCCTCCATGTATATTTAATTGTTTGATATTTACAGGATCATACACAAGTGGAAGCAGCGTAACGTTTAATTTATCCAGCTGTACCCATTTGGGGATAAGCGGATTGCCAGGAGTCTCTTCAGTAGCATTTGTTTCAGCTATAACTTCTACAGCACTTTCATTACTCTCATTACTGTCAGGTGCAAAGAGTGTCTGTAGCGCCAGCGCATCCACCTCTGTGATATTCAACTCTTTTATCTTTACACGCCCGTCTTTTAAACTTGCATCCAAAACGATATCAGTGACATTCGTATCTACCTTCAGGTCCAACTGACGTACATCTACACGCTCACTTTTATATCGTAACCCATGCATATCCAATACCACATCTGAAATCGTGATACCCTGCTCAACAAAAGGGTCAAGTGTCAGTGCCAAATGATCCACTTTTACACCGATATCAATTGGTTCGCTGCTGCTTGTCTCTTCGCTCTCATTATTCTCAACAGAAGCAAATGACGCAACAAGTGCCTTGATCGTATCTACATTCACTTTCTCCACCCGAAGTGTATTGACCATTAGCGTTTTCTTGAATAGACCCGAAGGATTCCATTTGAGCGTAATATGCTTCGCCATCCGATCACTCTTATATGCCAGATCTTCTATCATCACACCTGTAAGTACATTTCCATGGATACGGCTATAGCTTATATTATAATCAGGCGCATATGTATCGGCCACTTTTCTGACAACCAAAGCAGAATTGACTATAAAATAAAGGACAAGTCCCAATACAATAGCCGTGACCAATAGATAGACAACGATCTTTCTTATCCAAAGTAGTGCTGTTTTAGGACTCGTCATTTAGTGACTCCCTTGCATTGTGTTTTAACCCTTATCAAAATGACTGTCCTATCTGAAATGAGATACCAAGCTGCGAAGTATCATTCACATTAAATCCGACATCCAACTTAAATGGTCCTATAGGTGTCATATATCGAACACCCAGACCGGCTGAAGTGATGATCTCCCCTTTAAAGTTATAACTTTGATCTGTCAGCATGGTATTATCCGTAAAAACAGCTCCATAAATATCGCCCCAAATCGGGTAGTCCGCCTCCAAAGAGAGGTTAGCCATGGTTGATGCTCCGTTGATGGTATATTCTGTAGGAGAAGTGATCACACCAATCTCTCTAAAACCGTATGCCCTGTTAGAGAATGAACCCCCACCAAAGAAATACTTGGATTCAGGTAATCCATCCGCAGTAGAAACATCGAGGATACCTACTTTTCCTACTGCGGCAAGTGTAAGATCGGAGAATGTGTGGATGATCCGTCCTTCGAACAATGTTTTCAAGTAAACACTTGCCTCATCCTCATAGGAGAGTCCAAATTCACCATAGGCAGCCAGGTAGTAACCATATTTTGGATTGAGCTTAGAGTCTCTGGCATCATAGACTAGATCTACATACGGATACAAGAGAGGAAAAGTACCTTCATTCACAGCCCTTGTGAGTTCATCTCCTGGATCAAGGTTATCCAAAGCGGTGATAGTGATATGTTCCAGAGCAACACCTGCTCTCAACTTCAACCTTCTCTCTTCGTGTTCCAAGTATGCTCTGACAAATGTTTTCTCTTCTTGAAATCCTTCAAATTCCAAATTAGAGTATCCAGCCCTACCACCAAGATCAGTATTATACCCGTAGATATCCCAAAATGCAGGTTTAAAGTAACTCAACATGACCGATTGCTCTCTTTGAGACCACATCGCTTTAAAGCTGATGCTCTGTGCATTACCCATAAAATTTTGTTTCGTAAGTTCTCCAAGCACACGCACACCCACATAAGTATCATAGCCTGCACCTGCTTCCAGATGATAGGGTTTTTCCATCTCTGTAAATGTGATATCTACAGGAACCACATTATAGAGCTTTTTATCAACATTGATAAGTACACTGTCAAAGGCACTCAAACCATACAACTTATTGGATGTATCCTGTATAAGCTCCGTACTGTACCGTTCACCCTCTTTTGCTTTTACCCTCGAACGGATCACATCTTCATCGATAGTCTCTAACCCTGATGTGGTCAACGCTCCAAATGTACATATACCACCTTTTTGTAACTTATATCTTAGATCAACCGTATGAAGATCCAAGTCCACATAGGCTTTACTATCCAGATCATAACTGCAATATCCGTCTTTAAGTAATGAAGCAATGATCTTGCTTTTTACTGAGATGAATGTTTCAGCCCTAAAGATATCACTCTTTTTCATAGTGATCAGGGAAGAGATATTATAGTCACTGGAGATATTGATATCGTTGACCCTTACGGGTTCATTCTCACTGACGGTTACAAATATGGTGGTGTTAGTCTCTTTTATCGTAAAACTGGCATCATAAAAACCTTCAGATTCATAGAAGCTTTTTAATGAGGGCACCAACGAAGGTAATAATTTATCTTTGATACGAGGCGTATCATCTTTCCAGAACTGAAAAAAACTTGGTGTTTTAACACCCAAAGCATCTTGAAGATCCGATTCTTCAAAATGTTGTTGTCCTGTAAAATAGATCTCATGAGTAGGCAGTTCGATCTCATCAGCACAAAGGAAGGTAAATATCCACAAAAATATAAATAACTTGAATTTATGCTGCATCTATTTTTTTCTCCATATCCACAATTTCACCTTATTCTAACTCAATAAATCTTTAACACTGGCAAGAGGGTCTTTACCCTCTTCTATCATCGAATATACCTCTTGCGCTATAGGAAGATAGATCTCTTTATCCGTTGCTATCTTATAGATAGCTTTTGCAGTAGGTACTCCCTCTGCTACTTCACCTAACTCTTCAAGTATCTCATCCATACTTTTGCCTTTGGCAATGCCAAGTCCTACACGATAATTTCGTGAGAGTGTTGAACTTGCTGTGAGAAAAAGGTCACCTGCTCCACCAAGGGAAAGAAATGTTTCTGTTCTGGCACCAAAAAACGCTCCAAAACGGCTCATCTCTACCAAACCTCGTGAGATGAGTGCTGCTCTTGCATTATTGCCCAGTCCCAAACCATCACATACGCCACCTGCTATAGCAATGACATTTTTGTATGCCCCTGAGATCTCCGCACCAACCACATCATCATCCACATACCCTTTGATAAAATCAGGTAAGGCATGGGCATAGGTCTCTGCTAATTTTTGATTGGTAGAACTTATTTTCAGTGCGGTAGGAAGTGATTTCTGTACTTCAGCTGCAAAAGAAGGGCCAGAGATAAAAGCCAGTCTATCGGAAGGGACAAATTCACCATAGACCTCATTAAGAAATGCCCCTGTACTGATTTCTATCCCTTTGGCAGCCACAAGTATATGCTGACCCTGATCTACAAAGTGATTTTCCAACCAGCCACGAACAAATTGTGCAGGAATGGCAATCACAAGATAATCATACTTTAATGCCTCTTCCATGGAAACAAAATTCTCTATATCTTTCGTATGCCGGGAAGTGATGACCACATCATTATCTTGACTGTATGCATGATACAATGCCTGACCCCATTTTCCAGCTCCGATAATGGCTATTTTCATTTCTCTATCCTTCTTACATTATTTTCTATCATATCAACAAATTGTGAAGCACTCTCTTCATACATATCAAATATTTGACTCACTCCCGCCAAAAGTAACTTTCTATTGTCTTCTTTTGTATCAGAAAGTGCTACGATCTCATCTGTAAAACCATTGGCACGTAAAGTGATCGTATAGTATACATTTAAAGTCTCATCATCCATGGCACATATGACGATCCCATTATGTATCTCAGGTGTATCACTGCTTTTTTTATCGATATGTATCACATTACTAAAACCATCATTTTTAGCTGATTCATACTTGTCATGATCGATCTCATAGATCGTCACTTCGATCCCTTCGTCTTTAAGCAGTTTGCAAATATGGCTGCTCTTGTGTGTATACCCAAAAAAGAAGATATTTCTCTTCTTATCTTCGTTGTGTCTTTTCAAATAGTGAAATGCTTTTGTATCCACTACATCATAAGGCTCAACCAAACCATCTACTTTTGTCGCTTCATACTGCGGACCTAACTCACTTTGGTTCATACGTGCATAGACCACAGAGTCAGCCTGTACACTTTTTGCATTGAGGATAAAATAGATATTATCGATATCGGAACTTCGCAAAGTAAGCATTGCTGCGATGTTACCTCTTTCATACATTGTTTTGATAAGCTTTGCACTAGACCCATCCGCATTGATCACATTATAGCCATCTTCCATCGCAAGATTGGATTTCTCCCCATCGATCTCTATGATCACAGGTTCATAATTTTTATGTATTTGCAGTTTTTTAGCAATTGTTTTTCCAAGATGGCCATATCCATTGATGATGACCACATTTCGCATTTTATTTACAGAGTTAATACTGTCCTGATTACGCAATTCACTAAATCTGCTAGAAAAAGCCGATACCATCACTGAAGTGACAAATGAGATCATGGCGATACCAAAAATGATACCAAACATGGAAACCACTTTACCTAATTGGGTTACAGGAGCTATGTCGCCATACCCAACTGTAGAGATAGTAACCAGTGCCCAGTATAATGCATCAAGGTATGAACCTAATGCTGTATTGATACCATATTCAAGTAGATAAAAAATAGAACCTAAGGTAAAAGTGACACCCAAAAGCATATATCCCAGAAAAACAAATTCAAAACGTTTTCTTAGCAGTGCATTAAAAAGACTGGATGCTCCATGCATGTAATGATAAAGTTTAAGCAGCCTGATGATCCTGAATTTCGGGAAAATAGCGATAAGATCAATCAGGGCTGGGAGTGAGATCATATAGCGCAATTTAGACTTAAAGACTATCCAATATCGTTCAGACCTATTCTCTTCAGAAGAGTCAGCAACAATATATTTATGAATGTCATGACTGATCCATAATCTTAACAGATACTCCAAGGCAAATACCGCAGTGATAAAATAGAGATCAAACTCTACAAGCCATTCAGGTACCTTTTCTGATTTACTCAGGATCAGTATAAAGATAGAAATGACAATAAGCATTATCATAAATCCATCAAAATATTTTTTGTAAGGGTAATTTACATCTTCAAGAATTGAGCGGAAAAATGATTTTGTCTTTTGATAGCGTACAGAACTGTCTATCTTATGGGAGAGTTTCACTATGAAGTCATGCATATGTATTTACCTCCCAAATTCATCAACCATGGTATCTGACCAGCGATTAGATCGTTCTCTACCCTAGTCTCTGTTTAAGTAACTCATTCACCTTCGCTGGATTTGCAGAACCCTTGCTGGCTTTCATCGTTTGTCCCACAAAGAATCCAAAGAGTTTATCTTTACCGGCTTTATACTGCTCTACTTTGTCTTGATTCGCAGCTAAGATCTCATCAATGATAGCCAAAATTGCTCCATCATCACTTACCTGTGCAAGTCCAAGCTCTTCAATAAGCGCATCGATATCACGATTCTCATGCTCCATCATATGATCTAGGATCTCTTTAGCACCTTTTCCAGAGATAGTATTGTCAGATATTTTAGAGACCAATGTACCCAGTGTTTTCGCATCTACAGGTGACGCTTCCATAGAGATCCCCGCTTTGTTCAAACGTCCGAGTAACTCTGATGTCAACCAGGTAACGGCTGTTTTAGCTACTGCACCGTTCTCCAGCATCTCTTCAAAATAGTACGCCATCTCTTTATCTGAAGTGATCACATGTGCATCAGCAGACTTGATACCAAGCTCTTCTACATAACGTTTTACTTTGGCATCTGGCAGTTCAGGCATGATCTTTGCTTCAGCTATCATCTCATCAGTCACGATAAGCGGACGCAGGTCAGGATCTGGGAAATAACGGTAATCCGCTGCTTCCTCTTTTCCTCTCATAGACTTTGTTACACCTTCATCCACATTCCAAAGACGTGTTTCCTGATAGATCTCTTGATCATAGATACCATCTTCATAGGCTTCAGTTTGTCTTTGCACTTCATAGGCTATAGCAGCAGCAACAAATTTAAATGAGTTAATGTTCTTGATCTCTACTCTTGTACCAAACTTTTCCTGACCCTTGGGACGTATAGAAACATTCACATCACATCTAAATGAACCCTCTTGCATGTTGGCATCAGAGATATCGAGATAACGTACCGTAGAGTGGAGTTTTTTCAAGTATGCTACAGCTTCATCAGAACTTCTCATATCTGGGTCAGATACGATCTCAAGCAGCGGTGTACCTGAACGATTTAGATCTACTTTAGAGTGGTTACCCTCATGTATATTCTTACCTGCATCTGCCTCAAGGTGTGCCTGGGTCATACCGATACGTTTTTGTGTACCATCCGCAAGGTCTATGAAGAGTTCACCGTTTTGTACGATCGCTTTTGTCAATTGCGTGATCTGATACGCTGAAGGAGAGTCAGGATAAAAGTAAGATTTTCTATCAAAGATAGAAGCATGATTCACATCTGCATTGATCGCATAACCAAGTCTCATCGCTTTGATCGCCGCTTCTTTATTGACCACAGGCAATGCACCCGGAAGTGCCAAACAGGTAGGACAAGTATTGGTGTTTTGGTGCTCTGCAAAAGAGGTAGGACAAGAACAAAAGAGTTTAGTTTTAGTGTTAAGTTGAACATGAACTTCAAGACCGATAACGGTTTCAAACATAGTGATTTTCCTTCTAAATAGTACGCGTATTGAATTGGATAGATTATATCGTTTTGCTTATTTAAGAGAGTTTATAGAACCCATTATGAGGGCTTGGTACTCCAGAGAGTTTATTCCTTGATGATACGTACATCACCAAAAAAGATCAGGTCTTTTAAAACTGCTTTCTCGACAAGGCCCTCTTGACCGATCCTCACATCAAGTTCACCTTTTTTACTCTGATAGAGTTTACGATACATTACCACTGTACTATGCCAATCTCCTTTGTTACCTTCACCTACAAAATGTTTTATCTTTTTTAAAGATTTTTGTGAGGGAATAGTGACATCAACACGTCCATTTTTACGATCAGCACCTACAGCTTTATAACGATACGCTTTAGGGGTCTTTTTATCTTCGATATGTTTGGGTAAATTTAAAAAAAGTGTCATCATATCATCTTTACTGTAATAATCAAGTCTCTGCTTTCTATCTATAATGAGCTTATCATATTTCCATCTTTTATGTTGACGCGTAAGTCTCTTTTTTCTATGATCAACTCTGTAGATCGTTGTACTGGTATATTTACCATATGATTTGATCATCTGGTACATATCTGTAACCAACAGACCATTAGCCACATGTCCTTTTGAAATATGTCGCTCTTTAAGATCGTCCGTAATGGCTTTTGCGATCCCTAATGCAGACACATTGGCATCGATCTTATAATGCTTCTTATCAGATATAAGCACAGCATGTACTTTCCCCACTTCACCGACAATACCAAACTCTACACTGTAGTCAGCTTCTATCTTTTCAGCATATAGAACAGAGCTAAAAAAAGTAAAAATAATAGTGATAAAAAGAGAAGTGTTTCGTAACATTTTTTAGCCTTCTGGAGTACAGTAAAAAGCTAAAAAAGTTATCATATTGATCATTCTAATGTAGTATTTTCTTTTTGGATAAGAAGCTTTTCAAGTAATGCAGTTTGCTTTTTAAGTTCTAAATGTCTCTCTTTTGCTGTAATGATATGTTCAAGTAAAAGTACAGATACCATACCCGGCAATGCACCTATAAATGCAGAGAGTAAAGCAAACAGTAAACTTTGAGGATAAAAAGCAAGAAAGGAAGTAACGGCACCTAGCAGGACAGCTGCCCATGCTACGCCTAAGAGAAAGTTGACTACAAAACTTAAAGGTCCGTTCTGCAGTCTCATATGATGTAGTCCAAAATGATCTTAATGATCTTCTTCTAGTGCGAGTGCACCTGCAAGATAAACATAAGTAAGGATCATAAATACAAATGTTTGTAGGAATGCCATAAACGTAAGAAGCACAAGTGGCGTGATAGGTATGATCCATGGTGTTAACATTAAAAGAACCCATAAGAAAAGGTCATCACCTTTAATGTTACCAAAAAGTCTGAATGAAAGTGAAACGATACGAGACAGGTGAGAAACGATCTCGATCGGATACATTAAAAGTGACATTGCAAATTTTGCTATCGGGTTCATCTCTCCAAGGTGTACAAAGTTTTTAAAGTATGTAAATGCACCCTGCTTCTTCACACCTTCAAAATTGTAGTAAACAAATACAAGAAGCGCTAAAGTCAATGTAACGTTGATGTTAGATGTTGGAGATTCGAATCCAGGGATAATACCGATAAGGTTGTTTACCAATACGAACAGACCGATAGTAGCAATTAAAGGCAAATATTTACGAGCATGCTCTTCACCTATAACATCTTTACCCATTGCAATAACACCACCAAGGAATGCTTCCATAACGTTTTGTGAACCTGTTGGTACTGCTCTAAGGCTTTTAGTAGCCATTTTTGCAATAAGCAATATAATAATTGCTGTCAAAACCAAGTGTGAAACGAATAACATTTGGCCATGTCCAAATATTGCGCCTAGATAAGTAAATATACCTTCCATATAACATCCTCTTTTAAGTTAAATATTGCGGGATTATACCTATTTTTTGCTTAGTTTAGACTTCTAAATATAATTTCTCTTGTCCTAAACGATAAAGTGCAAAATCATATTTGACCGGATCTTGGGGATCAAAATTACGCAACGTATCAGTTAATTCGATACTGGCTTTCATATCATAACTTTTACGTTTAAGTAAACCTAATCGTCTCGAAACCTGGAACGTATGCGTATCTAAAGGCATGAGCAGATCTTTTTTATCAATTTTAGACCATAAACCCATATCTAAAAGATCTTTACGTACCATCCAACGCAAGTACATCATATAACGTTTATACGTTCCTGCTGAAAGTACTCTTTTGGGTACCGTACCTACCAGAAAATGATACCCTCTTGTCTGCCTAGGGTAAACAGTTTGCAGTGTCTCCATAAAAGACCATAGACCATCTAAAATATTCTCTTCTTTTTTGTAACCATTATAGAAAACATCTTCAATACTCTCCACCGACCTTAAACGTTTTAACGCGATAAAAAGCGCAGATACATCTTCATTTTTTTGAAAACGATAGTAATGATCTGAAAGTGCTTTTTTGATCTCCTCTTCACTGACTTCCAAAAGAGAAAAATCCAAACTTTGTAAAAATTTAACGATCAATCCTGCATTTCCATACCCAAACAGTGCACAGATAAGCGCTATGGATTCATCTTGATATTGTGAGGCTATAAGAAGAGGATCTGGTTTTTCCAAAGAGAGTTCTGAACTGTTGTTCCTGGCTTTAACTTCATGGTCTAAAAGGGTTTTAACTTCAGATAGTTTCAATCATACACTCCCATATTTATATCATCATGCTCTCTTTCATTAATCGTACAACGTACGCCACTTGTCACGGTGAACGACCTTATAAGCGTAGCGTTTCGAGAACCGTGACGATTTTTTTGCTTCGTTTTTTTCTAAAAAAAATGACGAGAGAAACATCACCGCAGTCTGAGTTTTGTGGAAGTCTGTTAAAACAAAAATGTTACGGGTTTCTAAACCCAAATATACTTAGAAAGGGTACGTTCCGAGAATAACAGAAAATAGTGTCCTATTTAAAATGTGAAATGTTCACCTAAATAGTGTTTGCGTACATTCTCATCATTGGCTACTTCATCACTGGTACCCGTAGCCAACATTTCACCACTTCGCATGACATAGGCTCTGTCACAGATACCCAGTGTTTCACGTACATTATGGTCTGTGATGAGGATACCCATATCCAGATCAACCAATTGTTTGATGATATTTTGTATATCCAAAACAGCTATGGGGTCAACCCCCGCAAATGGTTCATCAAGCAACAAAAACTTCGGTTCTCCCACCAATGCTCTTGCGATCTCTACCCTTCTTCTCTCTCCCCCACTCAAACGTATCCCAAGACGATTACGGATAGGTTCGATATTAAAGATCTCAAGCAGCTTTTCTATACGCGGCTGAACAACCTCTGTATCAATTTTTAAAGCTTCCGCAGCGATAAGTAGATTTTCTTCTACGGTAAGATCTTTAAAGATGCTGGATTCTTGAGGTAGATACCCTATACCCATCTGTGCACGAGCACTTAAAGGCATCTTTGTGACATCTTCACTATCTAAAAAAACTTGTCCTTCTGTCGCATCAGTCAATCCGCATACCATATAAAATGAAGTGGTCTTACCTGCACCATTTGGTCCAAGAAGCCCTACGATCTCTTTACTCTGTACACGCAAAGAGATATCATGAACGATCTTTGTTTTTTTAATGGTTTTTGCAAGGCCTTTGGCTTCAAGTGTATGCGTCATACGTCTATCCTATAAATTCTACTATTTTCTTGAGATTCTATGTCTATTGTTGCAACATTATAACCTACACCTTCTAAAAAGGCTTTAAGTTCATCAGAGCCCCACTCTACCATATGCCATCCTTGTTTTTCAAACTCTTCAAAAAGTCCAAGCTGCATAAACTCCTCATGATCTAAACGATAGAGGTCATAGTGGTAGAGACCACTGCCGTCTTTTGTACCATAACACTGTTGTAAAGAAAAGGTCGGAGAAGTGACTTCACTTTCAACGCCTCTGGATTTTGCTATAGCTTGCGTCAAAGTGGTTTTCCCTGCAGCCAGGTCACCGCGTAGAAAGACGATAGCATTTGAAGGAAGATTTTTTTCTAAATAATGTACTACTTTATCAAGTTCCGATAATGATGCTGTGATTTCATTGATCACTATTCTTTCCTTTGTAGTATTTTTATTATTACTTTGATTTTCTATCTACTTTTCTAGAAAAGTAGGCAAAAGTCGTCATCTCTCTCGAAACGCTCCGCTTTCAAGGGCGTTCGAGATGACATTATTGAATTATTTACGCTAACTGCTGACTAACCTTCGCCATAAGCTCTCAAGATTTTCAGTAGCTTTACCACTGTCAAGTCCGCTTTTAGCCAATTCTACCGCTTCTTGTATATCACGTACATTTCCATCTACAAAAAGTGCAAAAGCTGCATTCAGTAGAACAATGTCTCTTTTTGCTCCCTGCTCTTTTCCTGAAAATATATCACGTGTGATCTGCGCATTGAATGCAGCATCTCCACCCAAAATAGCCTCTTTAGGTGCAAGGTTAAAACCAAAGGTCTCCGGATTTATCTCACCTTCCAAAATACGGTTTGACTCTACATAAGCAAACGAAGAGTTACACGCAATAGAGATCTCATCCATACCATCATGACTGCTCACAACACAAGCACGTTTTGCACCAAGTTCAAGCAGCGCATCTGCGATACGTTTAACGTATGAAGGGTCAAATACACCCAAAAGGTATTTTTCTGCACCTGCAGGATTTGTCAATGGCCCAAGAATGTTAAATATCGTTCTATGCTCGATAGATTTACGTATAGGCATGATATGTTTCATCGCAGGGTGATGGTCCGTTGCAGGAAAAAAACAAAAACCTGTCTCTTCAAGCATTTTGATCTTATTATCAATGCTCAGATCCAGATTGATCCCCAGTGCTTCCAAAACATCTGTAGATCCAGAGCTTGAGGTCACACTTCTATTTCCATGTTTGGCCACTACACGACCCAAAGAAGCCAAAAGAAGTGATACTGTTGTAGAGATATTAAAGCTTCCGCTTTTATCTCCGCCCGTACCTACCACATCGATAGCTTTTTCTTTGAGTTCATCAGACAAAGAGAGTGTAATAGCGTGTTCACGCATCACAGAAGCAGCCGCAGCAATATCACTACCACTTTCACCTTTTTCATACAGATCTACAAGAAAAGCTCTTGCTTCTTCTGTACTCATTTCGTTATTAAATAATCTTTCAAATTGTTCTTTTATATTCATAGATGAGATTTTACCATGTTTATATTTGAATTGAAATTATGCACCATTTCTATTTATCGTACAAAGTACGTCTATGACATCATGAACACCCTTGAAAGCAAAGCGATTTGAGAATGATGTCGATTTTTGTTTCTTTTTTTTACCCCAAGGGCATTTCCGATGGGCACTTTTTTAAAAAAGTAAGAGGGAAACATAATCACAGTTTGAAATATGAGGAAGTTCGATAAAAGTATAAAAGTGTTTTGCATTATAAAGTTCTAGATTCCCGGGTCGAGCCCGAGAATGACGAACCCCTTTATAACTCTTTTACAAACTCTTCTTTCTGACTCTTTGGAATAGTCTTAGTCGTAGGTATCTGCAGCACTTCATAAGACTTTGGGCCTTTAAGATACTCTATCGTCACCTTATCACCAACAGCCACATTTTTAGAAGCTTTAGCCTTCAAACCATTCACCAGAACAACACCACTCTTAAGCATATCCGTAGCAATAGTACGACGCTTCACCACATTCACAGCCGACAACCACTTATCCACTCGCATACCTAAACCCTCCCTATATAATCACACCTAGTGTGCCTTGTCGTGGCGAACGCCCTTGAAAGCAAAGCGATTCGAGAGCCACGACGACTTTTGTTTTACTTTTCTAGAAAAGTAAAGAGAGAACCAAACTCACAATTCAAATAAAAGGAAATCTGTAAACATAAAAAAATCCATAATATCTAAAAATTAGTGCAAGTCAGCATTCAACTTCACTTCTCTAGTACTTCTTCGAGCAATGATCTCACCCGTAGTAGAGTTCTGTCTAAAGTGAATCCCATCAAGCCCTTGAAGCTCTTCACCCTTGAAAGTTGTTTTACTCTCAAGTGTAGCATCTGGATTTGCTGCAGCGATCTTCGCTAACTCATCCGGAGAGATCTTTATCTTAGTACCAGCCAAGATAGTAATACCAGCATCCACGATACACGCATCACCCAAAGGAAGACCAGTTACAGAGTTTGCACCAAGAAGCGTGTTCTCACCAATGCTGATAGGGTTACCGTCTGTACCTGAAAGTACACCAAGGATACTCGCACCACCACCAACATCTGAACCTGCACCTACAATGGCAGATGAAGAGATACGACCTTCCACCATCACAGGACCAAGTGTACCTGCGTTAAAGTTGATGTATGAAGCACCTGGCATTACTGTTGTACCCGCTGCAAGCTGCGCTCCCATACGTACTTTAGACGCTTCTAAAATACGCGTATTGTCTGCAGGGATCACATGTTGTAAGAATCTTGGAAACTTATCTACAGAATCAACTGCAGGATACGTACCGTTAAGTTTCATTTCGATCTCATTTTCTCTAAGGTAGTCAAGTTCATATGGTGTATTACCTACCCATGCCACATTTGACAAGATACCAAATGCACCATTGAGATTGACCTTTCTAAGTTCTGCCTTACTTAAAGAAAGTGCATAGAGTTTAAGATATACAGCTTCTACAGACTCCGGGTTTGTATCTTCATACAAAAATACAATTCTAAAGTTCTTACCGATATCTTCCATATTTGCAAGTGTTTTGATCACTTGTACATTTTTATGTGCATCACCTGTTGCTTCTGCAACGTATGGAGCAAATGCTGCCATTGCATTCTGTACAAAAGTATCACTGATAGTTGCTACGAACTCAGTGCCTGAAAAGTCTACTTCAATTCCAGCTTCCTGTAGTGCTTTAATGAACACAGCAGCACTTCCAAAGTTCTCTTTCCAGTTGATAAGACCAAAGTTTGCCTGAAGAATTTTCTCAGCATTTTTTTGACCTCTGTCTACTCTTGCAATACCAAATGCCATAGGCTCTTTATAACCTGCTTGTGAAGTAACATCTGTTACCAATTGCTTAAATGCGTCTGTACTTGTAACTGTTTCAATTGCCATGAAATTCCTTTAAATCGAATAAATAATTTAAAGCGATTATACTTGATTTACTTTAAAATTGGTCATTGCTGACACCCTTTCATTATCTCAAACCAGTCTCTTGAAAAATGCTTCTTAATATACGGTTCATGATGCGGTATCGTACATGCACTGCAGTCATGATGTATGGCATCATCTGAGACAAACTGAGCACCCTCTTTTGCTTCTATGCTACAGTTACTGTAGAGTACCTTCTCACCCTCTTTTGAGAACCCTTCATCATTAAAACGAAAATAAGGACAGGCACACAGATAACAGTTCAGATCTTCCATCTCATGACACTTTTTATTCTCTTTATAGAGAAAACAAAAGTCTGGCTCTTTCTCCACCATATTCTCAAATTTAAAGTAGGCTATCACTTCTGTATCACTCATATGTGTCAGTTTTTTCATGATGTTTTGGTGTTTCTTACCGTGTGATTCAAACCATTCAGTATAGGTCATTTAATATCCATTTTTTTATTCCATCGTCATCCTAGGGCTCGCACCCCAAGGGCATTTCCTCTGGGCACCCAGGGATCCATAGCTTATGTATCTTTTTAGTTTTGCAAGACTTCCACATATCCCTAAACTGTGGCGTTGTTTCTCTCTGACTTTTTTAGAAAAAGTGACGAAATGCCTTGGGGTAAAGCAAAAATCGTCATGGCTCTCGAATCGCTACGCTTATAAGGTCGTTCACCATGACAGGTGGCGTACTTTGTACGATTATTAGATGACAAACATGCAAAAGTTAAATAGTATAACATAAAGAAGATTCTTGTACAATTCCGCATATGAAACATCTCAGAGGCCATAAAAAAAATTACTTTTCATTAGCCGTTATCGCCATGTACTCCACACTTGCAAAGTTGTGTTGGATCGACAGTAATTTTCAGTACCATAAAAAAGCCTTTGTCTATCATGAATTCAAAACCTCTCCTCCTTGTTTATCTACACTCTACTAGTCAACAAATTTATATAAAACAAGGAACAACCCATGACCATCAAGTCACTCAGCCTTATTACGGCTACACTGCTATACACGCACACACTTGCAGATGAGACATTAGCACCTATCACGATAGTCTCTTCCAACAAAACAACCCAATCTATTCAATACACGACTTCAAATGTAACGGTTATAACTGCTAATGAAATCGTAGAAAAAGGGTATCAAACCGTTGCACAAGCTATCAATACCGTATCGGGGATCTCCGTTACCCATTCTGGGGGATTAGGACAACAGACATCATTTTTCGTTAGAGGTGCAGATTCTGGGAAAGTACTGGTGCTTTTAGACGGTATGCGTCTCAATGACCCGAGCACTACGAACGGTACTGCACTGCTTGATAGTCTCACGACAAGCAACATCGCACAAATAGAGATCATAAAAGGTGGTTCAAGCAGTATCTGGGGCTCTAATGCATCTGCAGGAGTCATTAACATCATTACCAAAGATGCCCAAAAAGGTTTGCATGGCTCTTTTGCACTTGGCTATGGTTCATACAATACCAAAGAGAGTGAGGCACAGCTCTCTTACGCAGATGAAAAATTCTCTGCCCAGGTTCTGGCTTCTTATCTTGATACCGATGGTTTTTCAGCCCTAGCTCCAAGATCTGCTGAAGATGACGGATATGAAAATAGAAACTACAATCTCAAATTTGGCTATGCCTTTAATGAAAACAACAGACTAAACCTGAGTTATAACCGTATCAAAACAGAGACTGAGTATGATGACAGCTGGTCACTGCTTCAAGCAGAGGATGATTACTCTAAGAGTACATCCGATCAAGAAAACTATGCACTGGATTATAGTTTTGACTTCAGTAACTACAGTGCCACACTGCATGCCAGCAGAGGGGAATATGAGCGCAATTACTTCACCACAGGTTTTTATGGTGACGGAAATAATGTCTACAAGGCCACGCTCAAAGAGTATGCGATGATTAATGCATACAACTATACCGATGGTAAAGCAGTACTTGGATTAGAGTATAAAGATATAGACGGATTTAACCAGTACAATACTTTTCCAGAAAGTCAATCTGATTACACCAATAAAGCCATCTACATTTCCAATCTCTACAACATCAGTCAAAACACACTTTTAGAAACCAATCTGAGATACGACAACTATGATGCGTTTGAGAACAAAACCACTTATAAGATCGGGCTAAAACATCAGCATGATTTCCTTGAAGGATTAACATCTTCTGCAAACTACTACACTTCCTATGATGCACCCAGTGCCTACCAGTTGGCGAATGCTTTATTTGGGACACTTTTAAAACCAAGCTATACAAAGGGGTATGATATCTCTGTTGCCTATAGAGAGCTTCTCTCTTTGACCTATTTTAATAACAAAGTGGAAGATTCAATCGATTATATTTCTGACCCCATCACCTATATCGGAGGCTATACAAACATAGATGGGCGATCCAAATTTTCAGGACTTGAAGTAGAAAGCAGCTATACATTAGATACTTATGATCTCATACTCTCAGCAAACTATACGCATCTGTTTGAATACACCAAAGAAGACGGTACAGATCTCCCAAGACGTGCAAAAGATACACTCAATGCCTCCCTAACCTACTACACTCAAAATGACATGTACTTTGGGTTGGATGCACAGTATATAGGTGACAGAGAAGAGTTTGGACAAAGCACAGGAAACTACACAGTTTGGAATCTAAACTTTAGTACCGAGATCATGAATGATATTGACTTAAACATCAATGCTAAAAATATCTTTGACAAAGAGTATCAGTCAACTTATGGTTATGCCACAGAAGGCAGATCATTTATGCCAAGGTTAAGTATAGTTTCTAATATTTTGAATCTCGTATACTTTTAGATTTTCAAGATTTCCAAATAACTCGAACTGCGGTGCTGTTTCTCTGTCATTTTTTTTAGAAAAAAACGAAGCAAAAAAATCGTCACACTTCTCGAATCGCTTCGCTTACAAGGTCGTTCCGTGTGACAAATAGCGTACTTTGTACGATTAATAGATTTTAACTCTCGTCATCCTCGGGCTCGACCCGGGGATCTAGGAGTGCATATGAAACAGTGGATCCCCCGTATGCCCTTAGAAAATGCCCTTGGGGTGCAAGTACGAGGATGACGTAAATGATATTTCAATAAATTAAATAGATAAGGTATAATCATTCATGTTAAAAATTATCCCATCCTGGTTCATCCGGTACAAATTCTTCAACTCCCTTTTTTTAGGCGTAAGCATCGGTGCCATCTTTACACTCTATGCACCGCTTGAACCCTCCATCTACTCTTTAGGTGGTGTGATTCTCGCGATGGGTATGCTACTGGTTGCAAGACTCTACCATCACATACTCAATGCAGATTGGTTCTTCAGGATCTCTCTTTTTGTTGAAATCATCTTACTGCTTGCGATGCTCTATTTTATGGTTGTTTCTTATACTTATCAAACTGCGCTATTACTCTATATCGGCTATCAGGTCACTTTCCTCTTCGGAAGCTACCTCATAAGAGCAGAAACCCTACTCCTACAAACAGATACACTCTTAACCAAACTAGACACAGCAAAACAACTAGGCTATCTCTTTGGCATGGGGATCTCTTACATCATCTATAAACTCTTTTCACACTATGGGATAAACAACCCACAAGAACAAGTCTATGATCTGCATTATTTGTTGATAGGTATTGAAGTAGTGGTGATTGTTTTGATCATGGAAGAGTTTTAAAAAATAGCCCTACATCATCCTCAGCTTGCCTGGGGATCCGCAGTTTATATGCATCCATGGATCCCCGGGTCAAGCCCGAGGATGACAGAGAAACAACCCATAATCGTACGAAGTACGCTCTGACGATTCGAGAACTGTGACGATTTTTTTGCTTCGTTTTTTTCTAAACAAAACGCTTTGAATGAAGTGATTAAGTACCTTTGTTGTAAGAAGAGGGAAACATCACCACAGTTCTAGGTATAAGGGAATCTTGGAAAATCAAGTATAACTTTCAACCAATCACCAGTTACTAATTACCAATCACTAATCATTAACACTTTCGCTTTTGCTTTTTGATCATCGCTGCAAGCAACATATATAGAAACACGACATTCAGTAAAAAAAGAATGAGTAAAAACCCTTCATCCATATCCTTTACCATTTGCAGACCGGTCAAAGAATAGATAGCTTGAAACAATCCTAAGAAAAGTACCGTTTTACGTGTATCTTCTGCAAAAAAATGTCTTAGCACATGGTGAACATGACATCTATCTGCTGACAACATAGAACGCCCATTGATCTTTCTTCGCAGCATTGCCACTAAAGTATCTAAGATCGGCATAGCTGCGATAAACAGGATACTTACCGTGGGAAGGTAAGCTAGAGACTTGATCGACAGTACAGATATCACAAAACCTAATGTCAAAGAGCCGCTGTCACCCATAAATACCGAAGCAGGATGCCAGTTAAACACAAGAAATCCAAAAAGTGCAGAGATAAATGCTCCTGAGATCAACATCATAAAAAGATCATCATACATATAGCCCACAGAAAAGAGACTTCCAAGTATTACTATACTCACAGTCGCAGCAAGGCCATCAAGACCATCTATCAGGTTAAGTGCATTGGTAAATCCAACCACCGCAAACATCGTGAAAGGAATTGCCAACCATCCTAAAGAAAGGTCAAAACCAAAAAAAACACCAAGATCATCTATCACAAAATTATCAATGTAAAGCAAGACAGTACTAAACATGATCACAAAAAATTTAGCATTAGGTGAAGTATCACGGTGATCGTCCAATACACCAACTATAAAGACAAGAAAGATAGCGATAAAGGTCCAAATATGTGTAACTATCAGATCAAAATAGAAAAAAGGAAGTACTATAGCTACTGCAAGATAAAACCCTATACCGGCACCTCTAGCTATATGCCTGTCATGAATACTTCTTTCATTAGGGATATCAACTAGACCTAATTTGTCAGCATTATTCTTAACAACGCTGACAAGTCCTAAGGAGACAATAAAGACTAGTATGAACTCAAGAAACAATAAAAACTCTTAATCTACCAAGTATTTAAATGTTGCATAGGTTGCTGCAAGTTTTAAGATAGGATCGAGTATTGAAAGATAATCACTGGATGTAACCTTAAATTCTTTCCAATCATTTGGCTGTACATAAACAATGTCATTAGGTCTCAACATTAAAGAAGCATAATTCATAGTATCAAAATTAGTTAAGTCTACAGTACGCATTTGCATACCTTTCCCAGGAGCATTTGAAAGAATAACTATATTATTTCTCACAGCAGCATCAGTTAGATCACCTGATTTTGCAAGTGCTTCAAAGAGTGTCATCTTTTCTCTATCTATTTCCACTACACCCGGATTTTTTACTTCACCTAAAACAAAAAGTCTTTTATTCAGTACTTCAACATACACTGATGGGGTATTGAGATATTTCTTATACTGTGTCGTAATCCGATCTGCTGCCTGTGTTTGTGTGAGACCGGCGACTTTAACTTTTCCAATAAGAGGTAAAGGTACATCCCCCGCTGTATTTACAAGGATACCATTTGGACTCATACTCTGCCCCAGTGCACCCGTTACTGCCGCACCTTGCTGAGGGTCTTTATATAAAGCGATCTCTAGTCTATCTTGTGGCAATATACGATACTCTATACTTCTATCACTCACAACTACTTTTTGCTGTGTCAAATTTGCATCTGTTTGCAATAATTGATATTGATTTGTTTTATTCGAACATCCGCTAAAAAGTATCAATACCCCTGCCAATATTAGTAATTTTGATTTAAACATCTATAAGTCCTTCTCCCATTTTATTGTGCATATTATATCTCATCACTATTAAAGCATTTATGCCAGTTCCTCATTACGTATTGTATTATTTTGATAAAGCTTTCTATAGGCGTCAGACTGAAAAACACCATTCAATGTTTCTACCTGCTTTTTATGATGCACATCCGAACCTAAAAAGTCTATCATCCCCTCTTTGGCCAAGAAATCTGCTTTCTGCTTTGCATCTTTACCGTAATGACCACCAAATGAATTGAGATTGACTTGAAACAGTACCCCAAGTTCTTTAAATCTGCTATATTCCTTTAACGGATCTCTCACATAGCGATACCGTTCAGGATGTGCCATAAGGGGTTTATAGCCTGATGATGTAATGGCAAAGATCATCTCTTCGAGTTGTATAGGTTTTGCAAAATAGGAAGTTTCAAACAGAAGATACTCCCCCTTGAGAGTCATCATTTGACCTTTATTCAACAGGTCTTCAAACCCATCATCCAAATAATATTCAGCTGCAGCCTCTATCTCCATAGATAATCCCTCTTTGACTGCTGCTTCACGTAAAGCGCTCAAACCTTCATTAATGATTTCGGGAGTATTACGATATGCATCTGCCATAATATGCGGTGTAGTTATTATTTTTTCGTAACCCAGTGCTTCCATACCTTGAAGCAGTATCAAACTCTCCTCCATGCTCTGTGAACCGTCATCTATCCCGGGTATGAGATGAGAATGCAGATCAACTTTCAGACGCGGAGCATCTGTTTTTTTTTCTGTTTGTTCTTTTTTTTTAAAAAAAGAGAAGATCATGTGTTATCCGATTGGTCATTTACCGATTCACAATAAAGTGTTTCACTGTACTGCATTTTAATGCTTGTCTTCTTCATAATATCCGTAACCGTAGCCATATCCATAGCCATATCCATTTTTAACGAGTTTAACATCATTAAGCAAGAAGCTCAGTCCATGTATCTCTTTCAAAGAAGAGAGTTCTTTTATACTACGAATAAAACCTTTTTTAGAATAATCTGCTCTTAGCACATAGATACTTGTATCAGCATGATGCATTAAAGTTCGTGCATCCGTTACAAGACCAACTGGAGGAGTATCTAAAATAATTACATCATAAATCTCTTTTAACTTTTCAAGTATCTTCTCCATCTCTTCGCTTTGTATCAGTTCACTTGGATTTGGTGGTACAGGTCCGGACGTGATGATGTCCAAATGATCATACGCTGAATGCTGTATCACATCATTTAAATCTGTCCGACGAGATAACAGAGTACTCATACCTTTTGAATTTTGAAGTCCAAACTTCTCATGCAAAGTTGGTTTTCTCATATCAAGGTTAAGTATAATGGTTTTCTTTCCAGACATACTTACGATTCCACCCAGATTGATACAAACTGTGGTTTTCCCTTCTCCCCCGATAGTCGATGTCACAGCGATCACATGTGTACTTTTATAGCCGGACATAAATTGCAAATTGGTACGCAGGTTTCTAAATGATTCAGCTAATGCAGATTTCGGAGAACTAAATACCTGAATTTTATCACTCTCCTTTTTAATATTTGGGATCAATCCAAGCATAGGTACATCTGTCACATTGGTAATATCTTCCTCCCCTTTGATACGATCATCCAGGAATTCACGTAAAAAGGCAAGAGCGATACCCAAGATGAGACCTAGAAGTATTCCGACCAAAACGATCACACTTCTTTTAGGTTTAATAGGACTTCCAGGTGTAACCGCTTCATCAAGAATACGGTTCTTACTTACTGTGGAGGCTTTGATCACTGCTGTTTCTAAGCGTTTCTCCAACAAATAAGAGTATATTTTTTCATTTACAACAAATTTACGTTGCAACTGTCCGTACATTCTTTCATCAGCAGGCAATTTACTCAAAAGTTTTTGCTGCTCAAGAATAGATTTTTCGATCAATGTTTTTTTATCTTTGATACTTGTTCTAAGATTTTTCACCGTAGCAACGATGATCTTTTTTAGTTCAGTGATCCTCTTCCTTAACTTCACTACTTCAGGATACATTTCCGTATAATCTTCACGCAAAGCTCTTTTTTTCATAATGGCATCTTGGAGCTCTTTGACCATACCAGATACTGTAGACTCTGCCATACCTACACCAAGCACAGAGAGCGTTTCGATATTTTTACCTGCCTTCACCTGTGCATAAACTCTATTTAACATCTCTTCATCTATAGATATCTCAGCCAATTGCGTTTCATATCCTGCAATTCTTTGAATAATGATCTCCGCTTTGGAACTTAGATCGGTTGTTTTAGCTGTCTTTTTAAACTCTTCTACCTTGATCGCTGAACCCTTAAGGTTTTCAGTGATACGTTTGAGTTGTTTATCGATAAAAGCAAGTTTTTTTGTAGCTTCTTTGGTTTTTCTCTCTACATTTTGCTCGATATATGACTCCGCAAGGGCATTTGCATACTCTTGCGCACGTAACGGCACATTATCTGTATAAGAGATCGAGAGGATCGTAGAAAATTTTCCTTTTAAACTTACCTCTACGGACCCATGTAATGATCCTTCTTTCAGAATTACAAAACGATACTTTTGATCTTTTGCTTCTTTCGTTTTGATCACATTAAGATGGAAGTGTTCTGTCTCGATCTCTTCACCATAAGGAAGCACTTCATCATAACTCCAACTCTCGCCATTCTCATCTTTAGCATCTTTAACAACCAAACGATAGCTATTTTCATCCACAGGAAAAAAATCAAAAGAGATACCATACCCCTTCAACATACCCACTTCAAATGGACTCTCTTTATAAAGTTCGATCTCTTTAAATTTTCTGGTTGTATAGTATAAATGAGTGAAATCTACTTTTTGCATTGCTCTTTTGGTCAAGAACCTTGATTTGATGATCTCCATTTCCGTAGCAGCATTCTTCATACCTGGCTCCATCGCCATGGTAAGGATGTCTTGTCCTCTTGAATTACTGAGCCCTACTTCAACTGTAGAAGAAGCACGATATGCATTGGGTTGAAAATAAGCATAATAGCTACTAGCAAGTGTAAATAGTACTACTAAAGATACGATCATATACCGATATCTGTAGAGGATCTTAAAAACCTCTCGTATATCTATTGCATCGTCCTCTATCTCTAGGCTATCTCTATTCATTCTTTTCCTTGGGTCTTGTACCTAAATCATCATCTATTATAACGAAGGTGAGCACGAAAGACAAACCTATTCAGGATTTCTTTCTAAACGCTTCTCGGGGAGAGAAGATTAAAAATTGTATATTATTCCTACGGTCAAATCCTGCGTACTAAGCTTGTCAAATGTAGTAGGAAATTCATATCCATAAGTGTAAGTACTCACATCAGCATCATCGGCCAACTTCGTGTAGTCAACAAATAATGAAAAATCTTCATTCACACTATAACTTAAGCCAAGTCCCCATTGAAAAGTACTCTCATCCATTATCTCTTGCCCAACTTCAGTTGGATGCGCCGGTTCGTCACCATCTGTACCATCTACTTGAGCCAAACCAAATCCTAAAAGTCCATAGATTTTAAAGTTTTCGCCAAGTGGATACTGAGGCTTCAAAAAAATACTATACGTCATTACATCTGCATAGTCCTCTTCAAAAACACTTGTACCTATACGCCCTTCAACAGCAAGATACTCACTAAAGTCATATCCAAGGTTCCCAACTATTTTTCCAGTTTGATCTTGTGTACGTGTACTGTTGTCAAACCAACCGTTATCTATGGAGTAGGTTTGATTGTATGCCAAAGCCAAACCTGCATAAAATCCGCTTTGATCTTCTTCAACCATTGGCACAACAGGTACCACTGCAGGTTCAACATCTTTCATGTCACCACCGGCAACCACAAAACTACTTAATGCTATGATTGAACCTAGCGTTAATACTGCCTTTTTCAAAACGATTCCCTTGTTTTATATTTTGTCTATTATAGCATCTGTAACTTATGTAAAAATACACTCTATGCATAAATTCTTATAATAGAAGAGTGTAATATAAAAATGTCATATTTATGTCAATATAAAGATTTAGATTTCAACATATTATGAGATGTTAACGCTATAATAATTCAATGTCAAACTTAGCAGAAACCATTAAACAACCAATATCTACAGAGCTTATTTCAAATGAAATTAAGTTCCTAATAGTCTGTTGTCAAATGAAAGTATCTGAAAATGAGATAGAATTCATTCGTTCTTTCATTCAAAATCCAAAATTTCTGGAACTAAATGCCGATACCCCCGTTGTTAAAACAAAAGAGGGGTGTAACATTAAAAATTTATTGGCACTAGCCAATCAACACGGCATCCAGCCATTAGTCTACAAAACCCTAAAAAATCTCCAACCCGTCATCCTCGGCTCGCACCCCAAGGGCATTTCCTGTTCGGGCATCGGGGATCCACAGTCACAAAGTGACAACTCTTGTTCTTCTCTACCCACTACCCACTACCCACTACCTACTCTCATTAATGAGCTAAAAGCGAATTACATGGGTATCTCCCAAAGAAATATGCTAATGTCTGCTGAACTCCTTAAGCTCATAAAACTACTACAAGAAAATGACATCGAATCCCTAGCTTTTAAAGGTCCTACACTTGCACAGATGGCCTATAGAGACATCACTATGCGACAGTTTGGTGATATAGATATCCTTATTCGGAAAAAAGACCGTTATAAAATGATGGATCTTCTTATGAAGGAGAACTTTATTCCAGAGATTGATCTTAAAAAAAGTACAAAAGAAACCTTTTTTGACTCTGTTAATGTCATAGGTTTCCATAACCCCTCTACAGGAGTCTACATCGAGATCCACTGGGAACTTCTTTCTAAAAATTATGCCATAAAGTGGGAGGAGAAAGTTTTATGGGAAAAACAGGAAACTACTCTCATAAACCAAAAAGAGAGTTCCTGTTTTACGTCTCGAACAACTGTTACTCTATCTTTGTGTTCACGGTGCAAAACATCTCTTTGAACGTCTGGAGTGGATCTGTGATATAGACAGATCTATTCGAGCCAATCCTCATATTGATTGGTCTTACCTGCTTGATGAGGCTGAAAAACTAGGTATCAAGCGTATGCTCTTTCTAGGATTGGCACTTTCCCAACAATTGTTTAAATTGGAATTACCTCAAATGGTGCAAAAAGAGATCGTACAAGATAACGAACTACCAAAACTCATCTCAAAAGTGATCGAGATCAACTTTTCAGAAACATCTCAAGAAGGAAAATCATACAGTTCATTTGGACTGCTATTAAGCATGAGAGAAAATCTCTCAGATAAACTTCGTTTTGCATCACATGGGTTATTCGCTCCGAAATTTGATGACTTCAAGTTCATCCAACTCCCAAAATACTTGACATTCCTCTACCCGTTAGTACGCCCCTACAGACTCATAACAAAATATTTTAAACGTGCTACATAATCTATCACTACGTCATCCTCGGGCTTGACCCGGGGATCCAGAATCTATTCACTATCAACCATCAACTAGTAACTCAATCGCTTCACGATACTTCTCTATCACCATACCCTCATCAAATTCCCTAATCACCTTCTCTCGTCCTCTTTGTCCCATTTCTCGACGTTCTTCATCTGAAAGGTTAAGTATCTTTTCTATTTGCTCTGCAAGTGAATCCACATCTTTCACTTCACACAAGTACCCATTGACCCCATCATCGACCACTTCTCTGCACCCAGGAACATTCGTCGTGATGATAGGTTTTGCCATACTTGCAGCTTCAAGCAATACTCGAGAAAGCCCTTCTCTGTATGACGGTAAAACGATGCAATCATACTCTGCAATAACTGCCCTCACATCATCACTTGTTCCTATATATTTTACGATCTTATCCGTTTCCCATACTTTCATCTCTTCTTTAGAAATAGCTGTCGGGTTCCCAGGGTAGAATGCGCCAAGAATGGCGAATTCAGTTGATAGTTGATCGTCAATAGTTGATAGTTCGGTGACTAATTTTGCTGCTTCGACATACTCTACTAATCCTTTGTCTCGAACCAAACGCCCAATAAATAAAAAACGTAACGTACTTTGTTTATCTTCTTCCAGTTCATATGGTTTAAACTTCTCGGTATCTATCCCAGAACCCGGAAGCACATCTGTTTTTTCTTCTTTAACCAACCCAGACTTCACAAAAAGCGCTCTGTCATGTGCATTTTGATAAAAGACTTTTTTAGGCACTTTTAATGCTATTTTATAAAGAAAACGCGCGATCTTCGAAGAGAAACTGTCATTTAAAAACACTGTTCCCAGACCAGAGATATTAGAGATGACCGGTATGCCTAACATCCCTGCTGCCATCGAACCATAAATGTTTGGTTTTATCGTGTACTGAAGCAGCACATCCGGTGCTATCTCTTTATAAAGTTTATAAAATGCAAACACAAGTTTTGCATCTTCAAAAGGGTTCGTTCCTTTGTTATTGATATCAATGTTATGATACTCAAACCCCAGTGCTTCAAGTTTTTCCGCATATTCATCTTTTGGAGCGATAGCAACGATCTTATATCCCTCTTTTTGTAGAGCTTTCAGAAGTCCAACTCTGAAATTGAAGATATTCCATGAAGTGTTGATGACTATAGCTATCGTTTTATTAGCCAAACCACTTCTCCTTCCACATCTCATACATCAGTATAAACCAAATGGCATTGACATGGGTCACATCTCCATTAAAAAGCTTCTTTTTGAGCTTCTCTACTTCATCTATGTTAAAGATCTCTTCGTCCAACTTGACTGGATCTAAATATTTATCCACTAAAGGTTTGAGATCTGCCTGTAACCACTCTGCCAATGGTATCTGAAATCCTGCTTTTGGTTTGTCTATCATAGATTGAGGTATGTGTTTATAAAGTATCTGACGTGCCAGGTATTTACCCTGATTGTTCTTATATTTAAGCTCCACAGGGACTCTTGCCATAAACTCTATGATACGGTGATCCAATAAAGGTTCACGTCCTTCCAGACTTACGCTCATGGTAGCCCTATCCACTTTGGTCAGAACATCATCGACCATAAATGTTTTATAGTCTGTTAACATCATATTTTCCATGAATGACAAATCTTTTTGCATTTTAAAGTTCTCATACAAATTACTATGGTCTTCTGTCTTTAGAAAATCTTTAACCACTTTACTATCAACATACGAGGATGCATTACGGAATACATCTTCAAATGAATCAGAATTCATGGCTCGCTTAAATTTATTATATTTATCATCTATATTTGTTTGCTGTATTTGTTTGGGTAAATGACTATTGATCCATTCAACCTTTGTAGCATCAAAAATGTTCATTACACTTTTAAGTATATTCTTTTGAAAACTATTTGAAAATACTGGTGCAAACTTGTTAAGAAAAAAATATTTACTATAACCACAAAATACCTCATCACCACCATCTGCCGAAAGCGCTACTGTGACATCTTTTTTTGCAAGTTCAGAGACTATCATAGTAGGTATAGCCGAACTGTCTCCAAAGGGTTCATCATAATAAAAAGGCAATTTTTCTACCTTCTCTAATAACTCTTCTTTACTAACATAATACTCAGTATGCTCCGTAGCAAAATGTTTAGCTATGGACTTGGCATGTTCAGCTTCATTATATTTTTCATTTTCAAAACCTATGGTATAGGTGTGCAATTTTCTATCTTTGTTTTTAGAAAGTAAAGCCGTAACCAAAGATGAGTCATACCCACCACTTAAAAATACACCTACAGGTACATCCGATACCATCCTTAGTTCAGTAGCATCAGTTAGAAGTTCTTCAAGCTCACGAACTATTTCTGCTTCACTCTTATCAAACTTTTCTGCTGCATAACACTTATCCACAGACCAATACTGTATGATCTCATGATCATTATTATGCAAATCATAGACTAGGTAATGTCCAGGCTTAAGTTTGTGGGTATTTTTAAATATTGTATAGGGTGCAGGTATATACCCAAACTGGAAATAATATGGCAACACTTCTTTATTTAACGCTTTAACAAAAGCTGGATGTTCATGGAATGACTTGAGTTCAGAGGAGAAAAGGAACTCTTCCCCTTTCTGATAATAATAAAGCGGCTTCACACCTGCTCTGTCCCGAACCAAATAAATCTTATCTTGAGTCTTATCCAAAAGGCTAAAAGCAAACATCCCAATGAACTTTTCAAGACACTCTATGCCCCATGCCTTGTAAGCATAAAGTATCACTTCAGTGTCCGACTCAGAGACAAACTTATAACCCAACTTTTCAAGTTCATCACGAATAGCTTTTAAAGTTATAGACTTCTCCATTAAAAACGATAATGTAATTCCCACAGTCAGAAACAAAAGGCTGATGTCCGTGAGAAGAAAGGTCTTGAATGGAAAGGCGATTATGTCCTAAATGTACATAATTATCATCTATTTGATCAACAAATATTCCTCTATCATCAGGACCACGATAATCCTGTACCTGCAAGCATTTTTTCAACAATAGCATCATCTCTCTTGGGTGTTATAAACCCTACTATGCCACACATTTAAAACTGCTCCATAAAAAGAAATTCTGATATGGAATCCAATATTCGGAATGTGTAGCATAATTAAGCCATACAAATAATACTAATGCATACCCAAGCACGATCAATACCTTCATCACTTGTGGTGAAATGTTCTTTCTTCCCAAGTAAGGTAAACGAGCAAACACTACTAACTGTATAGGGATAAAGTAAAGTGCCACTCTATCTACTGCAGTTGATGCAGCGCTCACTAAAAATACAGATACTATGGAACCCAATGCGATCCAAAACCAAAATCTATAGTCATCATAAGTTCTCTTCCACTCTTTTCTATACATAAAAAAAAGTAAACTTGGAATCAAGTTCATCGCCACACGGATCTTTGCACCATCTGATTGCATTTGTGCTTCAACATAGTTCTCCCACAATTTTTCCTGTTGCTCGGCAAGCAAAAGGTCCCATGCACCATAAATGACTGGGATTATCATCAAAACACGTAAAGTCATCCCCTTACCATAAAGAAATACACCCAAGGGAAGAAGAAGCAGAGCAGTTTTATGGAAAAGTGCTGCGACAGTATCAATACTACATAAACTGTAAACTTCCCTTTATCAAGATAGGTCACTGCCAATAAAAACAGACCTATGGCAACACCTTGCCTAGAGTAACCCATCGCAACAACAATGATCAAGTAAGGTACTGCAGCAACTATGACCAGCCATGGGTAGTTTGTTCTCTACTGAACTTAATAAGCCCCCACATAAAGATGATTCCATAAACAACATTGGTTCCATAAACACCTAAGTCCCATTTTGCAGATCAACCAATTCAAAAATTTATGTCCAGGGTCACCTACCATACATAGCATCATTCAGTGAAAGTCCATACAACTATAATCATAATGTCTTAGATAATTACCCCAGTCTCCACCTACTTCATAACGAAACCCAATAAGTAAAATAAAGAATAATCCTACTGAAAACCCATGGCAATAAATTAGTTTGTTGTTTATGACTAAGAAAGAGTACTATACTTGCAGGTATCAAAATACATTAGCCAGTAAGTTAGCATATGTTTGCCTCCACTCTTTTAAGCTTCATTATATAGATCCTTATTTTTAAGCAAATCTCTTTTATAAATACCTTTTTTAACAAGAAAATATGAAGCAACCCTATACATTAAAAAATAGATGATTATAAAAATAAATATACTAAAGTTTTCACTTTCTATGAATGAAGAAAACCAAAATATAACATATACAAAAATAATAGCTAAATAATACAAAACCCTGAACTTGTCATGGTTCCCTATAATTTTTGCATAATTCTCAAAACTGTATCGTTTATGTGTTGAGTGTTCTACTATTCTCAGTAGAGGAAAAGCAATAATAGATAATAACACTGGATACATCATCTTCTCACTGTTCACAAATAAAACAATAGGAAAAATATATTTTGTTACTGCCAAAACTGAAAATGTGACAAGGTTCCATTTGTTTCGTATATTGTTATGAAAAAAGAAAAATAACCTGTTTATTATAAGTAATACAATAAAGGCCACTATATTTAACCCCAAATCAAAATGATCATTGCCCCAATACAAGAAAAGAAGAGATAATAACCCTATCAAGTATCTAAAGTATATTATCTTTGAATAATTCCTTTTAATATAGTTATAACTCTCTTCTTCAAGTCTTAATGTAGGATTTTTTTCATTTTCAGTAGTTGATACATCATTTTCAAGATAGCCAACTTCATACAAAGTATTAAATATGATCTGAGATAATAGAAATAATAAAAGAAAAGAACCAAAATCTA
>CAWCLM010000005.1:0-209952 GCA_963796395.1 Sulfurovaceae bacterium
GGTTTTTTATATGTGCTCTTAGAGATTCTGAAGAAGGTGTTTCATCATAATCCCAGAGTACTTCATAAAGACTCTCAAATGTGATGATCTCATTAGGGTGCTTCAAAAAGTGCTTGAGCAGCTTAAGTTCTTTTTGCGGTAATGAGACACTTTTTTCTCCTGAATACAGAAGTTCAGTATCGATGTCAAAAGTGATATCTTTGTCTATATGTATAGTATTAGAACGTTTCTGTGTAAAAGAACGCTTTTGAATATTTTTAATACGTAAAAGAAGTTCGGCAAGTTCAAAAGGTTTTTTGAGGTAGTCATCACCACCGCTTTCAAAACCTTTTGATACATCCTCGATATCATTCAGCGATGTGACAAATATAGTAGGGGTGACATCTCCATTATCTCGTAATATTTTTAGAAGATCAAAACCTTTTATGGCCGGAACATTGACATCAAAGATGTAGAGGTCATATTGAGTCTCATAGGCTTTATCCAATGCCTCTTCACCATCATATACAAGGTCCAACTCAAAATCATTATCCTCAAGGTACTCAGACATAATGTCAGCTAAACCTATATCATCTTCCAACAGTAAAATTTTCATTCATACTCCTACACCCATAGCTTTTATTATTATAGCATACTAGGTGAAATAGTACTTCATACTTCTTTCATACTTTTTTACTATAATGGTAAATATAAATTAAGAAAGGTACCAATATGAGATATAGATATATACTACCCGCTCTTTGTTTGTTTGGTACTATTTCACTGTATGCAGATGAGGAAAAGTTGGGTACTATTCTTGAAAAAACTGCACATAAAAAGGTACTTCTCAAACCTGTAAAAAAGAAAAAATCATCAAAAAAACAGTCTCGTTTTGTTTTCAAGGATGAGTACGATGCAAATGGTATCGGACGTATAGATAAAAAAGCCACCAAAAATAAATCAGAAAGTTATAACTATGAAAATAAGTCCAGATTCAAATTTAAATTTAATGATGGCTCACAACAAAGTAATCTTGTAGGCAGATATGGAAGTGGTGGCATGAGCGGATCAATGGGTAGTGGTTACGGTGGTGGACAAGGTGCTAGTGGCGGTGGACATGGTGGTGGCGGTAGGAGATAGCAGCATTTAACCTATTACTTTGATAAAAGAAGATGCACTACAAGTACTTATGGAATTTATTGGAGAGTTCTATTTTTGAATTGACATTACATTTGTTAAAGATATTTTTCATATGAGTTTTTAGGGTATTGATCGATATATTTAATAATTTGGCTGCCTCAGGATACGATATGCCTTGTAGAACGATCTTTACGATCTTTTTTTCCTGTGGAGTAAGCATCTCCATATTTTCATCTATACGTACACACTTACTATACATAATGTTATCTTTTTTATTATAAAGTGGTTGAAGTAGTGTTTGTAGTGCTTTTTTAATAACGTTTATTTTTTCGTAATCAGGCTTATTTTTATTTTGGAACAAGAAACAGATATATCCAAGTTTTGTTTTTTTGTCAAAATTATATATAGGTATCATTACAGTACAGTTTAAATTGAGTTCATTGTTAAAAGCTTGTGTTTCCTTTTTAGTTAAAAAACCTTTAAATATTTCATAAGGATCTTTTATAGAGTCATATTGTCTTATCTTTTGAAAGCGTTTGTCCAAATTGGCAAGAAACTTATCCCATTTAAAATTCTTTTTACTAAAGACATACTTTTTCAATAAATGAGATAAATTCTTATCTTTTTCAAGAATATATTCAAGTTTGATCTTTTCATGTTCATTCATATATATGTTTATGATGTCTGCACCACTTTCTTCAAGAAAATAATTCATATTCATACGCAGCAGAGCTTTTAAACTTCTACCTTGGATAATACATGATTGAATATCAATGATTCTTTGTAGTAACTCTTTATCTTCTATTGCCAAAGTGATACCACCTTTCATACTAGTTTATAAAGTATAGAATAAATTTATTACATAAATCTTACACAAAAGATGTCACATTTATGTCATATGGGTTATTCGTATAACACTAAAGGGTGATATTTTTTATTTTTTTAATAAGTAACTCATAAATATACATCTTTTATTATCGATAAACTTGATTCAAATGCTATGTTAATGCTATAATATCTAATTAATAAAGGGAGTAACAATGATAAAACTAAAGAGCTCAAAGTTTGCATTAGTAGGATTACTTACATTTGCAGGTTTAACACAGGAAGCAAGTGCATTGCCGATGTTCACTAACACAAACAGGGATGGACTGTACAGGATGTCATACACAGCATATGCCAAGACTTAACAAGTTTGGTAGAAAATTTGCTGCTTCAGGTATGACTATGAGTCAACAAATTAAGGGAATGGAAAATCTAAAGAGATGGATCTTAAACCCATCACTGTTGATCAAATCCAAGTATGCTAAAACATGGGACAAGCCAGATGGTAAAGGTGCCATTAAAGAGGGTGATACAAATGATGGTGAGTGGTCTTTCATACGTATGGCGCAATTCTCTTATGGTGGACGTGTCACAGAGAATGTCGGTGGTATTTTAAATCTAGGCTGGAGAAAAGAAGAGGGTGATTCTATCGGTGGAAAAGTGACTTATGCTGATGCCGTTGAAGATGGATACTGGGGTGTAACAGCTTACTCAAATCCTAGCCAGGGTCCATTTTCAGGTATGGAATTCTACAATACAGGACTATACAAACCTTTAAGAACTTTTGATATGCGTGTCTACAGTAATGCTGCGCAATCAACAAAAGTAGGGGCACAAGGTGCTACAGGTTTGCAAGCTTATTATGATGTAGATAATCTCATTGCTGGAGCAGATCACTTTTTTGTAACTGCCGGTATCTATGTAGCGGCTCAAGACAATAGAGTTCTAGATATGGGTGATAACCTTATACCATTTGCAAGAATTGCTTATGAGTATCCTATAGGAGACTATAATGTAATGATCGGTGGGTTTATCATATCTGGTGGAGATACTGTTTCAGCTACTGAAGAGCTTAGTATGAAAAGAGAAACGTATGGTATGGATATGCAGGTAGAAGGTGAGATAGCTGATAGAGAAGCTTCACTGGTATTTACAAAAGTATTTAAAAATGAAGTAACGTTCACAGGGATTGATTCACAATCTGATGAACTTGACACAGAAGATATTTATAATGATTCATTCTCTGTCGAAGGAACATACAGTATAACACCTGAATTTATCGGTAAATTAGCTTATATGCACTTCAATGATCGTTATGAGTATGATAATTCAACAAAAATCAATGTAAAAGATCTAGATTATGCAATTAACGTAGGTGTAGATTATGGCTTTACTGTAACAAATACTGCCTATGAAACTTGCGGTAGAGTATGCATGGATGGAACCATCATTGAGCAGAGTAGAAAGTTATGAAAGTTTTATGGCAACCATCACTTTGCCATTCTAACCACCTTAGGTGTAGTACCGAGGGTTGTACTTAACTATAGAGTATAACCCTTTTGGGTGATGTGTAAAAGTTTTATTTATAGTATAATTAAAATAGATGGTGTAGAAGTCATTATATTTTACAGTTTTGAAAGGGCATAAAATGAAAATAAATAATATAAAAATGAGTTTAGCTGCAACTTTGATATTAACAGTTGGAGCAAATGCGGGATTGATACAGAAATACCGTTACTCCAAATGATGCACCGAATCCAGATACAATCAGTTTGGTTTTGGTAGTTGGAATTTATCAAATGTTAATGTGAAAATGACGGATGTTAGATTATAATACTACTTCTAAAGTATTTAACCCCGTGACTGGCATGTATGATAACTATGGTAGTAGGTGACTCATTTGAATCAGATATCAATAACAGTGCTGGTGAAATAGTGGTAAAGCTTCACGGAAAAGATTGGCCTGTAGGTGAACCTGCTGGTATCAAGGTTGTTACTGGTGATAAATAAATAAAGGTAAACCAGGAAATTGTATCATGACAACTTCTTATTTGGAATTTCAGAATATGATGACTCTTGATGGTGGTAGTGGATTCCTTGATGCATGGGATGAGGGTAATGTACCAAATCCAGTTATATGTTCAAGTCCATTTCAAACACATAAACGTTTTAAATACAATATGATGCCAGATAGTGTAGCAAACTATGATGTTAATACACGTTATGGTAATCCAATAGATTTAGTATTTAATCTTGATTCAACTGATACGACTAAGTATGAAGATATCAGGTTTTACAAAAGATCAACAACTATACTGGTATGAGATTGGACGGATATAAGATAGAGGTACTTGATGAGAATGATACGGTAAGAATACTAATCTTACACTTTCTTTAGGTATAGATGAAGGTGATTCTGATGGTGATGGGACTGCTAACCCTGGAGAAAATATTTGGGATACAGAGGACATGGCAAACTTTGCACATGGTCTATGGGGTCCAATAGATGATCATTTCGATACAACTGGTTTCTTTAAGTGAAGAAAGATCAGGTTTTGTTGTAGACACTAGTGGGCATGGTACTAGCATGGTTGAAGGTGGACCTTCAACGTTAGCAGGAAACTATGAAGCACTTTTTGGGCTTTGGTTACCATCTAAATGGGCGCCATATGGTATCTTCTGGGATCATGATAATGATCCATTAACGGATGCTGAACTTATGGCGTTTTGGGGTACGATACCTAGGAGCACCTGAGGGGACTGCACCAGCTTGGCATAAAGGTTATAAAGACAATTGGGCAGAACCTACAGACAAAAGAGTTGATCACATGGACGGTAGACCCATTGTTTTACCACTGGACATATTGAGGATACACTCAATTTAGGATTAAACTATATTGTGAATGTTGGGGATAATACTGCAAATATGGTAGTAAGTTTACAATCCGTATCACACCTCGTGTAGCTGCAGATCAAACAAGACCAAGCTATATTGAAGATGATAATGTAACTTATATAGAACCGCCAACATCATATGTTGCGTCTGCAGGAGAAGTAACTACTCTCACCTGAACCGACTTTTACACCGGGTACTGATGTGTATGTAGGTGTAGCGGATGCGGATCTTAATCAAAATGCATCAGAAGCAGAAGATGTAACAATCACAGTGACTTCTGACATTGGTGATAGCGAGCAAGTAACGCTTACAGAAACAGGTGTAGATAGTGGTGTATTCTCAGCTACACTACCTACAGAAAACTCTGGAAGTACACCATCAACAAATGATGGTGTGATGAGCGTTATTGAAGATAGTGTAGTTACCGCAACATATGTCGATGTACATTATGGTAATACAGATACTACCGAAACATTGACAGCACATACAACTGCAAAAACACCGGTAGTTGAAGATCCGGATGATTCCAGTAGATTCAGATGGTGATTCTGCAAGTTCAGGTGGGGGAGGTTGTACATACAACCCTAACAGTAAGAACTTTGATATGATGTTCCTAATGATGATCGCATTAGGTTCACTCTATGCATTTAGAAGAAGATTTATCAAATAAGTCTCTTCTTCCGCATCTTCAACTTTATTGATGATGTGTTTCTCTTAATTCCCAAATCATTTCACTGTATTTTCACCTAATATATTGGCTTAGTAATAGGCTCAACATAAGAATTTCAATATTTTTTATATATAAATCACCCATTTGGGTGATTATATAATTTATAAAAATGTTATATTATTATATGTTGTTAATACATGTATAGATTTTTATAATAAAGCTAGTATTAATTTTCATTCAAAATAAAAGGAAGAAATATGAAAAAAAATATTATTAAAATGAGTTTGATTGCAGCAATGCTATTGACTAGTGGTGCATATGCAGCTCAGATCATTGGTGCGACTGTTGGTGATCTAGTAGAAGATAAGACACAGTTTGGATTTACAGGATGGAACTTGGATAATATAAATGTTAACATGGTTACAGGGGTGAATAATACTCCTATAGTTGGTGATTTCAACCATATCAGGAGAGTATCCTAAATGGCTTTGGGTGACTCATATCAATCTAGTGTTTTTGCTACTGATGATGATAAATCAGATGAAGATACAAGATTGGGTTATGTAGTACAAAAAATTTGGCCTATAGGTGAGCCGACTGGTATCAAGGTAATCAATGATGATAGTGGACGAATGGATAAACCTAATAATTGTATCATGGCGTCTTCTTATCTAAGATATCAAGATATAGATGATAATACTAGTGGTAGTGGATTTATTAACACTAATGATGATGATCCTAATCCTGTAATTTGTTCAAGTCCCGCAGGTACGAGTAAACGTTTTCAACTTATATTGAATGAAAATATGGTGGCTAATCTGATCAAGGTGAATATGGACAATATATAGATTTGGTTTTCGACATTAACTCATCTGCCGGTGAACATAGATACCAAGTTTTCCAAAAGGTCAGTAACTTTACAAGTAAGAGACTAGATGGATTTACAATAGAAGTAATAAATAGTGCCGGTAGTTCCAGACGCTGATCTAAATATTTCTTTAGGTATTGGTGAAGGAAAATCGCTGATGACGATAGATGGAAATTTATTTCCACCATATGAGATGGCATTTTACCCACCAGGTTTATGGGGAGATGGGGAAAAAAAACATTTACCAATAGGTTGGTTTGATGAAGATCCTTCTGGTTATTATGTATCGCTTAATGATGCTAATAGTACAATGATCGACCAGCTGACCAGTTTGATGGTAATTATGTTCCACTTTTTGGTAATTGGCAACCTGATAGATGGGTAGCTCTAGGAATGCATGAAGTTATAGATCCATTAGAAGAGCCTGTACTTATAGCATATTGGGGTAATCTCCTGATAGACCAGATGAAGCACCTGCTTGGCACTATGGTATGTACAATAATCAAACGATGGTGTTGATACAAACTTTACAGTAGTCCAGAATCAGAGATTGCTAAGTGGGAAGCTAATCCAGATAAATATGTCATAGATGATATTGAGGATATTCCTAATTTATCTTTGAACTATATCATTAATGTGGGTGAAGGTATTGAAAATAATTTCACTATCCGTTTTACTCCAAAAGTTTCAGAAGATCAAACACCTCCAAGTTATATTAGTGAGGAGGATAATGAAGAGTTAGATCTATATGCCCCCTCAGATTAGGGGTGAAACCAATAGCATTTGCTGGAGACGATCTAACAGTGCAGGTACAATGAAACTGTTACCATTACAGGAAAAGGAACTGATGGTAAGATGGAACAATCATCTCTTATGAGTGGAAATATGGTGATGAGTTCGTAGCTGATACTCCTTCTTTTGACTTTACACCAGATGCAGTAGGGACTGTGACGCTCACTCTCACTGTAACTGATAATAATGGTTTGAAAGGCACAGACAGTATGAGTCTTATAGTTACTTCAGATGATAGTACTGATGATAGTACTGATGATGGTACTGATGGTGGTACTGATGGTGGTACTGATGTAGTACTGATGATAGTACTATAACTCCAAGCTCTGGTGGTGGTGGTTGTACATACAACCCTAACAGCAATAGCTTTGATATGACGTTCTTAATGTTAATGGCAATGGGACTACTTTATCCGTTTAGAAGAAGATTTATCAAATAAGTCTCTTCTTTGAATAAACTACATATTCAATATGGAGCAGCTATTCTGGCTGCTCCTCTTTTTGTTCTTCTTTACAACACACTATTTCAACAACAGTTATTTGACCTACAACGTGTCTCTTTTGATCTTAAAGCACTTTTTTTTCTAATACTTTTTTACCCTGTGATTGAAGAGTTTGCATTTCGTGGAGTGATCCAGGAGTATATCGCTTTAAAGACAAAACAGTATCCTTCTCTTTTATACTTCTACAGTAGCAAACATCGTAACATCATTACTTATTTGTTGCGATGCATTTTGTGCATCATCCGCCTCTATGGGCAGTACTAGTATTTGTTCCGTCATTGATCTTTGGGTATTTTAAAGAGCAGTATGGACACATAGGTGCCAGTATCTTTCTTCACATGTTTTATAATGCGTGCTCTTTGTTTTTGATCTTGTAAGCTAGATACACATCGCCTGTTTAATTCTTTCTTGATTTAACTTTTTAATGAGCTTTGTTGAGAGTTCACCGTAACGCTTTTCATCTAGATTGAGATCCGTTTGTATCTCTTCTTGAGGTGTTTTATCTGCCCATGCTTTTAAGAGTTTTAACTCTTTCTTCGTAAGTTTAACCTTGAGTACTTCCAGTAACTCTTCTGGGTCTTTAAGAGGGTATACAAGCTTTTTAATGTGTTTTTCTATCTCTTCATTTAATGTTGACAATGTTTTTCCTGTTATTTTGTGATTTGCATGACTAGAACGTAGCCGATTCCTGCAAGGAGAATGGTACCAAAAAGGTTAAGTGCCATGTTGGCAATAGCGTGTGTATAATGACCTGATTCAAGCAAAAAGAAACTCTCTATGGCAAAAGTGGAGTAGGTGGTCAATGCACCAAGTATCCCTGTTACCAGAAATGTTTTTAAGTGTGGTGAAAGTGAAGTGTTAAAATGAAAATAGGCAAAAAGCATACCTATGAGCAGACTACCCACTAAATTAACGACAAGTGTACCTAAGGGTAAGGCATGTTCAAAATGTTTATTTGTAAAACCGTTGATAAGTAGCCGTAGTGTTGCTCCTATGGCACCGCCGCTAGCGACTGCGATTATTGTTGTCAAACTCGTCATCTATTACCTTTTGCATATCTGTTCTGAGGGTATCAAACCAATCCTCATCATTACTTTTTACATCGAAACTAGGTAAAAATATGTATTTTACTGTCCCGCTATGTCCAGTTCTTACATGTTCGTTCAAGACCCATTTACTGCCAGTAATGACAATGGGCTGAATACGCAGTTCCAGCTTCTCTGCTATCAGCTTCGTTCCTTTTTTAAAAGGGAGCAAAGCCTGTTTGTCTGTTCTGGTTCCCTCAGGAAATATCGCTACTGGACGATGATAGACTTCTTTGGATTCTTTGACATCTTTGATAAGTTTTATCAGACCTGCCTTGTTTTGACGATCGAGTGAGATCATCTCTCCATGACGTAAAAGATTACCAAACCACAGGGCATCAAAAAGCTCTTTTTTAGCCACCCAACGTAAATGGTTGTTCTGTAAGGCTTCAAGTCCTATAATGTCTACGATACCCTGATGGTTCATCACATACAGATCTACAGTAGGGTCCATAGTCCCTTCCTGTGCTAACTTGCCTCCCATCATAAAGAGTGTCAAGCGATTGATATGATGTACGATGGTACTTTTATACCTACCAAATAACATTAAAGCAGGAATCATGAAAACGGCAGTGTTGAATGAGATGACAAATGCACCCCAGTAAAATCTAATTATCGCAAAGATCTTCATTTTTCACCCATCCTATGATGCCTTCTTTGTATTCAACTTTCTTGTATCCTTTACGTTCTCCCAAAAGCATCGTATCGATCTTTTGATCGATCTTTGTACTGATGGTACTGGTTTGTGTAGGCAGGATATAGAGCGATGCTCCCTGTTTTACACAGATTCTTTCATGTGGTATGTAAAAGGTCAAGAGGGTGATAAGAGATACAGCTCCAAAGACGAGATAAAAGAAATCTCTTCTGATCAAAAACATAAAGAAGAAGAAACCGACCAAAAACATAAACGAATATTTTTTGAGTTTTTCAAAGCTGTCATCTTTCGGATTTAGATCAGACTGTGTAGTGACCGTTGCATCTGCAACAACTACAGGAACCTCTAAATAGACATACTGCTTTTTAATGGTATTGAAATAGGTGAATTTAAGCAGTTTCTGTTCAGCAGGAAGTACGACATAGAACTCTGCTTCTACCTTGGCATCTTTACGGTTTAAAGACTCTACACCATACTCTTGCACTTGGTTTAACTTCATATCTTCGATATTTGCTTCAAAGGCTTCTATGGAGAGTGTGACAATAAGGTTTTTTTCATCATAGTTTGATACTTGAGAGTTTTTTATCTTCATGTCTGCTGCAAGTACTTGACAAAAGTCTTCTCTTTGTTTAAGTGTCTTTATAAAAACAGTTCTAGGCTGAAGTGAAGATTCACCTTTGTCAGACGAGATAAAAAGTCTTGGAATACGTATATCTTCATTCTTCGCTTTAAAGTAAAAGGTATAGAAACTATCGGGCCCATTTTGTACAACAAGCGGTCTTTTAAAAATCGGTTGTGTTTTGCTCATGCTGTCAAAAGTAAAATGAGGTTTAGTCGTACCAGACACTCCTGAAGCAATAATGGTTACTGCAAAGAGTTGGTTCTCATATACCTTTTTAGGCATATAACTGTATTTAAAATCGCTCTGAGCACTTAATAGGCTAGTATAAGCTAATAAGAATCCTATAAAGATCCATACAGAGCGTAAATGTCGCATTATGCTTCAAAACCTTGAAGCATACGTATACCATCTTCACTTCCTAGGATCGCTTCTAAGGCACGCTCAGGATGCGGCATAAGACCAAATACATTTTTTGATTCATTACATACACCGGCGATAGAAGTCACAGAACCATTCACAACAACTGGTTCACCTTTTTCATCTGAATAACGAAGCAGTATCTGTCCGTTCTCTTCGATCTTTTTGAATCCTTCCTCATCGATGTAGTAGTTACCATCAGCATGAGCGATAGGAATGTTAAGCACTTCGCCTTCTTCACACTTGTTCAAAAATGCATTGTCATTGTTGATAACACAGAGGTTTTGGTGTTTAGAGATGAAGTGAAGGTTGTTATTACGCTTTAATGCACCTGGGAGCAGTCCTGCTTCTGTAAGGATCTGAAAACCATTACAGATACCAAGTACTTTACCACCATCATTTGCATAGGTCGAAACTGCTTTCATTACAGGAGAAAATCTGGCGATAGAACCTGAGCGTAGATAATCTCCATATGAGAATCCACCAGGTACTACTACAAGATCGATCTCTTCTGGAAGTTTTTCATCCTCATGCCATACAAGCTCTGTCGTATGCCCTAACTTTTCAAAAGCATACTGAGTATCAAACTCACAGTTTGTACCAGGAAATCTTAATACTGCTACTTTCATGTTAGTTGATCTCTATTGTATAGTCTTCGATAACCGTATTTGCAAGAAGTGTCTCACACATCTCTTTTACTTCTGCTTCAGCTGTATCTTTGTCAGCAGTGTCTAACTTGATGATGATCTGTTTACCGATACGTACATCATCTACTCCTGCAAACCCTAAAGAGTCAAGTGCGTGGTGTGCTGCTTTTCCCTGTGGGTCTAGCACACCTTCTTTTAAAAATACGTTTACTGTTGCTGTCATTGTTTATTCCTTATCTGTTTTTAATTCTATCTAATACAAGTCTGTACGCTTCTGTGAGTCCGCCTAAACCTTGTCTAAATCTGTCTTTATCCAGTTTCTCATCTGTCTTTGCATCCCAGAGTCTGAAGTTATCCGGACTCAGCTCATCAATGAGAATGATATTGCCATCTTTGTCTCTACCAAACTCAAGTTTGAAATCTACAACTTTAATGTCTAGGCCTGCATAGAACTCTGAGAGCAGTGTATTGATCCTTCTAGCCATATAACGGATATAGTCAAGTTCATCTGTATCATTTACCAAGTTTAAAATGAGGCAGTGTTGATCGTTTAGCTTTGGGTCTCCAAGTGCATCATTCTTATAGTCAAACTCAACAAGTGTAAAAGGAAGCACGGTTTTATCTGCGATACCAAGGTTTTTACTCAGACTACCTGTAGCGATGTTTCTTACAATAACCTCTAACAAGATCACTTCTGCAGCTTTATGAAGCATGTTGTTATCATCAATGGTGTCTACATAGTGCGTAGGGATACCCTTTTCATTCAAATATTTGAAAAGCTCTGTAGATATTTGATTGTTAAGGGCGCCTTTGCCTTCTTCAGATGATTTTTTCTCACCATTAAATGCAGTAAGACTGTCTTTAAATTCAGAAATAAGAAGGTTTTTATCTTCGGTTTTCCAAATCTTCTTTGCTTTGCCTTCATAGAGAAGTTCAGCTTTTGTCATTTCTATTTTCCTTTATTTGTGATGATTAATGCTTTTAAGATGTCTACAGCGCTTTTTAGTTGTAGATCTCTGTATATTTGCTCTTCAGTGATGATGGAATCATCTACGTTTGTTGCATTATCTTCCATGCTGCTATTTGCTTCTGATGACTTAGTTGTATTCGTGTCTATTTTAGCGAGTTCATTCTGCAAGTGTTTGGTGAGATCTTTCTCTTTAAGCATGATAGCGTCTTCACTAAAGTCTATCTTACCCAGAGGTACTATAATGTCTGGAGTGACACCTACAGCCTGTATCGTACGTCCGCTTGGGAGATAATATCGTGCTACTGTGAGCTTTAAAGCCTCTTGCGAACCTATAGGCATAACAACTTGTACAGAACCTTTTCCAAATGTTTTTTCACCAATCACAATAGAACGGTTGAAATCTTGAAGTGCCCCAGATACGATCTCGGAAGCAGATGCTGAACCACCATTGATGAGTACAACGATAGGCATATTTTTATTGGTACCTTTTTTGCTTGCACGATATTCCATGTTTTCACTTTGCAGTTTCCCTTTTTGGCTTACGATGACACCTTCATCTACAAAAAGATCTACAAGTCCGACAGCTTGGTCTAGGAGGCCACCAGGATTGTTTCTTAGATCCAGGATCAACCCTTCAGTTGCATTATGTTCCTTAATGGCGTCTTGTACACCTTCCACAACCTTCTGATCAAAGGAAGTCACATGCACATAGAGCAGTTTATCTTCTATGGTCTTTGTATAAACAGACTGTATTTTGATGATATCTCTGACGATCTTGATCTCAAGAGGTTTAGGTTGACCTTTTCTGATGATCGTTAAAACCAAAGAAGTTTTAGGTTTTCCTCTCATCAATTTCACAGAATCATCGATGCTCATACCGATAGTTGCAGTGTCATCTATTTTTAGAATGATGTCTCCGGCTTTAATTCCGGCATGAAATGCAGGTGTATCGTTAATAGGAGCAATAACCGTAAGTGCGCCGTCTTTCATACCTATAGAGATTCCAAGCCCTCCAAATTCACCTTTGGTTTGTACAGAAAGGTCTTTGAACTCTTTGGTATCCATAAAAGAAGAGTGAGAATCGAGGTTGGACAAGAGCCCTTTGAGTGCTTTGTCTACAAGGTCCGTAGTATTGATATCATCTACATATTGACTCTCAATGACATTGAGGATCTGTGTAAATTTTATATAGGCTTCAAGTTTTTCTTTTGCTGTAGAAGGGGTATGTGTTTTTTCTGTTGATTCTTTGGCTTGAGCGAAAGATCCAAACATATATGCCGCAGTCAAAGTGCTTAGAAGTCCAGCAACGATAACTTTTTTGCTTTTTTTAATCATTAAGGTGATCTCTCCATCTGAGAATTGGTTTATAATTTTATTTAAAAACATCTAAGAGGTTGCTTTGAATGCTTTGTCTCACTATACAGAAGGAAGGTTAACGGTTTTACAGGTGATCATGAAGATAAACTCTTTTTGACCAAATGTTTCAATTTTTTCTTTGTCTCCACTGAACCATCACCACCATAGGAGACCATTTCATAATATTTGTCTACATCTTTTATCGTAACTTTATCTGGATTATCATGCATATATCGTAAAAAGAATTGATGGATAGTTTCATCTTTTTTCCGATGGTAACCTTCATTTTTGAGTGCCTTCATGAGTGGGTCCAGAATACAGAGGATCTCATTCGTACATCGTGGACGACGGAAGTATAAAGAGATGAGCAGTGAGACAAAGACCAACAGAACTAAAGAAAGTACAAAATAGAGGATGAAAGTCGGATTCTCTTTAGCATATTGGATCAGCTGTAATTGTCGAATGTTGCTATAGTAGAGAATCCATGTTTCTACCTGATATTTCACATACATGAGATAGAGGTTCACTCTCTCAAATAGTTGATCATTCTTCTTGTCGGTATTGAGAGTACCGAGTGCTTGTGCAGACTGTTCATCCATACCTGAAGCAGTACTTGTTGTTTCATATCTTATCCACTGACCATTGATGTAGAGTTCAGCCCATGCATGCGCATCACGCTCTTTGACAGGAAGATAATTGTTAAGACTGTTGGCTTTATCTGCTTTGTATCCCGTAACGACACGTGCTGGTATATCAGCCATACGGGCCATCGTAACAAAAGAGGAAGCAAAGTGTACACAGTAACCTAGACGACTGTCAAAGAGAAAACTGTCGGTACTGTTGTTGATATCAAGTATCTCAGGTTTTAAACTGTAGGTCAAAGACTGTTTTTGAAAGAAATTCACAATGGCTTTAGCTCTTTTTTCAGGTGCATTAAACTGCATTTTTATCTTTTGTGCTTCAAGGTACGTTTTAGGATTATACTCTTGATCAAAATATAATGATGCATTGCGTGTATAACTATCTAAAACATCATCAAATACCGCGCTTAGTGAAGAAGTTGCAGCATAATGGACAGGTTCTTCTACAGGTTTTTCAACTGTACTGATAAGATCCCTGTCCAAATCAGCATCTTTCACTGCACGTGAAGGCATATCGAGCATATATATCCAACGTTTTTGTGTGGGGTATAAAGTCACCTTGTAATCAATTGTTTCTCCCTGAGTAGGGTAGTAAGCTTGATTCTCTCTTTTTGCATAATCAGGAAGCGCTTCCCAATGGTCTTTTTTGTCTATGTAAAGGATGCTTCCTCGAAAGTAGAGTTTGTTGGAAGAGGGAACCTCTTTATCAAATCCTACTTCCATGACGATACGATCGGAGGGAACCAGGAGGGCTTTACTGTCTAAGAACATCGTACCGTCATGTCCCATACGTTGTGTGGTCTCACCTTTAAATCCGTAGTTTGCATGATCAAATGAGATACGTGGAAAAAAGATAAAAAGTACCACTACCCAGGGCAGTGAATACATGAACATGACCATGCTGGCACGAAAACTCTCCACCATGTCACCTTGCATACGGTGTGAAAGTATAAGCCAGAGTAAGAAGAAGATCTCAAATATGACATACGAGAGCATCACTATACCATGAAAAAAGAACAAAGAGAGTGCCAAAAATAACATCGGTGAGAGCAGTAGATAAAAGTTGATCTGCCTTGTGAGCCTTTGCATGGAGACAACGATCAGTAACAGGTAAACCAATAACTCAAGGAAGAGTTTTAAGCGGGAAAGGCCTCTGAAAGAAAATACCCCATAAAGAGATAAAAACAGAGCTACTAACCCCATTAAAAAAACAAATACGATCAGATATTTATCTGCAGGGGTTTTTTTAAAGAGAAGTATGCCTAACACCATAAACGTAAAGATCAACATGGGTACTTTCAGTACAAGCATGAGAGGTAAAAGTACGACAATAAAAGAGAGGTCCAAAAGCTGTAATGCGGAGAGCTTAGTATTTTGCAAGGGTTTCAAGAATATCATCTATACTCTCCTTTCTTGAGCTTAATAACTTTTTGGGCATCTGTATCATAAATGGCAGGTTCAGTTTTTCGCATTCAAGTACCCATAAACAGAGTTGAGACAAACGTGCTTCATCATTTTTGGCAGCCGTATAAAAGTTGAAAACCAGTTTAGGTGTTAGCGTCTCTTTACTGAAAACTTTTACTGCCATCTCCCCTTTGGCTACAGATGCCCAGTGGATACTAGAGAGTCTCTGTGAACCATCATAGGCACGCAATCCATCAAACTCTTTCTCTTCTCCATAGTAGGCTTCGTGCTGTTGTAAAAAGGAACGTAAAGATTCACCATTTGGTTCTGGATAGACTATGCCTTGATATGATTCTTTTATCTTCATGACAAGACGGGCGGTTGAGAGAGGGTATTTACTCTGCAGATATGAGCCTTCATGGGTAAATGTTCCCCTTTTGATAGGCAAGAGAGGAAGATGTAGTATTTTTGATGTACCGCCTTTGATCTGTTCAAGTGCTACAGATTGATCTTGATGATGCAGTGTGACAGACCATGAAGTTGTTGTTGAATTGTTGTGCACCTCTAGGGCTATATTGCCCATTTGATTGGCAAAAAGACGTCCTGAACGTACATAGTGTGCATCAAGGTGACCAAGATTCAAAAGACCGATAGGACCTGCAGAGAATCCTAAAGAAAAAACAAAAAAGAGGGTGATATATACAAGATTGAAGTCATGCATATAGGCTTCTAGAAAAAGTCCAAAAAGCAACACAATTAAGACAATGCTATAACGTGTAGCATGTCGTTTTATGCGTTTATTTATCTGAATGAACGTGTGTAAAAATGTCATCATGTATACGTTGTGCTGTAGTGTTGCCCTCATTAAATCGTAAACGGTGGGTGCATACAATAGGGGTCACTCTCTGTAGGTCATCCGGAGTTGCATAACTTCGACCCTGCAGCATAGCCCAAGATTTAGTCATTGCTGTCAAGGCCAATGCTCCTCGTGTTGATAGTCCATACTCAAAAATTCCGCTCTCCCTGGTGTAGGCAATGATCTCCTGAAGAAAATCAAGCAGTGTATCACTAAGGGTGACCATCGAAGCCTGCTTGATATATGCTTCTATCTGTTGAGGGGTAAGAAGGGGGTCAGAGACAGTGGAACTATGTCCTGTTTCTCCTTTAAGGATCTCTCTTTCTGATGATCTGTCCGGGTAGCCTATACCAAATGAACACATAAAACGGTCCAGTTGAGATGTCGGTAATGGAAATGTACCCACTTCCTCATGAGGATTCTGTGTCCCTATGACAAAGAAAGGGTGAGGAAGCGTATATGGTGTAGCATCAATCGTTATCGTACCTTCTTCCATAGCCTGGAGAAGGGCAGACTGAGTTTTTGGCATAGAACGGTTTATCTCATCTGCCAGAAGAAAAGAGGTAAAGATAGGGCCTTTTTTAAAAATAAAAGAACCTTCTTTTTGATTATAGTAATTGACACCCAGAATATCTGAAGGCAGCATATCAGAAGTAAATTGTATACGTCCGAAATCAAGCCCAAGAACCTGAGACAGATGTTTGGCTAAAGTGGTTTTACCCACACCTGGGATATCCTCTAAAAGTAAGTGTCCTCGAGCAAAAAAAGTAGCTAAAGCCAGTGCGATGGGCTCTCTTTTACCAATGAGATGGGTCTCTATAGCATCAATGATCGGCGTAAATTCTGGGGCAATTGTATAATTCATAAAAGTATGTTAGCGTAAATTATATGTAACTTCCGTGTAAAGGAGAGTTTTTATCGTTGCAAGGTAAGAAAATGATTTTAAATTTAGAGTTATTAACCTTTAAGTAGTGTAGTACATAGTGTAATACTTCATTCCATGTGATAGATAAAAACCTTATAAAGTTATCATGTTTTATAAGGTTTTGAAAGTAGGATCTAGGTTCTTATTTTGCTATATATCTGAGCCAGAAATAACCAAAAAGTCCAGCAAATAATGAAGCTGCTAAAATTCCTACTTTGGCTTGGAAAATTAATTCAGGGTTATTAATAAATGCTAAGTCAGCCACGAAAATAGACATGGTAAATCCGATACCTCCGAGGAAAGCCACACCAAAGATTTGACTTAAACTACTGTTTTGAGGAAGAGATGCTATTTTTAGTTTAATAGCTAACCAAGATACACCAAAAATACCCAAGACTTTTCCAATAATCAGCCCTCCAATGATTCCCATAGACACAGGTTCCATGATCGTTGTACTTATAGAACTGAAATCTATAGAGATTCCGGCATTAGCTAATGCAAACAGAGGAATAACGATCAGAGCAACAGGTAGATGCAGATCTTTTTCAAGTCTTCCAGCAGGTGTTCCAATCGCATTGATGTTTCTTTCAAGCTTTAAAAGTATCGCTTTTTGTCTCTCATTCATACCTGTTTTCGAATCTATGGGATAACTCTCATATTCATCAAGCAGTTTTTTTGCCTCTTTTCTAAAACCTACTGCAGAAAGTTTAGGTCTTGAAGGTATGGCTAGTGCAGCTATAACTCCTGCTATCGTGGCATGAACACCAGATTCAAGCATAAAGAACCACATAAATAGGCCTACTATGAAATATGGTAAGATCATATGGATTCCAAAACGGTTAAATAGTACTAAAATTAAAAAAGAGGCTCCAGCTAACATAAGAGGTACCATATGTATCTGTTCTGTATAAAAGAGTGCGATGACAAGTACTGCACCTAAATCATCTACAATCGCAAGTGCAACTAAAAATGTAACCAAAGCAGTTGGTACACGTTTACCCAAAAGTACTAAAGCACTAATAGCAAAAGCGATATCTGTAGCCATTGGTATACCCCATCCTCCAGCTCCCTGGGTACCATAATTTATATAAATGTAAATGAGTGCAGGGAATACCATACCACCTATAGCTGCCAAGACAGGAAGTAATGCAGCTTTAATATTTGACAACTCACCTACTGTGACCTCTCTTTTTATCTCCAATCCGATGATAAAGAAAAAGATAGCCATGAGTCCATCATTTATCCAGTGGTGCAGATTATGAGAAAGTTTCCATGTACCAACATCAAAATCTATTTTTGTATGAAAAAAATGTACATAACTGTCTGAGAATGGAGAGTTTGCAAATGTCAATGCAAGGATAGTCATAAATATCAAGATCAAACCTGTAGTAGTCTGAGCATGTATAAAATGTTCAAACGGTGTAGAGATCTTGTTAAAGGCTTTTTCCCATGGGGCGTATAGTTTCATTTATCTTTCCTTGTATTGTTTTCATTCCTATAGTAAATCAAAATGCCATTTTAGCAAAAAATATTTATTATTTAACAGATTATACTTATCCTTATGCTATTTAGGAAAACTATAGGCATTTTTGTATTAAAATTTAAATTAAAGATAATTAAAAACCTTATAAAGATTCTATTTATTTAGTGTTGAATAATGAATCTCTTCTGTTAATTACTAAATAAACTTGACAATAAGTGACTAAAGGTTGTATAATAATTTATATTTAAACAATTTTAAGGAGTTATTCTATGAGTATATTAGAAAAATTAACAAACCAAATGCAAGGTACGATCGAGTCAGGAGTATCATTAGCATTACATAATAAAAACCAGGAAGTAGATCCTATTCACCTTATTTGGGCATTACTTACAAATAGCGGATCCATTTTACATCAAGCCCTTAATAAGATGAATGCTGATAAAGCTGCCATTGAGTTGGAAGCCAAAAGTATAGCCAATAAACTACCAACTGTTTCCTCAGTAACAAAAGAGAATATTAAGTTGTCGCAAAACCTTGTACGTTCATTACAGAATGCAGAAGGTGTTATGGCTGCAAATGGTGACCAGTATTTGGCCGTTGATGCATGGCTCATGGCAAATGCCGGTGAGAGTTTCATGCAGGAGACACTCGGTAAATACATTGATATGAATGAATATCAAAAGACACTAGAGAGTATTCGTGGTGGTAAACAGATAGACTCTCAGAGTGGTGACGAGACGCTTGAAGCACTGGCACAATATGGTGTTGACCTGAACCAAAAAGCACTTGATGGAGAGCTTGATCCTGTCATTGGTAGAGATGAAGAAGTACAACGTATGATGCAGATCCTTATACGTAAAACTAAGAATAACCCTATACTGATAGGTGAACCGGGAACTGGTAAAACTGCTATCGTAGAAGGTCTTGCACAGCGTATCGTAAATAAAGAGGTACCGTTAAGTCTACAGAACATGCGTGTGGTCTCACTAGACATGAGTAGACTTATAGCTGGTGCAAAGTATAGAGGTGAGTTTGAAGACAGACTTAAAGCTGTAGTTGATGAAGTGAAAGAGGCAGCAAATGTCATCTTGTTCATTGATGAGATTCATACGATCGTTGGTGCTGGTGCATCAGAAGGTAGTATGGATGCTGCCAACATACTTAAACCGGCACTTGCACGTGGTGAACTTCATACGATAGGTGCAACAACACTTAAAGAGTACAGAAAATACTTTGAAAAAGATACTGCGCTACAAAGACGTTTTCAACCTGTAAAAGTAGATGAGCCTAGTATTAATGAAGCATTGCAGATCCTTAGAGGTATCAAAGACAAGCTGGAAGCACACCATAATGTAAATATAACAGATGCAGCACTGGTGGCATCAGCAAAGCTTTCTGACCGCTACATTACCGATAGATTCTTGCCTGATAAAGCGATCGACCTTATTGACGAGGCTGCGGCAGAACTGAAAATGCAGATAGAGTCTGAACCGACTGATCTTGCCAAGTCTAAACGTGAGATATCTACACTTCAAGTTGAAAAAGAGGCATTGAAGATGGAAGAGAGTGATAAGAACACTTCTCGTTTAGAAGAGATAGAAAAAGAGTTGGCAGATCTTGAAGAGAAGCGTATATCTCTGCAAAATCAATTTGACAATGAAAAAAATGTATTTAATGAGATCGCTGAGATCAAATCAAATATAGAGTCTCTTAAAACGCAGGCAGAGCAGGTCAAAAGAGAAGGTGACTTTAACAAAGCAGCAGAAATTGAATATGGTCAAATCCCCGCACAACAAGAGAGTCTTAAAGCACTTGAAGAGAAGTGGACACAGATGATGTCTGAGGGTACACTGCTTAAAAACTCTGTTGATGAAGAGATGATCGCAAGCATTGTAAGTCGTTGGACAGGTATATCTGTTTCTAAGATGCTTCAGGGTGAGAAAGAAAAAATTCTTGCGATAGAAAGTATTTTGAAAGAAGAGGTCGTAGGGCAAGAAGAAGCACTAAAAGCAGTTGCTCGTGCCATCAAGCGTAACAAAGCCGGATTAAGTGATCTGAACCGTCCGATAGGAAGCTTTATGTTCCTTGGACCAACAGGGGTAGGTAAAACACAAGTGGCTAAAACACTTGCGAAATTTTTATTTGATTCTGAGAAGTCACTCATCCGTATCGATATGAGTGAGTATATGGAGAAACACGCAGCTTCCCGTTTAGTTGGTGCACCTCCAGGATACGTTGGATATGAAGAGGGTGGTCAACTCACTGAAGCAGTGAGAAGAAAGCCATACTCTGTTGTGCTCTTCGATGAGATCGAAAAAGCACACCCTGATGTCTTTAATACACTTTTACAAGTACTGGATGACGGCCGTTTGACGGACAATAAAGGTGTGACGATAGATTTTAAAAATACGATTATCATTATGACGTCCAACATTGCGTCAGACAAGATCATGACGATCACCGATAAAGAAGAGCGTAGAGCAGCAGTAAATGATGAACTAAAAAGAAACTTTAAGCCAGAGTTCCTGAACCGTTTGGATGATCAGGTGATCTTTAATCCACTTGACCTTGATGCTATTACGAGTATTGTGGATATCTTATTTAAAAGTATTCAAGCGAAGCTTGCAGAGCGTGATATTACGATCACATTGACAGATAATGCAAAAGCGTATATCGCTGAAGCAGGGTTTGATCCTGTCTATGGTGCCCGTCCACTTAAACGTGCACTCTATGAGGTTGTAGAGGACAGACTGGCAGAGCTCATACTTGAAGATAAAGTTGTTGAAGGCTCATCAGTGAGCTTTGATGTAGTCAATGGAGAGATAGTGGTAAATATAAATTAACTATGAGGTAAGAAATAAGTTTACCTCAGGGTAACTTATTTCTCTAGGTGAATTTTACTTCTAAATATAAAATGAAGTTGGGAAAGATTTGTGATAGTAGTTGAGCGATGATTGAAGTGTCGTTTGACTCATAATTTTCTCAGTTGATGTTTTTGTTGTTTTATAGTACATTATTTTCTCCTTAAATGTAGTGTATTAAATTTCTATGCTGTTAAGATATTTTACTATCTGACCATCTTTTGATAAGTTCTAATCCCATTTCAAAAGGTAACTTTCCTTCGATACTAAGTCTTTCTACTTCTTTTTGAAGTTGTGGTGTACTCATACAATCACTTGTATAGCAAAGAGTTTCAAATGTCTTTGTTTCCATTTTCTCAAACTTGGTTGTGCTGCTTGCAAATGTCACAGTTGTGCTGATAAGAGTAAGTCCGATGATGTTCTTCATAAAATTCATTGTCATATTAGATCCTTTCAAATAATCTTATAGAGAGTATAACACTATAAATGAAATTATTTATACATTCAATTGTATAAAATTTAATCAATTGGTTTTTAATCTATTATTATTAAGTATAAGTATAATTAATTTAATGATTGATTATGAAATGAATTTTCAACGATGCTTTAAGATTTGATTGAGGATTTAGCGTAGGTATTATTTGTATCCTGTTTTTTCTTTTCTCTTTCTTCTTGATACGCCCGAAAAGCTCTAATGTTTTCTAAATGCTTATCATAGGTCACTGCAAAATTATGTTTGCCTTCTTCGTTTAACATGAAGAAAATATAATCACTCGATGCAGGTTGCATGGAAGCTGTCAATGCATCTAGTGAAACAGTACTTAAAGGATGCGGGGGTAAGCCTTTATGTTTATAGGTGTTGTATTCACTCTCATCACTCTTGATACGTTCTGGTGTGACAATGGTATGTGCATAAGGACCATAGTTAAGCGTGCCGTCCATCTGCAGTTTCATTCCTTTCTCCAATCTATTATAGATGACAGAAGATATGAGAGGCATTTCTTCTATAGAATTACTCTCTTTTTGGATAATAGATGCAATAACATGTACGACCTTAAGCTCTATAAGTTCAGGTGTATAGTCAAAATACTCTCTTACAAAATCGTTTAGTTTTCGCCTTGAATCAAGAAAAATGTATCCCATAGTAGTATTTTCATCTGCCTCACGTGCAATGGTATAACGTTGAGCCAAGATATCTGCTTCTTCAAAATGGGCAAGCTCTTCATATGCATCTAAAAGTTTTTTCTGATCAAGCTTCATATCATTGGCAAGTCGAGCAGTAAGTTTATCTTTTGTTTCCCCAGCATATACGACGACATCCATGAGCGCATTGGTTTTACGTTTATATAGATGTTGAAAAAAAACATAACGACCATTTTTTCCGGGTTCAACACTATACCAACCTTCACTAGGTGTTCTTCGGAACTGTAACATCATTTTATCTATCCATGTCACTTCATATCCATTGGTTTTGAGTGTATTAGCAACATCATCTATGTTAGAAGAGGCTATATAGAATGTTTTAGTCCCTTTATTGACCGGAACATAATTATAGATAAACAGGACCAATAAAAGAAGCATAAAAATCTCAAAACAAATAACAAAATATCTATATTTTTCAAAGAGTATCTTTTTCATCTATATTAGTGTTCCATATGAGAATTTTATTGTATATTATATCAAAGTTCTGTAATTTGATTTTATTGATGTCATATTGTCATATAATTGAAGTCATAATACATGTTGTTATTTATAGATATTTAGTTAAAAATGCATTAAGTTGATTTGCAAAGGCATGGGCGTCTTTTTGCCCAAAGGCTTTTGGACCCCCTGTCATTTCACCACTCTCCCTGATACTCTCCATAAGATTTCTCATGGCTAGGTATTGTTTAATGTTGTCTATGCTGTAGAGTTCACCTCTATGGTCGATCGCATGGGCATCTTTGCTTATGACCCTATCGGCTAAAGGGATGTCGGCAGTAATAACAAGATCACCGACGCTGCATAATTCTACAATACGATGATCCGCTTCATCTGCACCCTGATCAACGATAATATATTCTATATGTGCTGATCTACCAATATTGATCTTTTTGTTAGCTATGACCTTCGTTGGCAAGGAAAGGCGTTCAATACTGCGTAGGACTATTGGTTTTAAAAGATTAGGAAACGCATCTCCATCGATGAAGAGTGTCACAGTATCTCTTTTACTCTTCCCACTTCACCCGTATTTAAACGTACTTTGATACCGTGGGGATGGGTAGGTGAATTGGTGAGGATCTTCTGTACTTTTCCGTAAGTAAGCCTACCTGTACCTTGATCTTCTTTCAGTACTACACCTACATCCAAGCCATACTTAATATCTGCTCTTTTTTTCCCACTAGCCATGATCACACCTTCGGTTCGTAGTTGAGGATTTTTTTAACTGTCTCTATAGAACAAAAGAACAGGGCATCAAAAATGGGGTTTAACTTTGTTTTAGTTTCATCAATTACATCAAAAGGCTGAAAGAAAAAACCGGGTCCATCTTCTTTCACAACCGGTTTAACATGAAAAACAATAGGTTTTAAGGTACGTACGACATTGAGGATCTTTTTATAGTTCTTCTCCTCTGGATTTGGTAAGAAGTTGTCTTGTTCACTTTCATTCACACGTGCCTTAAGTAAGAGTTGAAGTTTATCATTGAAAATGACTTTATTCCACTTGATGGTCCCCAATTCGATCCTGAATTCACTATTGCCTGCAGTAAGTGGATGCGGCTTTGTTTCGCGTATTGCTTCGAGGAGTTGAAGAAAAAAGTTTTTGCCTCCAAAATTATTTGCACACGCTAGGATCTTTTGATGATAAAGGATTTTATCTTCATCGGTTAAGCTATTGAAGTCACACATAGTACTTCCTTATATTTTTATACAATTATAGCTAAACTTGTAATAGATCAATACGTTTAGAGTATAATCTATGAATGAATTACTCTACACGATATCTACACTTTTATAGTTTAAGATAGTAAAAATGAAAGGACTCACATGTTAAGTAAAACAAAATATTTAGGACTCATTTCAGTTGTATCCTCGACCTTCTTTTTTTCTGGTTGTACAACTTATTATGGAGGATACTATGATAGCGGATATTATAATCCTGCTCCATACTCTGGTGTGAGGATATCACTTTCAAGTTATCGCTATCCATACTATTATGGAGTACCATACTATTATTATGGTGGACTTTATTATTATGGTGGATATTACAAAAATGGATATTACTATTATGGTAACCGTAAATTCCGTCGTGGACATTATTACCACAAAAACTATCGTTACTATAATGGACGCCGTTATAATGCAGTAAATGGAAAGTATGGATATTATGAAAGCAAAGCTGTATATAAACGTTCGAACCACTATAAAAAGAATCAGCAGAAAAAATATAATAAAGAATATAGAAATAGCAGAAATACTAAAGCTTATAGAAACAGTAGAAACGATAGAAACAATGTGAGAACACAAACAAGAAAGAATGATCGTTCAAATAGTAAATATGACAACAAAAGAAAAACGAGAACTAAAAGTGGAAATAATGGTTGGGGAAATGGTGATCAGTCAGCAGCAGGAAGATCTGGCGGTCATAACAAAGCTGAAAAAAGTGTAAAGACTCAATCTAAAACGCAAGCACGAACAAAGAATAAAACAACTGGTAAAACAAAAAACAGAAACTATAACAAAACAAATGATAGAAATAGTAGACAGACACGAAGCCGAAACAATTATGAAACTAACGAAAGAGAGAGATAAGAGTTAACAATAGTTTGAATGGGAGGATTCCACCTCAAAGAGGTGGATAGAGAAATCTACTCTAACTTACCATTTCCATAATGTTCAAAGAAATAATCAGTAATGATCTCTACATCTTTATCACTCATAGGTGCTTTGAAGTGTACGATCATTTTGTCAATTTTCCCACGCCAAAACTTTTTAGACTGTCTTCCACTGTTTATCATATATCCAAAAGAGTGACACGCAAGACAATTTGCCTGTACTGCGTCAAAACCTTCACCCATTTTGATAGGGAAGGCAACATAAGGAACCTCTACTTTTTCTTTTACTTGAGCGAAAAGTGGTGTAGCAATAAGCATTGCTATAAATAATATTTTTTTCATGTCAAATTCCTTATATTACTTCTACGGTAACTTCATCGATACCATTATATTTATATCCACCGTGATTCCATTTGATATCTTTAGCAAATGGTTGTTCATCACCGATCTTGTTGATAGCTTTCGCCATAATGGTCACTTTCCCATATTCAGTAGGTTTGTATGCGTATCTAAAGGTTCTATATGCATAACGTCCAAGTTTACCATCATCAAGAAGGGCTTTATCCCATGTTTTCCCACCATCTGTTGAAACAAGTACATCCTGTATACCATGACCATCATCCCATGCTACACCACGTACTACAACGTGAGAGTTATGAGATATAATAGAGTCTCTGGTTGGATACCCGATAACAGACTTTACATTCATCTTTTTGATAGGTTTGGTCTTTGGAAATCTTTTCTCCGGTGTTTCAGATTCAGTTTCATTGTCTGGTACACGATACGCAACATCCATAAAGAAGAGTTTTTTGTATTCATTGGTCACTGTGATGTTTGAAAGCATTTTTACCCATGAGTCAGAGTAGTATCCTGGTAGTACAAGTCTAAGAGGGTACCCATTAAGGTATGGTAGGTCCTCGCCATTCATTTCGTATGCTAAGATCACATGGTCATCAAGTTCACTTATTTCCAGTTCACGTACAAACTCTGGTGTTTCATAGTAGGCAGCTTTTTCTGAACCATTGAAACCTATCCATTTTGCATCTTTATGTAATCCTGCTTTGCTAAGAATATCAGAGAGTCTTACACCTTTCCATGTAGCACAACCCATCGCACCTGAACCCCACTGAATACCACCAGCGATAGGTTTAAATGCTGAACGGCTGTTACCACCACATTGGAGTACAGCTGTTACTTCAACCTGTTCAAACTGTGTTTTGAGTTCGTTTAATGAAATATGCAGTTCTTTTTTTACAAGTCCATTGATGTGAATCGTATAAGTGTCTGGATCGATATACGTAGGAATGTCCGGCATATGCCAACGAACAAAGAACTGATCGTTTGGTGTAAGTGCTGATGTAAACACATCTCTAGGTGTTTCTAACAAAGGGGGTCTGTCTGAATACATGATCAAAGGTCTTTTTTCAGGAAAAGCCACCGGTGACACTTTTCTATTATCAATAGGTTGAACAGTTTGTCCTGCCTCTAGTGTACTTGTTCCAACAGCTGCAGCACCAGCCGTCACTATAGCCTTTTTAAAGAATTCTCTTCTTTCCATAAATTGCCTTTAGGTGTAAGATAAATATAATTTGTAATTAGTTCAAATACTAATTATAAGTAAAGTTATTATAGGAAATATCTCTTTGTAGTTACTGAAAAGAGGCGTTAAAGAGAGGATTTATCGGAAATTTGTATATATTTATTTGATTAAAACTATTACTATCAAACATATTGACTGATGAATTATATAATATTGATATCTTTCACTTTATGAAGAGGGTTCTAGAGTATTATATGATCTATCTCCAGCATCACCGAGTCCAGGTATGATAAACTTATTTTCATTCAGTTTATCATCTATGTGTGCAATGTATATATCTGTGTCCGGATGTTTTTGTTGAAGAATATCCATGCCTTCTGGTGACCCTATGATATTCAGAGAAATGATCTTTTTGGGTGATTTTGTCTGAATGAGAGAAATGGCATCACAGAGTGATCCGGCAGTGGCTACCATAGGGTCAACAATAATCACGGTCTTATCTGTACAATCAGGTACACGATCATAATATAAGACACTTTGATGTGTATTCTCATCACGCTTCATGGCTAAAAATCCTGAAGATGCATTGGGTAAAAGTGCTGTAACTGCCTCTATCATAGGAAGACCGGCTCGTAATATAGTGACAAAGATGATTTCCTTTTCTTTAATAAAATTGAAAGTTTTTTCTCCCTGCCATGTTGTGATGGTTCGTTCTTCCATTGTTTCGGTTCTAAGTGCTTCGTAAACGAGAAGTCGTGACAATTCTTGAACAATATGACGAAACCGTAAAGCATCTGTTTGTTTCTCTCGCAAATGGTTCAACAAAGTTTTTGCAACAGGATTGGATAGTTCATATATCATAATACACCTCTCATTTTGAATATTTTATTATACCTAAAATCAATTTTCTAAATATCGATTTATAGTCTACTGACATAGTGAGATAATTTGAAATCCGAGTAGTGTAACATTGAAAAAGATTGCTATGATGGGAATGGCTATAGGATAAGTCCTTATACCTTTTGGGTTTGGATCTCTAAGTTTTGTGATAAGCAGTGAGACATTCACAAGTGTGAAAACGATGAAGATCAGAAAGCTAGTTGACTGAGCTAAAGTAAGCATAGGAAAAACAGTAGCAAGAATAAAGACAAGAAGTCCAGCAAGAATAGTCGAGTTGATGGGTGTTCTTGTCTTAGGATGGACAATACTAAGAATGTTTGGTAACCAGCCTTGGATACTCATCCCATAAAAGAGCCTGGAAACCATAATGATCTGTACGAGTGCACCATTAATGACTGCAAATAAAGCGATAATACTTAAAATGGTTGCTTTTGCTCCTGTTGCGGTTTCATACACTTTAGCCAATGGTGCACTGGCCTGAGCCAATTCATTGAATGGGACAACTGATATGGAGACTACGGCAATAATGATATAAAAAAATGTTGCAATAATAAGTGTAATGATGATAGCTTTTGGCATCGTTTCTGTAGGGTTTTTGACCTCTTCAGCGATGTTAACCATATCTTCAAAACCTATAAAGGCATAGAAAGCTAAAAAAGCACCGAGTATGATAGCATTTAGCAGTGTGAACTCCAATGGAGGAAGAAAGCTTTTAAGGGTTTGGATATCCCATGATATATGGTCAAACCCTACGTAGATAACCATAGCAAGACCAAAGGTCTCTATCAATGTGAGCAGTGCAGTGATTGTAATGGATTCAGAGATCCCCCAAATTGCAATAGCACTTATGAAAATGACAACGAAAAAGATAATGATGATTTCAGGACTCACTATGAAGATACTCAAATAGCTATAAAATCCATGTAATAGTGTAGCAGATGATAGTAGACCCGAAAGTGCAATAGTGAGTCCAACAAACGTAGCAAGAGCTGGATTCTTGAACCCAGCATTAATATAGACTGCTACACCTGCACTAAGTGGGTGTCTAGCACTGAGTTCAGCATAAGTTAAAGCCGTGAAGAAAACAACAATACATGCAAGCAGGAATGAGAGAGGCAGATATATTCCGGATATGCCCGCTATCTCACCTATAAGAACATAAATACCCGCACCAAATATATTTCCCAACCCATAAAAAACTAGCATAGGCAAAGTAATATTACGTTTTAATTTAGGCTTGTCTATACTATCCATTTCTCTACTTTAGGCATATTTATTGTCATAGTATATTACAATCTAATCAATATCCAAAATAGTACGACTTATTAAAAAATTATGCAGCTTTTGGAGAAAGAGTTATGCTAAAATTAGAGATAGTATAGAATGATTACGTGTATAAAGCTATAAAGGTGAGAGATGGCAACGAAAAAAACAAAAGATATGCCGAAAATAAAGAAGTCAAAAATTGGCTTTGATGATGTTGTAGGACATAAGCAGATCAAAGAGCGACTAAAAGGCATTATCAAGATCATTAAAAACCCTGAAATGCTTGAGCGTTTTGATACCGCTGTTCCTAAAGGTCTATTGCTCTATGGTCCTGTAAGCGTTGGTAAAAGTATGCTTGCAAAAGCGTTTTCAAAAGAAGCAGGCCTCTCTTATTTGGAGATATCCGGATCTAAACTCTTTGAACTTGATCATATTAAAGAAGTATATGACATAGCTTCTAAGAATGCACCATGTGTGGTCATTCTTGAAGATATAGATATCAAAGGCATTATGCAGGGAGCCATTACCAATGTTTCATTTTCAGATATTGCGAAAGTACTGGAGTCTGCAGATGAGAGGGTCTTTTCTGTTGCTACAGCTGAGAATCTTGATGATATAGACCCTGTATTGACATCATCTCAGAAACTTGATTTTTTACTGGAAGTGTCTGAACTTGATAAAGATGCAAGAAGGTTCTTTATAGAAAAGATCATGCAAAAACCCCATGATACAAAAATTGATGTAGAGCGTATCGTACGTTATATAGCAGGTATGAGTGCATTGGAACTAGAAAGAGTCGGACGTATGGCGGCACTCAGTGTGGTTGAACAGGACAAAGATCTCATTACAGAAGAGATACTTATCGAACAGATCAATATCATCAAATACGGTCATAAAGTTGAGAAGAAGATGGTTGAGAATCTTGAAAAAGAACTCAAAATGACTGCCTATCATGAAGCAGCCCATGCAGTACTTTCAGTTTTACTTTTACCGCAGATCAAAATCGAGCAGGTCACCATCGCACCAAGAAGTAAAATGCTCGGATTTGTTTCCTACAATGACGATGATCAGTTATCTAATATATCAAAAAGAGATCTATATCATGATGTTTGCGTACTCCTCGCAGGACGTGTAGCCAAGGTCAAAAAAATGGGAAGCGAACATATGGATAGCGGAGCACAAAATGATCTTTCTCAAGCCTCGTTGCAAATCTATGCAGCCATTACAACTTTAGGTATGGATAAAGAACTGGGGTATATCAATATCAATGCCATTGGGACCTTAGACAACTATTTTTTGGAACAACAAATTGAAAAAAGGTTTTTACATTGGATTCATGTTGCAAAACAAGATACAGAAAAATTAGTGGATGCACATTGGAATAAGATAGAAACTTTGGCACTTAAACTAATTGAGCAGGAAATTGTAGAGAGCCATGAACTCTCATCAATTATAGGTAACATTGAAACAGACCATAAAATCCCAGATAGTATATAGAACAGGATATTTTAAACTCAAGAAATGATGAATAGTATTGGATATTATATAGTTTTCAGTACAATAGAATATGGATGTTCATAATTTTTTTCTAATACTTTTTTTAATTTTAGTGGCCGCCAGAATATTAGGTGAGGTGTTCGCACGTTTGGGTATCCCCTCTGTATTAGGGGAATTGAGTGCCGGTATATTACTCGGTGTCTCAGGATTTGGTATCATAGAGGTAAATGATGTACTCAAAGTACTTGCTGAAATAGGTATTCTGCTTTTACTCTTTGAAATAGGCCTAGATACTGATATCCAGCGTCTTAAAGAAGCAGGTCCTAAAGCAATTATTGTTGCATTATTTGGTGCAGTGTTTCCTTTTACCGTTTCAGCAATAGTCGCTTATTATGTATTTGATCTAACACTGGTTGTATCTCTTTTCATTGGTGGTACTATGACTGCAACGAGTATAGGGATAACCATGAGGGTGTTAAAAGATCTCAAAAAAGAACACTCAGATATTGCCCAGATCGTTATTGGTGCAGCGGTAATAGATGATGTCTTAGGTGTAATCATCCTTGTATTTATTTATGACTATGCTGTCATGCAAGAGTTAAGTGTGTCAAATACCTTGAATACAACCATATTTATTTTATTATTCCTGACGCTCGCGCCTATTGTTGCAAACTTTATCTCTAAATTTATGAAGGAAGCGGATAAACATCAAAAAGTACCTGGTTTTATACCAACCATAATTATCTCTCTCATTGCACTGTTTGCATATATTTCACATCTTTTTGGTGCACCAGAGATCTTAGGTTCATTTGCTGCAGGTATAGCACTTTCAAGACGTTTTATATTGCCTTTTGGTATGGGATTGAGAAATGATGAAGTGTATTTGGAAAAAATAAAAAATGCCATTACTCCCATTGCCCAAATGTTTACACCTATATTTTTCGTGATGGTCGGATTATCGGTCAACTTAAATGTGATCGACCTTACATCAACAAAATTTTGGTCCTTAGCATTTATCTTCCTCTCAATTGCTGTTATTGGAAAATATATGGGAGCTTTTTTCTTGAGAAAGACAAGCGAATTAAAAAAAGCATTGATCGGTATTTCTATGATACCACGTGGCGAAGTAGGGCTAATATTTGCTGAAGTAGGGCGTGTGAACGGCATACTTGATAATCATATCTATGCCGTTCTGATCTTTGTCATCATCGTTACAACTGTGGCCCCACCATTCCTACTTAAATGGCTTTTTAAATATGATAAGTCGTAACCATTTATAGAATTATATATGGGAATTATTTGATAGAAGACTTGAATCTTTTTTCCATAGATATCGCTTCATCTCTTCCATAAACAACAATATCGCAATCCACTTTTATTGCTTTATCTTTGATCTTATCTGGATAATCAACAAAATTCAAGATATGTTTTATACAATTGATTCTAGCCTTTTTCTTATTGTCACTTTTAATAATTGTCCAAGGGGCATCTTTTGTATGTGTAGAACTTAGCATCATGAATTTAGCAAGTGAATATTCATTCCATAATTTTTGTGATTCTTTATCTACAGGTGAAAGTTTATATTGCTTGAGAGGATCAGTTTCTCTGGCCTTAAATCTTCTAGCCTGTTCTTCTTTAGATACAGAAAAATAAAATTTAAACATTTGAATATCTTCATCTACGATCATCTGTTCAAATTCTGGCGCATCTTTTAAGAACTTATGATGTTGTCTTTCTGTACAAAAACCCATAACAGGTTCAACCATTGATCTGTTATACCAACTTCTATCAAAAATAACAATCTCTCCTCCACTTGGAAGATGCTCAGCGTATCTTTGAAAGTACCATTGAGTAGTCTCTTTATCACTAGGTTTTTCAAGGGCAACCACTCTTGCACCTCTTGGATTTAGGTGTTCAGTAATTCTTTTAATCGTACCACCTTTCCCCGCAGCATCCCTACCTTCAAAGATCATTAAGATCTTAAGACCTTTATCTTTCACATGATTTTGAAATTTTAGAAGTTCAACTTGAAGTCTCTTCAATTCTTTCTCATAAGCTAAGGTTTCTTTCTTGACCCAAATTTGAACCTTCTCATTATTCTTACTTGACTTTATATTCTTTTCCATGTTTTTCCTTTTGCTGGGATATTAACCTATAAATTTACCACTGCTTGATCTCTGGGCATCCATGATCTCTATCTCTCTAGCACCAGAGATGACGATGTCAGGATCAAGTGAATAATCAAGATCTTCATCTCTGCCTTCATAATTGATCGAGTTTAAGATAACTTTTAGTGCTTCACGTCTTGCATATTGTTTATCATTTGACCGTATCACTGTCCAAGGAGCATTATGTGAATGGGTCTGCTTGATCATATTGTATTTGGTTTCAGTAAAATCATCCCATCTGTCTTGTGCCTGTACATCTATTTCGCTAAGTTTCCATTGTCTAAGAGGATCTGTCTTTCTTCTTTCAAATCTTCTTGCCTGTTCATCTTTTGTCACAGAAAAATAAAGTTTAATGAGAATAATCCCTTGTCGGGTAAGATCTTTTTCAAAGCCTTTAACCCCTTTCATGAAATCATCGTATTCTTTTTGTGTACAAAAGCCAAAAACTGACTCTACCATCGCTCTGTTGTACCAACTTCTGTCAAATAGGACTATTTCTCCACCTCTTGGAAAATGTGAAATATACTTCTGGTAGAACCATTGTGTCTTTTGTTCCTCTGTAGGTTTCCCAAGTGCTACGATACGATAATGTTTTTCATTCATATAACGTGTAACCCTTCTGATAGTCCCACCTTTACCTGCCGCATCACGTCCCTCAAAGAGTATGATCATTTTTTGATTTGTATCTTCAAGATGTTGTTGAAGCTTAATGAGTTCTGCCTGGTAAGGCTTTAGTTCCTGTTCATTCTTTCTTTTTATACTGGCTTTGCTTTCAGTGTTTTTTTCTGCTTTTGATTCTTTGTATACTTCTATTAACGCATCCAGTGAGATTTCGTTACCATCTATTTCTATACTATTGTTTTCTGTCATTTTGTTACTCCTTTTTTGTTTTTATATTTTTGTTTATTTGACACTATTGTTGGAATAAAGATCATGTAGGATCTTTTTTCCCTTTTTGATTTGGCACGTGACGATCTCAAGTTCCTCATCAAGTTCTTTTTTCTCTTTTTTATTTGCCGTCTCTAACGACTTTTTAATACTCTTTTTTCTTGTATTTAGCTTTTTAATAAGATCTTTGAGTGATTTTTTTTTGCCCTCTACTTTATAATCAACTAAACGCAGTGTAGATTTAACTTTTTTAATAAACTTCTTGACATCCATTAATCATCCTTTTTTTCTAAAATTAGTTCAATATCCTCAGCATTCATTGACATCTCTTCATTTAAGCTCATATCAGTGCTGCTTCTATCAGCAAATGCGACTTCCGCCATATCAATAAGGTTTTTACTAATATCATAAGCATAGGCACTGTCATTCATGAGAGATGTCGCCATTTCATTGGTGATCAATCCCTCTCTAATAAGCTTATCAAGTGTTCCGCTGGCAAGAATATCATATTTCTCTGTGTGCACTTTAGCTTTTGAGAGTAACAATAATTTAACATCCTCTTCATCGGTAGTTGCAACAATATTGATATTTCTCAAAAGTTCAGCCAGATCTTTTCTAATAAGATCGTATTGCTCTTTGATATGAGTATTTGTACTCTGCAAATACTTGATCAAATTCTTTTGTAAATGCTTTGTATCTTTGACTGCTTCCACAAGGTCTCTATTTGCAAGTTTTAACTTATAGAGTATTTCAATATCCTTAGGTGACATCGCTGATTGAGCTCTTGTGGAGAAGTCAATGATCTCACCATAGATACCTTTTATTTTATTGTTATAAAAATCATCTACATTGATGGCTTCTTGACTATAGGCATCTTTGAGCACTTCTTCTAAAGGCATAGATGAGACGACATTGGTTCGTTTTAAATTCAAACCATGCGTGATGATCTCAAAGGCATTTTCATAGAGATGTTTTGTCTCTCTGACAATTGCTGCCATGGACGTTGATGGAAGTTCCAGAACTGAATCATTGAGGTATCTGGCACTGTCATATTCTGAATCAGACCTTGAATCAACTTTCAATGTTGATTCAAGGAATATAACAAGTTTATTTATGAACGGTATCATTACAAGAACACCGACTACATTGAATATGGTATGAAACACAGCTAGTTTAAGTGCATAGTCGTCATTGGCAATACCAACGTACGCACTGATAGTATCTACAGAATACATGAGTTGCTGAATAAATAGTATGGCTATGAGTCCAGTGACACCATTAAAGATCAAGTGTGCACCTGCCAGTTGCTTTCCTACTATATTGGAACTCATTGCACCAAGAATGGCTGTGATCGTTGTACCAACATTCGCTCCAATGGCTAATGCCAAAGCATTTTCATAACTGATCTGTCCTGCAGCCAGTGCTGTTATGATTAGAACAAGTGTAGCATGGGATGACTGCATAACTACCGTTGCGAATATACCGATACCTGTAAAGATAAAAAGTCCTGTATATCCGGTAACAGCATAACTTGCAAGATCAATAGTCTCTTTAAATGCTTCAAAACCATCTTTCATATAGTGAATACCCAGAAATAAGAATCCTAATCCTGTAAGTACATATCCTATACCTTTAAGTGATTTTGCTTTTTGAAAGATCAGTATCACCCCAAATACGAGCATAGGCATGGCATAAGCAGAGATCTTTACTTTTAAGCCTAGTCCTGCAACAAGCCAAGCCCCTGTTGTAGTACCGATATTTGCACCAAATACGATACCTATACCTTGAGCAAGACCAATGAGACCAGCTCCTAGAAAGGAGATGGTCAGTACTGAGACCAAAGAACTTGATTGCATAACAGTTGTGGTGAGTATTCCAAAACCAATACTTTTATAGACTTTATCGGTAGATTTTTGTAATATCTTCTCTAATGTTCCACCAGAGAAAGCTTTAAAACCTTCTTCCAGGGACAACATACCAAACAAGAAAATAGAAACACCTGCCGCTATTACTTTGAAATCAGGACTGATCCAAAAACCATAGGCCAGTATCGCTAAAATCGTAGGTAACAGTATTTTCTTTAACATTAAAGTACAATTCCCCTAATCATAAAAAAGATTGCAGCAGATAGGATTGCAGCTGCAGGAACAGTGATTACCCATGCTGCAACAATCTTTTTGAGAGCATCTCTTTTTACGTATTTAACTTTTTCAACACTTTTAATATGCTTTTTAGATGCTTTGATCTTTTCTTCTTCATCATCAATTAGCTTATATAGAGAAACAATTCTCTGATAGTCAGATTTTGTTTTCTCTTTTTTATCTTCTAATGTTTTCAGCTCACTCGAATAGGCTTTTAAAACTTTCTTCTCATCTTCGATATTTGATTGTTCTTTTTCAATAATGTCTTCTTTACCTGTTGATGCAAGGTATTCTCTTAGGAAACCGACACCAAAGATACCACCAACGGCGATATGAGTAGAAGAAACAGGAAGGCCTAGCTGTGAAGCAATAATAACAGTAATTGCTGCTGCCATTGCTACAGAGAAAGCCCTCATTTGGTCTAATTCTGTGATCTCACTACCTACAGTTTTAATGAGTTTTGGGCCATAAAGTGCAAGTCCCAGTGCAATACCCAGTGCCCCAACTGCCATAACCCAAAAAGGAATACCTGCTTTTACCGAAATACCACCTGTCATGACAGCATCACTAATTGCTGCTAAAGGTCCAATAGCATTCGCAACATCATTTGCACCATGCGCGAAACTCAAAAGTGCAGCAGCAAAAATCAATGGTACTGTAAATAACAGGTTGATAGAATCTCTAGTATTATGAAGATTGGTTGCTCTTGAAGCAACAGTTTTCTTCACTATAATATATACAATTCCACCCACAATAAGTCCAAAAATTGCTGCAATCATAAAAGAGGGTTTTTTCTCATCAGGGAGAAAGGATAACACATCAACAATTGAAGGCCAGATCTTTTTTAAACCTTTGAGTGTTAAGTAAGTGACAAATGCCCAAGACATAATGGCTACAAAAACAGGTACCCATTTTCTCGCTGCGGCTACTTTATCATTTTGAAATACTATTGACTTTTTAATAGCATACAAAAATATCGCTGCGATAATTCCACCCAGTACTGGAGAAATGACCCATGAAGCTGCAATCTTCCCCATAGTACCCCATGAAACGATCGTGAATCCTGCAGCAGCAATACCTGCACCCATAACTCCACCAACGATTGAGTGTGTAGTTGAGACAGGTGCTTTCATCATCGTGGCAAAGTTCAACCACAATGCTGCAGCTAAAAGTGCAGACATCATTGCCCAAATGAAAGGATCAACATTTCCACCGAATGCACCGATATCAATGATACCTTTTTTGATGGTCTTTACAACATCACCACCGGCAATAAAAGCACCACTGGCTTCAAATATTGCAGCGATCACAATAGCGCCGCCCATTGTAAGAGCTTTAGACCCTACGGCTGGTCCAACATTGTTGGCAACATCATTTGCACCAATATTCATTGCCATGTAAGCACCAAATAGTGCAGCAATTGCTAAAAATACATTGTTGGGTATAGACCCTGTACTTAAAAAACTATAACTTAAAACTGCTACCATAAAAAAGAGCGCAAAACCAAGTCGTATAAAATCAAAACCACTGCTTTTTATTGCTTCTTTTTCCATTTTTTTAACTGTTTGAATCATTTCCATTTTTCCTCAATCCTTATATGTATATCCCTATAGTATACTCCTACTAATCTTAGTAGTTATAATAAAAATGAAAATAAATTATTGGTTTTAAAAAAAAGGAATTAGTTAGAATTTATGAATATATAAAATAAATTTTATGTTATACTATATCATAGACTTTATGGTTTAAATATATTAAAATTAAAAGGGATGATTGTGGAATTTGTTTATGTAGGTATTGGTATAGTAATTGGTGTTGTAGGTGCAATTTTTCTTGATGTGGATATGTTTTCAAAGAAAGCTGAAGACGTTGATGAGAGAATTGATGATCATACTCCTGAGAACGAGGGAAAATAGAAGACTCAAAACTTCTCGTCTAAAATATATTTTTGGACGAGAGCACTACAAATTATTTTACAGCGTTCACTACTCTTTGACAAAAAACTTCAAAATCAGGTAAATTCAAATTACTTTCTCTTTGTTTTGTACCCCACATAGGTTCTGGAAAATAACTGTCCTCTTCAAATCGTGCCATGATATGCCAATGTACATGAGGCATGTAATTACCAAAACTGGCAATATTGATTTTCTTAGGCTCGTAGTAAGAGAGCATCTCCTTCTCAATAGTGTCTAAAAGGTCATAGATCTCAAATTTTATCAATCCTGGTACTTCACTCATCTCTTTATATGGATGTTGTGTAAAGATCTTTAGCCAAGGAATCTCACTGGATTCAACTTCAATTCTTATATGCTCATTTTCATAGATGATTGACATTAGCGTATCCTTTTAATCGTATGTTTTCCCAGTTTGAATATCTTTGAGGACTGATTTGTTTCTTTGATGGGTTCTATGATAACATCTGCCATCTCTCTGGCAAAAGATTCATTGTACTCTTCATTACTTAAATTTGCAGATGTTGTATAGGCCCATTTAAGACGGTCTAAGAGTAAAAGATGATGTCTATCATGGATAACACGGTAAGAGTGTCCATTTGGCATAATAAACGTTGTTTTTTTCGCTCTTCTTACTCTGTTCTTTTGATCTTGAGGTACACGTGCGAATCTTTGGAGTGTATGTAGTGAATTAACTGCTGTTATATAGTGCTTGTGAGGAGGGCGTTGTTTGATCTTTGTGAGTTTGTCTGCATTTTGTGAGACAAAACCGATGGTGGTATCAGTTTGTGTAAGAAAAACTTTGTCTTTAAACATAAAATGCCTTTGTTGATCCCGTGTGCCCGCAGGAAATAACCTTTGAGTCCTATCACGAGGATGATGAGAAATTAACTCAGATAATCTTGTAACGCTTTAGGCTCAAGTTCACCACTTGCCGCCTTAAGTTCTTCTATCGCTGCTGCAGTAGCTTTTGCTGCTGCCAGTGTTGTAAAGTATGCAACATGGTTTGCAAGAACAGATTGTCTGATGGTTCTGGCATCATCTTTACTTGCTTTATTATCTGAAGTGTTGATAGCCAATGCTATCTCTTCGTTTTTGATCATATCATCAATATTTGGACGACCTTCAGATATCTTCATCACTTTTGTTGAAGGGACACCTGCTTCTTGGAGTGCAGCATGTGTTCCGGATGTAGCAACAATTTCAAATCCAATGTCAGTAAACATTTTACCCACTTCACCTGCTTGTGCTTTATCATTCTCAGTGAGAGATATAAAGAGTTTACCTTCAAGCGGTATATTATTTTTAGAAGCAAATTGACTTTTAGCAAAACTCATACCAAAGGTATCACTTATACCCATTACTTCACCTGTTGATTTCATTTCAGGTCCAAGGATAAGGTCAGATCCAGGAAGTTTGTTGAAAGGGAAAACTGCTTCTTTAACAGCTACATGTCCTTTAAGTTTTGGTTCCATGATCTTTTTATCAAAATTTACTACATTAAAGGTATCATAGAACTTCAATGCTTCTTTAAGGTCACCCTGTATCATCACTCTAGTTGCTACTTTTGCAAGAGGTACACCTGTTGCTTTACTTACAAACGGTACAGTTCTTGAAGCCCTCGGATTCACTTCGATAAGGTAAATTTGACCTTTGTGAATAGCATACTGGATATTCATAAGACCAACAACACCAAGACCAAGTGCGATCTTCGCTGTTTGCTCTTTTACTTCTTCCTGAAGCTCTAGTGAGATAGAAACTGGAGGAAGTGAACAAGCTGAGTCACCAGAGTGGATACCTGCTTCTTCAATATGCTGCATGACTGAACCGATGTAGACATCTTTTCCGTCACAAATGGCATCAACATCAAGTTCAATGGCATTGTCAAGGAATTTGTCTATAAGTACTGGAGCATCATTAGACACGCTTACAGCTTCATCCATGTATTCTCTAAGTTCTGCATCACTATAGACAGTTTTCATACCTCTACCACCAAGTACAAATGATGGACGTACAAGTACCGGATAACCAATACGATTAGCCACGATAAGTGCAGCATCCTTTTCAACAACTGTATCATTGTCTGGCTGCTTAAGACCAAGGTTATTGATGAATTCAGAGAAAAGTTCTCTGTCTTCAGCAAGGTCAATGACCTTTGCCGTTGTACCTGAGATGTTCGCACCGATCGCTGTAAGATTCTTTGCCAGTTTTAACGGTGTCTGTCCACCAAAGTGTACGATCACACCATCCGGTTTTTCAAGTTCGATCACGTTTCTTACACGTTCAAAGTCAATTGGTTCGAAGTAGAGGATATCTGAAGTATCGTAGTCAGTAGAAACAGTTTCAGGGTTACAGTTATACATGATAGACTTCATACCCATATCTTCGATGGCAAATGCTGCATGCACACAACAGTAGTCAAACTCGATACCTTGACCGATACGGTTAGGTCCACCACCGATAACAAGTACTTTCTTCTCATCACTTTGGGCTACAGGTGCTTTTGGAAGTTTTGTAATGTTTGTTGATGAGTAGAGGTAAGGAGTCAGTGCCTTGAACTCTGCCGCACAGGTATCTACTTCATTGTAATCAAGTGTAACACCTTGCTTTTCTCTCGCGTTGTAGATGTCATTTTCTGTAAGATTAAGACCCTCTTTTTTATTGATCACTTCAGCGATCATAGCATCAGAGAAACCTTCACTTTTCACTTCTCTAAGACGTCTGGCATCAGAAAGCAGGGCGATATCCATCTCTTTCTCACGAAGAGCCAACTCTTCAAGTTGGTAAAGATACCATCTGTCAATTTTAGACAGATCAAAGATAGCATCAACACTCATACCACGTCTGAGACCTTCAAATACATAAAGCATACGATTCTCATTTGGGCGTCTGATCTCTCTGACAAGCTCTTCGCCATCACATTTTATAGGGTTAAACCCTATGAGTCCAGTCTCAAGTGAACAGAGCGCTTTTTGCATAGACTCTTTAAAAGTACGTCCAATACTCATTGCTTCACCAACAGACTTCATTGCGGTTGTGAGTGTAGAGTCTGCAAGCGGGAATTTTTCAAAAGTAAATCTTGGAAGTTTTGTTACAACATAGTCGATCACCGGTTCAAAACTCGCTGGTGTGCCTGTAATATCATTGGTGATCTCATCAAGTGTAAATCCAACTGCCAAAAGTGTAGCTACCTTAGCGATAGGATAACCAGTTGCTTTAGATGCAAGAGCAGATGAGCGACTTACCCTAGGATTCATTTCAATAACGATCATACGTCCTGTATCTGGATTGATAGAGAATTGTACATTTGATCCACCAGTATCAACGCCTACTTCACGTAATATCTTGAAAGAAGCATCTCTCATATTTTGGAACTCTTTGTCTGTAAGTGTCAAAGCAGGGGCAATAGTAATAGAATCTCCTGTATGCACACCCATAGGATCAAAGTTTTCTATAGAACATACGATGATACAGTTATCTTTATTGTCCCGGATAACTTCCATTTCATATTCTTTCCAACCAAGCATAGATTCCATGATCTCGATCTCATTGATCGGACTGGCATCAATACCTTCTTCTGCAAGTTTTTTAAATTCTTCCATATTGTATGCTACACCGGAACCACCACCTGCAAGTGTAAATGATGCTCTGCTGATCACTGGGAAACCAATCTCTTTTGCAACTTTCATCGCTTCTTCAACACTGTAGGCATTGGCACTTTTAGGTAGATCCATACCAATTTTAATCATGGCATCATTAAAAAGTTGTCTATCCTCACCTTTTTTAATGGCTTCAGGATTAGCACCAAGGAACTTTACACCTTCAAGCATACCTGCTTCGTGCATATCCATAGCAACGTTGAGTGCAGTTTGTCCACCCATTGTAGGTAAGATGGCATCAATATTTTCTTTTTTGATAATTCTATCAATGACTTCAGAGGTAATAGGCTCAACATATGTTCGGTCTGCAAATTCAGGGTCTGTCATGATAGTGGCAGGATTAGAGTTGATAAGAACAACTCTATAGCCTAACTCTTTGAGTGTTTTAGCAGCCTGTGTTCCAGAATAGTCAAATTCACAAGCCTGACCGATAACGATAGGTCCAGAACCGATAAGTAAAATAGTTTTGATGTCATTGCGTTTTGGCATGGAGGAATACCCTTGATTTTTAGTTTGATATTATACATGATATAGATACAAAAAGCCCTTAAAAAAGGGCAAAAATAAGGTTTTAGAAGAGGTCTAAACTTGTTGAATCAAAATTGGACTTCTTCTTCTTCACTTTCTTTGGAGGTTCTGCTATTTCATCAGGTGTCGTAGGCTCAATGATATCTTCTTGTGTCTGGTCGATACGGCTAGGTATACTGGAAACAACAGGTCTGCTTATATTGACATCTTGGAGAGCTTCTATGGTCTGGTTATGTTCTATGGTTTCATTTTGTTCTTTATGAATATTTGGAATACTGTATCTACGTACCAGTTTGGTACCGTTTGCATCATACCCTTCAACCAGTGTTGCTTTTGCATCATTAATGAGAAAAAAGGTTTTTGGATGAAAAATGTCACTGTAGGTTTTAATATGTGCGACAGTATAGGCACTCTGTACTTCTACTTTTGTCACTTTACCGACAGGAAGATCCGTGAAAAAGATGCCATCCAGGCCTGAAGTGACAACTGGGTCGTCTACTTGAATTTTATGCCATTTTGGTATAAATTTGACGATCATTTCATTTTCAACACTACCTATAGCGATCCCCGGTGCCTTTGTATCTCCTATAAAAACAGAAAAACGGCACTTTTTGTCTGAAGTGAGGTAACCATAAAGTTGATTGTTGTGTACTCTAGCTGTTCCTCCAACCACATTTCCTTGGATGAGGCCATAGAGTTTATCTTCTTCAAGACCTTTAGGTTTTGTGAGCATGACTTGAGAAAAACTGTTAAGCTTAACATATGATATCGTTTCAATGATAGAGATGTTATCTACGGGCAATTGACTCAGATCAGGAAGTACTTCATAAATGTTCTTTACTTGTTCAATGTAATGAATTTGTTTGAGTAGACGTTTACGTAAGATACGGTTTTCTTTACTAAGTCTTTGAATAGACTCTTTCTGATAAATATAGCTTTGGCTTTTATCTTCTAAATTTTGTGTGAAGTTTTTATATTTTTGTTTGAGGGGGTTAATGATGTTGAGGAACGTATCTGAAATACGTTCATCGTTTCGTGATAATAGTACTGTTAGTATAAGTAACAGTATTGCTATGATGACAAGTCTAGTCTTCATATGCCATTTGCTGAAGGAGATCTAATTCATCAAGAGCTATACCTGTACCTTTTGCAACAGCAAGTAGGGGCTCTTCAGCAACATAAACAGGGAGTTTAACAATATCTGAAAGGTATTTGTCAAGACCTCTGATAAGTGCACCACCACCAGTCAATACAATACCATTCTCTACGATGTCTCCTGCGAGTTCAGGTGGTGTCTGTTCAAGTACATCTTTCAATGCTTCAGCAATCTCTTCAAGTGAATCTTTCATCGCTGATCTGATATGTTCAGAAGAGATCTCAATGGAAGCAAGACTCCCTTCAACTTGATCTCTACCGCGTACGGTAGTAGTCATTTCCTCTTTAAGCGGGATGGCAGTACCGATCTTGATCTTAAGCTCTTCCGCCACACGATCACCTATAAGCAGGTTAAAGTTCTTTTTAATGTAGTCGATGATTGCTTGATCAAGGTTATCACCAGCAACACGAATAGATTTGGAGATAACAAGACCACCCAGAGATGTTACACCGATCTCAGTTGTACCACCACCGATATCTACTACCAGGTTACCATTAGGATCTTTTACAGGAATACCTGCACCGATAGCCGCAGCCATTGGTTCTTCTATAAGATAGACATATCTTGCACCAGCATTTTCAGCAGAATCCTTAACGGCACGTCTTTCAACCTGCGTAAGACCATAAGGTACACAGATGATGATACGCGGGGAGAAGAAACCTTTTCTTCTATGCGCCTTTTCAATGAAATAACGGATCATCATTTCAGTCACTTCGAAGTCAGCGATAACGCCATCTTTCATGGGACGGATGGCTTTGATGTTTCCTGGTGTTTTACCAACCATATCTTTTGCTTCCTGCCCCACAGCGAGAATACGCTCTCTACCATGCTTATCATACTGGATAGCTACCACAGATGGTTCATTGATGCTGATACCTTGTCCTTTTACAAGTACAAGTGTATTTGCAGTTCCCAAGTCGATCGCCAGATCATTTGAAAACATTCCTAATAGTCTTTTAAACATTCATATATCCTTTTTTATTCTCTACTGTTTATGCTGTTTTTTTATTTTTGATGTATAAAGGTTTTGCACCTGATTCAACAACATCATTGGTGATCACTACCTCATAACCATTTAGTTCAGGCAATTCATACATAATATCTAACAAGATCTCTTCAAGTATAGAACGTAATCCTCTCGCACCTGTTTTTCTCTCAATCGCTTTTTTTGCGATAAGTGCAAGTGCATCATCTTCAAAGCTGAGTTTCACATCGTCTATTTCAAAGAGTTTTTGATACTGCTTGATGAGAGAGTTTTTAGGTTCTACCAAGATACGTACCATATCTTCTTGTGAAATTTCACCAAGTGTAGCCAACACATGAAGACGACCAATGAGTTCAGGAATGAGACCATAAGAGACAAGATCATCAGCCTCTACCAAATGCAGAAGGTTCTCCTCTTCTTTCTTTGAACGTTTTTCTTGACCAAAGCCGAGTGTATTGGCACCAAGTCTTCTTCTTAGAATATCATTTAATCCATCAAATGCACCACCACAGATAAAGAGTATATTAGAGGTATCTATCTGTATAAAATCTTGGTTAGGGTGCTTACGTCCACCTTTTGGCGGAATGTTCACTACCGAACCTTCGATGAGCTTAAGTAAAGCCTGTTGTACACCTTCACCGGAAACATCACGTGTAATAGAACGGTTTTCACCCATTCTGGCGATCTTATCGACCTCATCGATAAAGACAATTCCCTGTTCTGCACGTTTAGGGTCACCATCTGCAGCCATGAAGAGTTTAGTAAGGATGTTTTCAACATCTTCACCTACATAACCGGCTTCTGTAAGGTTTGTTGCATCAGCTATAGCGATAGGCACATTTAAAAATCTGGCAATGGTTTGAGCCAAGAGTGTTTTACCTGAACCAGTAGGCCCGATAAGAAGTACATTTGATTTAGAGATCTGCGTATCATCTTCAACATTGTCTTTGAAAATACGTTTGTAGTGATTATATACAGCAACAGAAAGAGTCTTTTTAGCTTTATCTTGACCAATGACATAATCATCAAGTAGGCTGTTTATCTCTTTAGGAGTATAAAGTGTTCTTGTTTCCATATCTGTCTGTAACTCTTCTTGTTCTTCTTCACCAAAAAGAATCTTGTAGGCAGAGACTACGCAGTTTGAACAGATATAGGCACTTTCACCGGCAATGAGTGGATTATCTTCACTCTCTTGTGCTTCACAAAAGCTGCATGCTTTAGTTGTCATTTATTATCCTCGTTTGTTTTTCTTGTAAAAGGAATACCTCTTTTAGAGTTCTTAATGAACTCACAAAGTTGTTTAACCTTTTGAGATGTTGTACTTTCTAAAATAGCTTCAGCCACTTCTTGTAGCGGATTGCCTTCTTCAAAGAGTTCTCTATAGGCAGATTTAAGGGCATTTATATCATCTCTCCCCATAGCTCTCCGTAATCCTGTAAGATTAAGTCCTCTTAAGTTCGCACGGTTACCTTCAGCCAGACAGAACGGAGGAACATCTTGTGATAATGCACTCGCTCCACCTATCATTGCGAAGTCACCGATATGTACAAACTGATGTATAGGCGTAAGTCCGCCGACCACCACATGGTTACCCAATTCAACATGACCCGCAAGGGTTGCGCCATTTGCAAGGATACAATTATCTCCGATGATCACATCATGTCCCAAGTGTACATAACCCATAAGCAGATTACCGTTACCCACTTTTGTAATAGAACCTCCACCTTCGGTACCTGGATTAAGAAGGGTAAACTCTCTGATGGTATTGTTGTCACCAATGATAAGCTCTACATGCTCACCGGCGAATTTCAGATCTTGGGGTATGGTTCCTACCGCAGCGTGAGGAAAAATACGGTTATTTTCACCTATAGTGGTATGGCCTTCGATCACAGCATGAGGAGAGACTGTAGTGTTATCACCTATCTTTACATTTGGACCGATATATGCAAAGGCACCAACAGAGACATTCTCTCCCAGGATGGCACCTTCTTCGACAACTGCTGAGGCATGAATTAAAGACATCAGAAGACCTATTTATCTACGATCATTGCTTTTAGTTCAGCTTGCGCAACCAATTTATCATCTACATATGCTTTTGCATCCAGTTGCCATATCGCACCTTTATGCTTGATCACATCTATCTTGTATACAAGTTGATCACCCGGTGTTACAGGAGATCGGAATTTTGCTTTATCGATACTCATGAAGTAAACCACTTTGTTTTCTATCTCTTCTTGACTCTCAGTATCCATGCTTTTAAAAGCCAATACACCACCAGCTTGTGCCATACCTTCGATGATCATAACACCAGGGTAGATAGGGTGACCAGGAAAATGTCCTTCAAAGACGGGCTCAGAAATAGAAACGTTTTTGTAACCCTCTATATACTCACCGGGAGTAAGTTCTGAAATTCTGTCTACTAGGAGGAATGGATATCTGTGTGGTAAAATATTTTGTATATCTACAACGTTGTAAAGCATAAAAAACCCTTATTTGAAAATTCTCTTATTTTATCCAAATATTGGTAAAAAATGGTTTATAGTCTGATCAATACTTCTTTGACATCACTGTAGACTTTGCTTTGACAAATGATTTCTATCTTGTTTGTTGGTATCTCTTCAACAACCAATATGATAGAGAGGTCATAGGGTGTGACCCCAAGTCTTTCACGCAGTTCTACTTCACTGCTGAATACAGGAGGAGAGTAGATGAGTTGTGTCACAGTTTTATAGTCAGTGTTTGCGAGCTTGTTGTAATGTTGAAGTGTAATGAAACGTACTTCATCACGGTTCATATGGTGCACTTCACCGATAGAATACTCGATCTTCCCTCTGGTATATTCACCCTTAAGGGTAGAGTAGGGTAAAAAGTGTGCAGGTATGACCTCTTTTCTTACATGAAGCAGGCCCGTATGTAAGCGCCAGTTCAAAAAACGCTGTTTGATGATCTTGTGAGGAATATGCTCTTCTTCCATTTTCCAACGCTCTTCATACATCTTGATACGCTCTTCTATGGATTCAGGCTGTATCTGATTAGAAATGGGTACAAAAAGTTCATCTGCAAGTCTATTTTGCTGGTCACGCTGTATTGTTAGACCGAACATACAGCCACAATAGTCCTGACGATAGAGTGCATCTTCCTTGGCCAAGATATTTTGCTCTTGTGTACCAGAAGCTTTTCTGTAATCAGGTGCCACAAAACTGATACCCTCGCGTGCTGCCAATGCATCACCCGCTGTTTGCAGTTGTTTGAGTGATTTCTTTGGACTGGTGAGCAGGGTAGAGGTAAAAGTATCTTCGCCCAATTGACTTGCTTTTTGCGCAGTCACTTCAAAACGTCGATCAAAACAGACACTGCATCGGGAACCTTTTTCAGGTTCATGTTCCAAACCGCGTACAGCTTCAAGCCAGTTCTCCACATCATATTCACCTTCAATGAGGTCAATACCGAGCATTTTACAGCTGCGTCTAACATCAAGTAGCCGTAAGTAATACTCAGAGTAGGGATGGATATTGGGATCATAAAAAAATCCAGTGAGTTTTTCCTCAGGGTACTCTGTCTGAAGTTTTTGCAAAAAGTAGTGGCTGTCAACTGAACAGCAAATATGTACTAACACAGAAAGTTCCTTATTTTATCACAGATGAACAAGCATTATTCCTCAATGCAGCTATAACCGGCTAACTCGAATCCCAGATCAGCAGGTACATAAACAGCATGTTTATGATGTTTTCGACACTCTTTTTCGGCCACTTCCAAAGCTTCATCCATGTTAGAGGCTGAGACATTTTCGACCAGGACCTGTTTATGTGTTGAAGCGATCACTTTTGCACCACAACCACTAAGCAGTAAGGCAGCCAGTATAAAGAATAGATATTTCATTTTTCACTTTTCCATGATGATTTTAGCAACATTCTCAGAACTTCCATGAGAAAGATATGCTTTTAATTCGTCTGCTTTTTGAGCGAATATCTTACGGTCTGTATTGTAGTACGCTTTGAGCAGGTTGTCAACTGTCACCTCTTCTTGCAAAATTTCATTGTGCAGGGTCGTGTTATTGTAATGGGTGAGAATGATATTGGCCAAGCCAACCTGTGTAATACCAAGAATCTTTGTACCGATAAAGAAATCTACTTTTTTGGCTATATAAGCCAGTGTAAACGGGGTACCTATAAGTGCTGCTTCAAGGGTTGCCGTTCCGGAGCAGATGAAGGCAAACTCTGCACGTCTGAGTGCTTCATGTGTGTTGCGTACTATTTCAAATTCACGGTTCCCTCTGTAGAGTTTGGCTATTTTGTTTCTTGAAAATGAAGGGGGGATGACAAGCAGAGGACGGATCTCAGGAAATTTTCTTCTTAACTCGAGGAAGATAGGCATCAGTCGAGTGATCTCGCTTTTACGACTTCCTGGCATAAATGCTATGCATCCTTTGGTCTCTTCTTCATTTCTTTGCACATCTATTTCGTCTAGCAGTGGATGTCCTACATACCGGGCTTTATCACTCTTGTAATAGTCGATCTCAAAAGGGAGTATACCCAGCAGTTTATCACAGTACTCTTCCAACTTCTGCACTCGTTTGGGCCTGCTTGCCCATACCTGAGGAAGAATGTAGTATATGATCTCTTTTTCCGGGTATTTAGCTTTGAGTTTTTTAGCCAAAGGCAAATTGAAGCCTGAAGAGTCCATCAGTAATACTTTGTCTGCATCTTTGGCAAGCTCAACCATCTCATCCGCTACTTTAAAGAACCAGCGTAATTTCTTGATGGCATCAACCACACCCATGATCGCCATTTCACTGATATCATAAATAGGAGTACCTTCTTTGATGTTCTTGTCAAAGATCCCAATTAATTCTAGACTTTCAGTATGTTTAAGTACTTCTTTAAGATGAAGGTTTGAAGATGGTTCAAGTGCAGAGACAAGAAGTTTCATAGTGAAGATTCCTAGGATTGATTTGAGTGTATTTTATCATATTATGACTCTTTATGTTTTATCTGTTTTGCTTTTGTCGGTTTTGACTGTATCACTTTAAAGTCAGAACGGCTTTCTATCTCTTTTAACCGACTGTTCTCAACCCTTTTTCCTCTCCAATAGTAACCGCCCATCGCACCAACTGTAGCACTAATGGCAAGTAGACCGGCTGTAAGCATCTGTGCAAAGACAAAGAGTGCCCCGACACCCAAGAGTCCAGCAAAAGCTGCACCTACTTTAAAGTTTGCCTTGGCATGGGCTTTTGCTGTCTCTTTGGCAATGTCCTTTTGAGCAGTTTTAATTACACGTTCCTTAGCTCGATGTGCATTGGTACGGAGCTTGTCACGTTCGTTGGCAAAGTCATCCTTTACTTTGCCTATGGCATCTTTACTATGGTGTCCCGCAATGGAATTGAACCAAAAAGCAACGATAAGAGCTATAAAGAGCAGGGGAATAGCCACACGTAAAAAACCGGTAAAATTTAACTCATTGGGCGCCAAAACGATTAAGAAGTAAGTTGCGACTTGAGCCAAAACAATACCAAATAAAAATTTTAAGATTTGCATACTTTTCTCCTTACTACAGTGTCAGCCAACCAGCCACTAAAAATGCTATAGAGGCCAATGTCCCACCAAATAAAGCGTAGGGAAGTTGTGTTCTTACATGTTCAACATGGTCACAACCAGCTGCCATGGATGAGATGATGGTGGTGTCAGAGATAGGCGATGAATGGTCTCCAAAGATACCGCCTGATATGACTGCTGCTATTACGAGGGGTATATGTAGATCCATCGTTGCTCCCAGAGCCAAACCTATAGGCATCATAATGGAAAAAGTACCCCAACTTGTTCCTGTAGAAAATGCTGTGATACTTGCCACTAAAAAAATAAGAAGCGGCATAAGTATCGGAGAGATATTTCCATGCAGTATGTGTGATAAATACTTGGCTGTTCCAAGATCTCCTATGACCTTACCAATGAGCAGTGCAAAGACCATGATCAGACCGACTGGTATCATGTCAGCTATCCCTTGATAGAAACCTTTGAAATATGCTTTGTGAGAGAGTGTTTTACTTGGTACAAAGTAGAGATACATAAAGAAGAGTGTTACGATCACAGCATAATAGACAGAAGTTGAACCTGACCCCTTGAAAATATCACCTTCACCGGTGAGATAAAGTCCTACAGGGACCATAAGTACCATCACTAAAATAGGTAGAAGCATTTTGTATGGAGTCGCTTTGGTATCTGCCGTTTCTTTCGATATAACGTAGGGAATAGGCGTAGAATGCTTCATAGGCCCGATATTGATATTTAAAAATATAACACCTAGAACGATAGCCAAAGTAATGAGTGAATAAAAGTTATAAGGAATAGAAGCAATCAGCAAAGAAATTCCATCACCTGAGATAACCTGTGTATCAATGGCAGTGACGATAAGCCCTAAGAGTAAAGCACCCCATGCATTCAGTGGTATGAGTGAACAGATAGGCGCTGAAGTCGAGTCACAAATATAAGCCAGTTTTTCTCTACTTACGCCATTTTTGTCACAAAGCGGTTTTGCTACTGTACCTGCAACAAGTGCGGTAATAGATGACTCGATAAATATCACTACACCAATGATATAGGCAAGCAGCATTGCGCCAATGGGAGAGTCGATCTTCTTAGCCTTTTGATTTAGATAGACTATAAAACTGTCTACTGCTCCGCTAAGTGTCAATAATCTGATAATGGATCCTACCAAAACGATAAAGAAGAGGGTTTTTGCTATCCATCCTTCAGAAAACAGCATAATGATTCCATCAAAAAGAGCAATGAATGCATCTATGGGATTATACGAGTTTAGGACCAAGAAACCTGCAAATATACCGCTCATGAGTGAAACGATCACATCTTTGGTTATAATAGCTAAAATGATTGTTAGTAGCGGTATCGCTATTGATAATATTCCATATTCCATAACAAGGATTATATCATAATGAAAACATTACTTCTATTTTGTTTGTCTCTATTTTTACTGCAGGCAGAGGAGATGCCAGATACAAAACAACTTTTAGTCGTGACTACAAAAAACTGGTCGGTACCTACAGGGATTTTGCAGCGTTATGAGCGTGAAGGTGGCAAATGGCACAAGGTGGGTAAAGTCATAGATATTGAGCTTGGAAGAAATGGTTTAGGATGGGGAATAGGGCTGCATGACCTGCCAGATGATGCCAAGATCATCAAAAAAGAGGGAGATGGTAAAGCACCAGCAGGAATCTTCAAGCTTGAACAAGCCTTTGGATATGCACCGTTCAACATAAAGTATCCTTATGAAGTATACAAAGAAACAGACCATTGTGTCGATGATGTGAATTCGAAGTATTACAATAAGATAGTAGATAGTACAAAGATCAACAGAGATTACAAAAGTCATGAGCGAATGAAGTTCCCTAAGAATTATTATAAATATGGCATTGTGGTAGATCATAATGGTATCACAGAGGGCTCAAAGTCTAAAAAAGGTGCAGGATCATGTATCTTTATTCATATCAAGAGTGTACCTACAGCAGGCTGTACAGTCATGACCGAGAGTGAGATAAAAGAGGTGTTGCATTGGTTAGACCCTAAGAAGAACCCGCTTTTGGTTCAAGGAACAGAGGGTACAGTAAAAAGATTATGGAAGAGGATACAATAGATCTTTTCTCTTTCTTGTAAACTTATTCTAACCCGATAAATTCCAGTACCCTTTGTTTTGTATAGTCATGAAAAGGATTCCATCTCTGTCTAAGAAGTGATGTCCCTGATATTTCCAACACAGAAGTTTCTCCGTAAACTACGAGATGCCCCAATTGTATACCTGGGCTTTTAGGCGCATCTTTCCCTCCATAGAGAGGATCTTTTGCACTGATAGGCATGGCCAAGTGTGAGAGGGAATAAATCTCTTTTGGCCAATATAGATCAAGTTTTTTACTTGTTGCATATTCTCTATCTGTTGTGAACTGCATCAAACTTCCATCCGTTGAGTTGATATCGGAGATCAAGTCAAATCTATAGTGTGTATCTTCAGGAACTTCACGTAGTTTATTTAAGTGAAGTATGCACACTGTCTTTAACAAGACTGTGAGATGTGAACTTATGGTTAATGTCAAAAAGTACAAGTGTGTGGTTGTTATCCCCCTTAAATCGCTTATAAAGATGATCGACTGTATCTCTGACTACAACGGTTGAATCCACAACAGACGCAAAACTCATAATAGGTGGAAGCGGTTTTTTGATCTTAGTACTTTCTGCATAAGCATCTAATTGTTTTTGTACTTCATTACAAACAAGGTAGACTTGATCACCGGCATTGACAGCAAATGAACCATACTTAAAGGGATCATATTCAGGGGTAATGGAGTTCCACTCCAGTTTAGGTAAACCCAAAAGGTTTCCAAGCCGACTTTGCCATATAGCAAAAGGAGCAGCTTTTGTTACTCCTATGGCAGGAGAGTAAAATATGAGACTGGAAGGCAACGTTAATGTTGAGTCTTCAAGTGCCAAAAGTGTGTAGTTCAGCGCTAATGGCGCACCGGTGGAATACCCCATCATATGTATGGGTTTATCACCAACTTTTTGAGTTAAACGCTCCATACCTATCTTGACAACTGCTGCCATATCTTGCCATTTTACTTCTCTTAGACCTGAAGGTATTGTACCGTGACCGGGTAATCGCATACCTACAACCCATATACCCTGTTTATGAAGGTACTCAGCTTGGGTGCGAAGACTGTAAGGCGAGTCAGACATGCCATGCAGAAGAAGTATACCCATTTTAGGGTTTTTGACAGGCAGTTCAAAACTTTTATTCCATTCCTTATCCCAGCGTTTTGGATCAGAAAAACTATTTCGTATGTAGCGATTAATGTTTCTATCATTGTTGGAGACCGTTTTGTCATATATTTCTCGATCCAACTCATCAAAGAGTCTATTTTCCAAAGCGAGATAGTCATCAAAATCTTTCACATTAGAATCAGTGTTGAATTCATTTTCAAGTATGGTGGTATGCCAGACAGCAAGTTCAGGAAGAGATCTCATATAGAGTATAAATATCAACGATCCCTATAAGCAATGAACCAAGAAAAGCAAGAATCATGATTCGTAAGGCTTTACGTACTGACCATAAAGGAAGTTTGATCAGAATATTTTCTGTAATATTCATATAAATACTCCAATAATGAATTTAATGACTTAATTCTATCCTAATAGATGGAATATTTTACATAAAAAATAATTTTTGTCTTTTTGTTTGGCAGCGGATAGTCTTTATAGGCTATACGTATAACATCCAATGTATTTTGGTCTAAAGCCTGATATCCTAAACGTCTTTTCAGTTTTAGATCTGATATATCTCCATTTGGATGTAGATAAAAAGAGACGATATTGGTTCCTTGCTGTCTGGTGCGAATGGCAATTTCCGGGTATCCATTGCGTGAGAGTGTATTTTGCGTAATTCTGTGGATAGTTCCCAGGTTATTTTTAATGAACTTCTTTTGTGTATCACTGTAGCTATGAAACTCTTCACCATAGAGTTGATTGATCATTCTGGCTCCATAGCTTCCTGAAGATGAGGGCTTTCGACTTGGTCTGGAAGGATTTAATGATGTTCCCGAACCCATCAGCGCATTGGCAAGGGGATCATTGGAGCGTTTAGGTTTTTTATATGATTTCTGTTTTTTCACCACACGTTTTTTGGTCACTTTCTTTTCGACCTTTTTTACAGGCTTTTTCTTGATCTCTTTTTTAACGACCTTCTTCTCAGGCTTTTTTTCTATTTTGGTGACATTGTTCTCTTCTGTACTTTTTTGAGCATAGAGCTTTGTATTCTCATCTAAGACTTTTTTCTTTACAGGTTCTGGCTTAGGTTCCGGTTCTATCTTTTTCTCTACGATAGGTTCTGGAATCGGCTCTGGTTTAGGTGGTGTAACGATGGGTTGAGGTACAGGGGGTACCACTACAGGTTTTGGTTTTGGAGCGGGAGGTGGAGCTACCTGTTGTAAATTGAGCGTTATTTTCTTATCTTGTGTCGGAGGCGGCATATAAGTGATATTGACCCAATTTTTAGTCAGAAGCCACAAAATAAGTAAATGTAACAATAAAGAGAGCAATAATCCTTTCAGAGTTCTGATGATGCGCTCCTTGTATATAGCCCTAAGTGCCGTTAGTGTATAATCATTGCAATTATACATAATGAGGATTAATAAGATGGCATATGATAAAAGTATAGCAGCATTTGAAGAAGCATATCAAGTGATTCCCGGAGGTGTAGATTCACCTGTACGTGCATTTTCAGGAGTAGAAGGTACACCACCATTTATAGAAAAAGGAGAGGGTGGATACCTTTTTGATATCGATGGAAACAGATATATCGATTATGTACAGAGTTGGGGACCACTGATCTTCGGTCATGCAGATACAGAGATTGAAGCATCAGTGATAGATGCTGTCAAAAGAGGATTGAGTTTTGGTGCACCTACTACAGTTGAAACAGAATTGGCAAGTGAGATCGTTACACTTTTTGACAGTATAGATAAAGTACGTTTTGTGAGTTCAGGAACTGAAGCAGTGATGTCTGCTATTCGATTGGCTCGTGGTGTGACAGGAAGAGATAACATTGTGAAATTTACAGGATGTTACCATGGACATTCTGATTCACTTCTTGTACAGGCAGGTTCAGGCCTTGCTACTTTTGGTAGTCCATCAAGCCCAGGTGTACCGGCTGACCTTACAAAACATACACTATTGGCAACGTACAATGACATTGGGTCTGTATTGAAATGTTTTGAAGAATCTCCAGATGGTATCGCATGTGTGATCATCGAGCCTATCGCAGGGAATATGGGTCTAGTACCTGCAGATGAGGCATTCCTTGAAGAGCTTAGATGTCTTTGTACGAATCATGGGGCACTACTTATATATGATGAAGTCATGAGTGGATTTAGAGCTTCACTTAGAGGTGCACAAGGTATCTCGACCGTTAAACCAGATATGGTAACGCTTGGTAAGGTTATCGGTGCAGGTATGCCTGTAGGTGCTTTTGGTGCTTCTGCACAGATCATGGCACATCTTTCACCTGAGGGACCGGTATATCAGGCAGGCACACTTTCTGGTAACCCGGTTGCGATGACAGCCGGTCTTACCAGCCTTAGAAAACTTAAATCCAATCCATCGTTATATGTGACACTGGGAAATAAAGCCAAAAAACTTATGGAAGGGTTTAAAAAAGCTGCAGCAGCAGCTGATATACCTTTGGTGACAGATGTAAGAGGAAGTATGTTTGGGTTCTTTTTCTCAGATAAGCCTGTGAAGAACTTTGATGATGCATTGGAAAATGATACAGCACGTTTTGCTAAATTCCATAAGGGGATGTTGGACAGGGGTATCTATCTTGCATGTTCTTCTTTTGAAGCCGGGTTCATTTCTGCCGCTACAACGGATGAAATGATTGATCAAACCATCAAAGCTGCATATGAAGTAATGAATGAGATCAAAGCATAGGTCAATACCCTATGCTGAATATCTCACTAAATAAATAAGTGAAAGGTTACACATGATTTCAAAAAAAATGACAAAAGAGTTGAATAAGCAATTAAACAAGGAGTTCTATTCTGCATATCTATATCTTTCGATGTCTGCATACTGTAATAGAAATGATTTACCCGGTGCGGCAAACTGGTTTTTAATGCAGTATCAAGAAGAACAAGATCATGCAACACGTATCTATAACTATCTGATAGGTCAAGATGCCAAAGTCGTGCTTCAAGAAGTTGAAAAACCACCTAGAAAATTCGGTACATTGCTTGAAACCTATGAAGAGAGTTTAGAGCATGAACAGTACATGACTAAAAATCTTAATGAACTCAGTGACTATGCTTTAAAAGAGAAAGACCATGCTACATATAATCTATTGCAGTGGTTTGTGAATGAGCAAGTTGAAGAGGAAGCAACGGTCAGTGAGATCATCTCAAAGTTGAAAATGGTTGGCGAAGATGGTTATGGACTTTTAATGATCGATAGCGAACTTGGTAAACGATCTACGGCAGATACTGCTGAAACAATATAATGATTTGACGTAAGAGAATTTATGGAAAAGAAAGAACCTAAATTTAAAAGTCTGGTCAATGCTGCTGATGGATTAAGCCTTGGTATTTCCATGGTGGTAGCTGTACTTATGGGTGTAGGTATTGGAATAGGGCTACAAAAGCTTACCGGGGCTTGGTGGACTATCTTTATCGGGGTATTTATCGGTGTCGGTGCAGCTATATCTAATGTGTATAAAGCGTATGTAAAACAAAAAAAGTCATTAGACGAGTTGGCTAATGATCCAAAGTACACATATAAAAGAGATCAACAAGCAAAATATGATGCAGAAGATGATGATGAGTAATAGAAATAAAAAGATACTGACAGTACTTGTGACTGTCGATATTTTGCTTTTAGGTATTGCTGTCATATTTTTTGATATTAAAGTGCTTTACAGTACACAAATAGGGTACATTACCGCAACATTAGTGATGGTGGCATCAATCTTTAGCTATAGACGCATGGTCAATGCACGTGTTAAACATAACATCGTAACTATGGATGACAGCAAAGATACTATTGATAAACTTGAAGATCCTTATGATCTCTATAGTGAAGATGTAGAAGTAGATGAAGATAAGAGCTTGGCCGAAACGGTAAAAGATGAGAAGAAAAAGCTTAAAGAGAACAGACGGACAGTTTTTCAAACGATCAAAGACACAAAAGCAGCACTTTCTATCTATAGATTAGGTGCCTATGCACTGCTCATTATAGGGTTTTTATACCTTAACAGACAGCAGTTGTTAGATATTACTGCGTATATTGTAGCGCTAGGTATACCTTCCGTGATCCTTGTTTGGATCCTTATAAGAGAAAAAGAACAAGAAAACCATAGCCAAGATTAGATAAAATAAGTCCAAATAGAACTTAGGACTTATTTATGACTAGAACACTACTTTTATGTATCGCACTTCTTTCATTTACTGCATGTGGAAAGGAAGAGGCCCAACCTCCAGTATGTAATACTAAACCCATCCAACCACTCAAGATCATTGACAAGCCGATAGATTTTGGACCTGAACGTATCGCTATGACCAAAGAGTACATCAAGTCACACTATGGAAAAGAAGTAAAGAATATAGAGATTACTCCTAAGATCATTTTGCTTCACTGGACAGCGGAAATGGATTTTGATAAATCATTTAAACGTTTATTGCCGGAGAAGCTTCTTTCAGATAGAAAAGATATCGTGAAAGCTTCTGCGTTAAACGTCTCTTCTCAGTTTATGGTCGCTCGTGACGGTACGATCTACCGTTTGATGCCAGAGACTTGGATGGCCCGACATGTGATTGGACTGAACTACTCAAGTATCGGTATAGAAAATGTTGGAGGGAAGGGCAACAAGATAGATGACCTCACACCTGCCCAACGTCAGGCAAACATCGATCTGGTCTTCTATCTCAAATCAAAATACCCAACTATTGAGTATCTTGTAGGTCATCATGAGTATAAACAGATGGAGGGTACTTCATTATGGTTGGAAAAAGATAAAGGGTATAGAACAGTGAAATCTGATCCAGGTGAAAAGTTCATGAATGATATAAGGAATGGTGTAAAATGTCTAGATCTTAAAGCACCGCCCAAAGGTAAATAATGAACTCTGCATTTAGTACCCTTGACTGGGGGATCTTTTTTGCATATTTTTTAGTATTAACCGTTACATCCGTACTTTTAAGTAGGGTCAAGGTAAACAATACACGGGATTATTTTGTAGGCGGGAACTCTGTTCCTATGTTCGCAGCAGCGATGTCTGTACTGGCAACTTCTCAGTCTGCAGCAACCTTTCTTGGAGGACCGGAATACTCTTATGGTAAGGATCTTACTTTCCTGGGGTTTTACTTTTCTGCTTTCCTGGCAGTACTCTTTGTAGCTAAGGTGCTTATCCCACGTTTTTATGCTATCAAAGCAGTAACAGTATACGAACTGCTTGAAAAACGATACGGTGAGTCTGCCAAGAGACAAGCAGGTGTGATGTTCTTGATCGGTAGACTTTTTGCTTCAGGAGCAAGGCTCTATATAGGAGCATTGGCTATCTCAATGATCCTTTTCTTGGATATCACACCAACACATGTTGCTGTCTCTATTACTATTTTAATGCTTGGAGCATTGGCCTATGCCTATTTTGGTGGTGTAAAGTCTGTTATTTTCTCTGACATCATACAAGCTGTTACCTACATTGGAGCAGGAATTGCCGTACTGATTTATCTTTATATGAGTATCAATACAGATTTTTCTACTGTCATTACCACACTTGAAACAAATAATAAACTCAAACTGCTCGACTGGTCTATGTCCGGCGGTTTTTCTGTTTGGGCTTTACTTGGAGGATGGTTGCTGCTCAACATCGCTGCCTATGGACTGGACCAGGATATGACACAAAGAGCACTTACATGTAAAAGCACCAAAGAAGCACAGAATTCATTGATGATGAGTATATATTTGACCATCCCTGTAGCGATACTCTTTTTAATGATCGGTCTGCTTCTTTACCTTTTTTACCAACATCCTGAAATTTCCGGTTTGACTACAGAAGTGGTACAAAAGTTTGAAGGCGAAAAGATCACTATCTTTATGTACTATATATTACATGAGATGCCAGAGGGAATGCGTGGACTTGTGACAGTAGGAGCTGTAGCAGCTGCGTTAAGCAGTTCTAACTCTGTTCTTGGTGCTATGTCTTCTGTAGCCATAGAAGACCTCTACAAACCCTGGAAGAAAAAAAGATCTGATGTAGATGAGATGCATTTTGTTAGGGCAGGGCGTAGTGCTGTTCTCTTCTTCGCAGTAGCACTCTCTCTTATGGCGATGCTTTCGTTCTATTGGCAACGCTACACAGAACTACCACTGCTTAGTTTTGCTCTTGGCGTGATGGCATTTGCCTATACTGGGTTACTTGGAGTATTTGGAGCAGCTATCTTTACCAAACGTGGGAATGCCGCTACCGTACCATTGGCACTCTTAGGTGGGTTTATGACAGTACTGCTCTTGCAACCCTATGTATTAGGTGCAGTATTGGACTTTAAATTAGGGTTTGCGTGGCAAATACTTGGGGGGACTATTGTGGCATTTGGAGCGATGATGATGGGGAAGGGTAAATAGTTAAATTTACCCAGCCATAAATATATCAATCGGACTAGATGAAGACCACTTCTTGCTCTTTAAAGGCTTCAAAGTCTTGAGTCGCTTTTTCCCTTTGAGTGGCATACGTGACTTTAACCTTTTTAGAGACTTTAGCGCTTTTTTCGGCTTTAGCGGTCCCACACCAAATCTGGAGAGATCGGTAAACAGAAGCATATCACCATTATGATCCCATACATTTCCATCTTCCAAGTATCCTAGATGAGACCCGGAAAATGCATAGACATCTTCATCATCGATGTAGGCTACAGGTTTGCCTTCGAATGTATAGACCGTTTTTTCATCCTCACTATAGCCAAATAGTTTTCCTTTTTTATTATAAAAACATAGTTTCATTTTAACTCCTTGAGTAGATATTTCATTAACTACTCTAACATACAAGAAGCTGTAAAAAGTACAGTAAGGTGATTAAAAAACCATCAATTGGCTATACCAACTATATTAAATTTTTCAGTCTTTCAATAGCCTCATCAAGCTCCTCTTCTTTTTTGGAGAAGCAGAATCTTGCCAGGTTGATACCTTCACTGTTTTGATAGAATGCCCTTGCAGGTACAGCTGCGATACCTGTTCTTTCTAAAAGGTTCACTACCTTTTCTTTGTCATCTTCTCCTTCAAGTTTAGAGATATCAGCTAGAACATAGTAGGCACCTTTCACATACTCTGCACTTAGTCCTGCATCATTGAGCGCTTTGATGAACTTATCTCTTTTAACTTGGTGCTCAATGGCTACATTTTCATAGTAGGACTTTGGCAGTTCATTCAGCCCTTTGAGTATACCATTTTGAAGTGGCGCAGGTGGACAGACGTATATCAGGTCATTAAATGCAGAAGCTGCATCTATGATCTCTTTTTGTGTGATTGCGTACCCCAGTCTCCATCCTGTGATGGAGTAGATCTTTGAAAAACCAGATATAACAACCGTTCTGCTTTTTAAACTCTCTATACTGAGTGCAGATACAAACTCAAGACCATCATAGATGAAATGTTCATACATCTCATCACTAAAGAGGAATAGATCATTTTGATTAATAATATTTGAAAGAATTTCAAGCTCTTCTCTTGTATAGACTTTTCCACTTGGATTTGAGGGGTTACAGATGAGTATAGCTTTGGTATCTTCAGATATCTGATCCTTCAGGTATTCAAAGTCTATTTCATAAGAGGGTGGCGTAGTTCTAATGTATTTTATCTTGCAGCCGATAGATTTTAATGTTGCAACATGGTAACCATAGTAAGGCTCAAAAAGTATGACTTCATCACCCTCATTCAGCAGGGACATTGCAGTAGCATAAAAAGCGCCTGTCGCTCCAAGACTTACTAGTACGTTGTCCACATCGACACCCTGGTCATAAAAGTCATTCTGCTTCTTAGCGATAGCGGCTCTTAATTTGTAATTTCCGTATGCAGAAGTATAGGTATTCTTACCGCTGTCTATCCCTTCTTTCGCTCCCTGTACGACTGGTAATGGTACTTCAAGGTCACAAAGCCCTTGTGCCATATTAAGTCCATTTTTTTCATTGCATAGGATGGACATCGCTCTGATCTCAGATTGTGCTATATTTTTTGCTCGATTACTTAGTTTCATATTAGTCGTGCCCTTGATTTATTTTTAGAAGTATAGTTGAAGTTCACTTATACAAATACAAAGAGAGCATATGGGTCTATTATTTATTGTCTGAAATATTCAGTGCAGTGTCCAGTACGGTTTTGAAACGCTCAAAATTCTCGATCTGAGGCAGGTGTCCTAAATCTTTTAATTCATAGAGTTCTGCATCAGGGATGAGTTTAGCAGCAGATCTTCCCAAGCGGTCATAACGTCCGAGTTCATACGTTACACCAGGTTTTTTCCACTTACGACCAGGACCTGTACGGTCACGAGTGCCTATGATCAGCTTGACAGGTACAGAGAGATCTTTGAACTCTGTAATAACAGGTTGTGTAAAGATCATATCGTATGTTAGTGCATTAACCCAGGCTATCTGCTTTTTGTCTGGACCTTGTATCTGTCCTACCATAAAGTAAGTCAGTGCTTCATACTGATCATTCCACTCTCCATCATAATAATTTTTTTGTTGATAGTTTTTAATTTTTTCTGCTGTCTTGCTCAGTTCAAATTTATAAAAGAAGTCCGTGTCTTTGTACTCTACATACTTCAAGTAGTTTTCTAATCCGATCGGATTTAATAGAATAAGCTTTTCAACTGATCGTGGATACATGAGTGTAAAACGACTCGCAAGCATCCCACCCATTGAATGACCCATCACAATACTTTTTTCTATGTTAAGAGAATTCATTAAAGCATGAGTATGATGTGCCAGAGAAGCAAAAGAGTATTGATAATGTATAGGTTTGGAGGACTTCCCAAAACCAATTTGATCAGGGATCAATACATTATAACCCTTGTTCATGTAAATAACGTGCTGTCGAGGTCCAGTAATCGGCATTAAAGTTCTTCCCGTGCATCAAGGTGATAGTGGGCTTGTTTTTCTCACCTTGAAGATAGATATAGGCCATTTTCAATGCTTGCCCCTGAGAATCAATATGAAAATAGTTCACCTTAAAATCATATGTATACTCACTTAGTTGAGCGTCATAGTTAAGGGTAGAAGTGTTTTCCGGCTTTTGTGCAAATGCAGATGATGACAATACAAAGATAAGAACGAGACCGATCAAATTAAAATTAAACATAAATACTCCTGTGTATAACAATATTCAGATATCGATCCATTATAGTATACAAATTATAACGGTCTAATTATAGGTAGTGGATCTGACGTGCAACTACGAACTGTAAATCTCTTTCATTTCTCAAATTATTATCTGATATAATATATGACCAATCAAATGGAAGCAGAAAATAAAATTATGAATAAAGAACGATATATAGGTATTATGTCCGGAACATCACTAGATGGAGTGGATGTTGTATTGTGTGAAATAGATGAGTCAGGCTGTACGCTTGTTGATAGTTTAGAGTACCCCATTGCATTAGAACTTAAAACAGATATCTTAACTATGATAGAGGGTAAAAGTACCCTGGAGCAAGTAGGGCAGATAGACCATCGTTTGGGTGTTTTGTTTACGCAGGCAGTAGGAGCTTTACTTATACGTGACAACATAGATACTGCAACCATCACAGCCATAGGGTTACATGGTCAAACTTTATGGCATAAACCTGAAGATGGGTTTACTATGCAGCTAGGTGATCCAAATATTTTAGCAGCTAAAACAGGTATAGCAGTTGTCTCTGACTTTAGACGAAAAGATGTTGCATTGGGCGGACAGGGCGCACCTTTCGCACCGGCATTTCATGAATTTATATTTAGTAATATTAATCATGCTGTTTCAGTCGTAAATATCGGCGGTATGGCTAATATCACAGTGTTGGGTGAGAAACTTATAGGGTATGATACAGGCTGTGGAAATGTACTGATGGATATGTGGATATCAGAACATCAGGGACACGCTTATGATAAAGATGGAGAGTGGGCTGGAACAGGTACTGTGGATTATAGTCTTTTAGATCGTATGATATCAGATGCCTATTTTGAAGAGGCATATCCTAAAAGTACAGGTAGAGAAAAATTCAACAAGGCTTGGTTGCAAAAGTATCTTTCCGGTCATACACATAACCCCGAAGATGTACAAAGAACGCTTCTTGAACTTACAGCGTTGAGCATAAGTAATGAAGTGCTGAAATTTAATTCTGATGTGACATTACTTTGTGGCGGTGGTGCCAGGAATGCATTCCTCGTTGAACGCATTAAAGCATTAATGCCAAATGTTGAAGTGGCCATAGCCAATAATTCAGACCAGATAGAAGCGATGACATTTGCATGGCTTGCGTATAAGCGTGTACATAATGAAAAAGTAAATTTAAAATATGTCACAGGTGCCAGTGACAATGCAGTTTTAGGAGGCATATATGCATAAAGAGTTAAAAGGCTGGCTAGAGTGGCTAGGTATAGAAGAGCCAGAACTTAAGGCACTCCATGGAGATGCAAGTTCTAGAAGCTACTATCGTCTTGAAAATGATGGTGGTGGTATCGTGATGGATGCTTCAGAAGCTAAAGAGTCTGTTCCCATCTTCATTGGTGTGAGCATGAGGCTCACAGATGCTAAAGTACGTATACCGAAGATCAAGTCATTTGAGCTCCACAAAGGTTTCATTTTCTTGGAGGATATAGGCTCTACCCATTTACTTGACAAATGTGTGGAAGGCGTTGATGCAAGACCTTATTATGATAAAGCCATAGAAACATTGGTTAAACTGCAAGAGACACCTTCTAAAGGTTTAGAACCGTATGACAGGAACTTTTTGCTTGAAGAGATGAATCTCATGACAGAGTGGTATCTGAAAGAGTATCTGGGCACATCGTTTGAATGTCTGGATGGACGTATGCTCTTAGAGAGTTTTTCATTTATAGCTGACGAGGTATTAAGTCAGCCTCAAGAGATCTTTGTCCATCGTGACTACCATGCACGCAATTTGATGCTCGACAGTAATGAAGAGATAGTGGTTATAGACTTTCAAGACGCAAGAGAGGGCGCTTTAACCTATGACTTGGTCTCATTGCTTCGTGATGCCTATGTAAAACTAGATAGAAGAGAGTTGCAAAGGCTTATCTTACTTTTTAAAGATCTGAAAGGTTTGGATGTAGATGATGAAACCTTTATGCGTTGGTTTGATTTCACTGGGTTGCAGCGTCACATCAAAATACTTGGTATCTTTGCCAGACTTGCTATAAGAGATGGGAAAAAGCAGTATTTGAATGATATTCCTATGACACTGAAGTATGTCCTGGAAGTGGGTCAAAAATATCCGGAACTGGATGGGTTGATCAATCTATTAAAATCTCAGTATGGTGAGTTTAAAGATGCACCTGTCACAATGAGGATGTTTTAATGAAAGCGATGATACTTGCTGCTGGACTTGGTACGCGTATGAGACCTCTTACAAATATGACACCCAAACCACTATTAAAAGTAGGGGGTATTCCTCTGATCATATGGCATCTTGAAAAATTGGCACATCAAGACTTTAGGAATATAGTGATAAACATCGCACATTTAGGTTACCAGATACCAGAAGCTTTGGGTGATGGTTCTGACTGGGGAGTGAACATTACCTACTCAGATGAACAAGAAGAGGGTGGACTGGAAAGTGCTGGTGGGATAGTCAAGGCTTTACCGCTTCTTGGAGATGAGCCTTTTTTAGTCGTAAATGGAGATATCTTCACAGACTATGACTTTCAATATAGAAGAAAACTCGCAGATGGCGTTTTAGCGCACTTAGTTCTTGTACCTAACCCAGAGCATAACCCTGAAGGCGATTTTGCTTTAGATGGGCAAAGGGTTGTAGATGCTAAGCAATATACATTCTCGGGCATAGGCTACTATTCACCGAAACTTTTTGAAAGTGTGCCTTATGGTAAAAGTGCATTGGCACCTTTACTTAGAGCTGCTATGAAAGAGGGTAAGGTTACAGGTGAACTCTATGAAGGTGAATGGCTTGATATCGGCACTCCTGAAAGACTTGAACTTTTAAATGCACAGTTAATGAATCGTTATTGATCTAAATTTCATTATCAATATTAATACCCAATAAATAACACTCAGTTTTTATAGATAAAAGATAAGATTGATGTAAATTCCATCAAAAATATTAGTACACAATAAATAGCACTCTCACAAACCAGAGTATTTATAGTGGCTTAAAGAAGGAAGGTTATTCTAGATTCTCAGCCTATGACAGACAGAGCGATAAGTCCTCCAAAATATAGAACCAGTAAAGCTACACTTTCAAAACCAATATTTCCAGGTCCATGACGCTCACGATATATCAGTCCCATAAGAAGTACACTTGTCATCAAGATCGAATTGGCTAGCCAAAACTGTTCTGTATTTGAGATATCAGCATAGATAGGACCTTCCCGGTAAGCAATATCTGATGCTGCAATAAAAAGAGTGTCAAATGCATTGCCACCGATGATGTCTCCAACAGCTAAATTAAGTGCGCCCATACGTACAGCAGTAATGGCAACTACAAGTTCTGGAATAGAGGTGGAGACGGCGGTAAATATACCACCGACTATTCCATGAGATAAACCTGTTTTTTCCCCAAGAGGTATGGCTAACTGAGCGAGTGACCAACCTGCCAAGGCAACTACTATTCCGTAGATGGCAAAGCGTATCCAAAGGTTTGATAGGTGACGGCTATGACGATGACTTTTATTTTCAGATTCTGATGAAGTGTCTCTTGTTTTTTTTGGAAGCCACATCGGTGTTTTATGCGTACGCGCTAGAAGATGTACACCAAATACATATAATATTATTAAAAATATAGTAGCAGGGTGAATACCGAAAATACTCATAGTGGGAACTGACAGTGCTAATGCATGGACAGCCAATAAAGTAATAAGAAACGAGGACATAAAAAGATTTTCCGCTGATGCAGCTGCATGTTCAAGGTTTGCACGTCGATACGTGATATCTGCTAAAGCAAGAAATGCTGTTTGCGCAGCGATGCCTCCTAGTCCATTACTGACTGCCAGTTCTGCATATCCGGCAGATGCAGCAGTGATAGATGTTGTAAGACCCGACAATGATGTTGATGCACCAATAAACAATGCGCCCATTAGAGCTTCACCAAGACCAGTACTTTGAGCAAGATCACGGGCAGTTTTGGTCATTTTGATACCAAACCATCCAATAATCACAACAACGACTGTGAAGGCTGCCACTATTAATCCTAATGGCCAATTATCAAAATATGTCAAACTTATCCTCCAAGGTCAAGTAACGATTATTTCTCAATCTTTATTTCAAGTTATGATCTCAATAAGAGATAAGCGTTTCTCTCATTTTACTTGTATTGCTTACTATTTGATTTCACACATAATAATTCGGAAATGAATCGTATATAGTATACAACATTTTAGGCAAAGGTTAAAAACACTTTTTAAATAATATATCTTATTGAAAATAATCAAACAGATTGATTTATACATATGATATAATCTTATATATTTTATGGAGAACAGCTATGATCTTGAAAACAGTGTGGCGTTACAGCATATTATTCCTACTTATTCTAAGTGGCACATCTTTTATTGAAGCCAAAGTAAATGAAAACTCAGTACCTCAGACTGAACAAGACAATATTATTGAAAGCCTCAATACAGAGAAGCCTGGTGCCAAAATAATTATTGGGGCTGTAGAAAAAGTTCGTCTTTTACCGCCTAATGTCGTACTTAAAGCACGTATTGACACAGGTGCTAAAACAACATCTATTGATGCACAAAACATTATCCCTTTCGAACGCGATGGAAAAGAATGGGTACGCTTTGACTGGTATCTAGGAGAAAAGACATATTCTATAGAAAGAAAAGTGATTAAAAGTATTCTCATTAAACGTCATGGAGAAGAAAGCCAAAGGCGATATGTTGTAAAAATGCGTATAGTGCTTGGTAAAGTTTCCCAGCTCATCTCTGTCAACTTAAATGACCGAGAATCATATCAATATCCAGTATTAATAGGAAGAAATTTTCTACGTGACTATTTTATCGTTGATGTCGCAAAGAAGTATCAATTAAAACCTATGGTATTGTCTAAATAAAAGGGTATTCTATGTCTAGAAGATTTCAAGTATTACTTATTGCTCTTAGTTTAGCTTTTACAGGGTTCTTTATCGTTTGGTATAAAGTTGGTGTACTTGGAATACCATTCTTACCACATGAAAAGCGGTCTGTTTATAAAGTTGGAGCTGAGATTTCTTTTCAAGGAATGAATAAACCTGTTCTGGTATCAATGGCATTGCCTGAGCCCCAAGAAGGTATTCAGATACTTTCTGAAGATATTGCATCATCTGGGTTTGGTTATGCAGAAGCACAGACAGAAACAGGAAAAAGAGCAGAATGGAGTAAACGTAATGTTGAAGGACCCCAAATACTTTATTACTCTCTTGAAGTTTTTATAGAACCAGGTGAATATAAACCTAAAGTACCTCTTGTTTCTTATGAACAGGAGAATGAAACACTCAGTGACCTTCCTAATACATTAATCAATACAGCCAAAATTCTTTTGGATGACGTGCGATCTCGATCAGCAGATACACATTCATTTGCAGCACAATTAATCCAAGATTTCAATGCAAAAGAACCTTCCCAGACAGTAAAGATACTGCTTGCCCAAGGAGGAGAAAGCAAACTAGAACTTATTTCTCGTCTTTTAAAATATAGAAAAATATTAGTGCGAAACATTTACGGCCTCTATTTGGAGAGTGAACGACGCAATATCGCATTAACGCCAATGTTGGAAGTATATGATGGAAAAAAATGGCAACTCTATGATTTAAAAAGAGGAAAAATTACACGAGATAAGAACTTTTTTGTTTGGCAACAAGGAGGCGATTCACTGATCGATGTTACAGGGGCAAAAAAGTCCAATATACGTTTTTCTCTCAATGAACGTCAAGTACCTGTAGAATATCTTCTTGATAAACAAGAGCTTTTGAAGAAGGCTGCAGTATTGGATTTTTCACTCTTTTCTTTGCCTGTTTCAGAGCAGAATGCATATAGACATATATTGCTGGTTCCTTTTGGAGCATTGGTGGTGGTACTGTTAAGAATATTAGTTGGTATAAGAACATCAGGAACGTTCATGCCTGTTTTGATCGCTTTAGCTTTTATGGAAACAACTCTAGTTGCCGGTCTGTTAATGTTTATATTAATAGTAGGAATAGGATTGATCATTCGATCGTATTTAAGCAGTCTTAACTTGTTACTGGTTGCAAGGATCTCAGCTGTGATGATCGTGGTTATCCTTATTATGTCATTTATGAGTATTTTAAGTTTTAAACTGGGCATTAAAGAGGTGCTCACAGTGACATTTTTCCCTATGATCATTTTGGCTTGGACGATCGAAAGAATGTCAATATTATGGGAAGAAGAGGGAGCGAAAGAAGTCTTTATTCAGGGTGGGGGATCCTTGATAGTAGCTGTTTTTGCCTATTTAGTTATGAGCTACCCTTTTGTTTCGCATATTGCTTTTAATTTTCCGGAGTTGCTTTTGGCAGTTCTAGCATTGATCATTATGTTGGGACGATATAGCGGTTACCGTTTAAGTGAACTCATTCGTTTTAGATCTATGGTGGACTAATACATGTTTGCTAATCCTTTTAAGCTTAAAAAACTGGGTATATTAGGTATGAATAAGCGTAACATCCATTACATCGGTGCACAAAATGATCGTAAGTATTACCCTTTGGTGGACAATAAACTCAAGACCAAAGTGGTCGCCCAAAATGCTAGTATTGCTGTACCTAAGTTACTTGTAACAATCGAACGCCAGTCACAACTGAGAAACTTAGCAGATCTGTTAATCGGTCTTGATAAATTCGTTATCAAACCTGCACAAGGGAGTGGAGGAAAGGGTATTTTGGTAATTGTAAAACGTGAAGGTGATGAATTCATTAAGCCAAACGGGCAGAGATTGGAACTTAAAGATATTCATCGTGACATATCTAACATTATAAGTGGTCTCTACTCTCTTGGAGGGAAACCTGATGTAGCTATGATTGAGACATTGGTAGAATTTGACCCTATTTTTGATCGTTACAGTTATGAAGGTGTTCCTGACATTAGGGTCATCATGTATAAAGGCTTCCCTGCTATGGCTATGTTACGATGTTCGACCAGAGAAAGTGATGGTAAAGCAAATTTACATCAGGGTGCAGTAGGTGTTGGTATCGATATGGCATCTGGAAAATCGCTTTTTGCAGTACAGCATGGTAAGCCCGTAACACATCATCCTGACACAGGGTATGATTTTTCAGAGCTTGAAATACCATACTGGGAGAAAATACTCACCCTTGCGGCATCATGTTATGAAGTGACACATTTGGGATACTTGGGTGCAGATATTGTACTTGATAAGAATCTGGGACCTTTGATCTTGGAATTAAATGCACGTCCGGGTTTGGCAATACAGATCGCAAATAGAATCGGTGCTGTAAAACGGTATGATGTTATAGATAAACAACCTGAAGGACTTGATGTTTCAAATAGGGTCAAGTTCTCAATGAATCATTTTGGAACAAAATAGAACCGATTTTGCTTATTACAGTGTGATATTTATTCTTGATAAATTTGGTATTAAACTATAGGGGTTTCATGTAACTCAACGAATATTTTCTTTTCCTTTCATACTCATTTCATACTTCTAGATTAATATATCATTAGAAAATATTAAAGGTATAGATATGACAAGAAAATATTTAACATCATTCTTGATAGGAAGCACGCTCTTATTAACACAAACACATGCTGATATGACAGAGCAGATATTGTCAGAGATTGCAAGTGGAGATAGAAGTATACGACCAGAGATTCAATCATTAAAAACTGTTCCCATTCCAGAACCTGCAGATTTAGATCTATATGTAAAAAATAAACAAAATGCTATTGCCTTGGGTAAAGCACTTTTTTGGGATATGCAATTAGGTAGTGATGGTGCTACCGCTTGTGCCTCATGCCACTTTAATGCAGGTGCTGACAGCCGTGCTAAAAATCAGATAAACCCTGGTTTTGCACATGCAAATCAAGATGGAACTTCAAATTCAAGTAATGTATTTGACAGTGATCAAGGACCAAACTATCACTTAAGCACCTCCGACTTCCCCCGTCATATAAAATCAGATCCAAATTTATTTATCTCAAACGTATTGCGTGATACAGATGATGTCTTAGGTTCCCAGGGAGTACATTACTCTTTATTTACTGAGGCTGGAGAAGGAGACCTTTTAGCTGATCCAGATGGTTTTGAAGTCGGTGGAACAAATACCAGACGTGTACAGGCAAGAAATTCACCGACCGTCATTAATGCTGTCTTTAACCATCGTCAGTTTTGGGATGGACGTGCAAGTAATATCTTTAATGGTAAAAATACACATGGAGATGCAGATCCAGATGCACTTGTCTACAAGGTCGTTGATGGAAATGTCACAGGTGTAAAGATTCGTATTGATAATGCATCATTGGCATCACAAGCTACAGACCCGATCACAAGTAATATCGAGATGTCAGCAGATGGTAGAACATGGTCAGATGTAGGAGTGGAGATCCTATTTAATGATACAGATAGCGGTCAGGGAAGAAACCAAGGAATTAGTGAAGTGACTCGTGAGATTTTAGCTGCAAAACCTTTGGCTAATCAAAAAGTTTCTCCTACAGACAGTGTTCTAGGAGAGCTTGCGGACTCAAATGGAACAGGTTTAACAGTAGAAAGCTACGATGCCATGATCAGAGCTGCTTTTCAACCTGAATGGTGGAGTTCAAATGAGACCATTACATTAGAAGACAATACCACACATACACAAATGGAGTTGAACTTCTCACTCTACTTTGGTTTAGCCGTTCAATTATATGAAGCAACACTTGTTTCAGATAACACACGTGTTGACCAATATTTGGAGGGTGATACTTCAGCACTTACCGAACAAGAAATCGTTGGTTTCCATTTGGCTGATGCTGAAGGACGTTGTCTGAACTGTCATGGTGGTAGTGAACTTACTTTCGCTTCTGTAAACCGTATTAATGAACAGGGGCTCACACGTAACAGAAAAGGTGACCTTATTGATGAAGGTTTTAACAATATTGGTGTTCGACCTACCTTAGAAGATCTTGGCGTTGGCGGAAATGACCCTTATGGAAACGCTTTAGGATATGCACGACAAACCCAGTTGGGATTATATGACAATCCTAATATTCCAGGTATTGAAGAAGAGATGAATGCCGACCTTGGTAATGATGGTGCATTTAAAATACCATCATTAAGAAACATTGCATTGACTGCACCATATTTTCATAATGGTGGAGAAAGTACACTTGAAGATGTGATAGATTTTTACTTCCGTGGTGGTAACTTTAGAGAATTTGATGAAGCTTTATCACATCCTATCATTGGATATTCGGCAGATAGAACAGAAGAGTCACCGATCACTGGTTTAGGTATCTTAACAGGTGAGCTACTTGATTCAGGTCCAGGACTGGATGATGCAGATAAAGCAAGTCTTGTAGCATTCTTGAAAGCGTTGACTGATGAGCGTGTTTTATACCGTAAAGCACCGTTTGATCATCCTCAACTATTTGTACCTGCTGGACATGTGGGTGACAATACTGCTGTTGAAATCGATGAAAATGGACAGGCAAAAGATATTTTAATTGAAATTCCAGCAGTTGGTGCAGAAGGTGGAGATCCTCTTCCAACATTCTATAAAAATTTAGCACCTGCAATGGATACAGCTATTGGGGATGATGTACCCACTGTAGATCAAGATGTTAGTACCAGTGGAGGCGGAGGTGGTTGTACATACAATCCTAACAGTAAGCACTTTGATATGTCGTTCTTGTTTATTCTGGCTATAGGACTACTTTATCCATTGAGACGTAGGTTTTTATAATAAACCTCTATAAATTCCTTCCATCTCTTTAGGAGATGGAAGCCTTACATCAATATCTATATAATCTTTTGCATATAATCAGCAAGTAAAACATTTCATTTAAAAAAGCACTTTTATTTATCTCAATCCATATTGCAACAGTAAACTATTTGCAGCATAATCAAAAAAATAGATAATGTTTTATTTCAAAAGTATAAAAGGATAAACGATGAAGAAATTAATAACACTTGCCCTAATAGGATCTTATTTAAATATGCATCTGATACTAAGATCAGAACCGTGTGATTGAATTACAGTTTGAAGTATAAACTACAAGTGTGAAAGTAGAGTGAAGAGAAATCTTACAAATACAAATATTTAAACTTAATTATTTTAGAAGTTCTATATCTCGCTGTAGCGATAAATCTTGATATATTTAAATTTTGCATGAGTAATACTAAGATGAGGGTTGATTATACTTCGATGGTAGTTTCTAACATTAACTTCATAATATTTACAAGACCTTCATATCCAGCTATATTTTCACAGGTATCAATGGCAGTAATCAGCTGTTCATCTGTTATAGCGTTACTTTGTTCAATGTTGGACTGAAACATACTTAGTTTTGTTTCACATTCCATCTTGTTCGCAAAAATTGGCGATGCCAGCAAAAGTATAAGAATTAATGTTTTCACTTTTATGCTGCTTCTGTTGCCATCAAACTATCAGCTAATTCAATGATTCTACTCATATCATTCGTCATCCGTATATTATCTATAGCTTCCCAGTGTTTTTTTTCTTTCTGTGCATTTTTTATTAATTCTTCTAATCCTGAGTTTTTCCAGTATAAAAGATGATACCGTTCAAGTAAATTATTTAGTTCTTGTTCAAAAGATTCATTTGTAGACATTTTCTACCTCCTATGTTTAGATATAAAAAATGATACTCAATAAATGTCAGAATAATGTCAAATAGTTTTTAAATATTTTGCTACCGCATCCTCATCATTGGAGTGAGGGAGTATAATATTTGCCACAGCTTTCACTTCATCCAAGGCATTGGACACCGCAACTGAGGTACCAGCCAGTTCGAACATACCTAGATCATTCACGCTGTCACCAAATACGGTTATCTCTTCATGATCACGCCCTAAGTACTCCATCACCTTTTGCATAGCGTGGGCTTTATCTCCTTCACGGTGAAGCAAGGTAAGGAAGTAACCACCTCCATATTTTTCAGGAGAAAGTTTTGCTTCTATGTTCTTACCGAACACTTTTTGTATCTCTTCATAAAGCGGACGCAGTTGTTCTTCATAACCAAAATAGACTATCTTTAGGTTTTGATCCATGGTTCGATTACTGGGATTAAACTGCATACGTGGGTCATCTTTATAGCCTTTTAGGACATCACGTTGATACTCATTGAGTTTTCTAGGGTATAAAAAAGACTCATTTAACGATTTGTCTTTAACCCCTATGATGAAAGGGTCAATGTCAAACTGTGTACCGACATTAACAATGGCATCACCAAGCTCTTTGTTGATGGTTTTTAAGTCTATCAGTTTACGTTCAGGTGTGATGACGACTGTACCATCAAGAAGTATCATAGGTGCATTGATATGAATCTTCTTAAGTAGCTCCTGTGATTTTTGAAAACTTCTGGCAGTGGCTATCGTCATGATGGATGACTCTGCTTTAATGTTCCAGGTATTAGCACTAAAATCACTGATACTTAGGTCAGAACGTAAGAAAGTATGGTCAAGATCTGTGATGTAGATGGGTTTTTTAGGCATTAACTTGAAAATCCGCTGCTAAAGTTAGTTTTAGCCTGAACAATGGCTTTTTGTTTCTCTTTTCTATGTGTGTCTTTTTCAACAAAGATCTTCTTGCGTGTGACAGGATCCATCTCTGTGTAGTACATCACAGCAGAGTAGGTACCCGGTGTTGGAGTAAAGACCTGTGCCTGTTCAGGATTCATCTTGAGCTCATGTGTCGTAAAACGTTTAAGCTCATGCATATCTTTCTCTTCACAACCTGGATGTGCTGCTATAAGATAGTAGGTAAGGAACTGCTTTTTACCCATGTCTCGGTTGAGTTTGTCATAAAGTTTTTTAAAATCTACCAGTGTCTGTTTACCCGGTTTTCCCATAAGGTCAAGTACATGCTGCTGGGTATGTTCAGGAGCAACTTTCATTTGGCCTGAGATGTGGTGTTTAACCAGTTCTTTAAGGTAAGAGTAGCCTTTACGTTTATCTTCTGTGATGAGATCATAACGTATACCTGAAGCCACAAAGGCTTTTTTGATACCCTCTATGTTACGTACCTGTTTCATCATACCTATGACACGCGTATGGTCAGGTTTCATAGAAGAACACAGATGTCTTGAGTCAACACAACGCTGGTGGTCACAGGTACCAAGTTTGAGCTTTTTATTACACTCATAACCGTACATATTGGCAGTAGGTCCACCAAGATCTGAGATGATACCTTTAAAGTCTTTGTACTCTTTAAACTGATTGGCTTCTTTGACGATGGAGCGTTCAGAACGTGTACGGATGGTACGACCCTGGTGTACACCAATAGCACAGAAGTTACACTCTCCCCAACATCCCTGGTGTGTCATAATGGAAAACTTGATGGTCTCTAAACATTTTACTTTACCTTCCGGACGGTGGTAAGGGTGAAGTTCTCTTGTAAATGGTAGGGCAGAGACTTCATCCATCTCTGGTTCATTAAGATAATCACATGGAGGATTTTGTATCGAGTATCGCGTATCTACTTTTTGGCAAAGTCCTTTGGCTGCTATGGGGTCGTTATTGTCATAGAAAAGATCAAAAAGGTCTATGTACTTTTCTTTGTCATCGAGACACTCCTGGTGTGAAGGAAGCTGATGATAACGCTCTACAGGTTCTTTGTTGATGTAACATACACCACGTACATCTCTCCACTCAGTACCTTTGTCCAGAGCCTTTGTAAGATCACGAATAGCCTGCTCACCCATACCGTAGATAAGAATATCTGCTTTGGAGTCAAAGAGAATGGGTTTTCTAAGCTTATTTGTCCAGTAGTCGTAGTGGGTTACTCGTCTCAGACTTGCTTCTATACCACCGAGTACAATTGGTACCGTATTTTTAAAGTTCTGTCTTATGAGGTTCGTGTACACAAGTACTGCTCTGTCAGGGCGTTTGGTATTTTGCCCGCCTGGTGTATAGTCATCTGAGTTTCTAAACTTTTTGGTAGCCGTATAGTTAGCCACCATTGAGTCGATGCTTCCGCCACTCACACCCCAGTATAGACGAGGCTCACCTAAACGTTTGATATCTTTATCACTCTTCACGTCAGGCTGTCCGATGATCCCCACTTTGTATCCGAGCTTCTCAAGCATACGACCAACCACAGCTACACCAATAAAAGGGGAGTCGATGTAGGCATCACCGGAAACAAGTATGACGTCACACTGTTTCCATCCAAGTGCATCCATCTCTTCTCTGGTCGTAGGTAAAAAACGCTTTGCTTCTCTAAGGTCAAGTTTACTCATTGGGTTACCTTCTTAATGCTTTAAGACAGCATTAAGTGCCTTCTTCATAGTGATTATTTTCGTATTATAGCCAATAAGTGTGAATTCTGCTTATCTTACATACATCGGTATGATATGACTCACTATATTTTGGTACAATAATACTATCTACATTGATCCCAGAAGGAAATACAAATGAAGCAAGAGCAAATACCTGAGACCAAATTCAATCCTTTTTCAAATATCTGGGTGATGGTTATTCTAATGATGCTCGGATTTCAATTATTTAACTATATGGCTGTTCAAGATGAGAGTGAAACCCTTTCCTATAATCAATTTAAAAGCAAGATCGAACAAAATATCATTAAAGAGATCCGTGTCAACGGTGACGAAGTTGTTGCTACTTTAAAAAGTGGTGTAGGAGAAAAAGCAAAATACCTGAGAACAACACTTCCTCCCTTTGAAGATAAAACATTTTTAGAATTACTTGAAAAAAACCAGGTTGATATGCATATCAAATCACAAAAAGAGTCAAACTTTTGGCTCTCTTTCTTGATGTTACTGCCGCTGTTTGTCTTTTTGGGATTCATCTTCTACAGTTCAAGACGTATGAAAGAGCAGTTAGGCGGTATGGGAGGTGGAGGCTTATTTGACTTCATGCATACCACTGCAAAGAAATATGCCAAACAGGAAGTCTCTGTGACTTTTGATGATGTAGCCGGTGTGGAAAATGCCAAAATAGAACTCTATGAAGTCGTTGATTTTCTAAAAAACCCTGATAAATATGAAAAGATAGGTGCGAAGATACCTAGAGGTATTTTACTGATGGGATCTCCCGGTACTGGTAAAACCCTTTTAGCCAAAGCAGTAGCCGGTGAAGCAGAAGTTCCTTTCTTTTCTATCAGCGGATCAGAGTTTGTTGAGATGTTCGTAGGAGTAGGGGCAGCAAGGGTACGTGATCTTTTTAAAAAGGCGAAAAAGGAAGCTCCTGCTATTATTTTTATCGATGAGATAGACTCTGTAGGACGTGCCAGAGGTGCAGGGATCGGTGGTGGTCATGATGAAAAAGAACAGACACTCAATCAGATCTTGGCAGAGATGGATGGATTTGAGTCACAAGAACAGGTAGTGGTCATCGCTGCGACAAATCGACCTGATGTTTTAGACTTTGCATTGTTAAGACCAGGAAGGTTTGACCGTAAAATTACATTGAGTTTACCTGATGTACATGCCAGAGAAAAGATACTAAATATACATATACGTAAAGTTCGCAAGGATGATTCTGTCGATCTTGCAAAGATAGCCAAGATCACTATCGGTTTCTCTGGTGCTGACCTGGCTAACCTTGTCAATGAAGCAGCTATGCATGCAGCAAGAGAAGGGCAAGAAGTCGTGACCCAGGATGATTTCATGTATGCACGTGACCGTATCATTATGGGTGTAGAACAAGAGTTCGTACTGGATGAGAAAGATAAAAGAAGAGTGGCTATTCATGAGAGTGGACATGTACTTGCAGCACTTTTACTTGAACATGCAGACCCTATAGAAAAGGTCAGCATCATACCTAGAGGACAGGCACTGGGCATGACCGAACAGTTGCCATTGAAAGATATCAAGAACTTCCCTCAAAAGTATCTTCTTGACAAGATAGGCGTCATGCTCGGCGGAAGAGCTGCAGAGCGTACGCTTCTTGGAGATCTCTCTTCAGGTGCGGCAAATGATCTTAAAGAAGCAACTTCACTGGCAACCCATATGGTCAGTCAATGGGGAATGAGTGACAAATTAGGACCCGTTTATTATCAAAAAGGTGAAGATCATGTTTTTTTGGGACGTGAGATGGCAATGCCAAAAGATTTCAGTGAAGCTACAGCAAAGATCATAGATGATGAAGTAAGAAAGATCATTACAGATAAAGAGGAAGAGCTATTGAAACTCTTTGAAACGCATAAAGAGCAGATCGTCGCACTATCTGAGAAGCTTGTAGAAAAAGAGTTGATATATGCCGATGAGATCAAGACTCTGACAGGTCTTTAAATATTACTGCTGAATCTAGCCTGTAAAAACGTCTAAGTTCTTCGTAGATATCAGGGAAAAACTTTTTTAATGTTTTTGGAGCTTGAAAGAAACGTTCACTGCATACAGCAAAGAACTCAGCTTCGTTTTTTAGGGCATAGAGCCCTAGAAACGCTATATTTCTAGAGATCTTTTCTTTTTTAACCTCAGTTCTGAGTGTATCAAAAACATTTGAAAAGACATTGGACCAACTGCGGTAGTTCGACCCCTCAAGTACCGGTGTACCATCCGCAAAACCATCCTCAAAATCGAGTTCATGAGCAAACTCATGGATAATGACATTCTCCTTCTCTGTCCGAGCAATCTCATCTTCAATATTTTGCCATGATATCACCACTGTTCCATTTGCAGATTGACCCTCCAAAATAAGAGGTTCACTATGATTAATGCCACCTAGCGTATCAGTATGATTGACTATGAAATGCTTTGGATAAACGATAATACTGCTCACTTCATCTTTTTCACCAAAGTCAAATCCAAGCCTCATTAAAGAGGCATAAAATGCGATTATAACCTTGATCTTTTCATTGATGGTTATTTTTGCTTGTATGAACTCTTTATTTTCTATGAAACTTAAAATAAGTAGGTGTATTTTTTCTTTATATGTGGGTGATAAGAGTGTGTAGTGTTCTATATTTTGGAGTATGTTTTCATACGCTTGTGGAAAAGGTATGGATTTAAGTTTTTTATACTGCCATATACGACGAAAATAACCTATGCCTTGCCAAAATAGAAATAGACCTATAAGAGCAAAAAGTAACTGTATCAGCAGGAGATAATAGTTCGTCATATGATAACTAAATGTTTAATTTTTTACCATCTATGAGCACTCTAAAGAATCTTGCACCCCAGGCAATGAACATCAATATCCATGCAGTCACAGAGATATCAAACATCACCATAATATTCCATCCAAAGGCTGCTACCAATGAAACCAATACACGTATGACAACCACTGCCTGTGTCCAGTAAAAAAGATATGTCGTCCATCTGTCTGCATGCATCATGTTTCCAGAGTGTCCAAGTGTTACACGTGTTCCAAAACCTATTAGGATCGTAAAGACAAAACCTAAGATGAGAGCGTGTGTGTCCAAAGAAAGAAAATTAACATCAGTAATCAGCGTTATAAAGTTAGTAAACCCTCCCAGTAAAAATGCGACTGGAATCCAAAAGAGTGAAATATGCAGGATCCAGAGAAGAGGGGTTGGATTTGGAAATGGAAGTTCCCAGCTAAGGAGTTCTTTTCCTATGACATATGCTAATGCAAAGTCAACGAGAAATGAGCTGTTAGTATAGATTCCTTCAAGAAGTATATGAAATGAAAGAAGTAAAAAAACAGTTTTTAATAACTTCTTGTTTTTATCATTCATACAATGAGAGAAGAAAGGTACCATACGCTGCGCTACGGAAAAGGTGAGTAAAAAAAGATAAAGATACATAGCTATTTCAGTAGCAAGACCCATTAAGGGCATATAAAATATCTGTGCCACAATAAATAAGAAATGTGACAATATACCAAAGCCCATAGATATGAGTATCCAAAAGATATCATGCTTATCTTCCATTGTTGTAACAGTGTATATATTTTTTAGTATTAAAAAGCCTCTGACATGTGAGTAAAACACAAGAAGTAGCCCTATAGCCGATAGAAAAGGGCTTACTATACTTCCAAGAAGAAACAGTATCGCACCAAAATACAGAATGGTAAATATATGGATATAACTCTTTTTTGCTACAGCTTCTGTAGAGGTGAATCTAGGAAATGTAGTCAATAAAAAACCTAAAAATGCAGGAGTGAATACAAGATAGGTCAGTCCATAAAAATGAAAATTGGTTGGAGACATAGAAAGATAAAGACTTCCTTTATAAGCAAGTAAAAAGACGATCATAGCAACGATAGCATTAATGAAGGCTAAGACAAAAAAGGGTTGATGGGGTTGTGAAAAGAAGTAATTTTCATTTTGATTTTCACTAAACTGCATACGCATGACTATTCCTAATTTTTATACTAATGATAGCAAAAAATCAAGACTAGTTAATTGATTTAAAACAAGGGGCAAGGGCAAAAAAGTCAGAAGTTAAAAGCCTTGTATATTGATACATCCATTACTTTTACATTTGTTGATCATCTTTGGAAAGAGTACAAACCATTGCAGATATCCAATGACAGTGTATAGGATCCAATTAAGAAAAACAAATGAGAAGAAAGATTCATGAGATAAAAAATAGTCATGAGCATTAAATATATCATTAAGATAAAGTGTGATGATGCCTGCAGGAAAGATCAGAATACTCTCTATACCAACAAACAGTGTCTCTACATTTTGATGATTTGATGTAAATGTATAGTATGCAGTTACCATTAAAATGATTAATTGAATTGATACCCATAATTTAAATGTAAATGTTTTTTCTAAATTCATTGTAACTCCATCTAGTATATTATAATTATAATATCTATTTCTTATAATAAACTAAGTATAGAAAAAAAGTATGAAGTAATTGTGAAGATAAATTGGTGATCTGTAAGAAGAGACTTCGTTGCATTTTAAAATGCAACGAAATCGTCATTATCTGGGATTGATCTTCTTAAATTTTGTACCTTCCATAGTGAAGCTACCCATAAATCCTTTAGAGTTAAAAACGAATGCTACGATATCATCTTCGAATTCAACGTCATCAAGTTCCTCTTTCGAGTTCCATTCCGCAGCAACGATTTTCCCATCTACACCTGTTTCCCATTCATCATCATCCTCATCCTTAAGGAACTTTTCAAGTGCTTCATCCGTAGTGAAAGCGATGATCATAGAATACTCTTGTATACCCATTTGGAAGCCAACCGATGCAGTCATGATCTCGTAGTATCCTAAAGTCTTTCTCTTATGTCTTAAAACTCCTTCACCATATTTACCGCCAATAAAGAATCCGCCTTCTTTTACATCTGGAAAAACAAGAAATGCCTTAGCATTGACCAAGAAAGGGTCTCCACCTGGTGTCTCATCAATAAACTGATTGATCGCCATATTTGCATCATGATCAAGTTCTTTGGCAGTTGACTTAGCCATAGTAATTGTAGAGAGTCCTACGAGTAGTGCAAGCAATAAAGCTTTGTATTGGAATATGTTCATTGTAAACCCTTATTTTAAATATAATTTGATTTAATTATATCATAGCTGGGTTACTGTTACATTTAATTGGTTAGGAAATGGTTTTAGATCAGGAGTATATTTTAGTACACCATATAAGATGTACTAAGAGGAGTGTAGGAAGCTTAGCTTCTACTTCCTTGACCACCATTACGGCTGTCACGTCTACCACCGCTACGAGATCCACTAGAACGTCCGTTACGGCCATGTCTACTACGACCACCACCACTTCTGTTACCTCTGTAACCTCCACGGTTACGACCACCACCGCCACCGCCACGGTTTTGCATAGCTCTTTCTATAAGAAGCTCGATCTCTTCAAGACCAAGACCTATGTTATCCTTACCCTTGACAAAGTTTTCTTCCTGTACTAAAGAAGCAAGTAGATGTGCAATAGTCACGATGTCTAGATCATGCTGCAGTGTTTTCACAAGGTTGATAGCATTTTCAGTGACTTTTGTCTCAGAAATTTTAGTGATAAGTGCATCTGCACGGTTGTTTTGTACTTCCATACGCGTAGGTATCACTTGTGTGGTCATTGTTGTACCAACATCTTTTTCTATACGCTTGATAGTTCTAAGCTCATTTGGACTTACAAGAGTGATCGCTTCACCAGACTTACCACCACGACCTGTACGGCCGATACGGTGAACATAAGACTCAGAGTCAAAAGGAATATGGTAGTTGAAAACGTGACTAACATCATTGACATCAAGTCCACGAGCAGCAACATCAGTCGCGATAAAGATGTCTATACCACCACTTTTAAATGCTCTGATAGTGACTTCTCTTTGCTTCTGCTCCATATCTCCATGTAGTCCAGATACTTTAAAGCCCTGTGCCGTCATGTGTGCAACAAGTCTATCTACCTCTTTTTTCATACGACAGAAAATAATACATTTTTCCGGGTTTTTATAGTCTATGAGTCTTACAAGTGCATCATCTCTTTCTCTTTCCTGTACGACATAGTAAAGTTGTGTAATTTTTGTGTTTGTTTTCTCAGACTTTGTAATAGAAACTGTCTTAGGTGATTTTAAGATCTGCTCTGCAAGTTTTCTGATAGCATTTGGCATAGTTGCTGAGAACATGAGTGTTTGACGTTCTTTTGGAAGGAATGTAAAGATGTTTTTGATCTCATCCAGGAATCCCATGTCAAGCATTTCATCTGCTTCATCAAGAACTACAAACTGAGGGTTGATTTTGATCTTACCGCTCATAAGAAGGTCTTGGAGCCTACCTGGTGTTGCAACTACGATAGAAGCTTGTTTGATACGGTCAATTTGTTTACCATATGGTGTACCACCATAAACGGTTGCTGTTTTAAGACCAGATTTTTGACCAAAACGGTAAAGTTCATCAGATACCTGCATTGCAAGTTCACGTGTTGGAACGATAACAAGTCCTTCTACAGAACCGTCAGCTTTCATCATACTCATGATAGGTAGACCAAATGCAGCAGTTTTACCTGTACCTGTTTGTGCTTGTGCAACGATATCATGACCTTCTAATACTATAGGTATAGCGTCTTTTTGAACCGGACTTGGTTCAGTAAATCCTGCGTCTGTTACAGCCGCTTGAATAGTGTCTTTTAAATTAAAATCAGTAAATTTCATATATTGTTTCTTTATGTTGTTATTTGTTGGGGTGGTAAGGTCTTGGCGATAGAACGGTTCTAAAGTTACAAGCATATTATCTGGCACTATATGCCGATAGCCCCCATCGCTGAGCGAAAGTGGGGTGCACCCTGTTTTATGCAACTTGATACCAAACTATCAGATGTCCACGTTAATATGTGGAAAATAGACGATACATTTTATATGTATCTAAATAAGGAGTTTGATACTCTCTTGCAGAAAAGTTCGGAATTATAGCTAAATAAATCAGAAAAAGATAGGGTTATATCTATTTCTTATGTAATTTTAAACAATTTGTTATATTAATAGTTTCTTTAAATGCATGATATAAAGTAATCATAAGCAGTGCAAGGTTAGAGTAATCCCATCGCTAACTTTGCATCATCTGTCATACTGTCTTGTCCCCATGGTGGATCAAAGACAATTTCGACATCTATATCTTCAAGTCCTTCTTGACGTGCAGCAATACTTTTAACCAAGTCAATGATCACTTGTGAAAATGAACATGTAGCAGAGGTTAGGGTCATTGTTATCTTACATTTTTTCATCATAGAGACTTCATCAGTCCATGTATCAATATTATAGATAAGTCCAAGATCATAGACATTTACTGGAAGTTCAGGGTCATAGATCTCTCTAAGGTGGCCTATGATTTTCTCTGTCATCTCTTCATCTGTTGGCTGAGAGTCTATAAATCTCTGTCTCTCATCAGCCATTTTATCGTTGATACTTTTTTCTTGGTTTTCATTGCTCATTATGAGTCTCCTTGTTCATTACATTTTTGTGCGTAGGCATAGACCATTTTTAAAAATGCTTCTAAACTCTGTTGACGTACAGGGGAGAGAAGTTCTACAATGCCCATGTCATGAAGTTTAGCTGGGTCAAAATTGAGTATCTCTTCAGGGGAACGGTTTGCAAAAATGCTTAAAAGTAGCGTAAGCATTCCTTTTGCCATTTCCGAAGTACCTTCTCCACGTAAGAGAAGTTTGCCGTCTTTACATTCACCTACAAGCCATGCGGCAGATGCACAACCTTGCACAAAGGTTGTTTCATTTTTTTCTTCTTCTGGTAAAGTGGTATGTTTTTTTCCTAAGTCAAAAATATACTCAAGTTTATCGTTTGCATCAGGAAAGAGGTCAAAATCTTCTTTATACTGGTCTATAGTTTCTTGCATGGTCATTTTTTGCTCCTTTATAAGGGTAAATTATTGGTGTGCTTTATAAAACACTTCTTCAAATGCACTTTTGATGCGTTCTTGCTGCCTGCTATCTTTCACTTCTTCTATGAGCGTATTTGCAAAGGCTATCACAAGTATTTTCCTCGCTTCTATATAGCTAATACCACGGCTTTGTAGATAAAAAAGTTGTTTTTCATCTAATTGTCCTGTGGTCGAACCATGTGAAGCTTCTAGTTCATCGATATAGATCTCCAGTTGAGGCTTCGATGCCATATAGGCTTTTTTATGAAGCAAAATCGACTTGGCATTTTGCTCTGCTTTAGTGAACTTAGCCGAGTGTTCTACACGTATGAGTGCATCAAATATCCCTCTTGATTCTCCATCTAGGATATTTTTGGCTATTTGTTTAGAGGTAGAGTGTTCACCACGATGTATGATTTGTGAGACCGTACCACGTTTTGAGTCTGCATTTACATAGAGAAGGTGTCCTGCATCTATATGTGCGTACTCTGATAGTTCTACTTTAAGTAACTGTAAGGATTGATCACCACCAAGGTCAAAGCTTTTGAGGATAGCATTGGCATTTTTTTCTACATTAACCCGATGTGAAGCCACCATACTATACTGTTTGTTTTCCATCGTTTGGAGCTTTTTCACTCTAAGTGTAGAATCTTGGGCAACATGCATATCATAGCCGTACAATACTAAACTGTTTTCTATATTATCAGATACAAAGCTTTCATAGACACTTGCATGACGATTGGCTTGGTTAGACAGTACTATACGGTAGTTGATCAATGCATTACTTTGTGTAAATCTGTGCTCTATCTCCACTTCCGCATCACCATCTATTTCTATTTTAATGGTATGAGGACAGAGCAGGTGACAAAGATAATAGAGTGGATCAAAATGTTCCATGTCTAACTTCTTGCTGGCTTCAAAGTTGATACGCATGCCTTTAGGTGCAGATACTACCACCCCATCAACTATCTCTAATATAGGACCTTCAGTAATGGTCTTAGGTATATAATCTAAGGTCTTATAGTCAACGTCTAAAAGTTTTTCTATATCAAAGTAACGATACTGTTCTGTTTTTTTGTGTGGAAGACCCAATGAAACAAATTTTTCTATTAATTCATCACGACCTTGCACACCTAAAGTCGTTGCGACTTCTTTTTGGCTTTGGTTTTTTAGGTTTAAGAGTTTCATTACTCCTCCTCTATGGCATCATACCCGTTCTCTTCTAGTTGGGCTACTAACTCTGGTCCAGCAGTTTTAATCACTTTACCATCTTTCAGTACATGGATATAATCTGGCTCAATGTAGTCAAGAATTCTTGAGTAGTGTGTGATAACCAAGAAAGTGCGTTTACCGTCTTTCATTTTGTTAATACCTTCAGAAACAGCTCTTAATGCATCGATGTCTAGACCAGAATCAATCTCATCTAGTATGATCACTTCTGGCTCTAATATGAGCATTTGAAGTATTTCATTACGCTTTTTCTCCCCACCTGAGAAACCTTCATTCAATGAACGGCTGATCATGTCTGATTTCATACCTAACATCTCTAAGTGACTTTTCATAAGACGTAAAAACTCTGCAGCATTTAACTCTTCTTTGCCTTCGTGTTTACGTTTGGCATTAAGTGCTGTTCTTAAAAAGTATGCATTGTTCACGCCTGGTATCTCTACTGGGTGTTGGAAAGAAAGGAAGATACCTTCTAAGGCTCTCTCTTCTGCTTCCATCTCTTTGATGCTTTTACCTTTATATAAGATGTCTCCACCTGTTACCTCTACATCGTAGTGTCCTACAAGTGCTTTAGAAAGCGTTGATTTACCAGCACCGTTTGGTCCCATAATGGCATGCACTTTTCCAGGTTCTAGCTCTAGGTTAAGCCCTTTAAGTATCTGCTTGTCACCTATCTTTGCTTGTAAATTTTCTATTTTCATAATACTCATCCTACACTTCCTTCTAATGTTAATTCTAATAATGCTTTGGCTTCCACAGCGTACTCCATAGGGAGCTGGCTAAAGACTTGTTTACAAAAACCATGAACGATCATGCTCACGGCATCTTCTTCGTTAATACCTCTTTGACGTAAGTAAAAGAGTTGTTCATCACTTATTTTAGATGTAGTCGCCTCATGTTCTATTTGCCCTTGTGTGTCTTTAGACTCGAGGTAAGGGAAAGTATGTGCCCCACATTCAGACCCTATGAGTAGTGAGTCACACTCAGAGTAGTTTCTGGCACCCTCTGCAGAAGCATTAACTTTAACGAGTCCTCTGTAGGTATTTTGCCCTTTCATGGCAGAAATACCTTTAGAGATGATGGTAGAACTGGTATTCTTACCAATATGTATCATTTTAGTTCCTGTATCTGCCTGTTGGGCTAGGGTAGTGACTGCCACTGAGTAGAATTCACCCACTGAGTTATTACCTTTTAAGATACAACTTGGGTATTTCCAGGTGATGGCAGAACCTGTTTCAACCTGTGTCCAGGAAACTTTGGCATTTTCTCCTTCACAGATAGCACGTTTTGTTACAAAGTTGTATATCCCACCTTTACCTGTCTCATCGCCAGGGTACCAGTTTTGTATAGTAGAGTATTTGATCTCTGCATCTTTGAGTATGACCAGCTCAACCACCGCAGCGTGTAATTGATTGTCATCACGTGTAGGTGCAGAACACCCTTCATTGTAGCTCACATGTGAGCCCTCATCGGCGACGATAAGCGTACGCTCAAATTGCCCTGTATTCATAGCATTGATTCTAAAATACGTACTTAGCTCCATTGGACAACGAACACCTTTTGGAATATAGACAAAGGTACCGTCGGTAAATACAGCAGAGTTCAGTGCTGCAAAATAGTTGTCGGTCATAGGTACTACAGAGAACATATATTTTTTGATAAGTTCAGGGTGATCTTTGATCGCTTCTGAGATAGAACAAAAAATGACACCGTGTTTCTCAAGCTCTTCAGAGTATGTCGTTTTTACAGAGACAGAATCCACAACTGCATCGACGGCAACTTTAACACCAGCAAGTTGCTTTTGCTCATCTAGTGAAATACCTAGTTTTTCATAGGCTTCTAAGATCTTTGGATCAACTTCATCTAGACTGTCGATACCTTCTTTAGGTGCAGAAAAGTAAGATATAGACTGATAGTCTATAGGTTCATACTCTACATGTGCCCACGTAGGCTCTGTCATGGTTTCCCATTTTTTGAGTGCTTTGAGGCGTAGCTCTAACATCCATTCTGGTTCTTCTTTTTTCCTAGAGATGAACGCAATGGTACTCTCATCCAGCCCCGGTGGAACCGTTTCAGTTTCGATATCTATCTCAAAGCCGAGTTCATACTCGCCCGAAACAGCTTTATCTAATCCTTCATTTGCCATTTAAAATCCTTATATAGATTATTTTTGTCTTTCATAATTTATAGCATAAAAGTGTGTTAGGGTCAAGAGTTTTTGATAATTAGGATAAAATATATCTTATTTATCATTTTTCAATATATTTCAAATAACCTTAAAATAACTTTTGTAGCTTATTAATATCATTGCTAAGGCTAAAAAGTGGATTTTTTTATCTCCTCTAATATGCTCCTCAAATGTAGGATTCTCAGATCGGTAAAAAATACGAATACTATAAATTATTTAGAAAGTTTATGCATTCTAGAGGGTAGTTTTCTACTGTCATAACGCTCTTTAATTCAGTGGCAGATCCAATAATGTATGTGTCATTTCATTTACTTTATACTCTTATTCTAGTAAGTCTTGTTATCCTATATTAAATAAATTGTGAGCATTGTATGTGTAGTTTTATAGTAAGAATATCTAGTTTAGATACTATTTCTATAATAGATATAGTATCTATTGGATTAAGTGAATTTATGCTAATAATAACAGAATTGTATGGATTCAATTTCACCCTTTTTATATAAGGAACATGAAAACTAATATTTTTTGAAGGACGTTTTATGAAAAACACATGTATAAAAAAGTTACTAATCTCTGGCTTGTTCTTATTGGCCAGTAGCCAATTTGTAAGTGCTGATGAGGCGGATTTAGCACAGGCTAACAATCCTTTGGCTAATTTCAAAGCTTTTAATATCCATGACTATGCCATAGGTGAGCTTACGGGTCCAGGTGATCTAACTGCCAATCAGGCATGGTTACGTTATGCACAACCCTTTACCATAGGTGAGAGTAGTTGGCTTTTGCGTGCTTCTCTTCCTATTATCACTAATCCTGTGAATGCCGACAACAGTCATAAGAGTGGTATTGGTGATTTTAATATTTTTGCTGCTTATATGATCGATGTGGGTAATCCTGGCATCAGTTTTGGTATAGGACCTCAACTTACTCTTGACACATCAACGGATGATAGACTTGGAAGTGGAAAAAACTCGGCTGGATTAGCAAATGTGCTTTTCAATGCTGAGTCTCCAACCTTCCAATATGGTTATTTACTGACCTGGCAGGGAAGCTTTTCTGGTGATGATAATCGTGATGATGTTAATGTAGGAGCATTTCAGCCATTTGCAATGTATCAACTTGGTGGTGGTACCTATCTACGTTCAACAGGGATCATGGTATATGATTTTGAGCATGATACCTATACTGTTCCATTGGGTCTTGGTATTGGACAGGTTATACCAACAGAGGATGTGGTTTATAACGTGTTTATAGAACCTCAGTATTCCATCGCTAATAAGGGTGATGGTTGGGCTGAATGGCAAATATTTGTCGGTTTCAATATGCAATTTAAATAAATCAACAAGCCGTAAATATAGTTACACAGTAGCTGCGTTGAGAGGATATTAAAGTGAAAGTTATTTCCAAATACACTTTTCAGTTTGGTTACCACACTTCTCGCAAATCTCAATTTTTCGTGTGCATTTATATAACACTGTAATAATATAAATGAGTGTTATCACTGCAGATATTGCCATGGTTGCTGCTAGACAAACATCATTAGGAGAGCCATAGCAACCCTTAATCCTAACTATTGAACCAATAAGCAAAAGTATCACAAATGAAACAGGATATACGACAACCGATAATAACAGCATGATAACTTTTCGTCCCATCTTCGTCTTTGTCGTGGGCTTTCCAAGATGATGACACTTACTACATTCTACCATTTATCACTACCTCCTCCATTCTGAAATCTCTTCGTGCTTATTAAGCACTTGTTTGATTGGAACTATCGCTTTCATAGTTATAGTGTATCAAAAAATATCCTGTTTTATAAATCTTATAAAAATATATAACTTTATAAGGTTTCCATTTAGAGTTTTCAAACAGTGCTACAAACTAATTAAATAGTTTCCTCTCATATCCATAGATATCATTTCTAAATTGGACTATGCCGTCATCATCTACCCACACAGTATGATATTCCACATAGACAGGAATAAGTTTCTCTAACGTGATCCATTGATTTCTATTTGTATCATATTCAAATCCTAATTCGTTTAAAAGATCAAATGGTTTTTCCAATCGTATACAGCCATGTGAAAATGCTCTTCGATGTCTCTGAAATAGTGATTTTGCAGGGGTATCATGCATATAAACATTATATTTGTTGGGAAATAAAAACTTCACCAGTCCCAAAGCATTTTTTGCACCTTCTTTTTGATAGAGTTTTCCTTCACTGTTATAGGCAAAACCTTCTTTTGTTAAGTGGGCTTCTGACTTATCTGCATACTCTTTTGCATAGATCGATGGTGGCACATTCCATCTTGGATTTTTTACGATATATTTCATTTGTCTATTAAATACCGGTGTTCGCATTTTAGCTTTACCCACTACAATCTTCATATTTAAGATAGGCTCGTCATTATCATAGTAGTGCATTTTAAATTCAGGGATATTCACTAAGATATAATTTGGTCCTTTAGGGCTTGAAATTCTTTCCAATACCAAATTCTTTTTTACTTTAGTGATAATACTGGATATAGATCGCTTTAATTCTCTTTTTGTATTTGGACCTATCTTCCCATCAATTTCCAAGCCGTGTCTTCTTTGATATTCTAAAAGTTCAGCCTCAAATTGCGGAGTATAGTCTGAATTTTCTTCTAACCTCGCAGACTGCAGTAGATTAAATACTTTTTTAATTCTTATGATATCTTCAGCATCATCACCTTTGAACTGAGGTGGCGTGTAGTCTTCTTTGATATAATTTAAATAATCCAAATATTTTTTTAAACCGGTGTATCTTTTTGTCTGTGGCATATGATTCATTGTAAAATGATATATATTGCCATTTCGTAAAGCTTTTTGAATCTCACGCTTACGGATGTTTCTATATGCGTGTTTATCTCCTCTAAATCTAGCGTAGTTTAGATTACCGTTCAATAAACATTGAGAGATCTGGATGTCTGTTTTCCCCTGGCACAGACTATACTTTTCTTGGTACTCTTTGAGCCTTCTGTCAGGAACTGAAGCAAATATGAATGTCGGTATAAGTATAAATAAAAATATTATTTTTGCCATATATAATCATAGCTCAGTATTATAAAAAAAATATTATAAATAACTTTTTATATCTACTTCATCTATTTGTTCTGGCCTTAGATGCTTTAGTGCATAGTTCTTGTAGACACCACTGGTTAAAAACAATTTGAACAGATCTTCATCAATATGTTTGTCTTTTACCATGAAACTCATGATCTTTATTGACTCAGAAAGGGTTTTGGCTTTTTTGTAGGGTCTATCAGAGGCAGTCAACGCTTCAAAGATATCTGCAATAGCCATAATACGTGCAGGAATTGAAAGCTCATCTTTGGTAAGTTTTTTAGGGTATCCTGTCCCGATAAGTGTTTCATGATGCGTTCCTGCATATTCTGGTATTTTGGTAAGCTGAGAAGGGAAAGGGATCTTTTCAAGCATTTTAATACTCATAATGACATGCTCATTGATCTTGTACCTCTCTTCAGGGCTTAGCGTTCCTTTTTCTATACAAAGATTATAGACTTCACCGTAATTATATAGATGTTCTGGTACCTCAAGTTTAAAACCTTCAGAAGCATAGGTATCATAGTCAAAATCTTCACGAGGGACAATATGATGTATTTTATCACTTAGTAACGCTTCTGTGACAGGGAGTCCTTCTTTCTTCTGGTCTGCATATCGCAGCATTTCTGTTGGACCTAAGCCTAGTGTCTCATCAAAGTGTCGTTGCCATTGTATTTTTGCGATCTCTTTGATACGTACCTGCTTTGACTCTTCCATGAATTCACCTCCCTGGTTAACAGAAGCGATAAATGCAAAATCTTCACGTAAACGATTCTGTCGTTCCTCAAGTGCTTCAATAGAGATATCATTTTTCAAGTATGCTATTTGTGCATCGCGCCAAAGTACTTCAAATCGCATACGTATTTCATGAATCCTATTGTAGATGGTTTCAAGTTTTGTTGCCTTGTCCACGACATATTCCGGGGTAGTAACCTTTCCGCAATCATGCAGCCAGGCACCTATCTGAAATTCTCTAAGCTCTTCTTTTGACGTCAGTGAAAATGTTCTGAAGGGATCTAGTGTTGAAAGATTGGCTTCATTTAGAAGATCATGCGCTATTTCAGGAACACGTGCACAGTGTTTCCCAGTATATGGTGATTTGGTATCGATGGCCTCAGCGATCACTTTAATAATGGCATCCAGTAATTCTTCTTGTGATATTTCATAGGCTTGAATACTTTTTGACATAGTGACCTGGGAGTTTGAAAGTGCTTCAAATTCGATGATATTTGTATCAATCGCATTCACTTCAGTATATTTTCTCTCTTTGATCTTGGCATTTTCCAAAATGAGTGCCTTGATAGGTTTTACAATAAGATTGGTACTGAATAAAATAATAGGTAATGCCATAAGTAACAGAATAAAAGCAATAAGCAATGCATATTGGATATTCTCTTTATATGGCTTTAGTAAGGCATCTGCATCGATTTTTATGCCCAGGAATTTATCTTTGCTTATCAGTGGAGTGAACATAAGGAAATAGTTATCTTCTCCTTCGGTATATTCGACGACCTTATTGGTTTTTTTCTCTTTAATAATCCGTGTCAGTTCGGCATCTAGTTTTTGTGTCTGAATATATGTAGTGCTGTCAGAAAATGCAGAAGAGGCAAATTTTTTAGCATTGTTGTCAACGAGAAAAATTTCCGATTTTTCATCAAACTTTTGTAAAGCCAGGATCTCATTTAATTTTGACATGGTGTAATCCACGGCAAGAACGATACCTCTTGTTTCAAATTGTTTGGCGTAAGTCACACCCATTTTATGACTGTTTGCAAATAGATAAGGCATTGTAGTGATGATATCTGTACTATTTACGGCTTGTTTATACCATGGTCGGCTATGAAGGTCATACTGCTTATCAAAACGTGTTTGACTTATGAGACCAAAGTCCTCATCTAAAAAAGTGTTTTGCTGTTGATTGTCGATGATAGTAACAATAGTCCATTCAGTAGATGCAGGTGCATGAAAAGTTTTAGATAAAACTGGTCTGTCTCTCATATGGATCACTTCATAGAATCTCCCGTCAGGATGTCCAAAATAGATGGCATGAAGGTGAGGGTTTCTTTGTAATACTAGCCTCATCTTATCAAAAAAAGGGTGTTTAGCTTCAAAAGTTATAGGCTCGAGCAAGCTTTTGTGTTTGTTTTTAAGATCTAAAATTTTTCTAGTTACAACAGCCTCTTTACGTATATGTTCGCTGATATTTTTTGAAATGATACGAAAGGTTTTATGGGTCGAATCAACAGCAAGCTTTTCGCTAAAGTAGTATTGAGAAAAAAGAAGAGAGAAGGATATCATCCCAACAAGGAGCAGAAATATGGTAAATATATGTGTTTTGATGGAGAACCTAGGCATATTTATATCCTTCTTGAATAATCATAAATTTTTTATGGTTACCTTTTAAATAATGACTTGTGCTAAACCTATATAAAGATTCAAAGTTGGTCTTAAATTGTACCTTAATACAAAAGAAAAATATATAAATATGTAATTTTTCTAAATTATTATAACTATCTTTTCATGTAATAATGAGTAATAATCCATAAACTTCAAACATCTTTATATTGATTGATTTTTAATCAAGAAAAATAGATAAAATTATTTTAAAAGGGTATACTTAGAATATAATTATTATGAAATATGAGACACTCTTCATAATAGAAAAACTGAAGGATATTTATGACCAAATTTTCAGACATTAAACTAAATGATGAAATGTACTCTATTGTATTTGGTGTAGGTAAAGTTATTTTTGTATTGGCCAAATCTCTTAGGCTTGATGGATACTATGTGTTTGAAGTTGAATATGAAAATGGACAAAAAGTATTTTACACAGAAGAGGGTAAACCTAATTGGTGTAGAGATATCAATAATTGTACTAAAACGATCTGTTACAAACATGAGGTAAATTTTGAAGAACTTGATACGAAGCCAAAGAGAAAAATCTTAACAAAAAATAAGATCAATGAATTAAGATACAACGATAGCTTGGAAATGATGAGTCCTGCTGGTGGATGGATAGATGCAAATTTAATGCCGGATATCATGGTTGACAATGCCATTAACACTGAAGAATTCCATTTATTTAGAAAAATGAAAAGGTTATCTGAATAACTATATTTAAGGTCTGTAAACCCTTACATTCTTTACATTTTGTGCATCACGAAGGTACTGTGCATGCAACTGACTCATAACACCTTTTTCGCAATAGAGCAGGTACTCTTTGTTCTGTGGTAATTTTATGAACTCTGTTTTAAGTTTATGGAATGGTATCTTAATGCTTGGACAGGTAGTCTCTATACAATCATCTTCCGTACGGATGTCTATCACTACAAAGTTTTCATCATTTAGTTCATGAATGACCTCGATAGGTGCCGCATTCGCTACATCATCTACGATCTCATCCACATAGATCTTTTGAGCATCTTCTACAGCTTTATCTAAAATGCTGTAGTCAAAACGTTTTGCTTCTTTTTCCATGCGTTTATATGACCCATGAGTAATAGGATTTTTTGATATCACACCACAGTATTCAGGCATGTTCTCTGCAAAACGACGTGTACCGATCTCACTGGCTATCTTGATGATCTCCGGTTTATTCATGGTTGCTAAAGGGCGTAAAACAAGCTTGTTGGTCACTTGGTCTATGAGTGCTAGGTTACGCAGTGTCTGGCTGGAGACCTGTGCCACACTTTCACCTGTAAGAATAGCGTCTATCTCCATATCATCTGCTATTTTCTCTGAAGCCATCAACATAAGACGTTTGAGCGTCACACCCATATATGATTCATGTGTAGAACGAAATATCTCTTCTATGACAGTATCAAAAGGCACAGAGATGAAAGAGACACGGTGTGAAGCACCAAACTTGGACCATAAGTAAAGGGCAACCTGTTTTACACCTATCTCATGAGCGATTCCACCAAGATTAAAGAAGATAAAATGGGTTTTTATCCCTCTCTTCATCGTTAAATAACTCGCGATCGTAGAGTCAAAACCACCTGACATGAGTGAGAGTATGTCACCTTGTGTTCCTAAAGGAAATCCACTGAGTCCAGCATGTTTTATGGTAATGATATTGAGTTGATTATTGATAAGCTCAAGACGTATGGTTACTTTCGGGTTATGCAGGTCTACACCCTTAGCATCATTGTGTGCCAACATATAACCACCTACGGTCTGTTCTATTTGTGTAGATCTAAAAGGGTGTTTTCCTGAACGTTTAACTCGCACGACAAAGGTTTTTCCTATGATCTCTTTTCCCATGATCTCATTGACCTTGACCTTGATCTGATCAAGTGTCTCCATCCCATCAAACTGTAAGGCTTCAAGTACTTGTTCTATGCCTGGTGTGTCAAGAAGCGTTTGGCGTACTTCTGGTAGCACTTCAATAGGAGTAACGACTTCAAGTTTATCAGAAAACTTTTTAACTGTGATATCAGAACTGTATCTACCTAAAAGATTTAAAAGATTGTTATAAAGCTGTCCAACCATTTGTCTTTTTGCAGATGACCCTTTGACCATGATCTCAGGAAAGAGTTTTAAAATGAATTTCTGTGTTTTTACTGTTGGGTTTTCCACTCATATAACCTTGTTTTTGTATGGACGCCATTATAACACAAGAGGACTAAATGACTTTCCTGTTTCTAATCTTCAAGTGGGAAATGTACTGAAATTGATTTTGATGCCTCAAAAAGAGCCTGGGTTGCAATCGAAACGGATCTATTTGTATTGAGCAAAGAAACGACCTTCTTCTCATTAATGCCTTTATGACTGATTGAAAGTGAAGCCTCTCTCATGATACGTTTGTTTTCTTCTTCTGAGTTAGAAAATTTCTCCACACACTTTTGCATGTTCCACACTTCTTCTATATAGTTAATAAAAATAACTATAGTGTAGATAAGGTTTTTTCGAATAGAATCATAAATGTTGTGGATCATCTCACTGCTGCTTTCAGAGAATTCATTCATATCATTCTTGATATCTTTAAGTATCTTTGCCGCATAGACACTTTCTCGCACTGAAGATAAAAGAGTTTCCAGGTTCTCTTTATCCTCTTGTAGCAGTTCTTGTTGATTGATGACTGAGACAAACTCCATGATCTTTATTTCTATATCTTTAATGCTGTTATATGCAATTTTGTGATCAAAATCTATTTGTTCCTGGTTAGATTCAATTGCCTCTTTCAAACCAAGTTTTTTTACCAAAACATCATTAGGTTTAATATTTGAGATCAAAAGTGCATACTTCATCGTTTTGACAAACAAATTATTTACTTCATCACGCAATGCAACAAGAGCAGTTTCAGAAAATTCAGGATCAACTAAATGTATGTATCGTGTGGGTGCAGGTTTGACATGTACGAAAAGACGGTCCAGCAACTTGGCCATTAATGATATGAAAGGAAGAAGGAGTAGCACACCAAGCACATTAAATATGGTATGAAATAGGGCTAATGCAGTCACTGTATCATTTCTTAATGCATCAAAACTCATTATGAACTGTGTCAAAAAAGGTAACAGTAAAAACGCTGCTGCTGCAGTAACAAAGTTAAATATAAAATGAGCCAAGGCAACACGTTTTTTATCGGGTATTCCACCTAAAGAACCGAGGATGGCTGTAACAGTAGTTCCTATATTTGTACCGATGACCATGGCAGCTGCTTGTTCAAAGTTGAGTATATGCACATATAGGGCACTCAATACAATAGCAGTCGCTGCTGAACTTGACTGAATGATCGCTGTAAGTAGAAATCCTATTCCTATAAAGGTAATTAATGGATAGTTGGCAAACTTGGCGAGATCAATAGCAGTGGTCAATGATTCTATAGAGGTTTTCATGAATTCCAGACCAAGAAACAATAGTCCAAATCCAACGAATACCTTGGCAACCATGATCACTTTTTTATAGGGTTCTGCAAACATTAGAAGTAGTCCGCCAGCACCTATCATAGGTAGAGCAAAAGCTTCGATCTTTACTTTAAAACCAAGTGTGGCAACAATCCATGAAGTTACAGTTGTACCAACATTCGCTCCAAAAATGACTGCAATGCCCGAATGTAAAGTGATCAAAGAGACACTGACGAAAGAGAGGGTCATAAGTGTCACTACAGAAGAACTTTGAAGTAGCGTAGTGGCTATGGTTCCGGTCATAAGAGATCTTGCCGTAGATGATGTGGAATCTTTTATCCAGCTTTTAAAACGGAGACCTGCAGACTCCTTAAGTGCCATTTCCATATACAGCATACCAAATAAGAACATTCCCAAACCAGAAAGTGCCTGTATTAGCTGTGCAGTCATAGATCTCTCTTTTTATATGCATTATATCAATATTGTTGCTTTTGAAGCAAGCCTGTGATTTTCTTTATTTAGGAGGTTTTTTCTCTGAAATATTATTTTTACTTTTTATACTTTTTGTCTTATTTTTATACATTTTTTTCAGTATTTATAAACGCTAATTATATTATACTTAATCCATACAGATCAAAGGATTTAAATATGGAAAAGAAGAAGAAAAAGATTGAGCACTGTAAGCCGCTTGTAGATCTTTTACATGGTGATACTGATATAGAAAATAAAGGTATGAGTAGAAGAGACGCGCTTAAAATGATGGGTGTTGGTGGTGCAGCCACATTTATGGGTATGCCACCATCTTCAGAAGCTGCCGTAGCACATGCAGGAACTCTTAAAAGTAACAAAAAAGCTAAGGTCCTTGTTGTTGGTGCAGGTGCAGGTGGGCTTATGGCACTTTCAAGACTTGCTCGTGCTCTGCCAAATGCTGATATCACTGTTATTTCTCCAAATGAGATACACTTGTATCAGCCTGGACAAGTCTTTATGGCTGCTGGGCTCTACACTATTGAGGATATTCAGAAAGACAATAAAGATTTTATACCTGATGGTGTAAATTGGATAAAGGATGAAGTAGCTAAGTTTGACCCCGATAATAATACAGTTACAACTCGTGCAGGTGAAGAAGTTCCGTATGATTATATGGTCGTTGCTACAGGAATGGAATACCGTTATGATAGGATCAAGGGTCTTACTGAAGAGGACATCGGTACAAATGGTATCTCCAGTGTCTATTTGAGTGATTTGGAGAAAGGTACAGCTGATGGTGGTAGTATCACTTGGGAATGGTTTAAAGATCTAAAGGAAGCTGCTGCTTCAGGTAAAAAACCAACTGCTATCTATACAAATCCAAAAGGAGCCATCAAGTGTGGTGGGGCACCTCAAAAAATACTCTATCTTAGTGCAGACTATTTAAAAGAAGATGGTTTAGGTGCTAATTTTATCTATGCAGCCAATGCTTCAAAGCTCTTCAAGCATCCTGAGTTTGATGCATCACTTCATAAAGTACAAAAACAATATGACACTATTACAAATAAATTCAAACATAACCTTGTCGCGATCGATGTAAAAAATAAAGTAGCAACCTTTGAACATACTTGGGAAGAAAAAGGTGAGTATGATGAAGACTTGGAAATGTATGACATGATAGATAAGTCAGAGATGGTAGATATGTCTTATGACTTCATACATATCGTACCACCTATGGCACCATCTAAAGCTTTGGAAGACTCACCTTTAGGTTGGCAAAAAGGTACAGCAAAAGGGTATCTGGAAGTTGATCAGTATACTATGCAGCACAATAGATATGATAATGTATTTGGTATCGGTGATGTGTGTGGTATACCACTTTGTAGAACTGGTGGATCAGCGAGACATCAAGGTCCAATTGTTGTAAACAATTTAGTATCTGCAATGGAAGGTAAAAAACTGAATGAATTTTTTGATGGATACACGGTGTGTCCTATCAAAACCGGATACGGAAAGATCATGATGGCAGAATTTAACTATGAAGGTGTAGCACCGACCATACCATTTTTGAATCCTGCTGAGCCAAGATTCATGTGGTGGGTCTTTGATCTGTATCAGTTAAAACCGATGTATTGGTACCTTATGTTAAGAGGATGGTTTTAGAGAGAAGTGTATAACTTAAATTAAGACCTTTTTAGTCTTAATAAAAAGTTATAATACATAATTAAAATGTGATATACTTTCAAATAACAACACAATTAAAGGAGTAATTATGAATGGTTTCGATGCACTCTATGAGAAAGCGAAAGATCGTGTAAAGGCGTTATCTGAATTGCCATCTAGTAAAGATGAGTCAATTGAAGAGATGCTTGAAGGGCGAGGGTTCGAGCGACGTGATTTTATGAAGTGGGCGGCTGGTATCACTGCAATACTTGCCCTACCATCTCAATTTACACCTTTATTTGCAGAAGCTGCGAAACTTGCAGATAGAGTACCATTGGTTTGGCTACATATGGCAGAGTGTACAGGATGTAGTGAATCACTTATCCGTTCAGATGCACCTACTATTGATTCTCTGATCTTTGACTATGTTTCTATCGAGTATCATGAAACATTGATGGCTGCTGCAGGATGGCAGGCGGAAGAGAATCTTGATAATGCTTTAGAAAAGTATAAGGGACGCTATATCTTACTCGTTGAAGGTGGTGTACCTACTGCAAATAATGGGCAATATTTGACATTGGGTGCGCATGGTAGAACAGGTCTTAGTATCGTCACTGCAGCTGCAAAGGATGCAGCAGCGATCTTCTCTATCGGTACCTGTTCAAGCTTTGGTGGTATTCAGGCTGCCGCGCCTAACCCTACAGGTGCAAAAGGTGTAGACAAGGTTGTTTCTCAACCAGTTATCAACGTACCGGGTTGTCCTCCTAGTGAATCAAACATTGTAGGAACTCTCATGCACTTCTTGCTCTTTGGTACATTGCCGGCACTAGATCGTTACTCTCGTCCAAAATGGGCTTATGGTCATAGGATTCATGATCTATGTGAGAGACGTGGACACTTTGATGCAGGAGAATTTGTAGAAAGCTTTGGTGATGATGGTGCTAAAGATGGATGGTGTCTGTATAAACAAGGATGTAAAGGTCCTTATACATTTAATAACTGTTCAACAGAGCGGTTCAATCAAGGTACGAGTTGGCCTGTTCAAGCAGGACATGGTTGTATGGGATGTTCTGAACCGGATTTCTGGGATACTATGGGACCGTTGGAAAAACCGATCAAATCACATCTTGTTATGGGACTCAACACAACAGTCGATAAAGTTGGTACAGCACTTCTGACTGCAACTGTGGTTGGTATCGGTGCACATGCTGTTGCAAGTATGTTTATGAATAAAAAAGATGAGAAGGAAGGATAAATTATGAGTAACAGACGTGTAGTTATTGATCCGATAACAAGAATCGAAGGACACCTCCGTATAGAAGTAGAGGTAGATGAAAACAATGTCGTACAAAAAGCTTACTCATCATCGACTCTGTGGAGAGGAATTGAGCTCATCCTTAAAGGACGTGACCCTCGTGATGCAGGGCTTATGGCACAACGTATTTGTGGTGTTTGTACCTATTCACACTATAAAGCAGGTGTAGAAGCTGTTGAAAATGCACTAGGTGTGGAAGCGCCTTATAACGCAAAACTAGTACGATCTTTGCTTAATGCATCTCTTTATATGCATGATCACGTGGTTCACTTCTACCATCTGCATGGTCTCGATTGGGTTGATATCGTATCAGCACTCAGTGCAGACCCTAAAGCAGCTTCTGAGTTAGCATTTAAGTATAGTGATCTCCCTATTGCTACTGGTGCTGATGAGCTTACTGCTGTTCAAAAAAGAGTAAAAGAGTTTGTAGATAAGGGACAACTTGGGCCGTTTGCCAATGCATATTGGGGAAATGGAACATATAAGTTCTCTCCCGAACAGAACCTTATAGCACTCTCTCACTACTTGAAAGCACTTGAAGTTCAACGTGTTGCAGCGCAAATGTTCGCTATCTTTGGTGCGAAACAGCCACACCCACAAAGTTTAGTCGTTGGTGGGGTAACTTGTGTACGTGATATTTTGAGTCCAACTCGTTTATCTCAGTGGAGAGAAAAATATAGAATCGTTAAAGATTTTATCGATCGTGCATATCATGCAGATATCGTCATGGCTGCTGAGGCATATGGTACAGAAGAGAGTGTTTTAGGTGGTGTGGGTGTAAAGAACTTCCTCGCAGCTGATGCATTTATGCTTAACCGTACTGAACACCTTTTCCAAGGCGGTATTATCAAAGGTGGCGACCTGAGTCAAGTCTTTGATATTGAAGATATGAAGATCGAAGAAGATGTAACTCATGCATGGTATAAAGGAACAAAGCCTCTTCAGCCATATGATGGTGTCACTGACCCTGACTATACAGGTTTCGTTGATGGTGATACAGTCAATGGTGAAGCTAAGATCATCGATGAAAATGCAAAATACTCTTGGGTTAAAGCGCCAAGATATGATGGTGAAGCTATGGAGGTCGGTCCTTTATCATGTTTACTTGTGAACTATGCAAGAGGTAATAAAAAAGTGCAGGCAGAGGTAGGTGGTTTCCTCAAACGAACTGGCTTGCCGGTAGGTGCACTCTTTACAACATTAGGTCGTACAGCAGCACGTATGCTTCAAACTAAACTAATTTCCGATAATGCTATTACTATTTTTAATTCGTTGGTAGAAAATATTAAGACCGATGACACTACCTATACTAAATTTGAAATAGATAATGACAAAGAATACGTTGGACGATTTATTGGTGAAGTGCCTAGAGGGACATTGAGTCACTGGGTACGTATTAAAAATGGTTTGATAGAAAATTACCAAGCAGTTGTACCTACTACATGGAATGCTGGTCCAATGGATGGAAATGGCGTTATTGGTCCATATGAAGCATCTTTGGTCGGATTGAAACTTGAGGATCCTACAAAGCCTCTTGAAGTACTTCGCGTTATTCACTCATTTGATCCATGTATGTCATGTTCTGTTCATGTGATGGATATGAAAGGTGTAGAGCTCAGTGAATTTAAAGTAAATCCTATGAACAGTGGTGCAAGCTGCTAGTAGATGAATATAGTTTTAATAAAATGAATGAGAAGGAGTAAACATGGCTCATGAAGAAAAATACACCTCAGATCATCCCGATTTTGTCTACAGCAGTGGGAATAGAATTTTACATTGGATACGTGCTCTGGTCATAACAGGATTGATCATAACAGGTTTTTATATCGCAGATCCATTCCTTACATCTGAAGGTTCAACAGATAAACTTCTTTATGCAGAGTGGACCAAGTGGCATTTAATAATGGGATTTATTTTGTTAGCTTCAGGAATACTTCGGATATATCTTTTCTTTTTTGGGAAAGACAGTGAAGGTGAATTGCGTTCACTTAAAGATCTATTTAGCGTAAAGTCTTGGATCATACAGTTAAAATCGTATTTCTTTATCGGTGAATTAAAGAAAAAAGGTTTGTATGGACCGCTACAGTTCCTTACTTATACGGTTATTATGCTATTGCTTATTATAGTTTCAGTGACTGGACTGGTACTTTATGTACATGTATATCATCAAGGACTTGGCGGTTGGCTCTATGAACCGATGCGTGTTGTTGAAGCATGGATGGGTGGACTTGCAAATGTACGTTATATTCATCATATTGCCGTGTGGGGATTCATGATATTTATTCCTATACATATTTATCTTGTTATTTGGTCTGCAATTAGATTTAAACATGCAGCACTTGATGTGATGTTCACGGGGTATGATTACCATTTAAAAAAAGAAAAAGAAGAAGCTGAAGAAGATAAGAAGTGAAAATATTAGTATTAGGTATTGGAAACCTATTATTTGGAGATGAGGGAATTGGTGTTCATTTTATCAACTATATAGGAGAGAAATATCGATTTGATGGTGAACATCAGATCGATATTGTTGATGGTGGAACTCTGGCACAAAGACTCATACCGATCATCGTAGAGTATGACCATGTCGTCATCATAGATACGATCAATGCACCTGGTGTTAATGCAGGTGAAGTTTACTTCTTTAATTTTGATGCTGTACCTGATGCTGTGGATTGGCAAGGGTCTGCACATGAAGTGGAAATGCTGCAAACACTCAATATGATGGACCTTGCAGGTGACAGGCCTCCAACAATGATCATGGGAGTTGTACCCACAGTGATCGAAGCAACAGAATTCTCTCTTTCTGATGGTGTAGCATCTGCTGTGCCATTGATGGAAAAAACACTCTTGGATCATTTGAGAACCATAGGTATCCAAGGAGTAAAAAAAGCTGAAGTAGATATAAAGTCTATACTTCCAAACTCTTTTAAGGCTCTTGATGCGTATAGCGTTTAAATTTCATTATATCCATGAGAATGGATTGTTTACCCGTCTATTGCATCGTATCGATGAACTTTCAAATATACCTCTCTCATTATATCAAGAGGGTACAGAGTATAGCATAGAAGCATCAGGAGATCAGGCTTCATTAGAAGCGCTTGCAGAACAAGTATCTGCAGTCATTCCTCAATCACTTTTCCTTAAAGAATCTATAATAGAAGAGGTTAATAAAGAAGAAGAGAGTGAAGCTACTGTTTCAAGTTTATCTGAAGATGTTGAGTCATTTAAAGTACCATACTGTCCAGAGTGCCAGGGAAATGTGATCCAAACATTAAATCCGTTCACAGAATGTTCTGTATGTGGATTTAGTGATGTTTCACTTTCTATGGAGGAGCTGACTACATTTACTGGTATATCAGCTGAAAACGAGGAAGATCTTTTTATTAAATTGGCAAATACGATCAGTGAAAAAGGTGAGATCACTCTTCCTACCTATAATGGAATAAGACGTTTTTCTCTTTTAAGCACTGCACATAAGAGTGATCAGGGTATATTATATTGTGACCCTGCCAATATATCAGATAAGTTTTTGATCACTCAAGGTGAACTTGATGTATTGATGAAGGTAGAGAAACCAACTGTTCGTTTAAAAGCAAAATTAATGCTTCGTACTGAATATGAACTTAATCAGCCTTTTTATCCTGTTTTCTTTGCTGATGATAAGATAACGCTGGCACTTTCCACTGCATTAAAGAATAAAGGAATTGATGCTGTTTTCAGTGATCATGTAACTACGTTGCGTGTTGCTACAGCATTGGATGAACATCTGATCGTCTCTACAGGAAGAGATATGTTGCCTTACCGTATATCTAGGAGTTTGAAACATCCTTCATTTTGTGAGTATAGTGCTTTTCAGTCATATGGTGACAGTCATGGGTTGGAAGTTGATGTGACACTTGACCTGACCAATAAACATTATATTCAGTATGTTTCAAATGAAGAAAAAGACCAGCTTACGAATGCCATACGATTCGAACCGGCACATGCTGCCATGCGTTCTATTGTTATGGAGCATGGACTTGAAGGACAATCTCTATGCGGAATACATTTTAGTCGTGAGCACACATCACACATCTTTTCTTATTCCGGAAAGATCGGCTATACACCGATGGTGCTCTTTAAGGATGAAACGATCACTCAGCCTAGAGAGATGCTCGAAGCTATAGGATCTATGGATGAGGGAGGAAAGCGTCTTGTTAATAATTTTAAAAACGGTTTTCCTGAATTATATGAAAAAATTGAAAAATTGGAATTTCAAGCTCATGCAGGGACATCCGATCTTACTAAGATCTGGTCAATGGCAGCCGTTTTCTTAGGATTATATGATGGTAATGATGCACTTGAGTCAGCTGAAGTACTTGAGGCCACAGCCATTGAATTCAGTGGAAAATCAGGACCACGTATTGATTATAAAGTTATTAGTACAGATGAGGGATACCAACTTGATATAAGACTGGCTATTCGTTCTGCTATGAGTTTTAAACTGGCTGGTCTTGATGATTATCTCCTTAGTTTCGGTTTTATCGATTCCTTGGCAGATTTTATTGCTGAGCAGGCTGAGGACTCGGATGCAAATATAGGGATCAATGGAGTCACACTCAGCGGAGGGTTATTTGAGAACCGTCAGTTACTGATGCGTACCTATAATGCCCTGAGTATGAACTTTCCTATCTATAGAAATGAGCGTTTGAGTATGGATAATGCCAATGTCGCACTTGGAGCGATAACCCTTGGAAGTGAAGTATAAAACATTACCAATCAGTCTGAGTATGGTAAAATACCAAGAATACTAGGACAATACACGCCAATGATGAATAAGAACTTCCCCATTGGCAAGGAGAATGTAGTACATGGAACCCTCTACTTATAAGATACAGATAGAAGGTACTGTACAAGGGGTTGGGTTTCGTCCTTTCATCTACACACTTGCACACAGATATGCACTCAAAGGTACGGTACTCAATGGTACACATGGTGTGGTCATCGTATTGAATGCTTCTGAGTCACTCTTTCAAACATTTTTAGATGCCATACATGACGAACTTCCTCCCTTGGCCATCATTGATAAAATAACATCTTCTAAAGTTACTGATGAAGTGTTTGATGATTTCCAAATTATCAGTACGAGTGACGAGGGTGAAAAGACAGTACGTGTACCACCAGATGTAAGCATCTGTAGTGCATGTGAAGAAGAACTTCTTGACCCGACTAATCGCCGTTATGGATACCCCTTTATCACCTGTACGCAGTGTGGGGTGCGTTACTCTATCATTTATGATTTACCCTATGATAGAAAAGAGACCTCTATGAAGTTTTTCAAGATGTGTCATGCATGTGAAGCTGAGTATACCAATCCGCTAGATAGACGCTACCACGCACAACCCATAGGGTGTTTTGAATGTGGCCCACAATTAAAACTCCTCAATAGGCATTCTAAGGCACTTGAAACTTCTAATGAGATTCAAAAAACAGTGGCGCTGCTAGAGCAAGGTAAGATTGTTGCCGTCAAAGGTGTGGGTGGCTACCACCTTATGTGTGACGCTACCAATACAGAAGCGGTAGAGACACTACGCAAAAGAAAACGAAGACCAAGTAAACCTTTTGCTGTCATGGTAAGAGATAGTAGCATGGCAAAAGTGTATGTAACCTTTAATTCGCAAGAAGAAACCCTTCTGTGTTCAAAAGAAAGACCTATCGTCTTGATGCAAAGCATTAAAGAGAAGTTGCAGGGTGTCGCCCCTCACATCTCTACGTTAGGACTATTTTTACCCTATACGCCGTTACATCTGCTACTCTTAGAGAAGTTAAAACGCCCACTAGTGGCAACTTCAGCCAATGTCACAGATGAGCCCATTTGTACAAATTTAGCGTCGTTGGAGAAACTTAATGGGGTGTATGACTATGTGTTAGAGCACAATCGTGACATTGTTAATGGTTGTGATGACTCGGTGATGATGGTTGTTGAAAATCAGTCAGTCATTTTGAGACGTGCCAGAGGCTTTGCACCTGCGAGTGTGCAACTGCCATTTAGGCTAAAGCAAAATGTTTTAGCCTTAGGAGCTAATCAAAAAAGCACCATCGCCATAGGTTTTGAAGATCAGGTGATACTCTCTCCACATATTGGTGATTTAGACACGATTGGCTCAGTAGAGTACTACCAAAAAAATATAGATACCTTACAGAGAATGTACGACTTTACACCCTCACTGCTTGTGCATGATAAACATCCTCAGTATGAGTCTACCAAAGTTGCTAATACACTTCTTGCAGCACATAGTGACTGGAAAGGCTTGTCTGTACAGCATCACTATGCACACATACTAGGGGTGATGGCTGAGAAGCAACTTCAAGGTAAAGTCTTTGGTGTAGCATTTGATGGCACAGGGTATGGGGACGATGGTAACCTTTGGGGTGGAGAGTTTATGGTGTGTGACTATGAGGGGTATGAGCGTGTAGCTCATATAAACTATTTTAAACTCCTTGGTGGTGCTAAAGCTATCAAAGAGCCTAAACGAGTAGCACTCTCATTACTTTTTGATCTCTTTCAAGAGAGGGCACTCACCTTAGAAAACCCAACAACACAAGCCTTTAATGAAGCAGAGTTAAAGACATACTTTTTAGTATGGCAAAAGGGGATTAATTCACCTCTGAGCTCTTCTGTGGGGCGACTTTTTGATGCAGTGGCATCACTGCTAGGCATTTGTCATGTCATGAGCTTTGAGGGTGAGAGTGGTATGTACCTTGAAGAGTACTACCAAAGTGATGTACCAGGGCACTACAGTTTTGGGTATGCCAATGGGCAACTAGATGTCTTACCTATAGTAAGAGAGATCTTGCAAGAGGAAGATACATTTGTAGCTGTGTCAAAGTTTTTCCACACTTTAGTAGAGATGATAGCCGTGGTGTATGCAGCTTATGATTTGCCTTTGGTGCTTAGTGGTGGGGTGTTTCAAAATAGGGTACTTTTAGCGTTGGTACTTCAGAGGTTTCCTGATGCTGTTATCTCAAATGCGATTCCTCCAAATGATGGTGGTATTGCACTTGGACAAGTGGCATCTCTTTTAAATGGTTTTTAGTGTTTTGTAGGCAAGGTAGAAACCTTATAAAATTATATATTTCATAACGTTTTCATTATGTAAAAGAAGTATCCTTCTAAACTATTTTCTTACTATTTAACTATCTCATAAACTACTTAGGAAACAAAAACTGGATCTGTGCTCTCATTTGCCATTCTGCGCCGAAATTATCTGGTGTCTCTACATTATAATATGCAGATACTTGTGCATTCACAGGCTGGTTTCCGATTTTGAATACTCTACCAACTCCACCACCCAATGGTATAGTCCATCTATTGTCACTGTCTGCTTCCCAGTTAGCAGTATTGATCGGTGCAGTGAGCAAGTACCATCCGCCATCAAGGTTATAGTTTACAAAATACTGCAAAGTAAAGAGATTAATATCATTATCCCCTGATCCTGCGACTGACCAGATATTACTGGCAAGTGCACCAATGGTCCAATTATCGATCACAGTGAGTGCAACCCCGGAAATTCCAAGACCCCACTTGTCAGCGCCTAACATACTATCGGTAGCTGTCGGCAAAAGAAACATTGGTCCAGCACCCCACACGATCTTACCTGGTTCTTTTGGTGAAAGAAAAGTAGTAATTGATGTATCTCCCAATCCAAAAGTTCTATCTTGTCCCGGGAACAAAGCCGGTTGTGAAACGAGAGGGAAAATCGTTCGGGTGATCAGGTTCCAGTCATCATTGAGCTCGAAAGGTATTACAGGCTGAATGTTCATTGTATTTTTAGTCTTATTATCCGGACCTATATTGAAATCCGTATTGTTCTGAAAAGGAAGAGAGATCATGCTGGCTACCGGGTTTTGGGCGGCTTTTCGTAATTCGTCGGTACTTTCCTGTTTCGGTGTACTCTCTGCTACTTCTTCAACATTTCTTCTACGATGTTCTCTGCCGCTAATGCATTGCATGATAGTCCACAGAGTAGCAGGGTTGCCAATAGTGGATTGTATGTTCTTCTTGTTTTCATTGTGTTTTTCCTTTATTTTTTATATTATACTCTTTAGCATTATGCGCTGTCTATCCATTTTTCGAAAATTTTATGCTCGAAGACAAACCTTATGAAATTAATATTTTATAAGGTCTCCTGACTAAGCGTAGCCCCATGAGAAACGTGTCCCCTGAAGGCTTCCCAAATGCCTAGAAACGCATTTGCAGAGATGTTCCCAGAATCGTTGCTCTATCTATAGGGAGTGCCGAATCAACCACCTGTGCGTCCAATGTCAGGTGAAGAGCCGGAGTAAGTTCGACGTTGTAGAACAACTCCCAAGCCGTGGATGAATCTTCGATTCCGATAAAGTCAAGGAAACGCCCTTTATTTATACTGTTATAGCTGTAAGCGATCCCCATCGCGTCATTATCTCGACTCGGGATGAGTCCCTTGGCATTGATACCAACACTGAAGTAAAAGTCAGCAGGATTGGTATCTTTATCAGCAGTTTGAATGCGGGAAAAAATACCCACACCCTGTAAGTCCTGTCGTCCGTCAGCGGTATCGATCACTTGATCGGCACCATCCTCAACCCACAAATACTGCCACATATCAGCAGAAAAGAACCATGTATCATCCTTGGTAGAGGGTACCAACTGGCCATCTTCAATGTTCATACGACCATTAATTTCATTAAATTCATTGTCCCAGCCGTATCCTGGCATGAGGGTAAAACCTCCGGGAAGATCAGAAATCTTGTATTTATACTCCAGCGTCATTAACGCTGTCAATCCATCATTTAACATATCAAATCCAGAATGGTCTGATGTGTCACTACTGGTACCTACAATACTGGTAATGGTTAAATTTGGACTGGGCATGTAGACAGCTGCCACAGCTAACATACTGTATGGGACTACAAGTGCCGGAGAGGTAGGCATACTTAGATTCATGTTCCACCACTGTGTCCGTCCCCTGCCGCCTGCAAATTCGTTCGTTGACCCAAACATATCCATTTTTCCTATGCTCAAAGCAAATGTATTGCTTAAAAATTGTGTATAGGTGATCATAGGTAGCCAGAGAGTAACATCTTCATCCAGTGTGGTAGTGGTAGGGTGTGTTGCATCTGTATTAACCGGGATTAAAGCTCCACTAATACCATTGACTGAGCTTCCATAACGAGATACTGCACGCATCTGGAGCAAACCGCCCGGAATCAGACCCATCCGATCAAAATCAACATTAATGTTCCAGTCTATGGTTCCGCCATACTCAGAGCCTGTATCAAGCCCACCATCCGTAACACCTTGAAAATACTGATTATAATCGATATCGAAGCTAAATCCATTCGCAGCCCATTCAGAACGGCTACCACCAAGGTCTCCGAAGAGGTGGGAACGTTCAGACAGACTACCGGAGTAATCAGCCAAGGGGAGGAGTCCACTTGGCTGTGTCGCAGCTTCTTGTGCTTGTAACACTACAGTTAACATGCTTATGGTAGCAAGAGTGCTCACTATGTTTTTTGATCTAGCCAATTTCATTTTTTTCCTTTATAGAATATGTATCTAATATTTAATCTTTTGACACGTTAACAAGCGGAGGATTAACCCATTTGCCTTCAAGTATCGAAAAAATCAATAAGGCGAATTAACAACTTGATACACTACTGTACTACCCTGATAGTACGGTCTATAGTAAGCAGAACCACATCGTCTATAGCTAATATTATTTGCAATGACTGTTGTACATGACGAGGGCATAGAGGATGAAGCAATCATGGCACCTATAGCCAATCCTGCTGTCCAAGCTACAATAGCACGTCCATTATAGTGACCATAATGCCTACCTCCGCCATGATAGTGGTTCACATTCACGTTTCTGTTTACATTCACGTTTCTGTTCACATTTGTATTTCTGTTCACGTTTCTGTTTACATTTGTATTTCTATTTACATTTCTGTTTGCACCACCTCCACGAGCAGCAGGCCTTGCCTCAGCAGTATTCAAAAGAGAGAGGTTTAACTGAGAAAAATCAGTACTGTAAGTATTCTCTGCTTGAAAATTGGTATTAACACTTATAGAAGGTGAGAAGAATCCGATCATTGCAGCAACTACTGTAAATTTAACTAAAAATATATTTTTCTTTATCATCATGTACTCCTTTATTGATTTGCACTGATAACTGATATATTTGTTGCAGTTTTAGGTGCAGCAAAGATAAAATCATTATCTGTGATCTTTGGATTAGTTTGCCAAGTGATAGAGGCGCTGTTAGTTGGTCGACCTTCAACCGTTTTATCAAAAATACTATAACTTTTTACCAATGGCTTATCACCCGTTGTGATCCATAGGTGTACTTCTGCATTTTTATCACTAAAAGCAATATAATGACACTCTGTGTCACCTACCATCACCGTTCCAAAGTTTTTACTTTTTGCGAACTTGAAACGTTTGTCCATATCACGGTAAATCAGTTGTGCCAAAGGTGCTTTGATACCATATTTATTAAAAATAACATCAAGCGTACCTTCAATGGTGTCTGGTGTTTTTAGTTGTCCATAATAATCAGTAGTGTGATCCATCATTGTATACGTACCATTATTAAGATAATTAGTTCTGTTTCTGGTATCACCTTTGACATCTATACGTAGCTTACCAGGTCTATCAACTTTTACAGATACTTCATGTTTGTACTTTTGCTTTAGGATCTCACCATTTTCTACCCCATCATGAAATACCACAGCAGTAAATGCATATTTATCCATACTGCCGACATATTGATTTGCCTCATGCAGTATCTCTTGAGCAGACTGGTCTTCTGCAAACAGGCTTGTTCCTCCAAGCAAAAAAACAACCCCTGTCGTGCAGAGGAACTTATTGTATAGTTTCATTTCTTCTCCTTTTAGATGATTTATTTCATCGGTATTTTTTTAATTCTTCGAAATTTTAACGAGCACTGGATTAAGCTGTTTTTTCATAGTGTTCTCCTCGTATAATTCGGTTATTTTGCTTCAGCGAGAGCCAATGCATCACTCTCAAACTTACAGTCATTGGGCGATTTAGCACCTTTTGCATACAACGATGCAAGCTCTTTTTTGGCCACTTCCAGATCAGATAAGAATTGAGGGTCGGCATGGAGTTTTGCAACAACAGAAGCACCCATAAAGCGTCCTTCTACCACATCACTGTGCCAATGCACATTACATATGATCCGACTCTCACCAAAAGCTCTGCCTCTAGCCAATATCGTATCAGCATGTTCTGGTACTATCTCAGCAAGGATCAATGCCCATGCCCAACCTATAGCTGTATGTCCAGAGGGGTGAGAACCATCATTTTTTAATATTTCTCTCTCATCAGGTGTACAGATAGGTTTTCTGTTGAGCATAAAGGGTCTGACACGCTGATAATAATTTTTTGCTGTATAGGTTGCCAAACCTGCATCTGCCACTGTACGCCGCAGTAGCAGATAAAGATGTGGTGTCTGCTCTTCATTGACAGGTACACCTAAAGCACAGGAAAATATTTGTGCTGCATTTGGAAAACTTAGATCAGCATCTTTTGAAGCCATTTCCCATCGTGGTGTTCCCTGCAATGCAAGATACTTTTCACTGATAGCATTATCAAGTTTCTGAGCAGCACTACCTTGTATAGGTGCTATAGGGATCAAGTTGAGGGAATTTGGAAGCGTTTTAGTATCCAAATACCCCTGCAAAATACCTGGTTTTACCTCTGGTATCTGTGAGGCTAAACTGTTGTCTTTCGCACAGAGAAAAACTGTACTTATCAATAGTACTGATGCAATATTTTTATAAATCATTTTATTAATACCTGCCTGTTCCTTATTTTCTCTCTTGACTATTTCCAATAGCAGCACCTGGGATCAAAGTTATTTTCAAATGTAATTTTTTCATAATTTTTCCGTTAGAGTTTTTCTCTATTTATTTTTTGACACTTTTACAAGTGCTGGAGCTGTCCATTTACCTTCAAGTGCCTCTGTTTTTGGACCATAAAGTCTCAAGACGGCATTAAAAGGTCCATCTGGAGCAGGTAACCAGTTTGATTCTAGATCTTTACCTGGAGACTCTTTTTGCACATAAAAAGTTAAAGAGCCATCTTTATTAAGTACAAATTGATCCATCATAGGAGAATTAAGAAGGTACCTGTTCAGAGGGTTATCTATAAGCAGTTGCGTTTTGCCATCATACATAGTAAGTGACCAAAATGCTGTCACTGGTGGAAATGCTTCTTTTTTAAAAGTCATGGTATAGTTGTTTTTTGAGGCATCCAATGGAGTACCCTCTGCATCTGCCAAATAGGTAGGATAGATAGCTTCCTCTCCTGAGTTTCCATAGATACCCAACTGTGCACCAACTGCACGAATCATAAACAGATCATCTAATTTATAGTTATCTTTTGCACTTTTATTTAAAAATGCTCTTGTACCAAATACTTTTGCACTTGCTAATGGATCTTTAGAAGCTTTTGCTCCAAACTCTTTTATCGCTTCGAGGCCTTCTTTTGCACCTTCTTCTAAAGCCTTTTGAATCTCTGGAGAGAGTTTTTTGATGTCAAAGTTACCTTTACCATCCAATCCAATCTTTGTAAATCTTTTCATAAGCGCTTGCTCTTCATCTGGCGTTTTGACAAGGGTTAACATAAAGTCCAAATAAGCAAAGAACTGAGCGTTAAACTCATCTCCATCTTTCCATTTTGGAAAATCAATAGCTGCTGGGGCAGAGGGAGCTTTTGTTCCAAGATAGCATGTAGTGGCTCAACCTTGTAAGCATCTTGAATCTTTTTAAGATTCTCTATATCACTTGGATTGAAGAGTTGCGTACGGTGTATACTGAACAGCAATTGTGTCTCAAAAGGGATGACTTTTGTAATACCTTTTGGTACTTCTCCCTTCCATCCAGGTCCTGCCAGGAGGTATTTACCAGGAACATTTCCAGTCGCTACCGTAGAGATATAAGCGGCATTGTGTGTATAGAGGTCAATGAGTTGCACTTCATAAAACCTTTTTTTATCTATCTCTGGTATGGTGAATACCACTGGTTCAACTCTCATATCTACCCATGTCATACAGTAAGGCGTATCTGAATTTGGAGTCACAATAGCTCTATCTTCAGGCGTATATACTCTAGCCACACATGCCAGTTTGTTAAAATCACCTTTATACTCCGGTGATTTTTTATCGACGGCATAACTGTACATTGTTTTGTAGTTAAGCACTAAAGGAAAACCGTAAATATAAGCCTCTTTGGCAATTTGTGTAGCCTCTTTGGCACTAAGTTTTTGTTCTGAGGCAAAGCTTGATGAGATTATCATCAAGCCAGCCAATGCTATTAAGTAGACCTTTTTCATTTTGTATCCTTTTGTTTTTATTTAGATATCGTGACTTTTGGCAGTACATATAAAGGGTCAAGACTCTTTGGTTCTGGCCAGTAAAGTCTGGCTTGTAAAGAGAATTTTCCATCATATGCCGGTAACCAGTTAGACTCCTTATCTGCCCCAGGAGACTCTTTTTGAATATAGATATCTAAAGAGCCGTCTTCATTATATTTAAGACCTTCTGTAGCACTACTAATGACATAACGGTTGATAGAATTTTCTGCAAAAAGTTGTTCTGGCAATTTATACATAGAAAAAGACCAAAACGCTTTTACCGGTGGAAGTCTATCTTTAGAAAAATGAAGTGTATAGTTATGTTTAGAACCATCAAGTGCATCACCATTCTCATCTATCGTTGTATCTGGGTAAAAAGCCTCCTCAATACTGTTTCCATATAGTCCAAAGTACGCAGCTGCTGCACGGGTTAGAAATTTACCTTCCATCTCTTTTGGAGAACCAAATGCTCCTGAAACCTGCATCCATCCATCTTTTAGAGTACCTAAGTTTTTTGTCTCTGCTTCTATCTCTACCATCGCTTCATCAATAGCATCTTGCATGACTTTTTTCGTCTCAGGGTCAATGCTGTTTACATCAAATGCTACATCCGCACCAATACCAATTTTTGAAAATCTTTTTAAAAGTGCGCTCTCGCTTGGATTTGGTTTGACTTGTCCAAGTAAAAAATTGAGATAAGTTATAAATTCTACCGATCTGATTTTTTCATCAGAATAGACTGGAAAATCTAATGGGGTTGCCGCTTTAGGAGCTGGGGTTCCCATATATTGACTCAGAGTTTCTACTTTATATTCACTCATAATTTTCTTAGCATTTTCAGCATCATCCGCAGAGTAAACTTGCGTACGAGCTACACCCAAAAGAAAGTTAACATCTGTTTGTATGACCTTAGTTATCCCTTTAGGCTTTTTCCCACTCCAGTTAGGTCCTGCGATAAGATATTTACCAGCTTTAAAGCCTGTTTCACGTGTACCTACATAGCCAATATTATGTGTAAACAGGTCTATAAGTTGCCATGAGTAGTAACGCTTATCAGAAATGGCTGGAACACTTAAAATCATTGGTTCTGCCCGTAAATCGAATATTACATTTGAATAAAAGGTATCATTATTTGGACGAACCATAGTGGTATATTCTGGACCAAGCAGAACCGCATTATTTGTTATCTCATTGAAAGGTGCCTCATATACAGGCGATTCTTTCCATACTTTTAAAACATAGATCATTTTATAGTGTTCCATCATCGGATAGGTATATATGTACGCTTCTTTGGTAATACTTTTAACTTCTTCTTTGCTCAGGGTTGTTGCACTCAGGGGTTGAATACTTAAAGCCACCAAGATGGAGGCAAATAGTAGATTTAATTTTTTCATTTCTTTATCCTTTATATTAATATATCTATATAATATTGTAGTATCTTGGAAAATACATGTCTAGCCATTTTCCGTAAATTTCAGTATACTTAAACAAAAATTATTTATGATTATCAAACAAAAAGGATTATTTTGCCAGAGATACATAAATTAAAATTCCAACCAGGCTTGATTGTTAATCAGGAGTTTTTTGATTATCCTGCTATGCAAGAAAGTGCGAAAAACTGGCTTTTTTTATCAAAATATAGATTTGGCACTGGAACATTTTATGGTCGTCATGACGGTGCACAATTAAACAATCTACAGTTTGGACATGCAGTTAGAGATGAGGGAATGATGTTTTCAGGCCTTTCACCAAATGATTGTTTAACCATCGTCATTTTGCAAAAAAGTGCCGGTTATGTATGTTTCAACGACCTTAAAATGGAGACTGGTGATATCATTATAATTGATGACTCACAACCTTATGACTTTAGCTCAAGTCATCCCACAACACTGGGAGTAATTAGTATCGCTAAAACGCTTATTGCAACAGAAATCCCCTGGATACTCGACTCTACAGACAAAATATTCAAAGACAAGAATAACATACTCTCTGATAAAGTTGAAAATGAATGGAGACGTGTTTTAGAAGAACCTAATTTATTTAACAATACTGATGAAATTAAAGAAATGGAAGGCAGAATTATAAAAGCCATCAAGTGTTCTTTTGAGGGACAAACAGGAGAAACGTGCCATCTCACAGAAGGAGAAAAGACTGCGCTTGAAGTCAGATCTTTTCTCCTTAATTCTTTAGAAGAAACTATGTCTATACAAAGTATTGCTAAGCAGTTCAATGTATCAGAAAAAACTCTTCTAAACAGCTTCAGATCTCTTTTTGGAATAACACCTAAACGCTTTATGAAGATACTAAAGCTAAATAAAGCGCATGAGGATCTAATTCATGCAGATGCACTAACGACAAATGTTTCTAACATTGCAATAAAATGGGGATTTTGTAATTTTGGGAGGTTTTCAAAAGACTATAAGGCACTCTTTCAAGTACTACCATCAGAGACATTAAACTGACTCAAGCATAATTATAGATTTAACCAAACTTTAAAAACCTTATAATCTAACATATTTTATAACGTTTCTCGCTATAGCGACGTTTGCAGCCCATAAATATGTACCCTCCCATAGAAAACGTTATAAAATGTTCTATATAGGAGGTTTTATAATGAAAACTACCAAAGAAAATATAAACTAATTTTCTGTGCTTAAATGGTTACTAAGTCTGTATGGTGTTAATCGTGTTAAAACGCCACTCTGCTTCTTTTAGATAAAAGATAAACTGTTCATCACTGACTCCCTTATATTGCAAGATAAACACTTCAAAATAGTCCCAAAATTTTGTGATGGTGGTTTGGGCTTTGGAGAGTTTTGATATTTTGTTAAATGTCAGGTATTTGAGTCTGAGTTTATTTTCTTTTTCTTCGTCATCTTCTAAAGGCATTCGCCTAGCACGTGGCATCATGAGGTTATAGACCTTATTATTGTAAGAGAGTGTAAGGAAGTGCTGTAGTTTATCTATGTTTTCTTCTATTTTGAGGCTTTTGGGAAGATAGAGATACTCATCATACCCAGTAATCCTGTGGGCATTGTGCCGGTAGTGGGTATCAGCATCTAGAGCAAGATTTCTTCTAAACTTTTCAAAGTATTTTTGTACTGTGGCAAAGTGCATTTTAGTACTAAGTGCAGTCTCTCTGGCAGTCTCTCCATTTTTAAAATGAGTGAAGAGTTTTGCTTCACGTTCTAGCTTTCTAAGACTGAACTTACGCTTGCATTTTCCGCACTTACGTTGCCCATCTGCCAATAGATAGACATAAGGATGATCACAATAGATACACTTCATAAAAAGAGTATACTTTTTAGTTCTTAAAATAGAGTAGAAATGATTTTTTTAATACGTACATAATGTTTAAAGACTATTATAGTGTATAGATATTTATTTTAAGGAGAGAAGATGGAGTTATCACTACTGCTTGTATTTTGGTATGGCGTACTTCACGCCTTTGGACCTGACCACCTTACGGCGATTGCAGACTTTTCCATAGGTAAGAACAAAAAGACAACATTTGCCATTACTACACTGTTTGCTGTGGGACATGGAGTGAGTCTTTTTATTTTTGCAAAAGTGCTTCAGAGTATCTCTATCTCAGAAGAGATATTAGCGTATGGTGATGTCATTTCAGCTACGGTTATCATAGCAATGGGACTTTACCTACTCTATATGGTTTATGCAAATCGCATACAGCTTCGTACACATGAACATGAGGGCAAAGAACACATCCACATTTGGTTTGGTAAATCACATGAGCATGATGGTGATGTGGTAGCCAAAAGTTCGTCACTGACTCTAGGACTTCTTATGGGGGCAGGGGGTGTAAGAGGTATGCTTATCACCCTAGGTGTGGTACAAGGTTCACAAGTGGATTTTATGATGGTAGGCGCCTTTACCCTTGGGGTGATGATGATCTTTGGTCTATTTGGTATGGTGATGCTCTATATCAACCAGAATTTTTTAGGAAACCTTACAAATGTAAGAAGAGCGTTTACGGCTGCGGGTGTGATTTCACTGGTAGTAGGAACCAATATATTAGTCGGATAGGAGAAAGAGATGTGTACAGATTGCGGATGTAGTATAACAGATAATGTAGTGGATCATAGTCATGGAGATGAGGAGCATACGCACTCACATGATCATCAGAAAGCACATGAGCATTTACATCATAACCCACAACTTAATGATGCTAAAACTATCTCTGTCATTCAAAAGATCTTAGATAAAAATGACCATGAAGCTGAACATAACAGACAACATTTTAACAATAAAGGCATTTTAGGCATCAACCTGATGAGTAGTCCAGGTAGTGGAAAAACAACGTTATTGGAACATATGGCAGATGTGGCTGATTTCAAATTTGGTGTGGTTGAAGGTGATCTGGAAACAAGTAAGGATGCTGACAGACTTAAAGCAAAAGGCATTCCTGCTATGCAGATCCAAACAGGTTCTGCATGTCACTTGGATGCTTTTATGGTCCATAAAGGCTTACATGATATGCCATTGGACGATATCGATATATGTTTTGTCGAAAACGTTGGTAACCTTGTGTGTCCTGCTTCTTATGATGTAGGTACACATTTAAACATTGTGCTGGTTTCTATACCAGAAGGTGAAGACAAAATTACCAAGTACCCTGTTATGTTCCGCCAGGCGGATCTTGTACTCATCACAAAAACAGACCTTTTACCATATTTTCAATATGACATTGAGAGTGAAAAAGCTGAAGCCAGACGTATAAAACCCAATGTAGATATCTTGGAAGTCAATATCAATGATAAAAGCAGTATACAGTCAGTGGTGGATTGGATCAATTTTAAACGAAAGATGAGGGGTTAATATGTGTCTGTCTATACCATCTAAGGTTGTTGAGATCGATGATAGTAACATGGCCACAGTTGATACAATGGGGATCAAACGTCATGTAAGTCTAGATCTCATGGCTGATGAAATAAACATAGGAGACTATATACTCATTCATGTTGGTTTCGCAATGAATAAAATAGATGAAGAAGAAGCCCTGCAAAGCCTTGAAGTCTATAGAGAAATGCTTGAAGCGATGGAAGAAGAAGAGAGACGAAAGGTCATAGAGTCTGATGACAATTGTGATAATCGGACCAATGCATGAGTGAACTGCAACTCAAAGACCTCTATAGTGGGTTTAGAGACCCTGATGTTATCAGAGCATTGGCTCAGAAGATCACTGATGAGGCAAAGAACTTAAAAGAGCCGTTAAACATCATGGAAGTGTGTGGAGGTCATACACATACCATTATGAAATATGGTCTGAAACAATTACTGCCTAAAAATATAGATTTTATACATGGACCTGGTTGTCCTGTATGCATTATGCCTAAAGAACGTATTGACCATGCTATCGCTTTAGCAGGGATGGAAAATACTATTTTATTGACCCTTGGCGATATGATCCGTGTACCTGGTTCAAGTAGCTCTTTAGCAGTAGAGCGGGCCAATGGATGTGATATACGGGCACTCTATTCACCTTTAGATGCTATTAAGATCGCACTTGATAATCCAGATAAAAAAGTCGTTTTCTTTGCTATTGGTTTTGAAACAACAACACCCATGACGGCTGCTTTGCTTGAACAGGTTGAAAAACAGAGTATCACCAATCTTTATTTTCACATTAACCATGTACTTGTTCCGCCAGCAGTAGATGCGATCATGGCAGATGGTCAAGCAAAGATCAATGCCTTTATAGGGCCTGCACATGTTAGTGTGATCAGTGGAGCAAAGATCTATGAACCGTTACCTAAGATGTATGGTGCACCAGTAGTGGTCAGTGGTTTTGAGCCTATTGATGTATTGGAAAGCATTTTGATGATTGTGAGACAAAAAAATGAAGCTCGTTGTAAAATGGAGATACAATACAGTAGATCTGTAACTTTAGAAGGCAATACCAAAGCACAAGAAATGATAGCAAAGTTCATGGAGCCTCGTGAACATTTTCGCTGGCGTGGCATTGGGGATATTCCAGATAGTGCACTCTCACTCAAAGAACAGTATGCTATGTATGATGCAGAAAAGATATTTGCCGATAGACTGCCAACTGAGCCTATTGATGATCACAAGCTTTGTATCTGTGGAACGATCCTTAAGGGACTTGCTAAACCAAATGACTGTAAGGTCTTTGGAACAGCTTGTACGCCAAATACACCTATGGGTAGCTGTATGGTTAGTTCAGAAGGTGCCTGTAATGCCTACTATAGATATGGAGAAGTGTAGATGAGACAGATACAATTAAGCCATGGTGGTGGTGGTGAAGAGACCAACAGTCTCATACATGATCTTTTCTATCACCATTTTTCTAATGATGTATTGATTGCTGCTGAAGATGCTGCTGTCTTGGAAGTTAAAAACAAGATCGCTTTTACCACAGACAGTTTTACAGTAAGTCCTATTTTCTTTAATGGTGGAAACATCGGTAAACTTGCTATTGCCGGTACAGTAAATGATCTTGCTATGATGGGTGCAAAGCCACTCTATCTGAGTGCCTCATTTATGATCGAAGAAGGATTTGCATTTGAGGAGCTAGAGACCATTGTCAAATCGATGTCAGAAGAGCTTAAATACTCTGGAGCAAAAATAGTCTGTGGAGACACAAAAGTGGTTCCAAAAGGTGCAGTAGACAAGATATTTATCAATACTTCAGGCATAGGAGAGATTGAAAAAGATGGAATATCTGCAAACCATCTGAAAGAGGGAGATACTATCATCGTCTCAGGTGATGTAGGAAGACATGGTGCAGCGATCTTGATGGAGCGTGAAGGGTTGGGTATCTCTGGTGATCTTCAGAGTGATTGTGCCACATTATGGCCAGTTGTTCAAGCCTTATTGGATGCTAATGTCAGTATTACTGCTATGCGAGATGCCACTCGCGGTGGCCTTTCTTCTGTATTGAACGAATGGGCTGAACAAAGTGGCGTTTGTTTGGAAATAGAAGAGGCTAATGTGCCAGTTGATGAAGCAGTACAGGGAATATGTGAACTCTTTGGTTTTGAGGCTTTTGATTTTGCTAATGAAGGGACGTGTATACTTGCGGTACCTGAAAAAGATGCTCAATCAGCAATAGATGTACTTCAACAAATAGATATCACGTCTAAGGCAGCTATTATAGGAGAAGTAACCATGAAAAAAGAGGGAAAAGTGATCCTTCATTCTGCCTACGGCAGCAGCCGTTACCTTGACCTGCCAAAAGGTGAACTTTTACCTAGGATATGTTAACGCTATGCATGAATACTCTATAGTACAAGCGCTTCTAGAACAATGTGAAGGCCATGCCAAGGCTAACAATTCTACGAAGATCACCAAGGTAGTCACAAAGATAGGCAAACTGAGTGGTGTAGAACCACATCTACTGAAAACTGCATTTGAGACCTTTAAAGAAAAGACCGTATGTGATGGTGCAGAGTTTGTCATGAATTTACAAGATCTAAAACTCCGCTGCAATACATGTCAAAAAGAGAGTGAACAGAGTGATGTACGTTATCAGTGTACCCATTGTCAAAGTACAGATGTATCTGTAGTTGACGGTGAAGATATGTATCTTATGACACTTGAAATGGAATAATTACAACAGATGTTTCCAGAAGTAGTTTGCGATCGTAACAATAAGTAAAATACCCAATATATTAAATACAAACCCATAAGTCGCCATTCTTTTGATAGTGATCACACCTGAGCTCATAGCAATGGCATTCGGAGGTGTGGCAATAGGCAGCATGAAGGCATACGAGGCACAGATCGTCGCAACCAGCATGATCAACGTTGCATTGAGTCCTGTCTGTTCTGCAACCTGATAGAGTACAGGAAGCATGATAGAGATTAGTGCAGTGTTGCTGGTGATCTCTGTCGTAAATGTGACCATTGCAGCAAGTAGAAGCAAGAACAGAAGTATCGGCAAAGTTGAAAATGAGACCAGGTATGAAGCGACTTCAGCGGCCATGCCTGTCTTGGTAAATGCCGCGGCTATGGCGAAACCAGCACCAAACAGGAACATGATCCTAAAAGGAATATTCTCTTTATCCTTCATCCAGTCCAATATAGAAAAAGGTGGAGCAAAAAGTAGAAGCCCTGCAGCCAGCAGAATACCAGGCTCACTTAATCCCAATCCATTATAGTAAGGTTTGATAGGAGCATTCACTATAAGTATAGCGATCAAACCGAACATGACATAGAGTACTTTCTTTTGGTCTTTTTCGAGAGGTTTAGTGCTAAGATCTGCTTCAATATGTAAACTTTTAACCCCTAAACTCAGTATAAACCCTACAGCTATGAACATGACAAAAACCAAGGGTGCAACCATATACATCCATTGCGCAAATGGTATGGCCTCCATACCCATTTCTTCCATGATCCCTAAGAGTACAAGGTTCGGTGGTGTACCGATAGGTGTTAAAATTCCACCGATATTTGCGCCATAAGCGATCCCCAATGCCAAACGCATTTTAAGTCGTGCATCTTCTGTCAAAAAGAGAGCTATAGGGAGTAAAAGAAGGGTGGTAGTGGTATTTGAAAGTACTGAGCTTAAAAGCCCTGATGTGATGATCAGCGCAAAAATAATACCTCTTGTACTGCTTGGAAAAAGATTCAGCATTTTATTGGCTATCACTTTATGCAAACCGGTTTTCTCTACGGCAATTGCTATCATAAATCCACCTAAAAAGAGGTAGATAATAGGATTGGCATAGTTTATAGAAGTCTCTTTTGTACTTAAAACACCAAACGTAGGAAAGAATACAATGGGAAGCAGTGAAACAACAGCCATAGGCAATCCTTCATTTGTCCATAGTGTTACCATTAAGACTATAGTGGCAACCATTAGTGATTGAGGGAGTGTAAAGAATGTGATCATGATCCCAAATGCAATAACAGCAAGTAAAAGTGCCATTGAAATCTTTTTTGTCTGCGTGGCCATTGTCATGATCATAAATTCCTTGGGGTTACAATTATTGTTTGCTTATTGTGCCTTAAATATATTTAGAGTAAGGAAGGCTTAGTTGCAATAAATGATGAAAAAAATAAAATATGAAAATGAAGAATTTGAAGTATCTAAAGTCATTTGTATCGGTCGTAATTATGTAGAACATTCCCATTAGTAAATGTGACAATTTGACACATATTAGATATATTTGAATGTACAAAGATAAAATAGGAGTATCGTTTATAAAAGGTAAAAGGTTAGAAGAATTAGAAGAGAAGTTGAAGGATTAAATGAAAAGTCTTTTGAAGTTCATAAGGTTTTTTTAGTATATGTCTTCCTAAAATAAAATCATGTATACTTATATATAAAAGATTTAATAAATGTATAAATGGGATAGAGGATAAAATAGGAAAATGATAGGTATCAGGTTTGAAGAAGAGGATGTATTCCCCTCTAAAATAGTTTGCATTGGTAGGAATTATATAGAACATATAAGAGAGTTAAATAATGAAATTCCTGAAGATATGGTAGTCTTTAATAAACCAAATTCTGCACTTTCAAAAGATCTATACTATTTTAGTGAAGATACACGGTTTGAAGGAGAAATTTGTTTTTTGATAAAAGGAAAGCAGATAGCCGGAATTGGTTTTGGACTGGACCTCACTAAAGCTAATATCCAAAATAAAATTAAAGAGAAGGGTTTACCGTGGGAGCGTTCAAAAGCGTTTGACGGTTCAGCTGTACTTGGACATTTTGTAAAATTTAATGGCAATTTAACACAACTCCGTTTTGAACTCTTTATAAATGATCAATTGCGTCAAGAGGCTACGTATGATTTGATGATATATAAACCTACTGTAATGTTAAATGAAATTGAAAGTTTTATGAGTCTACAAGATGGAGATATTATAATGAGTGGCACACCTAAAGGCGTAGGGAATTATAAAGTTGGAGATGTATTTAGAGGAATTGTTTATCAAAATGATAAAGTTTTAGTCGAGTCTTTTTGGAAAGTAAAGATCAGTTCTGAGAAAAATTACTAAAATTAAATGGTATATGCTGCAAAGTTTGAAAGGAAAAAACAAAATAGAAAACCTTATAAAGTTATATATTGTATAGGGTCTTCAAAATGTTCACTGTTGTACTGAACTATATTTTTTCATTAAGCCTCAAATATGGATATTGCCTGAAGAGCATGGTAAGAAAGCTGACTATAAACTCAACGAAGTAGGAGATGATAAGCTCACTAAGATTTATGGTAGTAAAAAGAATCAGAGTACAACTTTTGACAGTTATACCGTACTAGAAGTAGGACGATTCTGAAAAGATATAAACATACATAAAGATGGAGATTTCTTAGCCTACATGACTGAAGGAAATGCTATAATCAACGATATAAATTGTGACCTCATACGAGGAGCTGACCTTCATTTCAACGCAACAAGTAATAATAAATAGCTAATAATTATAACTCAGGACATAAAGGAAAAAATATGAGTAATCCAATCATTGCAGACAATAAGCCAATTAAAGTAGATCTTTCTAAAGGACAGGAATATCATTTCTGTCCTTGCGGAAGATCTAAAAGTCAGCCATTTTGTGATGGTTCACATGTAGGCACATCTTTTAAACCTAAAGTGATTGTTTCTGACGAAAAAAGCGAAGCATATCTGTGTGTCTGTAAACATAGTGCGAATAGCCCCTATTGCGATGGTACGCATAAACAATTTACTAAAGATGATGTAGGGAAAGAAGGCCCAGGGATAAGTACAGAGCCTTCTGCTTTACCACAGGCAAAATCAACAATTGAGGAACCTACTGTAGAATTTATACATCAACTAGCCCATGAAGGCTTGTCCAAAATAGGACACCATGGTCCAATGACATCCATGGGCGTTCCCCATTATAAATTACCTCATTGGGATGACCTACAAGTCATGGTGGCTCAAATGGCCACAAAGCCTCTACCAGAAGACAAAGCTGTTAGTACGAAACTCATCATCGGACCTGAAGCAAAAAAACCTTTAGTACTAGACATCCCTCTCTTTGTCTCAGACATGAGTTTTGGTGCCTTATCTGAAGAAGCAAAAATAGCCTTGGCGACAGGAGCCCAGCTGTCAGGCACAGGTATTTGTTCTGGAGAGGGTGGCATGTTACCAGAAGAACAAGCAGCAAATAGTCGCTACTTTTATGAGTTAGCCTCTGCCAAGTTTGGTTACGATGAAGAAAAACTTAAAAATGTACAAGCGTTCCATTTTAAAGGTGGACAAGGTGCTAAAACAGGTACTGGAGGTCACTTACCTGGGAGTAAAAATATAGGCAAAATAGCAGAAGTCAGAGGCATAACAGAAGGTGAACCCGCTGTATCTCCTCCTACCTTTACTGACCTTGAAAGTGTAGAAGATTTTAAAGAATTTGCCGATAGAGTAAGAGAAGTCACAGGAGGTATCCCTATAGGGTTTAAACTCTCTGCTAACCACATAGAAGAAGACATACAGTTTGCACTTGATGCTAGTGCAGACTACATCATACTAGATGGTAGAGGCGGAGGTACGGGTGCAGCTCCTGAAATTTTTAGAGATCATATCTCTGTGCCTACCATCCCAGCTCTAGCACGTGCACGTGCATACTTAGATAAACAAGGGGCAAGCGGTCGTGTAACACTCATAATCACAGGCGGCCTACGCGTACCCATAGACTTTGTAAAAGCCATGGCGCTTGGTGCAGACGGTGTGGCACTTTCAAATTCAGCTATGCAAGCCATCGGCTGTGTAGGTGCTAGGATGTGTAACACAAACAACTGTCCTGCAGGCATCGCTACGCAAAAAGAGTCTCTACGTAAAAACTTTAACATAGAACAGTCATCTAAACAACTGTATAACTTTTTTACAGCATCAACTGAACTCATGCAAGTCATGGCACGAGCATGTGGGCACGATGATTTCAGTAAATTTAACAAAAAAGATTTAGCCACATGGAAAAAAGAGATGGCAGAACTCTCAGGTGTGAAGTACTCAGGTTTTACACAACTATAAAGTAAAGTAGAATAAGCAGCAAGTTATCTATGCAACACGACTAAAAAATGCTTTATAGGGTATTCTGCCCCTAAATTATATATACATCCACTTTTTGTATCTTCCACTATATCGTCCTTAATTAGTAACAACCAGTGTGAGGTTAAACTTTGGAAAATCACATCAAGAGTTATCAATGCATTTATTCACCTGAAGAAAGATTGAACTTACGTTCTGCTATCTTTTCTTCTGTAAGGGTTACAAGTTTTTTAAGGGTAGTTAAGTACTTTTCAGCCATAATTTTATCTTCCTCTTTAGTACATTCGATGGAGGCTTTCACTGCAAGAATTTGCATTTCTTTAACGATTTTATGTTCTTCCTCATACATTTCGTTTTCTAAATACTTAACTTGGTAGGGTTTTTTGAGTTGAAGTTCAGTAAAAGCATCTTTACAGTCATCACCAATAAGTAGTGCTGAAGCAGCTATTAAAATAAGTATTTTTCTTTTCATGTTTTCCTCTTTGATTGGTAAATTTGAATTATTATAGTCTCTCTACATATAGAATTCCCTTAGGAGGTTTTTTAAATCTCTGAACGTCAGTATGTGTTTGAATTTGGCTTTAATAATGAAGCTTTTTACCGTTTTCTGTATCATCTTTAATTGCTTAAATCATTAGCCTTTACTAAGTTATTCGTAAAATAAGACCTGAGTAATTTACATTGTTGGTAAATTTATAATAAGTGAATGATTGATGTTTAATCAATATACATATTATAAAGCCTTGATATTAGCTCATTACTTTGCTACAAAGTATACTAAAGAAGGATAAAGAATGCAAAATAAAATAATGACCCAATAATGCTGCTTTCTTTTTTACCGATCAAAGCATTTTTTAGCACAGAAATAAACAATGGATTATTAGTGAATGGAAATTGTGAAAATATTGAGCCTTATAATACCTATTTACAGGGTATTGTTACTTGTATGAAATATGTCATTCTTGCAGAAGAAAAAAACAATATGGAAGAAATACTAAAGCAGGTAAAATTAGGATCAAAGCATGCAACAATAGCTTAAACCATATGACTTCATACGGGTTTGAACTTGACTGTTTGAGAGAGACATTAATACTTTTTTCTACAAGATATAATTAATGAACGGAACAACTATATAACTTTTTAAGACTAGTATTGTAAAGTATAAATAAGTAATATGCAAATAATAGTTTTAAGTCAATAAATTAATGAAGGATAACCTGATATGGAGATTCAGCAAAAAGTAAAGAGTCTTATGGATTTTTTTATGAAAAAGGGTGTATTCTCTTCTATCGTTCTTCGAGTATTACTTTTTTTATTTACTTGGTGGGTACTTACTGATGGTGATGTCTCTTCATGGTGGATTGGTTTACCAGCCGTAATATTGAGTACTATTATAAGCATAACGCTTTTTCCTCCAGTTCATATTGCATTCACAAGACTAATAGCATTTATACCTCTTTTTTTGATTTATTCTTTAAAGGGTGGCTTAGACGTAGCTTTACGTGTTTTTCAGCCACGTCTTCATATTAGCCCTGATATGGTAAAGTATCCATTATCTTTGCCTCCTGGTTTACCACGTATATTTTTGGTAAACTTGGTAAATTTAATACCAGGTACTTTAACAGTTAAGATGGAGGACAATGGGTTAACCATTCATATCATGGATAGTCGACATGATTTTAAAACAGAACTAATTATATTAGAAGAACAAGTAGCTAAGATATTTGGTTTACCTCAAAATTTTTATAAAGGAAATAAGTACAATGCAACGATTTAAGAATATATTATGTGTAGTAGATATTGAAGAGGATGGAAACAAGATAGCGCTCGAACGTGCTATAACATTAGCAGAGAGTAATAGTGCCAACCTTACGGTGATAAATATTTTTCCAGGCTCGGGCATTAATGTGAACATGTTTAATAAAAGCTTATTAAATGAAATTGAAACATCTATATTACATTCTAAAAATGAGCAGTTGAAATCTATCGTGGATACTTTTCCAAAGCAAATAAAAATTCATACAAAGATCCTTGTTGGTACACCATTTCTCGAAATAATTTATGAAGTACTTCGTAATACGTATGACCTGGTTATTAAAACGCCATCAAAAGTAGAATGGATGGATCGTATCTTCGGCAGTGATGATATGCATCTTCTTAGAAAATGTCCATGTCCAGTCTGGATGATACAGAAAGATACACCAAATTCATATAAGAATATTATAGCTGCCATCGATATAAGTACTTCAGAAGATGAAAATGAGGTCAACGCTAATGAATCTTTAAATAAACAGATACTTAAAATGGCAGGCTCACTCGCAGTTTCAGAGTTAGCAAATCTCCACATAGTGCATGCCTGGTATGCTCCTGGCGAACGTATGTTGTATACGCCACGTTTAAGAATGGACCATGCTGAAATCATTGAATATACTAACAATATAAAGAATTTTCATTACAGGAAACTAGATACACTTATAAATAATGTCTCCAAAGAAAGCACAGGAGAGTTACTTGATTTTCTTAAACCGAAAAAACACCTTATAAAAGGTTTTGCAAACAAAGTGATTCCAGAGTTTGTGCAAAGAGTAGATGCTGACTTGGTCGTTATGGGAACTATTGCACGTACTGGTATTCCAGGATTGATCATCGGTAATACAGCAGAAGATATACTTAACCAGATTCATTGTTCTGTTCTCGCAGTAAAACCATCTGGATTTGTTTCACCAGTTACTTTGCAAAAGTAGTTCAATATGCATACTGCTTTACTTATACTAGCAATTTTTTTAATGATTAACCTTATTGCAGGTATGTTGAGAATTCTTCGCGGTCCAACTACTGCTGATCTTATGCTTGCAGCGCAATTATTTGGAACAATCGCAGTAGCATTGCTACTTGTTTTAGCTGAAGCATCAAAACGGTCCAGTCTACGTGATGTAGCATTGATTTTCGCTCTATTGTCCGCTGTTAGTGCAGTAGCTTTCGTACGTCGTACCGATCCAAAGGAGACACAGAATCATGATATTGATTGAGTATGTATCATTAGTTTTTCTATTAATAGGAGGGTTCTTCTTTTTGGCAGGAACTATAGGACTTCTTCGATTTCCCGATGTATACACGCGTTTACATGCATTGACCAAAGCTGATAATATTGGGCTTGGTTTCATCGTTTTGGGACTTTCTCTACAGTCTGATTCTTTTGTAACAGTCGGTAAATTGATACTCATATGGGTGCTTGTACTTATTTCAGGATCTAGTGTGGCACATTTGGTTGCTAAAAGTGCATTCCAAAAAGGAATACGTTTATGGAAATTATAATTCAAATTTTTGATGGCTTATTATGCATTGTATTATTATGGGTTGGATGGCAATCACTATCAAGTACTGATTTATTTAAAGCTATTGTATTGTTTATCACTTTTGGACTCCTTATGGCAATATCATGGGTTCGTTTAAATGCAATTGATGTTGCGATAGCTGAAGTAGCAATTGGAGCAGGTTTGACGGGTGCACTACTGTTGGCTGCATTGGCAAAGATGCAGAAAACAGCTCAAGTAGACAAAAATTCACATATTTCTATTAATAGAAAATAGGTATAAGGGAAAAAAATTGATTACCGATCAAAACAAACGTTTGGATAAGATAATCCGTTTTCTGCTAATAATGATGTTGACATTTATTGCTTCAATGGTGGGATATGCAGTATTGTCCTTACCAGAATCGTCAACAACCCTTCAAAGTTTGGTGGATAATAATATAGCTTTAAGCGGTGTGAGTAATCCGGTTACTGCTGTATTACTAAATTTTCGTGCCTACGATACCTTCCTCGAGATGGTAGTTCTGCTAGCCGCTCTTCTAGGTGTTTGGTCCATTAAAGAAGTACCTATTGAATCTATTACTGATGTTAAAAATCCTGTTCTTTATACATTGGTTGACCTTTTAGTACCTTTTTCAATATTGGTTGCCATCTATCTATTGTGGGTAGGTGCCCATGCCCCAGGAGGGGCCTTTCAGGCTGGATCTGTATTTGCTGCAAGTATGGTTCTATTGATGTTGTCCGGACGGCAGCCATTTTTAAATTTTAAAGGTTTAGCACTGCATTTTGCTCTCATTATAGGTATGATGACATTCATCAGTATTTCAATATATAGTTTATTGGTAACAGGAGAATTACTGAAGTATCCTATTTCACAGGCAAGTAGTATTATTTTTATACTTGAAGGGATGGCAACTGTTTCTATTGGACTTACACTGTCTCTCTTATTCTATGGCATTTATATAATAAAGAAACCTAAACAATGAATATGCTTTTTATATATACCTTGACAGGTACTGGACTCTTCTTTATCGGACTTTATGCCTTGATCACTCATGCTAATTTGTTACGAAAAATCCTAGCACTGAATATAATGGGAAGTGGAGTATTCTTAGTCCTCATATCTCTTGCAATGCGTAGTGGTTATTCTTCTCCTGACGCTGTTTCTCATGCTATGGTTATCACGGGTATAGTAGTTGCTGTTTCTGCTACGGCACTTGGACTGGTGCTAATGTTAAGGGTAGTTGATATAACGGGTAACTCTCACCTTCATGACCAGGAGGAGGAATAATATGATCCAATTTATGACAAGTCTTCCCTGGGCTATAATTTTGATCTTATTTCCCTTAAGTGGTTCAATTATCAGTTTTCTTTGGCCAAAACAAGGTAATAAAATAGGACTTGTAACAATCACTTTTGTACTCATTTCAGTTATTTTTTTCGCATACGCTATGATGGAAAAAGGTATTTATCTTCATACTATAGGTGGATGGGATGCGCCATTAGGTATTAACTTATATGCTGATGGGTTAAGCCTTATCATGCTCATAATGACGGCTTTGGTAGGATTAGGTATCAGCATCTATGCTATAGGTTATTTTTCTGAAGATCAGTCAAAACGCTTTTGGCCACTTTGGCTCTTGATCATTGCAGCACTAAATGCACTATTTTTATCAGCAGATATTTTTAACTTTTATGTTACTTTGGAACTCATTGGTCTTGCAGCCGTTTCCTTAACCGCATTGGGCAACAATAGAAAAGCCTTTTTGGGAGCTATGAGATATCTTCTTGCAACACTTTTAGGTTCGTTACTCTATCTCTTTGGAGTAGGATTACTCTATCACGGCTTTGGAAGTCTTGATATTGGAACACTTTCCCAAAATGCTACTTCCACACCTATACTCTGGGCATCATTGGCGCTAATGAGTGGCGGATTAGTATTAAAGACAGCTCTTTTCCCTCTTCACTTCTGGCTGCCTCCTGCCCATTCAAGTGCGCCTGCACCGGTTAGTGCATTATTGTCAGCATTGATCATCAAATCCTCTTTCTATATCCTTATACGTATTTGGTTGTCTATATTCGGCCCATGGAGTGATGGTACTATAGAAAATCTCTTTGGACTACTAGGTGCTGCAGCTATTTTATGGGGTTCTTTTCAGGCTTTGAGACAAACACGATTGAAGCTTTTAGTAGCTTATTCAACCGTAGCTCAGATAGGATACCTCTTTTTAGCGTTTTCATTGGCAATGAGTGGTGGTTCGATCGCTTGGAATGCAGTTGTATTTCTAACTTTTTCCCATGCTCTGGCAAAAAGTGCCATGTTTCTTGTTGTAGGTAACTTATTACGATTTGGTGGACACGACGAAATCATACATCTTGACCGAGTTGCACAACGTTTGCCCATTACCACAGCTGCATTTGCATTAGCGGGTATAAGTATCATAGGTTTGCCGTTAAGCGGAGGATTTATAGGTAAGTACTTTCTTCTTGAAGCAGCACTACTGCAAGAGCGATGGGGATTTGTCATAATTCTCCTTGTCGGTGGGTTACTCTCTGCTGCATATATATTTAAAGTTATCAGCCATTTCTTTACCCCATCGTCAACGCCTCACGATTCTAAAATTATTCCTGCCAACATGGAATGGTCAGCACTTTTGCTTGCATTGGCAGTAATCCTTTTAGGATTATTCTCTTCTTCAGTCTTGTATATCATTGATCTGGGTTCTCCATTTGATCTAAAAGGAGAGAATTTATGAATTTAGATAATTTAATTCCTCTTTTGATGATCATAAGTTCATTTTTACCTGCAATTATGATCTTTGGACTCGCAGAGGAGAGGCAAAATTTACGTCGATCATTAAACCTTATAGGTGTCGTTTTAACACTTGCATTTGTTGTCTTTATGTTTATTGGTGTCTATCACGGTCATCACTATGAAACTCGTTTTGCTTTACTGCCAAATATTGACCTGGTATTGCTTGCTGGTCCAATAGCTCTGTTCTTTGGAGGACTTTCAAGCGTTTTGTGGCTTCTTACGACCATCTACGCTATAGGTTATTTACAAGGTTCGTTACATCGAAGCCGATTCTTTGGCTTTTTTAGCCTGTGCATTACTGCCACTCTTGGAGTAGCCTTTTCAGGTAATCTAATCACTTTTTTAATCTTTTATGAAATGTTGACCTTGGTTGCATACCCGCTGATTGTACATCGAGGGACAGAAGAAGCTAGACTTGCTGGACAAAGCTATCTTATGTATACAATTTTTGGGGGCGCACTCTTATTATTGGGTACAGTATGGCTCTACACATTAACAGGAACGCTAGAGTTTACACCACGGGGATTCATAGAAAATGTAGCTGAAGAGCATCAGTATGCGCTTGTAAGTATTTTCATCTTATTAATTACTGGGTTTGGGGTGAAGGCTGCACTTGTTCCATTGCACGGATGGCTACCACTTGCTATGGTTGCTCCTGCACCAGTGAGTGCACTTCTTCATGCAGTAGCAGTCGTAAAGGCAGGAGCATTTGGTATTGTACTTGTAGTTTACGAAGTATTTGGTGTTGAGAAAGCAGCACTTATGGGGCTTACTCAGCCATTAGCAGTGTTAGCAGCTATAACCATCATCTATGGATCCGTCATGGCCTTGTTTCAAGATGACCTAAAACGAAGACTCGCATATTCGACCGTAAGTCAAGTTTCTTACATTATTTTGGGGGTAGCCATTGTTGGTCCAATCGCAACAATAGGTGGAGTGGTCCATTTGGTTCATCAAGGAGTAATGAAAATCACACTTTTTTTTACAGCAGGTAATTTTGCAGAGACCCTTGGTATTCATAAAGTAAGTGAAATGAATGGTGTTGGGCGACGTATGCCCTTAACAATGACCGCTTTTACGATCGGTGCACTCGGTATGATAGGTATACCACCGATAGCTGGATTTATCAGCAAATGGTATCTTGGTCTAGGAGCTCTTCAAGCAGATCAAGAGTGGGTTATCTTGATCCTTATTGGTAGTAGTCTTTTGAATGCAGGGTATTTTCTACCAATTTTATATCGTGCATGGTTTTTACCTACACCTGAAAAATGGCCTCATGAACATGATTTTGGTTCAAAAGAAACCTCATTAATGTTATTGATACCACCACTGATCACCGCATCTTTAGCACTCATTTTTGGTCTTTTTGCGTTTTCACCTTATAGCCCGCTAGAGTGGGTTGAATTTATTGCAAATCGGGAGTTTTATTAAATGAATGTAACTTTATTGAACTTTCTACTATTAATAAGTGTGATATGGCCACTGTTCCTAATGTTTTTATTAACATTCAAACACCTTCGGTCTCAAGTACTTTACCTAATACCATGGGCAGCTTTACCTGGTTTAGCAGCAGTGATAATTTCTTCAACTTCTGTGACACAAGTTCAACTGCCTTGGTTACTTGTTGGAGGTACTTATGCCTTAGATGAAACCGGAAAAATATTTATGTTGTTAGCAACACTCTTGTGGAGTGTATCAGGTGTGTATGCAAAAAGTTATTTTAAGAGTGTAGGAGAACAAGTATCTTTTTATCGCTATTTTTTACTAGCTATGGCAGGGAATTTCATTTTGATACTTGCTCAGGATATGATCAGTTTTTATTTTGGTTTTACACTTATGAGTTTTGCCTCATACGGGTTAATAGTCTTTAACAAAAAAACGATTAGTTTTAAGGCAGGACTCGTGTATATTTCATTAGTTATACTTGGTGAAGTTATACTGTTTTCAGCATTATTAATGATCGCCAGTACTTCTGAGAGCACAGTGTTCCAAGCTATCAGTGAGAACATCATGTTTGACCCTAACCCTGATTTGATCATATTCCTGCTCTTAACCGGTTTTGGTTTAAAGGCTGGTGTTTTCGGACTTCATATGTGGCTTCCGCTAGCGCATCCAGTGGCACCAGCACCAGCAAGCGCCGTACTTTCGGGTACCATGATAAAAGCAGGTATCCTCGGTTGGATACGGTTTTTACCACTAGGTGATATCCCTTTACTGGAGTGGGGGACTGCTTTGATCATTTTGGGACTTTTTACAGCTTTTTACGGTGTTATCATAGGGTTAACACAGCGCGACCCTAAAACGGTTCTAGCTTATTCAAGTATAAGTCAGGTGGGTATTATTACAATGTCAATTGGTTTAGGGATGCAAGTGCCTGAAATTTGGCCTGTCATGCTAACAGGAATTGCATTTTATGCCCTTCATCATGGTCTTAGCAAAGGGGCACTGTTCTTAGGTGCAGGTCTTTCTGGAAGCCAGCAGCAGATTCATCGGGTTTGGGTATGGCTGGGACTTTGGTTACCTGCTTTGGCAATAGCAGGTGCACCGTGGACCAGCGGTATGTTCGCTAAAGATTTAGTGAAAAGTTATTCCTTGTATGCACCAGCTCCCTGGGATACATTATTGCCACTCTTATTGTCAGGCAGTGCAGTAGCCACGGCACTACTCATGGCAAGATTTCTGTACCTAGTACGTCCATCAGCTAAACCCTATGGAGCAGTACCGTTGATTGGTCTAGTATTGCCATGGATGGCATTACTGATAATTATCATCTTAGTTCCTTGGTTACCAGTTTATTCGTTTGAATACTCCATGAACAGCCAAATATTAGGAAGCCTATGGCCACTGCTGCTAAGTCTTTTTATTAGCATAGGGGTATACAGAATTCATATATTTCAGACTGTAAAACCAATTCCCGCAGGTGATATACTTGTATGGATAGAATTTGTATTAAGTATATTGCGAAATTATGTGAAAAAGTTGAATTATTTTGCTAAACGATATACTTTATTACAACAATATACGAACGAAAGAGTCAATTCTTTGCAAACAGTCTTTTTTACGAAGTTAAGGCAGATCGAATCACTTTTAGTCCGTTGGGAGGTATCTATACTTTTGATGGTAATTATCATTAGTATAGTAGTTTTTTTCTCTTCTAAGAGTTAGAGTTCCAAATATTTAGCTATGGCAATCATCACTGATAAACTTTTTTATTTTTCAGAGCAGTGTATTTATGAAGGTGAGAGCTGCTTTTTGATTCGTAATAATAAAATAGCAGGTGTAGGTTTTGGGCTTGATCTGACACATGCTGATATACAAAACCAACTCAAATCCAAAGGTTTACCTTGGGAAAGAGCCAAAGCATTTGATAACTCGGCTGTTTTAAGTAAATTTGTACCGATCTGCGAAGATATATGCAGCTTGGAAATGAAGCTAAGTGTCAATGATAAAGTTGTACAGTTTGCTACTTATGACTTAATGATGTATAAACCCTATACTTATACTTAATGAGATACTAAACTTTTTGAGCTTGGAAGACAATAATATCATTATGAGTGGAACACCCAAAGGTGTAGGTAACTATGCATTAGGTTACAGATTTCTCGGACAGATATTTTCAGGGGAAACACTTCTTGTTGAAAAATGTGGGTGCTAGAGTAGGGTTTTACACGATCTTGTGTTACAATAAAAACTACTTCAACAATATTTATTTGAAGAATAAGGGAAAATATGTCAAGTCATCCAAAAGAAACCTCGAATCTCCATGCGCTTCAGATCATAGTTATCTTCATGGGTGCATTTATTTGGTTTTTGCCTGTACCAACCAGTCTAGAAGCATATATTACTAATCAAGTAACTACAGATCTACAGTTCACACCTCAAATGACTTGGCATCTTTTTGCTATCTTTATCACAGCTATCTTTGCTGTTATACTCAAAGCCATGCCTATTGTGACTTCAGCCATCCTAGGTGTTTCTGTTGCTGTACTTACAGGGACATTAACATCCAAACAAGCATTTAGCGGTTTTTCAGAGGATTGGATACTTCTTATCATCGTTGCTTTTCTCATTGCACGTGGGGTTATCAAGTCTGGACTGGGTAAGCGTATTGCTTTTTTGATCATCAAAAAATTTGGAAAGACCAGTCTGGGGCTCTCTTATTCTGTTATCGCAGCAGATATGTTCATGGCACCTGCATTTCCAAGTAACACTGCAAGGTCCGGTGTACTTTTTCCTATCGTCAATGCATTGGCAGCAGATAGCGGATCAAAAGTTGCTGATGGTACACGCAAAAAATTGGGGTCTTATCTAATGATGTCATCTATGGCTGGAATTACGATCTCCTCCTCTCTCTGGCTTACTGCTATGGCAGCTAATCCTGCGGGGGCTAAAATGGCCAAAGAGTTTGGTGTGGATATCACTTATGGATCATGGGCTTTGGCAGCTGCTCTTCCTGTACTTGTACTTTTCTTACTACTGCCATGGGTACTGATGAAGGTCTATCCTCCTGAAGTCAAAGAGACACCAGATGCTCCACAGATCGCACAAAACGCACTGGAGAAGATGGGACCCGTTCATAAAAATGAGTGGATCATGGCTGCTGTCTTTATAGGTATGGTGACACTATGGGTCGCTTCATCTTTCTACCCAGTGCTTAACAAAACTGCTGTAGCTTTCCTTGGACTGGCTATTTTGATGCTGACCAATATCTTTACACTGAAAGACCTTAACGCTGAAGGGCAGGCACTTGGAACACTTATCTGGTTTGCCATCCTTTATGCAATGTCTGTTTACCTCAATAAATTTGGCTTCATGGGATGGATCGGAGATAATGCAGCAACTATGGTAGAAGGATACTCTTGGCCTGTAGCCTATGTTATTCTTATTGTGGCATATGTATTGATACACTACTTCTTTGTTTCTCAAACAGCCCAGATGCTGGCACTTTTTTCCGTGTTTCTAGGTGTTGCCATAGAAGTAGGGGTACCAGCAGAACTAATGGCATTTATGCTTCTTTTTGCAACCAACTTCAACGCGATCATCACACCGCAGGGGTCTTCAGCAAACGTTATATATATAGGTAGTGGTTACATAGAAGCAGGGGAGATATACAAAGTTGGTGGTATCGTCACTTTGGTCAATACTGTCGTCTTTCTCACGATAGGAACTGCTTGGATATTACTCATTACATAGGGATAAATATTTAAATATTACATTAATATGACATTGACTAAATATAATATCGATAGAGGCGCGATAGTGAGTAATTACTCCTTTTAGAAAATATATCCTATTCCCTTGATATAGTACATATCTATCGTGCCTTCTGAATAAGTCATAAATGCAATACTTCATTTAACGCATCATACAGACCGCGTTTATACTCCGTATCATCAAGACAGGAGTGAAGCTTCAACTGTTTCATGATCTGCTCTTTGAACTGTTTTTCCAACATTTTCTCTTCTTGCATATAATAGTAAGAAAGTTCATTAAGGTATTCCAAAGCCGTTAATCTACCCTCTCTATACTTGTCACTTACTTGTAGCGTTGTAGTATTAAATTTATAGAGTGTAAGTTGATTATGACAATGCTTACTTACTGCTTCAAGAACTTCTTTGGATGTAGGTTTCATAAGTGTATTCTTTCAGAAATATATAGGACCATATAAAAGTATGTCAAATTGTCATAGAAGTTGAAAAAACACAAGTATAAGAAAAGAAAATATGTTATGCTATATCTAAAATAAAAAAGGAGATAAGATGAAAAATGAATTTCAAAGATCAAGTTTAATTAAACGTGGACTTTTAACACTCTCTATAGCCTGTGCTTCATTTATTGTACTTGGGAATACAGTTGCAGAAGCAAAAGGTCCTTTGAAGAGTGAAGTAAAAACAGAAGTAATTAAAAAAAGCACGCTTAGCGAAGAACGTATCTATGCTGTACTGAAAGAGGCATATGAAAAGTTTAAAGACAACCAAGATGGTAAAAATGCAGATTACATTAAAGCACTTGCTGTTGTGGATTCTAAAATTTTTGGTATTACGCTCGTCACTCCTGAGGGGAAAGTCTATGAGATAGGAGATACACAACAGGTAGTTTCTATTCAATCCATTTCCAAAGTTTTTACAGCAGCTAAAGTGATACAGGAGAGGGGAGAGAAGTTTTTGCAGGAAAAGATCGGTGTAAATGCCACCGGTTTGGCATTTAATTCTATCATAGCCATCGAACAACATAGCGGTTCAGCATCTAACCCTTTTGTCAATGCGGGTGCGATACAGTCCACGTCATGGGTAGAGGCAAAAGACTCCAAAGAGAGATGGGCAAAGATCAGCGGAAATATGGATGATTTTGCCGGTAAGAAATTGAGTTTCAATGAAGAGGTCTATCACTCAGAGGTCAATGATAACAAAAGAAACCAGGCGATCTCTAAACTTTTAGATGCCTATGGCCATATGGGATCAGACCCGCTTGAAGCAACAACTGTCTATACAAAACAGTGTTCTGTCAATGTCTCTTCACATGATCTTGCTGTAATGGGTGCTACTTTTGCAAATGATGGGGTAAATCCTATTACAGGGAAGAAAGTAATAGATGAGAAGTATGTTCCACGTATATTGGCTGTGATGGCTACAGCCGGGCTTTATGACAATGCAGGTGATTGGCTGTATCTTACGGGTACACCTGCAAAATCTGGAGTGGGAGGTGGAATTCTTGCGATCGTTCCGGGTAAATTGGGTATCGGTGTTGTCTCGCCGCCACTTGATACGTTTGGAAATTCTGTAAGAGGTCAGCAGGCTGCAGCGTATATCATTGATAAATTGGGTATCAACCCATTTGCACAATAAGTAATGAGTAAAAAATGAAACTCTCTTACTCTAAAACGTTGTTACTGGCACTGCTCCCTGTTGTAGGAACATCGATACATGCTGCAGAATCACTTGTGGAAACCGATGTACCGAATGCTGATCATGCCTATGAAACAGTAACGCATACAAATCACAAAAAAAATGGCTACCTATTGGGTGATGGATGGAAAGTTACAGGTGATATGAGAGTGGGTTACGTTAACTATGACTATAGTAATTCACCAAAGAACCCGGATCCAACTATCAACAAAGGTCATTTGGATTCGAAAGGTATCTATTTTATACCTAAACTCTCGATCACTTCTCCTGTATATAACGGATTTTCTTTTAAGGTCACCGGTGGGGGAGTCACAGATTTTGGTATCAATGATGAGATCTATGAAAGCAGGACATTTGCTTTTGGAGATGGAAGTTCTTATGCCATATTGCAAGAAGCGTATGTCATGTATGAGAATAGTGGTCATATTTTCCTTGCGGGTAATTATGAACTCTCTACGCCTATGGTCGATGCAGATGACTGGTACCTCTTTGCCAATACTTTTCAAGGTGCATACTATAAAAATACGACCATTGAAAACATAGCTTTTGCCGGTGGATATGTCTACAAAATGGCAGGTGTATGGGATGGTGGTGCAACTGATCCACATCGTTTTCACTCTATGGCAGATCAATCCTATGTTGATCAGAGAGATAAGGACACTGCGGGTGATGCAGGTATGTGGGCAGGTATGTTTCAGTATGAAAAAGATGCGCATAACTTTCAGGTCTGGGACTATTATGCTGTAGATCTCTATAATACACTGTTTGCACAATATGACTATACAGGAGAGTTTGACGGTGGAAACTATACTGCAGGTGCACAACTTATAAACTTTAAAGAGGTTGGTGACAATACGTATACACCGATAGACTACAGCATATACTCTTTGAGACTTGATGGTAAGTTTGATAACGGTTTTGACTTTTCGACAGGTGCAGCCTTCTATACAGATGGCCCTGGTGCAGGAGCAACACTTGGTGCCTGGGGTGGGTATCCTTATCTGGCAAATGGTATGATCTTCCACTTCTTTGAAGCTGGGGATATGACAAATGCGAACTCTTATAAAGCGCAGCTTGGATATGACTTTGGAAATCAGGGCGTGGAAGGTTTATGGGTAGGGGCAAGATATACTTATTTTGATCTTGATCCTAATTATTCCATATCTTCTTCAACTGGTTTAGGTCAGGATACGCAGCAGAACTACGGTCTTCGTGTCAGTTATAACCATCCTTCAGGGGTTTATTTTACAGGGACCTATGAGTATGTAGACCTTGACGAACAACTAGAGATCTCTGCACTCAGACTTATTGGCGGTTATAAATTTTAGATATTTTTAATAGTATTAAGGGTTAGCATGGTATTATTTATACTTATCTTTAAGATTTAAACACAAAATATCAAAGGAATACAATGAAACGATTACTATTTGCAGGGATACTTTTATTGGGCATGAGTGTACTTGCAATTGCAGAGGAAAAAGATGAGTTTGATGATGACTTAGGTGAAGATCTGAGTCCGATGGAGATCGTTCAGGATTTTATGGATGACTGTAATAATGAAGGTGACTATTATGGATGTTTTTCCGTAGCTATGAAATACGAAAAAGGTGATGTACTGGAGAAAAGTATTCCTAAAGCTATTGAATACTATGGTAAAGCATGTAAAAATGGTTCTGAAGAAGGGTGTAAAATGGCTAAGAAACTTCAGGAACAGGCAAAATAAACCAATAATACTCTACACAGTCTATCAGAAGAGGAGAGAGAATCATCCTCTTGTATAGATCTGAACCTACAATATAATAATAAAATTCATCTTTCAGTTTCAAAAATAACGTAACACTTCTTATGTAAATACAAATAATAAATAATTTTATAAAATTATAGTAAAAGATTAATATTATATTGAGTATACTACCAAAGTTACATTGTAATAAAGCTACACTTGTCGTAAGGCAGGGTCAGAAAGCCATGGATCTTTATACTATAACTTTATATAGTAAATGATAAGATTGCCAGGTTACACAATCAATACTATACTAGAAAATAAATTAATAAACATGAAAGCATAAGTCTTTCAATATAGCTATTCATATAGCACGATAGTTGATGAGTATTCCTTGATTAAAACACTTGTACCTTGTCCAAATTACATAAGTACCAACTATCGTGCTTTATGAGTAGCTATTAAGCTCAATTACATCAAATATTTCCCATAAACTAAGACTTTAACAGTAATTTTTAATTAAAAATTGTAATGCATTATTAAATCAAAAGAGTATAAAATGAAAAAAAGGAGATAGTATGAAATTGAAATATGTAGGTGCTAAACCAAAGGTATCTGGGAAAGGTGTGAGTTTTGATCAAACGAAGCCAGATAGATACACTTTTTTAAATGCCGCAGTGGAACTGTTGGAAGCTCTGAGTTTTGAAACGGTTGAAGATAAAAAAATATATCTTTATAATGTTGAGGGTAAAGAGCGTAGCGGCGGTGAACTTATGGATCTTCTTAAAAAACATTGTGTAAATCCTGAAGAAGCGTTTGCAGATATACAGGAAAAAACAAACGCTTTGATAGAAAGATATACCCAAGGTGTGAAAGAGAATCAAACGATTAGTGCAGATGAACGCAGGGCTTGGCTTGGCAATATTGATATAATGCGTGACTATTATTTACAGTATATCACCAATGAGAGTGCTTACCGATGTGCATTAAATGCATTGGCAGATAAGATCCATACATCACACATCGATGAAGTCTCTGTACCTGCAGGAAGAAACCATGGATTAGTCTTAAGTCACTTGATACATGTTTTAAGAGATCATAAACCGCCATATGATGCGACCTTAACAGCAGATTCGAAAGATGGAGAACTACTTGTTAAACTTGATATGAATAGGACTACACCACTGGATATATAAATTAAAAAATAATAAACACGATATGTAATAGTATATTTTAGTAGAAGGTAACTTTATGTTTTGGACAATTTAAGGGAGTGCACTCAAAAGGAAGTTTAGGGAAGAGTGCTACATCAAATAAAAAAGTTACCTAGAAAACCATATTTAGAAACAAGGGAAAAAGTTCTTTTGGTTTTCATGTGACTAGTATAAACATATTGTGTGAAGTATGTATGAATAAATAATAAGCAGAATAATAAACTGTGTTGTTTTTATTTATTATTTTCTAAAAATCGTTATAATTATTTATGATAAAGTTTATTTTTCTCTTATTATCTATCTCTTATGTATATAGTGCCAATTGGTTAATGATACAAGGTACACAAAAGGCAACTACCCAAGATCATAACCTATGGGGGTTTGCTCAATTAAGATATACGCATAATAAAGGAGATGTTTATGAAATAAACGGGGTGAACAAAACGCCTTTTTCATTAAATAGACCTGACCTAAAAAAGCAAGAGACATTGATACTGTCACGGTTAAGAATAGGGTTCAGGGGAAGACTTGATGATGACAATAAAATCAACTATTTTATACTTACAGAGTTTGGTAAAAATGGGATAACTGAGCCTGCCGGTTATCAACAACATAGTTATGTGACAGATCTATCGGTAACATTCAGGCATCTGCCGATAAACATTAGAGTAGGTCAGTATAAATACCCCGGTAGCGAAGAGGGGTTAATGGCAAGGTTTGTCTCTCCTTTTATAGAATTTACAACCGTTAGTAACCAACTGATGCTCGAAAGATATATCTCTCCTCAATCTGTAAATAGTACGACATACCTTGGAATACCATCACACTCTGTAGGTGCTTATAGAGACAGTGGTATCAAGCTTTTTCAACAGCTAAACCTTAATAGTTCAAGCTCAATAACCTATGCGTATATGTATGGACTTGGTGCGGGGATGCAGATGGATAATGTAAATGATTCTAAGCCTACACATTATCTTTATATGGCATATGAAAATATATTTGGAGCAATTAAAGGTTATAATACAGAATCTTTAAAACTTTATGGATGGTATCAAAACGGAAAAAGAAAACTCTTGGATGAACTATATGAGAGAAAGAGATATGGTGTAGGTTTAACATATTATGATGGATCATTAAGAGTTGAAGGTGAATACATGAGAGGAGAGGGTATGATATTTACTGGTACACAAGATACAAGTGCTATTCCCTCAAATAATGTATGGCAATTTGAAATAGAAGCTGACAAGAACAATAAAGCTGATGGTTATTATATTTCTGCCACTTATAAATTACAACCTGAGATAGAAGCGATTGCCAGATATGACGAGTACCATAGAATGAAGAATATTAGTGCTAAGGAGAGAAGTGTTAAGAATACTACCCTTGGATTTTCATATAAGTTTAAAGGTGTGAACAGAATCGATTTCAACTATACTTTTTCAAAAGCATATGCCCCTTATAATAGTATTGCACAAGATATACTAAAGAATACCGGAGATATCGCAAGAATCCAATTGACATGGGTATACAAATGAATTTTTATCAACCAAGTTTAAAAAATTTATCGTTGGCAATGGTGGGACTTATTATCTTTGTGTTTATGAGCCATAAACTACTTAATATCCGTACGCAGTCTCTTATCAACGAGAAGTACACTGATACTGCCAGTGAGATTCTATTTACAACTCATTCTTATATTGAAGCGAAACAAGAGTCAATTCTATTTATTGCATTATCACTGGCTAATGATCCAAGATATATTGATGCAATTGAATCATCAAACAAATCAAATTTCATGCTGGATAGATTTTCAGATTACTTACGTCTTAATACCAAGTATAAAAATGTTTGGATACAGGTGTCTGATAACAAAGGCATAAGCCAATATAGAAGCTGGACAGACAAACATGGTGATGATCTGACTAAGATACGTAAAGACATTGTCCAAATGATTGCTGATCCAAAAATAAGATCAACTATCAGTACCGGTCTTTTTGATATGGCTTTTAAGTCTATGGTCCCGATCTTTAAAGGTGAAAAATTCATAGGTACCATTGAAGTAATTTCAAAATTCAATTCTATCTCTAGACAACTATTAAACAATGGCTTTGAACTCGTATTACTTGTCGATAAAGATTATAAAGACCAGATACAAAAACCTTTTACAAAAATGTTTTTGAATGATTATTATATTGCAAATTTAAATGCTTCTGAGTCAAATCGAAACTATATTAAGAACTTCGGTGTTGAAAAGCTGATAGATGATAATAACGCATATATCATAGATCACAAAAACAATCGATTTATTACTAAATATATACAAAGAGATGTAAATGAGAAGAATATGGGATATTTTATTTTATTTTATCCTTTAGATAAGATCGATCTGAATCATATCTCCTTTTTCCACAATGCCATACTGCTTTTTATCTCTCTGCTTATAATTGGTATATATTTAATCTTACAATTGATAAGCTCAAAACATACTAAAGAAAAAGCTGATTTAAAAAATAAACTTTTGTCTAAAGAGGTTGAAGAGAAAAATATAGAATTAGAAAAACAGCATGATCTTTTACAAAATGTGATCAATGGGATTGATCAATCTGTCATGGTAATAGATAGAGAATATAATGTTCTATTGGCAAATGATGCTGCCAAACAGAATAGTGATAAATATATGATACAAGATCCGTCTCAGCCCAAATGCTATGAAGTGTCACATCATCAAGATCATCCATGTGACGGTGAGCAGCATCAATGTCCACTCATAGAGACTTTTGAACAAGGGAAAAGTGTTCAAAGGGTTCACAAGCATGTCACACCCTCAGGTGAGGAGCAGTTTCTTGAATTGACAACAACCCCACTATATAATAAAGATCATGAAGCCTATGCAGTTGTAGAGTTAGGACACAATATTACAGAGCATTTGAAAACACAAAAGGTACTTGAAAAGCAAAAGGATGAACTTGATTACCGTGCACATTATGATGCTTTAACCTCACTTCCAAATAGAGTATTGTTTATAGACAGATTAAAGCATTCAATGGAGATCGCTAAACGTGATAACGATCAAGTTGCGTTAATTTTTATCGATCTAGATCATTTTAAAGAGATCAATGACTCTATAGGCCATCATGCAGGGGATTACATTCTAAAAGAGTGTGCAACTAGATTACAAAGTATACTAAGAAAAATAGATACTGTATCAAGGTTCGGTGGTGATGAGTTCACAGTTATTCTAGAAAAAATAAGCAATGAAAATGAGATTGTAGATATAGTACTGCTTATCATCAGTAAACTAAAAGAACCCTATACCTATGAGCATAGAAAATTGTACTGTGGTGCCAGCATCGGTATTAGTATCTATCCGGAAAATGGTAACACACATCAAGAGTTACTCAAAAATGCAGATGCAGCTATGTATAAAGCAAAAGAAAATGGAAGAGGTACATACAGTTTTTATACAAAAACCATGACAAAAAAAGCGCATGAAAGAGTTCTACAGGAAACTAAACTTCGAGAATCAATGAAGAATGATGCTTTCACTGTATATTATCAGCCCATAATCAATATCAACACACACAAAATTGTTGGTTATGAGGCATTGCTTCGATGTATAGATATGGATGGTACGGTCATATACCCAGTTAATTTCATAGCTATTATTGAACAAACCGGTCTTATCATAGATATTGGAAAAGTGATATTAGAAAGGGTTTTCCTACAGGCAGTTTCATGGAAACAAATGCATATGGAGTATGAAAAGATATCGATTAACATTTCAGCAAAACAGTTAAAAGATCCAGAGTTTTTACCTTTTATAGAAGCACTATTGCAACGTACAAAATGTGATCCTTCATGGATCGAGTTTGAGATCATTGAAAGTTTTATTATCGGTGATATTATAGAAGCTATAAATGTACTTGAAAAGATAAAAAATCTTGGTATCAACATCAGTCTTGATGATTTTGGTACAGGTTATTCATCATTATCGTATCTTAAAAAACTACCGATCAACAAACTGAAAATAGATAAATCTTTTATAGATGACATACCTTTTGATGAAAATGATAAGATCATTACAAAAACCATCATACATCTTGCAAATGATATGGATATAGCCGTATTGGCCGAAGGAGTAGAAACAAAAGAACAAGAAAAGTTTTTGATAGAAAACGGATGCAGTTTGGCACAAGGATATCTGTATGATATGGCATTATCGGTTGATGAGATAGAGCGTAAATATTATAAAAAAATAAAGGGACCCTCATGAAAAACATAGTTATCGTTATTCTCATTATTGTGGCTATCTTATTTCTTTCTACCTCTAGTGAAGATATACAAGAGAATCATACAGATACTGCAGACCAACCTAAAAAAACCTATATGGATACTCCTGCAAATACCTATGAGACTCGAGTTGAAGCACAAAATATAGCCAATACTATACAAAATACGAACTCCTATCTAAATAGTCGCATTGATGCAAGAACAGAAGCTAAAAAGTCACTTGAACTAGGAAATGAGCAGATTAAAGCGCGCGAAAAAGCTTTAGAGTCTTTTTGAAGTAAAATGTTTCAGACCTCTACAAGGCTTAGGGAAGTATAATAGAACAACTAAACACAAAGGATAATATATGAGTTTTATACAATGTTTCGATAATACAGGCAGTGAATCTCTGGCTGTATTTGTAAATTTGAACTTGGCGGAAGCTGTCTATATGGATACAACTGCCGGGACAGAGCTGTATAGTGTAAAAATTAAAGTGGGTGGAGTAGAGTATGATATGTTCGATGAACCTGCGGACAGAGCTAAGGCATCAAATGCCATACTTCAGGTGACAGGGCTAAAGGGAAAATAAACTCCTTTAGTATCTTTCAACGCAGGCAAACCCTTTTGCCTGTTTAATCGCTATACCAATACCCAATATTCTTAACTCAAATAGAGTGATCATTTTCAGAAAAAAAATATTTACAATATGACCTTATCTTTATTTCATGATCATTATATACTTATTCATATCTTAGAATGCATAGGAGTTCAAAATGACATTGGAAATATTTAAAAGAATGATGCAAACAGAAAGTGAGAATCCTGAAGACCTTTTATCTCTTCTTGAAAATGCTTGGAGTAAGGGAATGGTTGACATGTTACAGTATGCAGATATCAAATCAGATATACATTTACAGTATCATCATCTTCTATTGCAGATCAAAGAACATGCCATATTGAAGATGAAGCTTGATATATTGGAGGAATTTAAAGAGAAAAATTTGCTTGAAGAACAAATTTTGAAAAATATAAAAAGAAGATAAGAGTTGAAAATCGGTATAAAATTTAGATTATTTTTTATGAAATGAAGTGAATTGGTTGCGGGAGGCGGATTTGAACCACCGACCTTCGGGTTATGAGCCCGACGAGCTACCAAACTGCTCTATCCCGCGACAGGAAATTAAATCTTTCGATTTAATTGTTGAAGTGAGATTATAGCTTGAAAAAATAATTTCAAACTTAAATTCTCATGGATGGGGTAGAGGGATTCGAACCCCCGAATATCGGTACCAAAAACCGATGCCTTACCGCTTGGCGATACCCCAATCTTTATAAGCTTAATGCTTATGTGGACGGCATTATAGCACCAAATAGTTCACATGTCAAGAGGTTTGAAAAAAAAGTTAAAAAAGTTTCTAAGGTGAAGTACGAATAGGTATAATACTCTTTATACTATATATCTATATAAAATATTTTGGAGAATTTGATGTCTAGCGATGCGATAAAAAGAGTAGAAAAAGCGATAGAAGAAATAAAACATGGGAAAATGGTCATCATGATGGATGATGAAGATCGTGAAAATGAGGGTGACCTTGTTTATGCAGCGACATTTTCTACTCCTGAGTTAGTAAATTTCATGGCTAAAGAGGCTAGAGGGCTTATCTGTACTCCAGTAACAAAAGAGATCGCCTCTAAACTTGATCTTATGCCAATGGTGAGTAACAATGTATCTAACTATGAAACTGCCTTTACAGTATCAATAGACTCTGCCAATGCAGAGACTGGTATCTCTGCTGCTGAGAGAGATGACTGTATCTCTAAACTTGCAAACTCGCAAACAGTAAGTGAAGACTTTGTACGTCCTGGACATATCTTTCCATTGATCGCTAAAGATGGTGGTGTATTGGTTAGAACGGGACATACAGAAGGCTCTGTAGACCTTTGTAAACTTGCCGGACTTGCTCCTGCCGCTGTTATCTGTGAGATCATTAAAGATGATGGTAAAATGGCACGTATGGATGATCTTGAGGTTTTCTCTAAAGAGCATGATATGGCTATCGTTTATATTTCTGATATTGTTGAGTATCGTTTGGCTAATGAGAAGCTTATAAAACGTGTAGGTGAAGAGGAAAGTACACTTAGAGACATTAAAGTAGAAAAGATAACCTATACTGACCACCTAGATAGAACACATACTGTGATTCAGTTCTACAAACCACGTGAAACTGCAAATGTAAAATTCCATAATATAGGTACAGATATAGGGTTTATTCTTGATGACAAACGTTTTAATGCACTTAATAACTCTATAGACTACTTGAAGACCAATGGTGGAACACTGATCTTTCTTGATACTAAAGTGATCTCCAATGAGCAAGCCAAAGAGTTTGGTGTCGGAGCACAGATACTTAAAGATCTTGGTATTAAAAACATTAATCTTTTAACTACCAATAAAGATACAGAATTTGTTGGTCTTGCAGGTTTTGGACTTGATGTCGTCGAAAAAATAGAGATCATCTAATCCAATTCATTACCTCTCGTAACAAATAGGAGTAAATACTCCTATTTAAAACTTCTTTCTATTACAATTTTTCATTGCTTCAAATTCTATGTTAAAATAATCTAATACACATACAAAAGGATTATTTATGATAAAAGAGACTTTTAACCCAAATCCGCAATTTGCCAAAGATGCTGCTATCCCAAGTATGGATGCTTATTGGAAACTTCAAAATAAAGCGATAGAAGACTATGAGGGCTTTTGGAAATCATTTGCAGATGAGAAGATAGATTGGCTATCTGCTTATAATAAAGTTTTGGATGATAGTGATGCACCTTTTTATAAATGGTTCACAGAGGGTAGGTTAAATGTTTGTAACCAGTGTGTAGACAGACATCTTGCAGATCATGCACATAAAACAGCTATCTTATTTGAAGGTGACAGAGGTGAAGTGGAACATATCTCTTATGCACAGCTTTCACTGCATGTAAATAAAATGGCAAATCTGCTCAGACATGAGTTTAATGTAAGCAAAGGTGATAGAGTTGTACTTTATATGCCAATGATCCCGGAAGCAGCCTATGCCATGCTGGCATGTGCACGTATAGGTGCGATACACTCTATCGTATTTGGGGGATTTTCTTCAGAGGCACTGAAAGATCGTATTGAGGATGCTGAAGCGAAGATCGTCATTACGGCAGATGGTGCTTACAGAAAAGGTAAGCCGTATATGCTCAAACAAGTAGTTGATGATGCACTTTCTCAAGGTGGGGAGAGCGTTGAAGCTGTATTGGTTGTCAAAAGAAACAACGAAGAGACAGCATGGGTTGAAGGCCGAGACCATAACTATAACGAACTGATCGTACATCAACATGCAGAGTGTCCATATGAAGCGATGGATTCTGAAGATCCGCTCTTTTTACTTTACACATCCGGTAGTACAGGAAAACCAAAAGGTGTACAACACTCAACGGCTGGGTACATCCTTTGGGCGCAAATGACCATGGAGTGGGTATTTGATGTGAAAGGTGATGATGTTTACTGGTGTACAGCAGATATCGGTTGGATCACAGGACATACCTATATCATCTATGGACCATTGGCTGCGGGTGCTACAACAGTCATGTTTGAAGGTGTACCAACTTATCCAGATGCAGGACGTGCATGGAAAATGGTGCAAGATCATAAGATCACTCAATTCTATACAGCACCGACTGCTATTCGCGTATTGCATAAGATGGGTGAGCATGAGCCAGAGAAATATGACCTTTCAAGCCTGAAAGTACTTGGTACTGTTGGTGAACCTATCGATCCGCCTGCATGGAAATGGTACTATGAAACAGTAGGTAGCTCCAAGTGTGCAATTGTTGATACATGGTGGCAAACAGAGACAGGAGGACATATGATCTCTCCACTTCCAGGTGCAACACCTATTAAGCCTGCATGTGCGACTTTCCCACTTCCAGGTATCATAGCAGAGATCATTGATCCTGATGGTACACCAAAAGAAGTAGGGGAGACCGGACTCCTTTGTATCACAAAGCCATGGCCAAGTATGATCAGAAATATTTGGGGTGATCCAGACCGTTATGCAAAAGCATATTTTGGTGATGCAGTGAAAGATGGCAAACCGGTCTATTTCTCAGGTGATGGTGCTGTAGTAGATGAGGATGGGTATATTACGATTACAGGTCGTGTAGATGATGTTATCAATGTTTCCGGACACCGTATGGGTACTGCTGAGATAGAAGCTGCAGTAAAAAAAGATGACTCAGTAGCTGAAGTTGCCGTAGTAGGACGTCCACATGATATTAAAGGTGAATCGATCTTCATCTATATTGTACTTAAAGAGGGGCATATCAATTTAGATATTAAGAACCATATCAATGATCTTCTTGCATCAGAGATCGGGAACATTGCAAAAGCAGATCATATCATTGAAGTACCTGGACTGCCAAAGACACGTTCAGGTAAGATCATGAGAAGAATTTTACGTTCCATCGCGAAACATGAAGAGATCACCCAGGATATTTCAACACTTGAAGACCCGTCGATCGTTCAAGAAATAGTCACAAAAGCGAGAGAAGCATAACACATCTCTATTATATCCCCGATATTTTCGGGGAAACCAAATAATTATCTTGCCATCAACTCTTTTACTTTTAAGAGATCATCAAATACTTCTTTTTTAGCACTTGGATTTCTCAGTAAATAGCTTGGATGATAGGTTGGTATGATCGTATAATCATTTTGTTTATGTATTGTACCTCTGACCTTACTTATCTCTGTGTCATCACCAGTAAGATAATGATAGGCAGTTGCACCCAGTGTAACAATAAGCTTTGGTTGTATAAGTTCAATCTGCTTCATCAAATAGGGCTGACAGGTATGCGCTTGAACTGGTGTCGGTGTAGCATTGTTGGGGGGACGGCATTTTACGATATTGGTGATATACGTATCATTTCTAGATATATGCAAGACATTTTCTATCATCTTGGTAAGAAGTTCTCCAGAACGCCCCATAAAAGGTTTACCAGAACTATCTTCGGTTGCCCCAGGGCCTTCTCCCACAAAAAGTATATCTGCGTGTGGACTACCTTCACCAAAAACTACTTTATGACGGCTCTTACTAAGTTCACACAAATGGCATTCCATCGCTTGCTTCTTGAGAGAGTCAAGTGTGTTGGGGAGTGTAAGGTCCTGTTCTTCTTCCTTATAAGGAGTAACAGATGTATATTTGTAACCTAATTGTTTAAGTTGTATGAGTTGTTTGAGTAAAAGTGCATTTCGGAGGTTTTTCATAAAAGTATTATATTCTAATCCAATCTATTTTACAACCCAAGTTATGAAAAGAAGATCAGAACATATCGTTATTTTTTTTCAGGATTTCATATTGCTTACATCCCTCACTATATCCGCTATCACATACTTTTTTAAAATATTCTGCAGCTTTAAGATGATCTTCTTGTACGCCTTTACCATCACGGTAAAAAATCCCTAAAGTCATACAGGAAAAAGCATCTTCACCATCACAACCCTTAGTATAAAACTCTATAGATTTATGAAGATCCTTTTTTACACCTATCCCATCCTCAAAATATTTTCCTACAGTAAAACACCCATCAATATCACCACCGTTGCAAGCTTTTCTAAAATATTCTATAGCTTTATCTTCATCTTTCGTAGCACCATGAGTTCCATTCATATACATAATACCAAGGTTATAACATCCGATCGTATTCGCATCATCATCACACAATCTTTTATTGTCTTCAAACTGAGCCGCATTCAACCCAGTGAATAATAGTGTAATCAATAATATTTTTTTCATTTTCACATCCAATAGATTATCATAATATTACGATACTTTATATATATTTTTTAAAGACATAGGTCTGTTTCTATGTAATGTAATGCCGTTTTTAACATTGTTTCATTCTCATCACCCATAAGATGTGTTATATCATCTTCAGCTAAACAAGCTGGAAGAATACCATCAAAACTAGTCGTAGTACCTGCATTATTTTTCACAAAAAAGTTTATAAGAAAATAGTAGTTTGTACCGTATACTCTACCATTCATACCTACTGGTTTACCATGGGTAAAGTCCCCTATAGTTATAACGTTTTCTGCACCCAGATAAGGTACCAGTGCATTTATGACAGCTTCACTTGCTGAAGCTGAACTTTTTCCTGTAAGAAAGAAAACACGTTTCATATTTAACTCATTGCCATCTTGCATATCTAAATCTTCAAATGTGTAGCTTGAATTATTCTGTTGATAATTAGCATTCCAGTCAAGGAACATCTGTCTTTGACCTGCATATGCATTCGTAATGTTGTCCAATAAAGCACTGGCTGTTATCACAGAACCGCCACCATTGTATCGTAGGTCAATGACCAACTCATCGATACTTTCATTATGAAAAAGTGTGAAAATAGTTTCAAATTCAGCGAGAGAACTCTCTGTAAAAGAGTCATAACGTAAGTATCCAACCTTTTCAGTTCCTTGCGTGATGATCTTTCCTAGTGAAACATTAAAAGTGTATTCACGTGGTGTTACTGTAACAGAATGTTCAGTTCCATTCCTGAGTAAAGTGAAAGTAGTTGGTACATTAAGGTTTGTACTCGCTTCAGTCAGTAAAGTTCCTGTCACTGGCTCACCATTTATTTCCAAGATTTGATCTCCTCTGAATAGTAGACCATATGCAGGGGCATCAATACGAACTAAATAGATATAAAAATCACTACGATATCCAAAACCAAACCCTGATGTTTTCTGATTAGTGTAATCTTCATATTCTTCTTGTGTCATTGTAAAGCTCCACTGATCATAAGGATCAATGCGCAACGTGTTGATCATCTCTTGGGGTTGTGTAAATTGTGCATAATCTATATTTGATGTAACCTGGTCATACCACAGATATTCAGTTAAAAATAGATCATGTAAAAATTGTTTCTCATCTAAGGAAAATAGTTCTGTTGATCCATCTGAAGACGAACTCGAACCAGAGCCACAAGAGTTTAAAAGTAAAGAGATTGAAAGGATGAAAGGAACAAAGAACTTTAGAGCCATAAAAATAACCTTTCATAGTTAAATAAAAAACATAAGTTGATTATATCTAAAAACAATTCTGCTATAGTAATGTTATGAAAAAACCATTACTATTCTTTATCATTTCTGTTGCACTATTCATCATTGCAAAAATAGTCTATAATAAATATTGTGAATCTAAGCCAGAGGGATGTAAAAAAGAAAAGGCTGAAGATAGAGAAGAGTACCCCGTAAAGGGTATTGACTGGTAAAAAGAAAAGGACGAACCTTTTTCTTTCTACATTATGTTGATATTTAACTCTCTTCAATCTTCTTTGAAAACTTTAGATAGAGTATCGGAAGTATAATCAAAGTAAGCAGTGTCGAAGAGATCAGACCATTTATCACAACGATTGCCAGAGGTCTTTGTATCTCAGAACCCGGACCGGTTGCAAAGAGTAGTGGAAGAAGACCGAATGCTGCAATGGTCGCAGTCATCAATACAGGTCTAAGTCTTTTAATAGAACCCTCTATCACAGCATCTTTCAGTTCAGTTCCATTACGGACAAGATAGTTGAAATAATTTACCAATACAACGCCATTAAGAACTGCGATACCAAGCAGGGCTATAAACCCGACAGATGCTGGAACAGACATATATTCCCCACTCACGTAAAGTCCTATAAATCCACCGATCAAGGCCAAAGGTACATTGATTATGACCATAGTTGCCTGCTTCAAAGAGCCAAAAGAAACAAAAAGTAATATAAAGACCAAAAAGAGTGCTATAGGTACAATGATCGCCAATCTTGCAGAAGCTCTTTGTTGATTCTCAAATTCACCGCCAAAAGTAAGATAATATCCTGCAGGAAGCTTCACCTCTTTCTCGATCTTCATTTTAGCCTCTTCAACAAAACTTACAAGGTCACGGCCTTCTACATTGGTCTGTACAATGGTTTTTCTGTATCCATGTTCATGCTCAATTTGTACAGGACCTGCATTAGATATAAATTTCACAAAATTACTTAGAGGAACAGATTTATTATTTTCTAACGGATAGTAAAGCTTCTCTATCTTATCTAAAGAGTTTTGTAGGCTCTTATCTCCTTTAACCATCAGACTAATACGACGCATATCTTCCTGAATGATTCCTGCCTCTACACCTGTAACCATCACTTTAAGAAAATCATTGATCTCCTGCTGGCTCACACCATAAAATGCCATCGCTTTTTTATCAAAATTGAGTTCAAAGTACTCTACACCTTCATTAGCCTTTTTATACACATCACTGCTTCCGCTAATTGTTTCGAGTAAACTTTTTATCTGTACGGCTATCTCTTCAAGTGTCTCATTATCACTACCGAAAATATCTATAGCAAGGTCACCTCTCACACCCGTAAGCATTTCAGATACCCTCATCTCAATGGGCTGAGTAAAACCATATTCGATCCCTACAAACTCATCTAGTACTTTTCTAATCTCATCTTTAACAAACTCTTTAGATGGCTCTCTCCATGTTTCTTTATCGTTAAGCACTAAAAAGGTATCTGTATCATTTAGACTCATAGGATCAAGACCAAGTTCATCACTACCTGTTCTTGCAATAATATCTTTGATCTCAGGAACAGAAGATAAAAGCTTTTTTTGTAACTTTAAATTTAAAGCGAGACTCTCTTCAAGAGATATTGACGGTAACATTTCCACACCGATGATAATACTGCCTTCATCCATAGTAGGCATAAATGTTTTACCTGTTTTCGAAGCCAAATAAAGAGAACCTCCAAAGAGTAGCATGACTGCTATTACAGTTCCTCTGATATGCTGTAGAGAAAAAAGCAGTACAGGTTTATACCATTTAGTTAAAAGTTTAATCAGTGCTGATTCTTTGTCAGGTCTTTTACTCAATATGAATGAACTCAACACAGGTATAAGTGTTAAAGCCAGTATAAGTGAAGAGAAGAGGGCAAAAATAATGCTTAGTGCCACAGGTCTAAAAAGTTTACCTTCAAGTCCTTCAAGAGTAAGCAATGGCATAAATACAATAATAATAATGAGTACACCAGTAACAATAGATGGTGCCATATCTATAGTCGCTTCATAAATGATATGTAATTTATTTTGTCGTTTATGTTTAGGGTTTCCTAATTCTGCAGTAATGTGTTCCACTACAACTACAGCAGAATCTACCAGTATACCAATGGCTATGGCAAGCCCACCCAAGCTCATGAGATTTGCTGTCAATCCAAAGTATTGCATCGCTATAAAACTCATAAGCAATGCGAAAGGAAGAATAAGTGCAACACTCAATGCAGAGGCAAAGTTACCTAACATAAGAAGTAAAATAACCATGATAAGTATTACAGCTTCATACAGTGCGGTTTTAACAGTATCTGTAGCAAGATTGACAAGGTCAGAACGGTCATAAAAGATATCTATCTTTGTATCACCAGGCAACATTGCCTCAAGTTTTTTCAGCTCCTCTTTTACATCATCAAGTACCGTTGCTGTATTGGTACCTTTCAGCCCAAGTACCAAACCTTGTACAGCCTCACCTTGACCATTTTTACTTACAAAACCTGCACGGGTAATATATCCATATCGTACAGTAGCTACATCACCTAGTGTAATAATCTTATTGGCACTTTTTCCTACAGGTAACGCTTCGATCTCTTCGATGCTTTTTAGTCGGCCTACACTACGTACTAAAATACTTTCAACACCTTGAGAAACACGACCGGCACCATCATTTTGATTATTCTCTCCCAATGTTTGAAAAATTTTGGAAAGTGTTATATCCAAGTTTCTCATTTTCTTTAGATCAGGTACTACTTCATATGTTTTTACTTTTCCTCCAAGCGGATTTACTTCTGCTACACCACTTACGGCACGAATTTTTGGTGAGATGATCCAGTCTAATAAAGTTCGTTTTTCTTCAAGGGATAATGTAGACGATTCGATAGTGAACATCAATATATCACTTAAAGGTGTTGATATCGGTGCAAGTCCACCCTCCATATTTGCAGGAAGTTCATCTTTGATATCTAAAAGTCTTTCACTGACTTGTTGTCTGGCCCAATAAATATCAGTACCATCTTCAAAATCTATTGTAATATCGCACAGACCATATTTTGAAATGGAACGTAACATTGTTTCATGAGGTATACCAACCATCTTCATCTCTATAGGAACAGTAATACGCGACTCTATTTCAGCAGGTGTCATTCCGCTTGATTTAATAATGATCTTTACCTGAGTAGGGGAGATATCAGGAAATGCATCTATAGGCAATTCTTTATAGGCTTTTATACCAAAGCCAAGAAGAACTATGGCCAATAAGGAGAAGAATAATCTTTGTGAAAGGGCAAAACCAATAAGTTTATTCATCATCACTTCCTAACATGTTTTTGAGAACGGCTAAAGAACTGATCGCTATTTTATTATGTAGTTCTGGTGATGGTTTTACAAAATAGTGTGTATCATCTTCAGTAAGTATTTCTACTGGTACAGATGTGTATCCTTCTTTGTTCTTCACAAAAACAATCTGTCTGTCGCCATACTTAATCACAGCATTTTTTCTGATCTTAAGGCTTTCTTTGAAAAGTGTGATCTGTGCATTAGTACGTAAGCCTGAAAATATATCGATGTCTGCAGGCACTAAAAAACGTATCTGTCTGGTTTGGTTTTCGGGGTTGATCACTGGAGAGAGCTGCAGTATAGTAGTGTTAAACGTGTTGTTCTCCATAGCTATCTCTATTTTTTGTCCCTCTAGAAGGCCTTGTGTCCTTCTAGCCTCTATAGCACTTTCAAGCCACAGTGAACCTTTTTCTTGAATGATAAAGAGTGCATCAGAAGGACCGGTACTTTTGCCGGGCGTTGCATGAAGTTCTACGATTCGACCTTCTACAGTACTTCTTAACTGTATCGTTTGTGAGAGTTTTAAATCTCTATATAAGTTGGTGATCATTTCATCACTTGCACCATAACTTTTAAGAAGTGCTTTAGAAGCAGAAACTTTTATTTTATCGGCCTCAAGCTCAGCATTCGCAGCTATACACTCTTTTTGTGGAATTATTTCCTCACTACAAAGCATGTTCTTACGTTCTGCAAGATGCTCATGATGCTTAAATTCTATTGCATCTGAAATGGCTTTTTGTTGTGTTTCTATCCATGCGGTACCAGTAATATCTGCAAGGATCTCTCCCTTGGCGACAGGCTGAAAATTAGCTACATGCAATTTTTTTACGATAGCTTCAAAAGGAAGAGAGATCGTATGTAGCAGTGTTGGAGGTGTTACTACTTCAGTGATAAAATCACCCAAAGGAAGTTTTTCTGAGCTTTGAGGTGTTTCAACCTTTATTTGCCAGTTTGCTTCTTGTTCGGGTGTAATTATAATGTTCTCAGCATTAAGTGCGATTGTACATAGTGTTAAGAATATGAGTTGTTTTTTCATTCGTTGTCCTTCATTTCGCTAAGTGTATAGAGTCTAAATAGTGTGTGGTAATAGGCTTTTTGTGTAGAAAAAAGCTCCTGTTTCATTTGATTATAATTTTGTCTGTTGAGCAAATACTCTATCACTGAGCTCTCGCCAAGATCATAACTCTTTTTAATAAGAGGCAATAGGTTTTTACTGTAGTCATTTAGGTTCTTCTTTAGTGACTTTATCATTAAGGCATTACCTTTTAAAGTAGATCTTAATTCTAACAATATACTTTTCTTTTCAATCATGGTTTGTTCATACTGAAAATCTAGAGTGGAGTGTTGATGCATCGCTGCAGCACGTTCCTGTTCTGATTTTTTACTCGTGAATGAAAGAGGAATAGAAACACCAATACTGTATCTATCGATATCTATTTCTTGATCATATTGCGCAGAAAGAGTTATAGAGTCTAGCGCTTTTGAATGTCTTTCCAATGCTACCTGCGTACTTTGTAAACGTTTTTGGTGCGCTTGTCTTGTAAGTTGAAAAGTATGTTCCTTGAGCTTTACATTTTCTCTAATAGGATACATATCACGACAGGATAAAACCGTTTTATCAGTATGTTTCATTCCACTTAAGATAAAAAGTTTATGCTTTGATCTCTTTTGTATCATCTTCATTTCTTGTAGTTCCGCAAAGAGCCTATTCTTAGATAGTTCAAGCTGCATAAGTTCAGATTTAGAAATCTCTTTGTATTTATACGCTTTTTGTTTCTTTTTGTAGAGTACAGCAAAATCCTGATAATTTTCTTTAACACTTTTATAGTTCTTATAATCCAGACAATACTGATGATATAGATTCTTTAATCCATTCTTGAAATTTAATATCTTTTTCCCTTCTTCTAAAAAGTAGGCTTCATTGTTAAGACGGATAATTGTTTGATCTTTTTCCTGGGTATTGCCCCATGGAAGTGTTTTGGAAAGACCAACTGAATATTCGTAGTCACTTTCTCCAAAATCAGGGTAAGCTCTGGTTCCTGTACCATAAAGATCCATCGGGTCAGAAGCAGTATCTGCGAGGTTTCTAGCTTTAAGATGCAAGCGTTCCGCATCAATAGCTTGCGTAAGTACATTGTTGTTATCTACTGATGCCAATAGAGTTTTCAAAGTCAATGTTGACCCCTGACTCAACTGTATCAGTAATACAAATAGGATGATTAGTTTCATAAATTGTTCTCTTTTTATTATATAAATAGTTATAGGTAAGTCATGATCTTTAACTTTATAAAAGTATAAGATCATCACAGTGCATGATTTTAATAAGGTTGTAATTATTCTATTTGATCGTTATGCTATTGGAGGTTTATGAGAGGTTTCTTCAAGGGGAGGGGTGTAGTTGATAAAACGATGTGCTATATTTTGTTTAGTTTCAAGATCTAATTGCGCATTTTGATACATTGTCATAATGGCCATAAAGTGGAACATATTGTGTATTTCATTGAAATCTGCACATTCAGAAGAGGGTGCCTGATCATTCATATAGTGGACAATACTGGTATGTTCCTCTTTCTCAAGTAGAGAGATGAATGAATCATGAAATACGCTAAAAGAGAGCATGAACAGCATTACAAATACAAGTTTCGACTGCATATTACACACTTCCTTTCTTTTTAATATTTTTAGCAGTTTACATAAATCTTATTAAAGTTAGGATAATAAAATACTACTTTTCAAACGTTCTATAGGATTTTTGTAGTAGCTCAAAGTTTTCACATCCTAAGATCTCACCCAGGGAACATGCTTCACGAAAAAGTGACTTGACCACTGAAGTACTTGCGTCAGGATTTAGATCCTCATAATATAGGACACCGAGTTTATAACAGCCTAAACCACTTTGAAGATAACAAGCTTTCGTATAGAACTCTTCTGCTTTATGCAGATCTTTTTTTATACTTTTACCGTGATGATACATATTCCCGAGATTTGTACATCCATCACCACTTTCACCATTACATGCCTTTGTATAAAGCTGAGAAGCTTTAGCATAATCTTGTTTTACACCATTACCAAGTTCATAAAGAAGCCCAAGACTCGCACAGGCATTAAAATGATTCCCTTCACAGGCCTTAGTGTAAAATTCTTTCGCTTTTTCATAGCTCTTACGTGCTCCTTCTCCAAAGTCATCATACTTCATTCCAAGTTTATAACAGCTCGTAGTGTTCCCTTCATGACAGCTTTTAGTCATTTCTTCAACTTCACCAGCGTATAGACTTATTCCTGTAAGTAGAACTAAAGTCAATAGTAATTTTTTCATTTTTCTTCCTTATTATATATTAAATTATACTTTCACTCTATTTCGTTCAGCTTAATGGGTATAAAAAGAGTATTAGATAGTTATAAAATGTAATTGTATCATATACCAAGCGTGTTTTTTTCTATTTACATAGGTAGGATTATTAGGTTATACTTACTAACCTACTTTAAAGGATTGAAGATGAAAGATCTTATACAAACATTTATTACTTTATCTATCATCATTATACCTAGCACATTGTCAGCGGGTAAACTTATGGATGATACACTGAAAGATCAGTGTAAATATATATTACATGGAAACCTGGAAGGAAATCATAATGACCAGGCTGATGGTTATCTACTTGGGTTTATAAGAGGTGTCGAGTATACAACTGCAAAATCAGATCTAACGGATTTCTTTAAAAGCAGAAACTATCGTATGGTTAAAGAGAAAGCCTGCGAAAATGCTTTAAAAAACGGTACTGAAAAAGGGTTTGAGGCAGATTATAAGCTGGAGTCTTTTAAGCTTATATCTACAAAACAATAAATTATAATTCCTCAGGACATTTATTGCACGCATTGAAGATCTCTTCCATGCCTTCTATAGATGTTATCTCTAATGCCGTTTTTTCCATTGATTTTGTAAAGCTTTCTGTGACTCTTCCTTCTGATTCACAATAGATCGTCAGCATACGACAATATTTTGTTATTAAGTAAGAAGGTACATTTGCAGCGTTACCCATTTTCTCTTCAATTTTTTCTTGAAACTTTTTCGCACAATCATCTGCTAAGTTTTGCATATCCATTTTTAATCCTCTATTTTTATGAGCGTAGTGTAGCAGAAGATAGATAAAGATGTAAAAATTAATAGTTTAGAGAGTATTAAAAGGTGAAAGCAGGAAGGTTTGAATATATAAAGCCCCTAATATTGGGGCTTAGAGAATTAGTTTACTTCAACTACTTTTTCAGTACCTTCCCAGATACCGTGTTTAGTACAGTAACCATGAGCGATTAGCTTAAGTTTTTTACCTGTTGGGATGATTGTAAATGTAGTTGTGTTGTGTGCTTTAGTGTTTCCAAGAGTTCCAGGAACATATGAAGCTTTTGCTAATTGAGTTTCACCGTCGAAAAGTGTTACTGATTCGATGAAGTGATCAAAATCATCTGGGTGAGTATATTCGTTACCCATTTTTACAGTGACTTCAAATGGCTCACCAGCAGTAGCTGTGTCTGCACAGTGAATAAATGGAGAGTGTCTGTCTATAAGGTCTTTTTTCGCTTCTCTGTCGATTTCTGAGATGTCTTGGTATTTGTTAATTTTTGGCATTTTATTTCCTTTTTTTATGTTTTGCAAAAGAATTATAGCAGAAAAAAAATTAAATAAGATAAAAATTGTCTTATTTAATTAAATTTAATGATGTTTTCCAAAATAAAAGTCTAAAAAGATGAGAGCCCTGTAATTTGGTTCGTAATCATATTGTCTTTCAAATGACACAGATGGTCGAATTTCATAATAAAACCATTTACGCCAAATATTTTCTCTCCAACTAAGGGTAGTGACATAACTGTTTATACCACCAAAGGTTTCTGTTTCTTGAAGTCCTGTATTGTTATCAACAGTATACTCATATTTTGTATTACCGTAAAATGATTGTGCAATACCAAATCCAGCATCTATTTTTGTAGCCTTAAAGTACTGGGCTGATAAATAATAATCCATACCATCAGTCTCTTGATGTGTACTTCTTTGAAGTTGTATTCTGACAAGTGATCTATCACTCCATGACCTGTCAAAATAAATGGTTGTTTCTTCCTCAAATTTATCATCAGTTGAATACTCAAATAATTGAACAGTGTCCATACGCCATTGATCTACCATTATAGGCATATTATATCTTGCTTTAACAAATGGGTCTATACCGCTTAAACCGACTGAATATCTTGATTTTATCTTACGTATTGGTGCATAATAGTGGAGACCAATATCAGGTGCTCCATTATCATCATTTGCAACATCCTGTAATGTGTTATCAGCATTATCGATAGTGAGGTCATCAACAAATATCTTGAGATGTTTCTTACTTCTGCTAAAGGGGATTTGTGCTCTAAGTTTCACATCAAAATCATTAGAATCTTTTGTTTGAAGATAGCTTTGTAAACGAACACGTATATAGGTATACTCTGTCTCATCCAAGTATCTATCATTCTGAAAAAATTGATCTACAGCATAAACTTTATCTTCTAGTGTATTTGAAGATGTATTAGACTCATTAGAAGGATCATTGGTTGTATGCACCGTTCTATTGCTTTTCACAACAGGTGTATTGGCTTTTTTGGTTTTTTTAAAAGCTTCTAGGTCTTCCGCAGTTGTATTGGTTTCAAACGTCGTTGTATTGCATTCAAATGAAGTAATAGTTGTATTTGTATCAAAAGTAGTTGTATTACATTCAGTTGTATTGCTGTCTATGAGCCAATTACTCACTTTCACATCTAAGATATCAGCCCATTCAATCACCGTATCGGAAATAGTGTTATGCACGTCATCAACATAATAAGATTCTTCTGTAATAGTTTCATTACTCTCAGCATTACATACTGAAAATGATAACAAAACAATAATGATGCTTTTAAAAATATTCACCGCTTCTATATCCTTACACTAATTTCATGAGAGCATCATGCATATCAAAATATGCAATGAAAAACTCAAACATCATTCTCCAAAGTATCTCCATACAGAGAAAAGAGATGAGAAAGATCGAATACATAATAAAACGCTGACGGAAAGTAATATGTATAGTTACTTCTAGCTCAAGATTTATACCTTTTTTCGAAAGATAAACTGTTTTTATCCAGTATACCAAGTACCAGCTAACTACAGGAACAAGTATAGCTCCAATATAGTAAATAAGTATAAGTAGAGTAGGGGTGATAAATGTCTGAAACGTTAAGAATTCTTTCATTACCACCCTTTAGTCAATCATAATATTAGTATACACTAACAAAGATAAAGATAGTTTGGTTATATTTAAAATAATTAAATAAATAATAGGATATATAATGAACAAGAGAACAAAAGCAGAAGCTGTAAAAGGTGCATTTTTTGGTGCATTAGTAGGTGATGCTCTGAGTTTAGGGAGTCATTATGAGTATGATGCCCAAAAAATTTATAAAGCCTATGGTAATAAACCCATAGAGAAATTCATGGGTCCAGGTGAAATGATGGGTGGGCATACGCACGGTATAGGCTGGGGTGAACGTAACTATCATCCCGGAAAGAAAGCAGGAGGAACTACAGATTATGGTGACTATAATATCTTAGTACTTGAGCATCTTGCTGCTACAGCTGATCCTCCTCGGGAATTTGATGTCGCAGCACTTATTCCTCATTGGATAAACCGTTTGACTAACAATTGGGGCTCATGGATATGCACCATGACAAGAGAGACTTTTGCACAGATTCAGGCAGGAACCCCCATAGATAAACTTGGAGGCATTTCCAATGCAATGGCCATTCGTCATGTTGCAGCACATGCATATTATGATGATGAAGAGACGCTGGCAAAAGTAGCTAGAAAAACGATGTTCACGCATACCAGTGAAGAAGCGTTAAGCGGTGGTGAGTTTTTTGCACGTGTCACACATAGGGTGATACATGGCGTACATCCACGTGATGCAATGGAACTTGTTGCCGCACAGATGAGTTCATTCATATCATCAAAAGTATCTCAGGCTATCAGTAAGTATCAAGAAGCTACAGATGAAACCTCAGAGCTTTCTAAAGAACAGTTCGTTGATGACCTTGCCCTTACATCCATGGCAAGACTCTGGGACATAGGGAGGTCTGAACCTATACGCGTAGGGAAGGCCAGTCCTACAGAAGGTACTTTACCAGGAGCAGTCTACTTTATACTCAAGTATGCTGATCAGGAAGATGGACTTAAAGAAGCCTTGCAAGCCAATACTATGGTTGGAGGGGATAATGCTTCACGTGCTATAGCCATTGGTATGGTATTGGGTGCCTATAAAGGCATAGATTCAATCCCACAAGAATGGAAAGAGAGTTTAGATGATTATACTTACTGTGATAATCTTCTAGGCAAATTACCTCTATTAAAAGCGTAATACTATGCCAAACAACGAAACTTTTCAGCAATTTTATTGAATGACATCAAATGGAGCCAGATTACTTTCGTTGGCTTCACTTTCTCCTACTTTTTCTTCACCTTCACAACAGTTCAATACCGATTTCTCTGGATTTTCAATGAAGTCATAACCTCTGTAAATCGTATAGATTCCAAAAAGAATCACAATAATGGAAGCCAAATTCATCATCACTTTCCGTAATGAACTTTTAGTAAGTAGCTGTGTAAAGAATCCCAAGCTAAAAAGTGCTGGTATAGTACTAAGACCAAAGATCAGCATCACAAGTGCACCCCAAAGTGGGCTTCCTGTACTTGCAGCGGTCACGGCAAAGAAGTAAACAAGTCCGCAAGGTAACAGACCGTTGAGAAGTCCTAAAATATAGAAACTGTAGAGTGATTTGGATTGAAGTATTTGACGGAAAGCATCCTGGTACCATTTACTCCCAGAGAATGAATGTTCAAGTTTTGTCAAAAACTCCAATTTTCCTAAAAGTGAAAGACCTGCTAATATCATGAAGATACCTGCAATAATAGTCAATGCTGCAGTAGTATAGCCATTGAACTGTGCTACTCCACCAATGGCTCCAAAGATTGCCCCTATCATTACATAGGTAGTGATACGTCCTAATGAGTATACAAGATGAGCAAATCCCTGCATGATACTCGACCACTGTGCATCCACCTTTCTACTGCTATATGCTATGACTATACCCCCGCACATTCCTATACAGTGCCCAAAAGCACCTAGAAAAGCAATCGTAGCAATAGAAATAAGATCTATACTTTCCATCATTTATCCAATAGTTTTTTTCTAATTTTAGGATTACCCAAATGTTCCCCTCGTAATACATATAGGGACATTGTAGTAAAGTCTATGGCATCTTTAGTTTTATGTTCTCTTGCACCAAAACCATAATGCATGGCTGTCTTATCAGTTCTTCCGTACCAGGCATTTCTAGCATCTATCCATTGTTTTGTATCAATACTGTATATCCAAAGTTTCGCTGTGTCCTTAAATGATTTATCTTGAAGCCATAGGACCATACATGCAGGGTCGTCAAAGAACCAAGTATTACCATCAGGCGAGACTACTTGTGAACTGTTTCTTTGTTCGATGATAAGCATTTTACAGTAGGGATCATTTGTAAAATTGACTTTGAGTGGTAAGGCCTTCATTTCTGTATTGCCTTTTACGACAGTAACGGGTTGTTTATCTTTTGCCATTGAGATAATAATGACTGCAATGATCCCCATAACTGTTAGAATGATAAGTAAAGGTAAAAGTTTTCTCATAAAGACTCCATCTAAAGTAATACACCATTTCTTATATAGTAAACGGCTACATAAGCCGTGCATAATAGCACAAAGATACTAAGTAATCCTATCACAAGGTTTTGTGATCTCATACTTGTTTTTTTCAACCACAAGATAGAGACTGCATCGCTTAATCCAATATAACTTCCCATAAAAAGTGAACCCCATACAAGATAGCCGACATAGTAATACTCTGGCTGCAGCATACAGAATGGACATTTATGTGTAGGAAGCTGATAGATATAGGTGCCAAAGCAATAGACCACTGCATAATATGCAATAAATATAAAGAGTATATTCGTAATGATATAAAGCATTGTGAATCCGCTTTTAATTGTGAGAATAAGCAGTATATAGAGTAGATAAAAAAGAACCAACAGTAAAGTAATACTCAAACCAAAGGGAAGGGGGTTTGCACCTTCCAGTTGACCGAACAATGCTGCACAGCAACTCACGGGCATGCGTGTATCTATATTTGAAAAATAACTGATATCCAGTGCCAATTCCAAAATAATAAATATAAATATAAAGCTGAATAGCCATGATTTATGTTTGAACCATTGATGGTTCTTTGTTCGCATATCATAGTAATGCACATAAAGCCACAGCGTTAATAAAAAGAGAATGAATAATTTAAATATTAAAAGATATGAACCGTATTCATTGGCTTTGATAACACCTGCACCGCACATAGCACCAGGCAATAAAACCGCTAAAGTGTCAATACTGAAGATAAAATAGATGACCAGCACGAACTTCAAAAGAAAAACAAACAGAATAATTGTACTTACCAAATAAGCCTGTCTTTCTAAAGCAAATTGAAAAGGTGTAAAACTCTCAAAGTCCCATTTCACTAAAACTTTTAATGAAACTACAAAAGCTACAAGTAATAATGCAAAAAGAGTAGACTCACTAAGAAGATATACAATTACTTGATTTGAGAGGAGTGCTTCATTCATACGTTTACTTTATACGATCTTTCCATCTACCATAGGAACGATGGTACTCTCAAATGCCAAGTTGTCAAATAGAGGATCATGTGTAGCAATAACGATCGTTTTACCCATACGATGCAGTTCTTCAAGCATATCAATGAATAAAAGTGAATTGTCTCTGTCTAAATTCGCAGTGGGCTCATCACACAGAATGATATTCGGATCGGCAACCAATGCTCTAGCGATTGCTGTACGCTGTTTTTCTCCTCCTGAGAGTCTACTTGCTATAACATCTTGCTTATGTATGATATTTGCAACCTTGAGTGCTTTGTCGACCTTCTCATGAATTTCTTTCATTTTCAATCCGGAAGGAATAAGTGGAAGTGTAACATTCTCATTCACACTGAGATGTTCAAAAAGATTAAAATGCTGAAAGATCATTCCGATCTTTTTAGCACGAAGTTCAGAGGCGAAAAGGTCTGGGAGTTTACTGATAGGTTCACCTTCTATCAACACTTTACCAGCACTGGGTTTATCCAGTCCGGCAATAAGTGAAAGCAGTGTTGTTTTACCACTTCCGCTCACACCTTTAAGTATGATACATTCACCTTGTTGTATCGTGAGGTTTATATCTTTAAGTACAGGTACTTCATTACGACCATGATGAAAGGTTCTGTAAAGGTTTTCTATCTGTATCATTGTATTGTTCATCATAACATAGCCTCTTTTGGATCGGTCACAGAGACTCTCCATACAGGTATCAGTACAGCTGCTATGAACGGCAGTGCGTAAAGTAGAAAGATAGAAGTCAAAATAGAAAAATCAAGTACTGGCATAAAAGTGACACTATTACTCAGATTCTGACCACCTAGGAAAATCTCTTTAAGTAGAGGTGCCCCCCAAATAAATACATACATATAAGCGATAAAGATACCTATAACAAATGATATGAGTATAACAAGAAGTGTTTCCATAAACTTCAATTTTAATACATCATTAATACTCCAGCCCAATGCTCGCAGTAATCCTATCTGTCTGCGTTCTGAAGAGTAAACCATGCTGTAACGTTGATAGAGTATCAAGGCAAATGTCCCGAGCAGTATTAAAAAAAGTATCAGAAAAAATCCGCCTTTGTAATTATAGAGGTTCTCATAGGATTTCTCTACATCACTTTTATTGATCACCTGAAGGTCATAGTGTAGGGCAGAAACTTTATCGGATATCATGTACCACTCATCGGGATTAGGAACATTAAATGTAATATCTGTAGATTCATCTTCTGTGTAACCAAGGATCTTACGTGCAAGATCAATAGGCATGACCATCATATCATTGGCAACGAGGTTGCTCTGCGAAGGCAGTTCTTTGAAAATATGTACATTTTCAAATTGACCTTTTGGCGTGAGAAAATTATAAGAATCTTTGTAAAAATGTGCATGCAAATATGCTTTTACACCTTCACCTACCAACATATTATTACCATCAAAAAAAGCTTTTATATCTGTCTCATCTATAAGCTTTTGAATATTCTCATGGCCTTGTTCTTCAAAGAAGTCTACACCGACTATCAGGAAAGATTTCTTTTTTGCTTCAAAGAAGTATCGTCCATAAACTCTAGGTGTCACTTTGCTTATGCCGTGAATATCAAGCAATTCATCACTCCAGATCAATGGAGTTGGAACAGCAGTACCACCCTGAGTGCGGTTCATAACAAAGTCTGGCTGTACATTCAAAGTTTGTTCGAGAGAAAAACGTATAGATGAAGAGATAAAGAGTGCAGAGGAGAGTAAAAAGAGTATCATGACCGATATCACAATGACACTCAGATGTCTACTGCGTTCTTTAAAGAGCTGCAGTGTGAGGAAATGCCAAAAAGCGTTACTGTTCATAAACAAAATCCATTCTTCCTAACCCTTGCATTTCCGGATAAGTACTGTTATAGATCGATTCATCATAAGTAACACTCAAAGAGAGTGGGGCCATTTGTATAAGTGCTGTCATGTGTTGCATGGAACTTATTCTCTTTTCATAAGGAAAAAGAAGATAGTGCACTCCCATGGTAAACATCATAAGAAACAATAAGGCTACTAAAAATGCAAATGGTTTTATCAAGTCTGTTCCCTATGATTATTCAGTATATTCAATGCCATCAAGACCCATAACAAGCTGAGGCGTTATGTCATTAAAGAGGAGTATTTTTTCACCTCTATGATCACGCATAAAGTTCTCTGCTGCCTCTTTGGTCAAGAATGGTATGAGTTCATTGCCCATTGGTCCATAGACATCTGAGCCTATGACATAAAAGGCTTTCTTTGCATCAATAGCTTCAAGTGTATAGAAATCTGTGACCTTTATATGACTTATCTTATTCCTGTTAAAAGGAAAATCAACGTCAAAGATATAAAACTTCATCATATCTTTTACTCCATCAAAATAGTATCTCTTACCCTCTACATCTATAACAGCTGCCCATTTAGGGTACTTTGCAACAAACATACCACATACAGGGCACTTAACCTCTTTAGGAACTTCTATTTGACCTTTAACATGTTGAGTAGACTCAGATTGACCAGCCATGATAAAATAGGCCAGGGCTTCTTTATTGCGTTTGTTCAGTGTGATACAAGGTTGGATATTTTCTATTTGTTGAAGGATATCTTGAAGATCTTTACTTTTAATGTTTGAAAGTTTTTGCTCATCACAAAGCTTTAATGCTACCTTTTCGCCTTTTTGAACGAGCTTGGCATACTTGGAAGGTGAAATCCCTTCCGCATATGTGAATCCTAAAACTAAAAAAGCAAATAGTAAATAATGTTTCACTAGAAACCTTATTTATTACGCAAGTTTAAATAAATACCAATAGCTTGAAGCTGTTTACCTTTAATTTCACCACATGGCTTTTCTGTCATCAAATATGTTTTTGCTTCTGCTGTACTAGTAAAGTTAGCATCAACTGGCGTACACATATTTTTATACATCATCTCACCTTTTTGTGCTGCCATAGCCTGTTTTTTCTTCACCATAGCACTCTCTTTTGAAAGAGTACTTTTCACAGACTCTAACACATCATAATAAGTCATCACTTTCCCACCAAACTCTTTAGCAAATTTTTCAGCATCAGACTTTTTACCAAATGCATATTTACTTGTCATACTCATAGTACCAGGCTTCTCACTACCCATAACATACCATGATTGTATGACATCTATAAATTCCAAAGTCGTATTATCTACCACTTTAACACCAGTTACTTTACTACCGTCACTCATAGCTTCAGCCAAACAGTGGATAGAACAGAACTGTGTACTTTTACCATCCACATGTGCTACGTGGTTTGTTTTATAGAACATTGGAAGTGTCATCCCGCATTTAGGACAATACATTTTACTTTCACCTTCTTGAAGGATCACTGCTTTATCTGGAGAAACAGCTTGAAAACGCATAGGCATTTTTTTTCCATGTCCTGCATGCATCTCATGTTTCATTTCCTCAGAAAAACCATTTGAACTTACCATTACCAATGCTGCAATCAGCAATACTATTTTTTTCATATTCTCATCCTATTTGTTTTATTTATCTATATTATAACTATAGTGTTAAATATGTGTTAAGCATAAAACACTATTTTAACGACAGATTATAGCACGTTTTATATAAGTGGTTTTTGTATTTTTGTCTGTTTTTTTGAAGGTTATTTCGTACCAAACCATAAGTTTGGAACGAAATAGTAAAGTAGTGTTTTTTATGCAGTATAAAGATGCTTTGCTTTTTGAACGTGGAAGTTAAGACCTATCTCTTTTTCTGTACAACCAAGAGCGAGAGCTACCATTTGCGGCATATGTAAAACAGGGAGTTCTACATCACGTCCCATTACTTTACCGATACTGTCTTGATATGTATCCATTTTAAGGTGACAAAGAGGACAAGGTGTAACCATCATATCTGCATTGTTGTCTATTGCGTCCACAAGTGCATTACCTGCCAATACTTCAGACGTATGGTTTGCCTGAAGCTCTACGTGGAAACCACAACATTTGTTCTTACTTTCATATTCTACCGGATTACCTTCAAGTGCATCAATAAGACTATCAAGTGAAGTAGGTTTATATGGATTTTCATGTCCATTCGCTTCTTCATGTAGCTCAGAAGGACGAATGTTATGACATCCATAGAATGGTGCGATGTTCAAGTGACTAAGTGGCACTTGCACCTTATCTTTCACATTCTCTAAACCATACTCATCTATAAGTGTGTAGAGGAAGTGTTTGATCTCAGATGTGCCTTTATACTCCAATCCTACTTCTGCAAGTTTTTCATTGACTCTTGCTTTGAGTTCAGGATCTGTATCAAGTGCATGTTTGGTCATCGCAGAGTTTAGCTGACAGGTATTACAGATAGTGATCATTGTCAGCCCCAGTTTTTCTGCGTAACAGATATTTCTCGCATTCAAAACATGCGCCAAGAATTCATCAAAATCTTGTATGTGAGATGCACCACAACAAGATGCCTCTTCCAATATAGTAATCTTAATACCCAACTTATCAGCTACTGCAAGTGTAGATGAAAGTAACTCAGGGGTAGACTGTTTTGCCGTACATCCTGTAAATAATGCATAATGTAATTGTTCGCTCATCTCTTCTCCTTACAGCTTATTAGTTTGAGAGATCTCAATTAGCTTTTGAACCTCTTCTAAATTTTTGATCTTTGGAATACTATCAATAAATGGTATTCCTGAATGCCAATGTATCTTACCGCTTCTCATCATCTTCATCGCAGTACCAAGATGTTTATACATACCAAGATATCCTTCTGAGTAAAGGACGATATCTGCTTCATCCAAATAACCGGTTTTCTTCATACCTCTTAAGAAACCTTCTGCGTGACGTGTTGCAACATTACTTTCAGCTACACCATACTCAAACTGCATGTTATGAAGTTTTCCTATCTTTTCGATCGGATTTACTTCTTTAGGACATGCTTCTGCACATTCAAAACATTTTACACAATCCCAAACACCTGAGCCAGATTCAAATGTAATTTGAAGTCTCTCTTCAGCCGCTTCATCTCTAGTATCCGCTGTAAATCTATAGGCAGCAGCAAGAGCAGCAGGCCCAAGGAACGCATCATTTACTTCAAGTGCCGGACAGGCATAGTGACAAGCACCACACTGGATACAAAGGTCTGCATCTAGTAGGGCATTGAACTGTGCTATAGACTGTTTGGACTCGGATTTTGGTGTAGGATCAATGTCTGCAACAATATATGGTTTAACAGCTGCATGTTTTTCCCAGAAGTCTGACTTATCTATGATCATATCTTTTACTGCACGTTTTTTAGAACTTGGTTCAAGCGTGATATCATTATCGAATAGATCCAGAAGTTCGATTGCATTTTGTTTACATGCAAGTACAGACTTACCATTTACTTTAATGGCACAGGCACCACAAATACCATGTCTACAAGAACGTCTATATGAGAAAGAACCATCGTGTTCCCATTTTATACGGTTCATAAGATCAAGGATCAATTCATCTTTTCCAACTTCCATTGTATACTCTTTTGTATACGGGAGGTAGTCAGTTTCAGCGTTAAATCTCCATGCTTTTATGGTGACTTTTCTAGTATCTTTTAATACACTCATCATAACCTCCTTAATATGTTCTTTCTTTAGGCTCAAACTTACCAAGCACAACATCACCCCATTCTAAAGAGATATTGAACTCTTTGTCCATATACGCGTAAGTATGTTTCAAGAACCTTTCATCATTTCTAGTTGGGAAGTCTTCACGATAGTGACCACCACGGCTCTCTTCTCTGTTAAGTGCTCCAACTACAATGAACTTTGAAAACTCTAACATGTGTCCAAGCTCTATTGCTTCCTGAAGTTCAGTGTTAAATGTAATCGATTTGTCATCAATTCGGATATTCTTAAATCTCACTAAAAGATCATCAATCAAAGCTATTTGTCTCTCAAGAGACTCTTTAGTTCTAAATACACCTGCATCTGCGGTCATACCAACTTGAAGTTCATTTCTAAGACCTGGTACAGTTTCATTACCACCAGATGTTTTGATCTTCTCTATCTCTGCCAACATCGCATCTGCATCTGAAGGCTTTGCTTTACGAAGTTCTATACCTTCATCAATCTTTTTAACCATATTCTGTCCAGCATGACGACCGAAGAAGAGGGCTTCAAGTAGAGAGTTTGCACCCAGTCTGTTCGCACCATGAACAGATACACAAGCACATTCACCAGCAGCATAGAAACCTTCTGTAAGTTCTGTTGGAGATTTACGTACTTCACAGTTAATGTTTGTTGGAATACCACCCATAGAGTAGTGAGCCGTTGCAGAGATGTGGATAGGTTCTTTAAGCATGTCTTGCCCCTGAAATGCAATTGCAAGCTCACGAAGCTCAGGAAGACGTGTCAAAATAATTTCAGGATCCAAGTGTGTTAGATCGATATTTACAGACTGACCATCTTTACCTACACCTCTACCTTGACGTACTTCTTCCATGATCGCTCTAGATACAACATCACGTGAAGCAAGCTCCATCGCATTTGGTGCATACTTAGTCATAAATCTCTCACCTTCAGAGTTAAAGAGACGACCACCTTCACCACGTGCCGCTTCTGAGATAAGTACCCCTGAACCACCAAGACCACTTGGGTGGAACTGTACAAATTCCATATCTTCAAGAGGAATGCCATGACGTGCAACGATAGAGAGTGAATCTCCAGTATTTGCATGGGCATTTGAATTAAATCTATAGGCTCTACCATGTCCACCTGTAGCGAACATCGTTACTTTGCTATTGAATATAGCAGGTTCAGAGTTACGGATATTATACGCTGCTACACCAGATACTTTTCCATCTTCATAGATCAGATCCGATGCATACCACTCATCAAACACTTCAATACCAGCTCTATATGCTTGCTCATAGATTGCTTGAAGTACTGCAAGTCCTGTTCTGTCTTTGGCATAACATGCTCTAGGCTTTGACTGACCACCAAATGGACGGATCGCAATATTACCTTCTTCATTTCTTGAAAAAGTAGCTCCCATTCTTTCTACCCAACGTATAGTCTCAGGAGCTTTTGTACACATAAGTTCAACACAATCTTGATCTGCCAAATAATCAGAACCTTTGACCGTATCAAACTCGTGAAGCTCTGTAGAATCTTCCTCTCCAAGTGCTGCATTTATACCACCTTGGGCTGCACCTGAGTGTGAACGAAGCGGATGAAGTTTTGTGATAATCGCTGTCTTTTTACCTGCTTCTGTTAACTCTTTGGCTGCTGCTAGTCCAGCGAGTCCAGAACCAACGATGACTGCGTCATATTCGTAGATTTTAATATCTGGGTTTATGCTCATAGTATCTATATCCTTATTGTAACAATTTGCTTTTATCATATCTTTTTAAGGATTAATTTCTCTTATAAATTGATTATATGAGGTATGAAAGGTAAAAAGGTGTATAGATAAGTAGCGTAGGTTATAGTCTATTAAACTGGGTAATGTACTTACCCGATAAAATAAGAAATTAAGCTTCTATCGAAGAAGCTTGAGATATGAAGTCTTCAACAGAAATAAGTTCAAGACCTATGATCTCTCTTCCCATCACTTTTTGGATCTCAGAAAAATTTTCTTGGAACATGTCTAATGCAGCTTCATCTTCAACCAAAAGTACCTCCGCACCAGAGTCAAAAGCATCTAAAAGTATTGAACCCGCTTTTTTGAGAGCTAATCTCTTATTATCTTCCAATATACCAAGACCGGAGAGTTTAGATGATCTAGAGAAAGAGACTTCATTTGCTCCGATATCTTTGATCATCTGGCTTATTACATCTCTTTTATCTGAGGTTTTACCAGCATAATATGCGATCTGTTTTTCTTCGATATGTTCTATCGTAACCGCTACTTTAGAAGCAGGAGTTTGCAGCTCTCCTTCCGTATTCTTAGAAAAACGTGCTGAAAGTTTTTGCATAAAAGAAGGTTCTTTTGGTGGCTTAGCCATTGCTTTGAGTTCATTTATAGCTGCAGTATGGTCTTGTGGCTTAAAGAGATTGTTCTCATATTCACAATCAAGCAATCCGGAATTCACTGATGTAAGTGTATCAATTATCTCGTCTGTATAGTCCGAACCGTCTGTGATCATTTTGTGTGCTAAAACCAGTACCGCATCACCAATATATTCACGATCAAATTTTTCTGTTTCTGATGCATAATGAAGTGCATAAAGTGTTTTATAATATTTAAGGTCTGCTTCTGATGCATAAGGTGCTAATAGTTCAAAACTTTGCATGAAGTCACTGTCATTTATCTTCAGTCCATCATTTGAACGGTAACTGTTAACTGGATCGATCTGTAGAGAGGTCCCAAATTTCTCCACCAATGAAGAGACAGATTGTTTAGCCTCAACGACTAAATCGTTGATCTTCATGATAAGCTTCTGTTTTGGATAACTAAAGTTTTCATTTTTTTCTTGTATCTTTGCAAGTAGATCTTTCGCAGTAGCATCATCTTCTACACTGATACTGAAATTCTTATAATATGGAAGATAGTCTGTTTTAGCATTAAAAAAGAATGCTCTGATTTCAAGTTTTTGTGACATAGGGATTTCCTTCATAAATATTCATTTAGTATATCTTATAGTGCTGTGAATGAAACTATTTGATTTCTACTAAAGTAAAAACACTTTAAGTATGTTACAATTTTACCAATTGTACGATTTAAATTTCATTTAGGATAGATAATATTGCCCACTCAAGATAAAGAACACTACCTCATAAATAGACTTAGTTCCAAACATATTGGTGATGATGCTGCTGTAATAGGCAACACACTTTACAGCATGGACGCCTTCTTTGAAGATGTACACTATAGGCGTGAATGGATGAGTATAGCACAGGTAGGGCGCAAAGCAATGCTTATCAACCTCTCAGATGCCATTGCTATGAATGCACAACCTGAATATGCTCTTGTCACTGTCTCTATGCCAAAAGAGATGACAGAAGAAGAAATTGATGAACTTACACAAAGTATGGAAGATACAGCAAAAGAGTATGGGTGTGAGATCATTGGCGGAGATACGATAGGTGGAGATAAACTACACCTTTCTATTACGATCATTTCTAAAAGTGATACTCCTCTTTTGCGGACCGGTCTAGAAAAAGGTGACCTGTTGGCATATACCGGAATATTGGGGCAAAGCAAAAGAGATCTAGATGCACTTTTCCGTGGAGAAAGCATAGCACAAGATTCACGCTTTCTCGAACCCACTTTAAGAGCTGATTTCATCTCTAAGGCCAGACCATTATTGCGTACAGGCATGGACATTTCAGATGGACTTTTCTGTGATACCAACAAGCTGCTAGATATTAATAAATATGGATTTGATGCTTTTGAGGATATTTCCGATGAGATCGGTCACAGCGGGGAAGAGTATGAAATGTTGGTTAGCTTTGCTCCTGAACATTATAGTGATATTATGGAGATCGCTGAAACGACAAATACACCTTTAACTGTCTATGCAAAAGTGACCAATAACAGTGATAGGTTTCCTTGCAAAAGCCATCATTTTAAAGAATAAAACAAGTACTACTTTTCTTGCCATTTAGCCTTCATTCTTCTTCTGAATGCTTCATGCACTTCTTCTAGTAGTTCCTTTCCTTCATCATGGAAGACGAAGTCACCCTTATACTCTTTTTCCACGGATCTGATATAGTCTTGAAGTGCTTCTCGTTGAATCTCAGTTTCAGGAGGAGTAAATAGGTATTGCATACCACTCTCTTCATCATAGTTTCTTCTGGCAGTTTCGATATAGACTTTACTTGATTTAAGTACCACTGAATGGTTTGGAAGCATTTCGTATCTTTGTATCCTTGCACCATAAGGACTCTCATACGCTTTTCCTTTTCTATCCCAAAAGCTGTAAAGGATGATATTTGTACCATTGATCTCATAACTTCCTCTTTGCATACTTTTGTCTGAACATGATCCTGTATCATCTTTCATTATCAAACTTAAAACAAAGGTAAGGTTATTGTTACGTTCTTCTTTGTAAAACTTCATCACTTCACCTTTAGAGTCATAGATATCATATGACTCTGTGACAATTGAAAAGTCTTGATTGCCTATTGTGACATGTTCAAGTTTAGCTGAAGAGAAAAGAGTGCTGCTGAGGATACATAAGAATAAAAGGACTTTCATACTCTTGGCTCCGGTACATTTCTACTGGCTAAAGAAATTGGATAATCTCGTTTATGTGCGACAGACCCAGCCCTTTTGTTGAGTATCTCATTATCTAAAGCTTCTATATGAGGAAAATCACGTTTACCTAGGATCTTCTCATCTATATATCCTAATTTAACTAATTGCCTGGCAATGGCATCTATCATATCTAATACAGAAGAGACTTTTACTATCTCACATCTGGCATAACGTGCACGAGGAAAAGAAACTTCAGCAACACGTAAAGTAGGATCATCGCCAGGAATTTGCTGTGCTCCAAAAAGCGGTTTACTGCCTACTTTAGCTGTTGAAAAAGAGGGGATATACTGAGAAAGATGCTCTATAGCAGCGTTTGTACGCTCACTTGTCTCCTCTTGTGTCCAAGACTTTTCTATCTTGTCAATGAAGTCTTGTCCCAAGTGGGGTTGGCAACTTACAAGAGAGTTGGCTGCAAGGCCATCTTCATAAAGAGTGATATCCTTGGTCATGCCATGCAGTTGAAAATATCCGCCTGGGTAGGGTGTAAACTGTCCCATTCCCCGTGGCGTACCGCGCTCTCCATGAAAGACAATTTCAGGAAATTGTACATCATCACATCTATCCCAACGACTTACATAAGCAGCTTTAAACTCTACCATAGACTTACAAGGTGCCCCCAGGAGATCATCTATTTTTCCCGTTCTGAACCCTGCAGCATTAATAAGATAATCAAAAGATTCTGTAAGGCTAACATCTTCTTTTACATAACTGATATCCCAACCATCCTTTTCAACGTTTTGCTGCACATTATAGACAATACTGTTTGTATGTAATGTCACAGAATCCAAAGCCTCAAGAGTCATTTCAGCACCGGCAGCAAGCCTAAAAAGATTTAGTCCATACTCTTGTACTAGGATAAGTGGAAATTGCACTTTCTCCAAATCAATGTTTTTTGCTACTGGTATCATCCACTCATCAGAAGTTTTAGGTGTTTTAGATAACTCTTTTTCCTTTAGGGCTGTTATTTCATCTTTTGTATAGATTTGATAATAATCTTCTGGTTTTCCGAGTACTTCATTCTTAGGATCTTTAGCGATATGTGTTTTATATTCATCTGTCAGTAACTTAAGACGTGGGAGTAATGCTTCAGGCGTTGAACTATCAGTGATTGGTAACACTATTACAGTAGGTCTATAGTCAACTACAAAAGGATAGAAGCGTAAAAAGTCTATAGATTGTTTCAGTAGGGTGATGCACTGTTCGTCAGAGATTTCACGATAGAGATTACCTCCTGCATGCAAATGACACCACGGCGGTCCGCTCACTAGGCTTTCATCTTTTTCAAACAGTGTAACATTAAGCCCAAGCTGACCAAAATAAAGTGCTGCACTTGATCCTGCAACACCTCCACCTATAATGGCAATTTTTGCTTTATTTTCTATTTTACTCATAGTAATTCAAGTAACTCCGAAAAATCATCCATGATGACTGTAGGGTTATGTATCCCTATGTCTTCACCATAATTATATCCATATGTTACACCGGCACTTTGCATACCTGAGGCCTTGGCTGCCAATAGATCATTTTTAGAATCACCGACCATCACACATTGTTCTACATTCACATCAAGTGTCCTACAAACATGCAGTAGTGGGGCAGGGTCTGGTTTCTTTTGAGGTAAGCTATCCCCACCTAAAATGAGTTCAAACAGTCCATCTAAACCTAAACCATCCAAGATCGGATCTACAAAATCATAAGGTTTGTTCGTCACGATAGCCAAGCGATATCCTTTTGCTTTTAATGCTTTGAGTGTAGAAGAGACATTCGGATAAGTCACTGTAGCTACACATAAGTTCTGTGCATAAAAAGCCAAGAAAATATTTAATGCCTCAGCAGCAAGTAATGCATCAAGGTTCTCATCTATTATTCTCTGACCAGACAGTGCACGGTCAACCAAAGTCTTCGCACCATTACCTACCCAACCATGTATTACATCTTCAGAAAAGGTATCACGCTCTAAAGTCTTTAACATGTGGTTTACTGCTAGTGCCAAGTCAGGACCACTGTTGATGAGAGTACCGTCCAGATCAAATAAAATTGCTTCTTTATCATTGAATTTCAAATTTAAACCTTAGTTTTATTATATATTACTTATTTATATTATTCAGTGTGATTATACATAGTTTATCTAAAATAAGTTTATCTATTTATAATACAGGTAAAATATGATAATGTTGTCTGAGCAGTAATATGTTGGTTCTTCCAATTAAAGATAATGTAACTCATTGTTTTATTTCATTAAGGAAGAGAATAATTTTAAGTATAATAATAACCTTTAGCTAAAATATCAAGATATAAATCTGAAAGAATAGTCATGAATCTAATCTACCCTCTAAACGTCAAAAATGAATTTGTCTTCAACTCATCTCCACGTGATTTTACTGTTGAAGAGATACCACTGTATGAGTTTACAGGTGAGGGCGAACACCTTGTGCTTCAAGTACGTAAAAAAGATCTGACTACCTGGGAAATGCTTGATATTATTTCTAACCATGTGGGTATACGTCGACGTGATATGGGTTACGCTGGCCTTAAAGATAAAAATGCGATGACAATACAGTATATTTCTGTAATGGCGATTCATGAAGAGAAGTTAAAAGCATTTACGCATGATAAGATCAAGATCCTTTTTACGATACGTCACAACAATAAAATACGGGTAGGGCATCTCAAAGGCAATCGTTTTAAAATCCGTTTGAAAAAGGTCTTGGGTGTACAAAAAGATAAACTGGATTCAGTGCTTAAATGGATCAAAGCCAATGGTGTGCCAAACTATTTTGGAAATCAGCGCTTTGGAACAGATGGTAACAATTGGGAAGATGGCAAAAAACTCATAGAGGGTACACTCAAGATACGTGACAGGAAAACAAAAGAGTTTCTTATGGGTTCATACCAAAGTTACCTTTTCAACGGATGGCTATCTAAACGTATGGAACTTAATCACTTACTAGAAAAGTTCAGCGAAGCTGAGACAGAACAGTTATTAAAACTGCCTGTTGGCTCACTTAAAGGCACTAAATCACAGCCAAACTTCTTTAAACTGGTAGAGGGAGATGTGATGATGCATTATCCATATGGCCGTTTATTTAATGTTGAAAATTTGGAAGAAGAAGCTAAACGTTTTGAAACTAAGGACATTGCACCAGCAGGATTACTCCCAGGAAAGAAAACAAAGAAAGCAGAAAGTACAGCAGGCCTTATAGAAGCACCTTTTGCAGAGGAGATAAACTTAAATGGCGCTAGACGTTATGCCTGGATACAGGTCACTGAAATTAATAAAAACTATGTAGAAGAAAAAGCCCATTATGAACTTAGCTTCACATTACCAAAAGGCTGTTATGCAACAAATGTATTGGATGTATTAAGAGGAAATGGATAAGCCTAACTAAGATAGTATGCAATAAATGAAATAGTATGAGAAATTATCTTAGATATGACAAGGGGGAAGTTGCATTCAATGGTAGTTAAAGCAACGTTTTTTTCTAAAAGGAGGAAGAATAAAAAATAGTGCCATACCTAAGATATGTTCAGATTGTATCTAAATAAGATAAAATTACTCTTAATTATAAAGTTATAACAATAATTTGTTCAAATTATTTTTTAAACTCTAACAAACCAGCCAGTTTTCCATCTTAAAAATATCCTCTGTTGAGGGCATTCCTTTCCATCCGTTTGATTCTAAATACATCATTTTATTGCCAAAATATCCTACAATGTATTTTTCTTTGTAGATAGGAAATGTCCCGGAGTGAAACATCGCAAAAATATCTTCGTAATTTTTAGCTTTTTCATAATAGGAGAAATCAAAACTATGCAGCGCTATCATCGCAGTCTGCAACATCTCATTTTTATGCATAGAACTACTGAGTATATAGTAAGAGGGGTAGGGTACAGCTGGGTCCTCCAGTAGATCACAGATATAAAATCTTTCTTTCTTTTTATTATACATAAAGGTATTGTAGAATAAGTAATTAAGAATTGATAGAAATATGTCAAATTGACATATTTCTATGAACAATGAGAAAATCATTAAAAACTATAATTAACACTCACTTAATACTTCTTTACTATAATTGACGAAAAAATTAAAGAGTTTAATGATACATTGTAAATACAATTGGAATACATAGATGTTCTGTGAGAATGAAATAAAGCAATCGTTAGAAAAATTAGAGCTTGGTATTCCTGTTTTTTCTTCAAATACTATTGACAAATATATAGAATGCGCAAAGAAACAAAATTTTGTTGCGAAATATTTCCCTGTGGTAGATAGTGGATTTATAGTCTATAAAAATATAACCATTTTTCTAATTTCAAAAGATGAGGGCACTATATTGTCTACTAACCCTAATTACGATATCACTCTTATTAGAATATAGAATTTAGAGTTACCAGGATCCTCCACCACCTCCACCTCCACCTCCGCCAGAGAAACCACCTCCACCAGAAAAACCGCCACCACCACTTGACTTTGATGGTGGTGTAGATGCACTATCAACAGATGAACTAAAACCATCTAAGTGATTTAAATTTCCATGGTACCAAAGTGGCTTTTGTACACTTAAGATTGCAAAGAAGGAAAGCCAGTGTTTAGTCTCATCAAAGAGAACAGCATAGGGGAGTAACTTTTCAAGATAAAGAGGATCTTCATCTAAACGTCTTTTGATCTCATCTTGTTTCACACGAAGAATAAACTCTTGGAGTCCAAGAAGATGTTTACGTGTATATGCACCTTTCTGGGTAAACCTTCCAATTTTTTTGTAAGTATAGAATAAAGCTATTCCAAGTATAAGTAATACACCGAAAGGACCAAAAAGAAGTGTTTTAAAATCCATACTTTTATCTATCAATCCGATCAGTGGTGTAAATCCACTTAACACAAAGATCCCACCAAATATTTTATTTGCCAATCCCCTGTTTGAAAGTGCAACGGTCATTCCAACCGTACCAAATACAATAGGAAATATCAACATGAAAATAACTTCTACACCAAACTTTATATAAAAACTATAGAGTGTTAAAGCAACAACAGGAAGTAAATATAAAATACTTTTCATCAAAAAGTTTTTACGTATCCTTTGAGGGTTTTCCAACATGTAACCATCTGAGACCACCCATTTATATAAATTGTCATTGATCTGTTTAAACCCTTCCTGTAAAGCTTTTGCCTTGGACTCAGTGCCCTTTGTAAATGTAAATGTATTACTTGAACCTTTAAAAAGGATGTGATCAAGAAGATATTTTTGATCCATACCAAGTCCCTGCGGATTTTTTACAGTTGCTTTTAAAATTGGTTCAGAAGATTTACTTGCTTGATGTATATCTATATATCCAAGTTCAGCCAGTTCAAGCACTGCAGCAGAGAAATCCTTATTATCTGCAAATTTATCTAAGACCAACCCAGATTCTAAAACACTAATATCTTTTGGAGGATAGTATCGTACTGCAATAGAACGTTCATCGATAAAACCTGTATTTTTTTCATACATTTTTCGAAAATAGAGTAAAAATCCTATCAATGCAGCCCAATGAAAATTTTCTAAGACCCAGTCAATAATTGTTGGCTTTACATTATCAAGTCCATTTTGATCTAAAATATCAGGGGGAAATGCCATCTCAACAGTAGCACCTTCATAAGCATTCAATCTGTGTACTTTAACCTGTAGTTTTCTTGGATCTATCCAGATACTGTTTGCCCCAGAACTTTTACTGCCATAAGCACCGGTAAAAGTAGAGAGTGCCATATCATGTTGACTTAGGGAAGCGGGTAAGAAAAAATTTGCTTCTACATTGCTAATGGGAATCGTCCACCCTGTACCAACAATATTCCAGCGGATCGCATCATTATCCTCATTCTGCGCAGCGGGCAGCACACCCTTTTTCACACGATAAGCTACCTTATAGAGATGTTTTCCAGTCACATATGTGTTGGCCGAACCGATTTGCAAACGTATTACATTACCTGCTTGCATTGAACCCATAGTTGATTGTTGCCACTCAACGATACCACCATCAAGCTGTACTGAAAACTCGTAGAGTCCTAAGTCAATAATACGACCATCTCGTTTGATAGTAAAAGGAATATCACGGAATATCCCATGTTTACTTTCTGCTCAAAGTCGTACGCTATAGACTCTACTATGGAGAGTTCACCACTCTGCTCAACTGTCACATCTATTTTATAACTAGAGATTTTTTCAGCATAAGAGGGGAACCTGCATCCACAAAAGAACAGGAGGGAGATAGAAGTTTTTTTAAGATCTTAGAGGTCTATTTTAGGCATCTTTTTAACAGCTGTGGCTTCACTTTCATCAAGTTCAAAATACTCACGAGGTGTAAAGTTATACTTTTGTGCGATAAATAGATCTGGAAAAGACTCGGTTTTAGCATTATAGTCTCTTACAATTGCGTTATAGTAGCGTCTTGCATTCTGAATGGCATCTTCAAGATTAGAGAGTTGGTTTTGAAGATCAAGAAAATTTGTGTTGGCTTTAAGATCAGGATATGCTTCCGCCAAAGCGAACAATTTACCTAAGGCACCGCTTAGCATATTGGCAGCAGCTGCTTTTTCATCTACAGTTCCCGCACTCAGTCCTTGTTGACGTGCTTCTATCACCTTTTCAAGTGTCTCTGCTTCATACTCTTTATACCCTCGTACTGTATCAACCAGTGCAGGTATAAGGTCATAACGACGCTTTAACTGTACATCAATGTCTGACCAGGAGGCATCAATTCCTGCACGCAAAGAGACAAATTTATTATATATTACGATTAAATAAGCAACAACTGCAATGATAATGATCAATACTATATTTCCAAAACTCATTTTTCTTCCTTTAAAATCATATTAATCAATTATATCAAAATAATTTTAGTCATCCTCAAGTTCTTCTTTATCATGTTTAAGCACATAGATAAACGTATCAACGTCAAGTTCATCATACCGTTCTACCGTTACCTCTGTACGTACAAACTCTGCACCTTCAAATGCATCAAGATACTCCCAGTTATCCTCAAGATTATGGGAATAAAATAAAAACCCATGTACTGTATCTTTATCAGAGTCCAACTTTATACCAGGGTAGCCCATAGATGCAGACCATCCAGCTGCAATAAGTTCACCAGTTACTGTTGCAGGAACGAACTTACCTACTATCTTCTCTAAAACATGTCCATTTGGACAGTTTGGCATCAATGTACCATAAACAAAAAGTGTATCCATTGCGTATCCTCTATAAATTATGAAAGCATTATAATACGCTATAAAGTAAAACTGACTAAAATAACATAAATATAAAGGAAATCTATGGCGTATGATCTTAAAGACAAACTTGTAATTGCTATTTCATCCCGAGCATTGTTTAACCTTGAAGAAGAAAATGCCATATTTGATGAAGAGGGTCTGGAAAGCTATTATAAACACCAACTTGAGAATCTTGATAATCCTTTAGCAAAAGGCTCCGGTTTTAGATTTGTTCAAAACTTGCTTTCTATCAATACAAAGTTTGATAATAAGCTTATAGAGGTGATCATTCTCTCACGCAATAATGCTGCTACGGGATTACGTATAGGCAGATCCATAGAGCATTATGATCTAGAAATAGAACGCACAGGATGGACAGCGGGGACACCTGTAAGCAGATACCTTGAAGCCTTTAAAGTAGACCTATTCCTTTCTGCACATGCACCCGATGTTGAAGATGCTGTAAACTCTGGTGTTGCCGCTGCGACCATACTTCCTCATACTCCTATCACTACAGAAGAGAGTGATATGGTAAAGATCGCCTTTGATGGTGATGCCGTGATATTTGGCGATGAGAGTGAAAGAGTCTACCAGGAAGAAGGTTTGGAAGCTTTCATAGCCCATGAACGTGAAAATGCGAAGAACCCTCTCAGTCAAGGACCATTTTTTAAATTCCTTAAAACCATTTCAGAGATACAGGACAAATTCCCTATGGAAGGTTCACCCATCCGTACAGCGCTTGTAACAGCCAGAAATTTCTCTACACATGAAAGAGTATTGGGAACATTAGAGGGGTGGGGTGTACGTGTGGATGAAGCTTTCTTCCAGGGTGGCGTACAAAAATATGAAGTGATCAAAGCCTTTGGAGCTGACATATTTTTCGATGATCAAGATACACACCTGGAAGATACATCCAAAGAGACACCTTCTGCAAAAGTACCATATAAACGTTAATAGTATTTAATATTATATTTTCACTCTTATTTATCAGTAGTTTAAATAATTTACTGTTATAATAATTTATAATTTAAATAAAGGTAGATCTTATGTCAAAAGTAGAATATGTAGGACCACGTGTAACAATATCAAATCATGGTGTTACTTACAGATATTCAAAAGAAGATAAATATATTTATCTCATGGTAGCTTTGGAGATCCTCAAAGATATAGACAATGATTATGAAAAGAAGCCATCCTATATACATAACTTTGAAAATAGATCACTCGACGACGAATACCTACATCGTATTTTAAAGCAGTATGAAAATGATATTGAAGCGTGTGTTTCCCTAGAGTGCGAAAAATATAAACAAAAAATAAAACATGAGATAGAGTTTATTCAAAACTTAGTATATTTGGTAGAAATAGACAAAGAAGTATGGATAAGAAATATTGAGATCATGAAAGACTATCGAATCCAAAGAGCCATTAATAAAATATATTATATGCATTGCATTAAAAATATCATAGAAGTAATCAGACATAAAAAAATAAAAGAAATTATCACACCCTTTAATAAAAACTTTTTCCATGTATTAAATACACTTAAAGGTTCACTTATTACAGGTAAACCTTCATTAGAGGCAAAGGTCACAGAAGAAATTACAAAAGATAACAATTTAGTTCTCAGATTGTCTATAAAATGATAATGTATCACATTCTATTATCAAAGGTGTATATTAGTCACTGCTTTCTCTTCTTATAAAACTCAGTTTTAAATGCATCAAATCTTTCTTCTTGTATAGCCTCTCTCATTTGTGTCATCAGATTCAAATAGTAATAGAGGTTATGTATCGTTCCTAGTCTAAAATAAGTGATCTCTCTGGCACGGAATAGGTGACGAAGATACGACCTTGAATAGGTTTGACAAACCATACATCCACACTCAGGATCGATAGGATTTTCATCTGTTGTATACTCAGCTTTTTTAATGTTTACTTTTCCAAAACTCGTAAAAAGTGTTCCATTCCTTGCATTTCTCGTAGGCATCACACAGTCAAACATATCTACACCACGAGCAACATTTTCTACCAGATCTTCCGGTGTTCCCACACCCATCAGATACCGAGGCTTCTCTTGAGGCATGAACTGAGTGGTCCACTCTACAGTGTCATACATATCTTGGTTTGCCTCTCCTACACTAAGTCCGCCTATGGCAAAGCCATCATAGTCCATACTGCATAGCTCTTTCGCCGACTTCTCACGAAAGGCCTTGTCTGTACCGCCTTGAATGATGGCAAAGATATTTTGATCTACGCCTATACCTTTCTTTTGATTCTCCCTGTGATAATCTATCGATTCCTGTGCCCATCGGGTTGTACGTTCAATACTGGCTTTGATACGCTCTTGCGTAGCGGGCAGGGCAACCAGATCATCAAGGATCATCATGATATCTGAGCCTAAATTGTTCTGTATATCTATCACTTTTTTAGGTGTAAAATAGTGTTTACTACCATCTATATGGCTTCTAAAAGTGATACCGCCTTCATCTATCTTGACATTGTCTGAAAGAGAAAAGGCCTGAAATCCGCCACTATCAGTGAGGAAACTTTTAGGATACTTGGTGAAACCATGTAATTTCCCCATCGTTTTGATGGTCTCATCCCCCGGACGAAGATAGAGGTGATAGGTGTTTCCCAAAATGATCTCTGGTTTAATGAATGTAGCAAGATCAGTTGCATCAAGTGCTTTGACCGCACCTACGGTACCTACAGGCATAAATACCGGTGTTTGTATCGTAGAGTGGGCTGTTTTTATAGTACAGGCTCTTGCTTTACCATCTGTTTTATCTATCTGAAATTCCATTGTGTTATAATATCCCTCAAAAATAATTACGAAAGTATATCTATATTTAGCAAAATAAGACAAAGCAACGACTCATTTATAAAGGTCTCTTAGCGCTATATGAGCTTTGCTTATTGAGCAGTTATCTAAAAGGATTTTCATCAAAAATATACTTATTTTAGCCAGTGGTAGCATTGCTAAACATTTTATCGACTGGGTAAGCAAAAATAGGGTTGCAGAAAACCAATATTACGTGACATGCTATAAAGCAGATACTACACCTGATAAAATGGGTAAAAATGTCACGATCATTGATGCTGATCCTACAAGTTTTTCAAAACTCAGCCGTATCATGGAAAAGACCAAGTTCTCTAATGTTTTTATCGTTATGGAAGATATAGAAGACGCACGCTATACACTGAAAAACATTTCTCTTATCACTACTAAGATGCGTATCGTTCTGGTTAATCAGTGGGATGATCATGAGATAGGAAAAGACAATGAAAACATTACCATTGTACACAGTGACCAACTCATAGCTGCACATCTTTATGACCAGCTGCCAAATGTTCCTTTAGTCGCACAAAATGTAGGGCTAGGCCAAGGTGAAATTATGGAGGTCCATGTACCTTTTGGAAGTTCTTATGCCTATAGACACATAGGTTCTATCGTACAGCAAAACTGGAAGATCGCTGCACTTTACAGAAATGAAAAACAGATACTCCCTACAAGTGCAACAATGATACGTCCAAATGATACGCTGCTTGTACTGGGTAAACCAATAGTACTTAATGGTGTCTACAATATTATTAACAAAAGAAGAGGTCTGTTCCCTGAGCCATTTGGTAAAAATGCCTATCTCATTCTTGACTTTAGACATGATCAAAAAGATGCGTTAATCTATCTTAAACAGAGTATCTACCTTTTGGAGAAACTAGAAGAAAAAGAACTGTTTGTACGTATCATATATCCAAATAATTTTGAGCTGATCGAAGAAATAAAAGCATTTGAGTCACAACATGTCTCACTATCTGTATCTTATGAGAATGAAGATATTACATCCGTTATTATGAATGATATACATGAATTTAATGTCGGGATCGTTTTGAACAGTATCCCGACATTTGAAACAGATGATCTTAAAGAAACGCTTTATGAATTAAAGAAACTGGTTTTTCTTTTTGGTGACAAGCTTCTTTATAACATTAAGAATTCTATTGTACTAATGAGTGAAAAAGAGAGAATGGAATCTATTTCATCTACAGCCTTCGATATATCTGAATCACTAGGAGTGGGTCTAACACTTGGTGACTTTGATCCAGAAGGGGACTTTGAAAGCAGAAATATGATCTTAGAGCACTATGAAACACTGACGCATATTTTCAATATGGAGATCAATATCGAAAAAAAAGTGGCCAACCCTATACGGGAACTCTCAATGATGGAAGATGTACTACAAGTTGCACCTTTTGAAAAACGTCTCAATACTGACAATTTCAGAAAACTCGTCTCTAATAAGATACAAGACTTTCTGCTTACAACAAACAAACACCCAAAACTGCTTGTACCTTATGCAACTACAGAGTCTTAATTAAGAGGCTCTATAAGGGGCATAAATCCCTTTAAAACGATACTTAATCACAAATAAGATAAAATAAAGCCAATAATAACGCGCAAGGTTTTACTAGATGATCGTACCTATCGAATTAGCACATACACCAAATATCACTTATGACATTACCATTGATACTTTACCCCAACTTACTTTTGATACGAATGTTGTTGTGGTTACAAACCCAACAGTTTCAGGATATCATCTAGACAAACTTCTTTCTCATATTCATGCGACCCAACTCAATATTGTGACGATCCCCGATGGTGAAGAATACAAAACTTTGGAGACAGTTGAAAGTATACTCAATGAGTGTTTTGAACATAAACTGGATAGAAAATCACTTCTCATTGCTTTTGGTGGTGGTGTGATAGGTGATATGACAGGTTTTACTGCCAGTATCTACCAAAGAGGTATAGATTTCATACAGATACCTACAACACTTCTTAGTCAGGTTGATGCCAGCGTAGGTGGGAAAACCGGCGTAAATAATATATATGGTAAAAACCTCATTGGGGCTTTTTATCAACCTAAAGCAGTCTATATAGATCCTGCGTTCTTAGAGACTTTGCCTCCAAGAGAGTTTGCTGCAGGTGTAGCTGAGATCATCAAAATGGCTGTGATGTTTGATAAGTCATACTTTGAGTTATTGCAAACGGCGGACCTTAAAGATACTGAGACACTTAAAGAGGTGATCAGAAAGAGTGTAGAGCTCAAAGCATGGGTAGTCAATCAGGATGAAAAAGAAGCTGGTATCCGTGCAGTACTTAACTATGGACATACATTTGGGCATGTGGTAGAAAATGAAACCCATTATACTACCTACCTTCATGGTGAAGCTGTAGCCATTGGTATCGTGATGGCGAATGCTTTAGCTGTAGAACTGGGTATGTTCACCCATGAAGAAGCAGAAGAGGTTAAAACACTTTTAGAGAAAGCTTCCTTACCCACCGAGTACACCATCAAGAATATAGATGAATTCTATGAACATTTCTTCCTGGATAAAAAAAGTGCAAAAGGGAGTATTAAGTTCATCCTCCCTAATGGATTGGGTAACCACAAGATCATCTCTGACATTGATGAATCTGTAGTCAAAAAAGTACTGCGTAGCTTTGGAGAAAGAAAATGAAGTTCACAACTCTTCTCGTAACATCAATTCTGTTATTTAGTACTTTGGCTTTTGCAGAGCCAGAGTTAGAATCGGATCAAAATAACAGTGTACAAGTTGCTACAACTGATGAGTCACTTAAAGCACAAAGAATTGCTAACTATCTTATACAAAAAAAAGTGATAGAAAAAGAACTCACTGAAAACAACATATGGTCAAAAATATACAGTAATTATCATACTTATCAAGAGTTAAAAAAAGAGCAAGTTGTTCTCTCTGAGAGTATTGAAGCTTTAGAAAGTAAAAAAACTTTAACAAAAGATGAAAAAAAAGAGTTACAAATTAACAAAGAGATCATGGAAACCCTAGTGGGTAAATTACAATTACTTGAAGAGTATGAGAAGGATCCTTTTAAAAAATTCCTAACCCCACCAGCTATTGATGATATACCAAGTGTAGAAAACCCTTTTTCTGTCATTGCTGCAATCTCATTTAGAGAAAAACTTCTATCAGATCAAGAAGAGTACAGCAGTCGATATGCTTCATTACAAAATATAATGGATAAATTTAAAGATCGACAAGCAATTATCAAAAAACTTTTGAAGTTGGATCCAACAAACAAAGAATACTCAGATGCACTTCTAGATACAGAAGATCAACTGAAAACCTTTGCACCCGTTATAGAGATATTCAAAACAACAGAAAATGTCTACAGTAAGAAAATAGATGAAATCGAACTGAATCTAAAAAATGATGTTAAACGTGAAATAGGAAAAACTATTACCCTTGGTGCCGTCATTATTTTCTTCATTATACTACTATTTTTAATCAAATATTTTGTTAGAAAGTATATGTCAGACAATGAGAATTTTTATGCTATTAACAAAGCGCTCAATATCTCTTTTGTAAGTATTTTAATATTGACCTTACTCCTTGGCTATATCGAAAATGTAAGTTATCTGGTCACGATTCTAGGATTTGCCTCTGCTGGTATTGCCATTGCAATGAAAGATTGGTTCATGTCTCTTATGGGATGGGCTACGATCGTACTTGGAGGTTCTATCCATGTAGGTGACAGAGTTAGGTTTGTACGTCAAGGCGTAGAGTATGTAGGAGATATCGTGGATATTTCTATACTTCGTATGACCATGCATGAAGATATCAACCTAACATCTTTCCTTAGTAACCGGAGAGCAGGGCGTATGATCTTTATCCCAAACAATTATATCTTTACAGATATGATCGCCAACTACTCTCACTCTGGGCTCAAAACAGTATGGGATGGTATAGACTTTGTCATTACTTTTGATTCTGATGCACATAAGGCAACCCAAATTGCTAAAGAGATCACGAGAAAATATTCAAAAGGGTATACAGATATCACCAGAATACAGCTTAACAAACTTAGAAGTAAGTACGGTATGAGGAACACAAATGTTGAACCTCGTATCTTTACACATATTGAACCTTATGGTTTAAAAATATCAGCATGGTATCTTACTAACTCCTTCGCAACTATGACACTGAGAAGTACTATTTCCATTGAAATAATTTCACGTATTCAAGAAGAAGAAAATATTCAACTTGCATTTCCTACGCAATCTATATACATGGATAAAAATGTACCTAAACCTGAAATGGATTTGGATAATATAGATCCAAAGTCATGGATATAATATGCAAAAAGTCTATTTTAAGACCTTTGGATGTCGTACCAACCAGTTTGATACTCAAGTTATGATGTCTAAACTCCAAGACTATGAGCTTACGGACAATGAACTGAACTCAGATTATATTGTTGTAAACTCCTGTACCGTGACTAATGGTGCAGACTCTTCAGTCCGTAATTATATCTCTTCGATGAAACGCAAGAACCCAAACGCTAAAGTGATATTGGCAGGTTGCGGTTCACACTCCAAAGGTGAGAGCCTTTTTGAAGATAAAAAAGTCTTTGGTGTCATGGGTCACTCTGAAAAAGAGAACATTAACGCAGTACTGAAGAATGAAAACCCTTTTTATCAGATAGGAGACCTTGAGCACATAGACTCAACTATTGTTGAAGAATTTGTAGGGAAAAGCAGAGCCTTCATCAAAATCCAGGAGGGATGTGACTTTGCATGTTCTTACTGTATAATCCCTCAAGTACGTGGTGCGGCACGTTCTCATAAAGAAGAGACCATCTTGGAACAGATCTCTAAGCTTGCAAGCAATGGTTTTGGAGAGTTCATACTTACTGGAACCAATGTAGGCTCTTACGGCCGTGACCATAACACCACTATGGCAAAACTGTTAAAAAAGATGAGTATGATACGTGGCGTAAGACGTATACGTATAGGAAGTCTTGAACCTATACAAATAGATGATGAATTTATGGAATTGCTTAAAGAACCATGGATGGCTAGACATCTACATATAGCTTTACAGCATACCAGTGACAAAATGCTTAAACTCATGAACAGAAGAAATGCGTTTAAAACTGACCTTGAACTTTTTAGAAAGATCGCAGATCAAGGCTATGCTCTAGGAACTGACTACATTGTCGGTCATCCAGGGGAAGATGAAAAAGAGTGGGCTGAAGCGATCTCTAGAGTCAAAGAGTTACCGCTGACACATGTGCATGCATTCTCCTACTCAAAACGTGACAATACGGCTTCAGCAATGATGAAACCAGATGTAAAAGGTAACATAGCCAAAGAACGTCATAGAGAGCTTACAGCTATCATCAAAGCGAAGAACTATGCTTTCAGACAGGATCATACACAGAACCTTGAAGTACTTCTTGAAAATGGTAAAGATGGTGTCTATCAGGGATTTGACCAATACTTCAACAAAGTATCTGTAACAAGTGATGAAGATCTTAGTGCCAACTGGGTCTTTCTAAATAATGTGGAGGTAGCAAATGAAGTCAATAAAGCCAAACTTTAATACATCAAATATTAGAATTATTACAGGTCTACTTATAATATTGGTGATACTACTTTCATTTGGCATACTTAGGGATACAGACACACTTATTACTCATGATCAGGCGAATGCACTCTATACTGAAAACAAGATAGAAAAAGTAATATTAGATGGTGATTTTATACGGCTACAAACTGAAACTGAGAATTTTAAGATCTATAAAGATGCTATCAATAAAACAGCATTTTTTACTAAATATCCTGTAGAGGTACGCGAAGACAACAGTTATATTTTTGATATATTTGCATTGCTTATCATCATTGCTGCATTTACTTTTTTATATAGACTGATGCAACAGAACAGACTTCATCAGCTCAAATATATACGATCGGCTTCTAAAACAGATGAGGCACCTGGAAATGAGCCTGTTCAGGCACTGACTTCAAATGTTACCTTTGATGATGTAGCAGGTATCAAAGATGTGAAAGAGGAGCTTGAGGAGATCATTGATTTTCTTAGAGAACCCCAAAAATACAGGGATCTAGATATACGTTTGCCTAAAGGCGTACTGCTTGTAGGACCTCCTGGTGTAGGTAAAACACTCATTTCCAAAGCTGTTGCAGGTGAAGCTAATGTACCTTTCTTTTATCAAAGTGGTGCTTCTTTTGTACATATTTATGTAGGTATGGGTGCAAAAAGGGTCTCTGAGCTTTTTAGAAAAGCTAAGAAGATGGCGCCAAGTATTATATTTATAGACGAAATAGATGCTGTGGGTAAAAGCCGTGGTGAGCATAGAAATGATGAGCGAGAAGCCACACTCAATCAACTCTTGACAGAAATGGATGGATTTGAAGACAGTTCAGGTGTTATAGTCATCGGTGCGACCAATAAAATAGAGATGCTGGATGAAGCACTTTTAAGAGCAGGGCGTTTTGATAGACGTATACATATATCACTTCCTGACCTTGAAGACAGGACTAAAACGCTAGAACTCTATCTTGCGCACAAACCAAATAATGTCAATATAGAGCAAGTTGCACGAATGACCGTAGGATTTAACTCTGCAGCACTGGATACGTTGACCAATGAAGCAGCTATTTATGCTATGAGAGAAGGGCGCAGTGTTGTTGAGACTTCTGACTTTGAAGCTGTCAAAGAGAAAGTCCTACTAGGAAAGAGAAAGATACTTTCTTTCACGGACGATGAACGAGAGATCCAATCCATTTACCAGGCAGCAAAAGCTGTGATAGCAACATGGCTGGATGTAGAATTTGAAAAGATCGGTATCGTGAATACAAGACTGATAAGTCAAGAACATGAAATACTTTCCAAAAGTCAACTACTCTCACGCATTAAAGTATATCTGGCAGGTAGTATAGCGACCAATATTCATTATAATGATCAATTTACCAATGCAAGTACAGATATAGCTCAAGCCAAAGAGATCGTTCGAAAAGTAATCTACGAATATGTAATGAGCGAAAACTTCATTGTTACACCACAACACGAAGAAGAGTTACTGCGTGAATCTGTTTCAGAAGTCACGGCACTCTTGAAAACACTCGAAAAGGCATTGAGTGAAGTGTCTCAATTTCTATTGGAACATGAGAATATCACAGCAGAAGAGTGTAGAGTTTTCTTACGTAAGATCTTTTAAGATAGGGCACTCATGAAATTCTTTAACGGTTTTTCCCTCCAGAACGAAGAGGAACTATTTAGTCCATATCTTGTGAACAGTGACTATTGTGTTTCTGGCTTTTCTTATGGTGCCCAGCAGGCATTTGAGCATGTATACCATACTAAAAAACGTGTGGACAGACTTATACTTCTCTCACCGGCTTTTTTTCAGACACAGAAACCAAGTTTCATACGTACGCAATTACGTTACTTTGAGGCAGGACAAAAAGCGTATGTCGAACAGTTTCTTTCTAATGTCACATACCCTTCAAGACTGGATCTTACCACAGATCTTCATATAGGTACAAAAGAAGAACTTGATGCACTATTGAACTATCAATGGGATGAACAAAAGATACAAGAAGTACTTGATAGAGGGACTAGTATAGAAGTCTTTATAGGAAAGGAAGATAAGATCATAGATGCCCAAGAAGCTTTTGATTTTTTCTCACCATTGGCAACAACTTACTTTATAAAGTCTGTAGGACATCTATTAAAAAATTAATCTATACAAACATCTGATATACTTACAAAATACCTCTAAAAGGAGCTTGCTATGTCTTTTACACCTAAGACACCCTATCTTACTACTGATGGTATTATAGAGATATATGAGGGTAGTACATTTAAAGGCATTGTCCTCATCGAACGTAGAAATGAACCAAAAGGTTTGGCACTTCCTGGTGGTTTTGTCGATGTGGGTGAAAGTGTTGAAGATGCTTTAAAAAGAGAGATGCAAGAAGAGACCAATTTGGATGTAGAGATAGAAAAATTGCTCGGTGTCTATTCTAACCCAAAGCGTGATCCCAGATTTCATACGGCAAGTGTTGTCTTTATTGCAAAAGCAAAAGGGCAACCCAAAGGTGGAGATGATGCTAAAGAGGCAAAACTTTATACACCTGAAGAGATACCGATGGATCAGTTAGTTTTTGACCATGGTGATATTTTGAAAGATTATCTATATAATCAATAACTGTTATGTGGATCGTGTCTCCTTTGGTGTACGGATAAGCACATGCACAAAATCAATGATCTATATGATTGTTTTTCACCGAAATCCAGATCCTATTTAAGGAAATAGACATAAGATACCCTTAAAATAATTAATTATATTCAGTTATACTGTTGATATTAAAATTTAAGGAGATCAAATGATAAGTAAAAAAATGGGTGCCGAGTTTTTTGGTACATTTTGGTTAGTTTTGGGTGGTTGTGGTTCAGCTGTATTGGCTGCTGGTTTTCCTGAGTTGGGTATCGGTTTTGTAGGTGTCTCATTAGCCTTTGGTCTAACTGTACTTACTATGGCATACGCAGTAGGGCATATATCAGGTGGTCACTTTAATCCTGCAGTTTCTTTTGGTCTTTGGTCTGCAGGTAAGTTTGAAACCAAAGAGTTACTTCCTTATATAATAGCACAAGTGATCGGTGGATCATTAGGCGCCTTTGTACTCTATATGATAGCCTCAGGTCAAGTAGGATTTGAAGCAGGTGGTTTTGCCTCAAATGGATTTGGTGAACTCTCCCCTGGTAAGTACAATTTAACAGCAGTGATCATCGCTGAAGTTGTCTTGACATTTATGTTCTTATTTATTATTTTAGGTGCTACAGATGAAAAAGCACCTGCGGGTTTTGCGCCAATTGCTATCGGTTTAGGTTTGACCCTTATCCACCTGATATCTATCCCTGTGTCTAACACTTCTGTAAACCCTGCAAGAAGTACAGCTGCAGCACTTTTTGCAGATACTGGAGCTATGGGACAACTCTGGGTGTTTTGGGCAGCACCTATCGCAGGTGCTATTTTAGCAGGTATCGTTTGGAAACTATTCTTCGCAACTTCTAAATAACTTTTTCTCCAAGTGTTTTACACACTTGGGCCTTTCTTTGCTTCTTGCAATACTAATACCATAGATTTACATTTTATTTCTGATAAAATATATCATAAAGTAAAGTCTAGGGGGAGTACTTCATGACAAATATCATCATCACAGGTTGCAGTACAGGTATAGGACTTGAAACTGCAAACTATCTAAGAGATAAATTTATTAAAGTCTATCCTACTGCAAGAGATCCAAAAGATGTTGAGATGCTTAAAGCGTTAGGTTTTGAACATGCTATGCAGCTTGATGTGACCAAATCAGAGATGATTGCTACTGTCATTGACAAAGTGTTAGAACTTGATGGACAGATAGATGTATGGTTTAACAATGCAGGTTTTGGACAACCAGGAGCGATCGAAGATATTAAAACAGATATATTGCGTGAACAGTTTGAGACCAATGTTTTTGGATTACATGAATGTACAAGACAGATCATACCAGTCATGAGAGAACAGGGGCACGGAAAGATCATTCAACATAGTTCGGTCCTAGGACTTATCTCACTTTTTGGAAGAGGGGCCTATAATGCCAGTAAATACGCGGTAGAAGGTCTCACAGACACACTGCGATTGGAACTTAAAGATACAGATATCCATCCTGTACTACTAAATACAGGGCCTATTACAAGCCATTTTCGTCAAAATGCTGTGAAAAAACTTGAAGAAAACATCGATATAGAGCACTCTATATTTAAAGCGAGGTATCTTAATAACCTAAAGGGCGCACATAAAAAAGTCCCATTTAACGAAGAAGCTACGTCTGTTGCCAGTGTTGTACATAAGATCATACTTGCAGACAGACCTAAACCTCGTTACTATATTACTACGGCAACCTACTTACTGGGCTTCTTTAAAAGAATCTTAAGTACGTCATTCATGGATAGACTACTCAGCAAAGTAGGGTAAGATAAGTAATTTAGATTGAATAGATTTTTGCTATAATCTGCGATAAAATTACAGGAAATTATATGGATAAGATTAAAATTGGTGTTATAACCACAAGCGACAGAGCATCACAAGGGATATATGAAGATATCTCAGGTGTAGCTATTATGGATACAATGAAAGAGTATCTACTTAATGCGTGTGAATATGAGTATAGATGTATACCAGATGAGCAAAGCCTTATAGAAACAACACTTATAAAGCTTTCTCGTGATGAAAGTTGTGATCTTATAGTTACCACCGGTGGAACTGGTCCTGCACCAAGAGATGTAACGACTGAAGCTACTGAGAATGTATGCCAAAAACTTCTTCCAGGTTTTGGGGAGCAGATGAGGGCAGTGAGTCTGCAGTATGTTCCAACAGCCATACTCTCACGTCAGACAGCTGGAATCTGTAATGGTTCACTTATCATCAACCTTCCAGGAAAACCGAAATCTATACGTGAATGTTTAGATGCTGTTTTCCCTGCTGTTCCATACTGTATAGACCTTATAGGCGGTGCTTTCATGGAAGCTGATGAAGAAGTGATTAAAATCTTTAGACCTAAGTCAAAGTAATCAAGATTGGATAATACTAAATAATATGAATATAGACTTTATAGAAGATAAAATGAATGAGATCATTAAAGAACTTGAAATGGAAGTGATGAGTGTTCTTATGGATGAAAGTCTGGATAAAAAACAGACCAATCTACATATGAAACCTCTTACATCCACTAAAAAGATATTGAACAATGCACTTGAAAGCATTAAAATGGTTGATAAATTGGGAAAAGAAGAGTTAGAGAAATAATGAAAGTCTTTCTTGTTTTCCTCTTTATGACACTTTCTCTTTATGCAAATGAAGATCCGATGATCCTATTGCCTTGGGGAATCGGATTCATTGTTGCAATAGGTATCTTTTTTTGGGGTATCTATAAAGCGATCAAAACCCAAAAAGCAATCTATATGCTGTCACTTCTTCCAATTATGTTACTAATGATCGGAATGTTTTTTATTTAGCTACAGATATATTATGTTCTTGTAGTCGTCATACTTAATCCAAGCCAATCATCCATCCCACCTCTATACCATTTTATCTTCTCTGGCGGATATCCCAAAGCTAGTAGGGCTTTGACCATCTTGGGCGATTGAGAGCACCATGCACCATTACAGAAAAGTAAAAGTGTTTTAGCCTCGGAAAAATCAAAAGAGTTTCCTTTTTGAACAATACCAAGTTTTAGCAGGGAAGCTTTATATTCTTCTTCAAAGACATTTGGCATCGTTATATAGACATAGTGCATATTTTCTGCACCTGGTATCGTACGATACCCATACCACTCTTCATCACGTGTATCTATAAAAAGCATGGATGTATCATCCTGCATTTTTTTTATGTACGCCATCACTTCCATTTCTCCATATGTCTCAACATCTTTATGAATCTTCATAGGAAAGATTATTTTACCTGCACTTGTAATAAAGGTTGATTTGCACGCTTTTGAGACCTCATTACTGGCATATTTCTCTATCCAAAACATATCATTGCTAATATGTATCTTCTTACATTCTGGATCAATTTCACGTTTAATTATGATACTTACTTTGTCTCCAGCATGATTGATATGCTTTGTTTCAACACCTTTAGAGAGGATGGATGTATCTGGTTCTGCGGAAAAACTCACACTATTTAAGAGGATAAATAAAAATATAATTTTATACATCATAGACTCCTTTTACCTAAAATATTTAGAAGAGTGTAATGTACATCTTAATTTACGACGTTATTTCCTTGTAGTTGTCATACCTGCAGCCAACCATGTCTGCATACCACCACGGTACCAATTCATCTTTTCAGCAGGATATCCTATATCCAGTAGGGCTTTTATCATAGCTACAGATTGACTACACCATGGCCCGTTACAGAAAATGGCAATGGTTTTTACCTTACTAAAGTCCAGTGTATCATCCTCATTGATCTTGACACCCAGGATTCTCAATGCATGTTCAAACTCAAATTCAAAACTTTTTCGTTCCTTGAAGTGATGAAAAGGCAGATTAATAGCACCAGGGATCGTACGATAATCATACCATTCCTGTTTACGTCCATCTATCAGTAACATAGAATCATCCTTTTGCATATGTTTCATAAACGCTAATACTTCAAGTTCTCCGTAAGTATCAATATCTTCATGTAAATGCATTGGTAGTAGGTTGCCTGTAGTGTGTACATAGGTTGACTTACATGCCTCAGGCACTTTAGCATTGGCATAGTTACCAGTCCATACCATCGTGTTATTTATAGGCACTTTCTTACACTCGTCAGGAATATCACGTTTCACGATAATATGCTTAATATGACCACTTGGATCCACCATTTGAATAGATACTCCTTCATGTTGGAAACTTATCTTTTCTGCAAAAATAAAAGAGCTTAAAAGTGATAAAATAACTATTGTTCGATAAAACATCATACATCCTTTATCTCTTATGATAGCATTCGGTGTGTAGAATGTATGTGTAGTGAACAATCATATTTACTATATAAAACATACGATACAGAACATTAATATCAAAGATTTATGCACCTACAGCAAAGCGAATAAATGCTATAACTTTACTATATTAGTGGAGGGATGAAGAGCATAATGTTCAAGGAAATTTTTTTAAAACATATTAAGGATACACTTGGTGATTCAACAGAAATAAGTCGCTTTTTAGACATTCTCAAACAGCTTATTCGTACACCTTCAGTCGTGGGTGCGGAACACTCTTTTTTTCTCGTATTAAAAAGAGAACTGGATGAGTTAGGCATACAAACGACACTCTATGAAGGTGTGTTGGTTGCAGAAGGAAATAACCCTGACTCTGGAATGATCTCTGCACATATTGACCGCCATGGTTTGGTATGTACAGGACCCAATGAATTTCAGTACGCTGCATTTACAGCGCACAATAGAGGAGATCTGACAGGGGATTCTGTAGCAGAAAAGACCTATAGAGATATTATCGAACGTTTTATCCATCAGCGTGTACAAGCTTACAACCCTTGGTCAGGCGCATATCTTGGATTAGGTGAGATCAATAACGCATACTTGTGTGACCGTAGAGAAAACCTGCTTTTTAATGTAAAAGGGTTGGAGCATTTATATGCAGGTACTCCGGTGGCATTTGTAGATACATTAAGTTATGAAGAGGGACATCTTTCAGCACAACTGGACAATGTACTCAGTGCTGCGATGATCCTATTTCTCTATGAGCGGGGATATAAGGGAAGAGCTTTTTTTACAGCTTCAGAAGAAGTCGGTAAAAGCTGGCGTTTTTTACTTGAGTGGTTCCGTGGTAGAGACATTAATACAGATGAACTTCTTGTGCTTGATACCAGTCCTTTCCCTGACAGAGCAAGTGCAGATGCACAGCATATCGTTCTGAGAAATAAAGATGCGAATGCTGCATTCAGTTCACCTTTGACATCTAAGATCACGTCAGTTTGTGATACACTTAGTATTACGTATGGGTATAAAGATCTTTTTATTGAAAAAATGAACGAGGCACTTTTAGCTGAAGGTAAAGTACCTTATTCTCTTGGAAGTACTGAGATGGGTCGCTTGGTTAATGCAAGCAAAGGAACGATACAAGGTACTACATTTCAGTTGCCAACTACTGGGTATCATACGACCAATGAAACTGTTTCTATCGCTGCAGTGATAGATGCTATCAAAGTGCTTGAAACACTTTATATAAAATATAAGGAAAATTAATGGAAGTAGTCGGATATATAGAGTCTGTGGATCTACCCCAACTTGATCTCTTTGGATTGGATGCCAAGATCGATACCGGAGCAGACTCCTGTTCCATACATTGTGACGATATAGTCATAGATGGAGACAAGGTTACATTTTTACTGCATGATGAAGTACATGATGCCTATCATGGGAAAAAAATCACACTGCCTATAGCAAAAAAAAGTAAAGTGAAAAGTTCAAATGGAAAGAGTCAAGAGAGGATCTTCATAGAGGTCCCCATAAAATTAGGCTGTAAAACCTATACTGCGGAGATATCTTTAAGCAATCGTGAAAACATGAAATATCCGATGCTCATTGGAAGACGCTTTATGTCACATCGTTATCTGGTAGATGTTTCACACAAATATATAACAAAAAAGGACAGATAAATGACTGTTTATATACTTTCTAGAAATTCAAAGCTCTATTCAACGAAAAGATTGTTAGAAGCCGGTGAGGCAAAAGGATGGGATATTCGTGTGATCGATTATTTGATGTGTAGTATCGAGATTATGAAGGGAGAATTGGCAGTCATTTACGATGGTGAACTTCTCCCAGTTCCTGATGCCATTATCCCACGTATAGGTGCTAGTCGTACTTTTTTTGGTACTGCAATGGTCCGTCATTTTGAAATTATGGGTGCATTCAGTGTAGCAGGAAATCTTGCTATAGCCAGATCAAGAGATAAGCTTAGAAGTCTTCAGGTGCTTTCTAAGCAAGGTGTGGATATGCCAAGAACTGTTTTTGCCTCCAATAAAGCAAATGCAAAAGATGTCATTAAACTTAGTGGCGGTACACCATTAGTACTGAAAATTCTTGAGGGGACACAAGGTGTTGGTGTAGTATTGGCAGAGACCCAAAAAGCCGCACAGTCAGTACTGGATGCATTTTATGGCATGGAAGTGAACCTTTTAGTACAAGAGTTCATCAAAGAAGCTGGAGGAGCTGACATACGTGCGTTGGTTGTCAATGGTGAAGTGGTTGGTGCCATGAAGCGTCAAGGTGCGGAAGGAGACTTCCGATCCAATCTTCATCAGGGTGGAAGTGCCACTGGATATAAGCTCAATAGAAAAGAAAAATCTATGGCATTAGCCGCAGCCAAAGCAATGGGACTTGGTGTATGCGGTGTGGACATGATCCCCTCAGATCGTGGGCCATTGGTTATGGAAGTAAATTCTTCGCCTGGACTTGAAGGTATTGAAAAAGCTACTAATGTTGATATAGCAGGCAAAATTATGGATTATATTGATGTAAGTATCTCACCATTGCCAGATAATAAAAAACGCCGTATTAAAAAAGACAACATTGGAGCCTAAAATGCCTGATACAAAATTGGTGTTAGGTGGGATAGAGATACAAAGAGGAGTCAATGTGACTGTGAATCTTGATCTACCCAAGATGTATAATACACCTACGAGATTACCCGTAAGGGTTATCAGGGGCAAAAAAGATGGCCCTGTTGTTTTTATTAGTGCAGCCATTCACGGGGATGAGCTTAATGGCATAGAGATCATCAGAAGATTTAGAATGCTGAGTATTCTCAAAAGGCTGAGGGGAACAGTAATTTTAGTTCCTATTGTCAATGTTTATGGCATTATGACCTTATCACGATATCTACCTGACAGAAGAGATCTAAATAGGAGTTTTCCGGGAACTAAAAAAGGTTCTTTGGCTGGAAGAGTGGCAAATATCTTTTTTGATGAGATCGTCAGTAAGTGTGATCTGGGTATAGATCTGCATACAGGGGCAATTCACAGGTCAAATCTTCCTCAGGTGAGAACGAACATTGAAAATGAATATACATTTAATTTAGCTAAGGTATTCGGGGCACCTGTGATTTTACATTCAGAGATAAGAGATGGTTCATTACGAGCAGTGGCTCAGGAAAAAGGCGTACCGATCTTGCTATATGAAGCAGGGGAAGCTCTACGATTTGATGAATCAAGTATTAGAATAGGTGTACATGGAATCGTGAATGTTCTTAGAGAAATGAATATGCTTCCTAAAATATCACGAAAAAAACTTGCCAAAATCCCTGTCATTACAAAGAGCAGTCAATGGGTAAGAGCTAGCGAAAGCGGTATGCTAAGAACAATAAAAGCACTTGGTGACACAGTCCAAAAGGGTGAGATAGTTGCATTTATAGATGAACCTTTGGATGATGAATGTTTTGAGATAAAAGCATCTTTTGATGGAATCATCATAGGCAAGTCAGAAATCCCCTTGGTCCAGGCAGGAGATGCTGTTTTTCATATAGCCAGATTTAGTGACCTTGAAACAGCAGAGCATAAGATCGAATATTTCAGTGAGGATGCCATAGAACAAAGTGAATTTCATGAGCTGAACGATGAGGATAGTATTGAATAAAAAATAGTAATATTCACACAAAAGCATGATAAAATCATACCTGAAATTTGAATCAAAAAGTGCAACTTTATTAAAGAAGAAAGATATAGATTGTGTTATGTAGAAACTTACTCATTCATCATATCTCTTCACCCACTTTTTGATATAATATTTAATTAAGCAAAAAGGCAAAAGTATGGATCGTATTGAAACACTACTGGATCATTTCCATTTAGAGGATTTACGCAACAGGTCACACCCCTCTATATTTGATGAAGATAACGATTATGATATGCTTATCGTTCGTCTTCCTATTGTTGGAGATTTTCTTGATATTGTTTCATTGGGCTTTATCATCACACAAGAAAACAGTTATTTATACAATACCACAGATCATAGACTAGAAGTGCTTTCAAGCCGTTTTGACGGACCTTATAAAGCGATAGATAAGATACTTGACAAATTACTGGAATCGCTCCATACATATGAAGATAAAATTGCTGATATGGAAGAGTCTTTGTATGAAGATAGTGTACAAAAAAGCTTCATGACCCATTGGCTAGATCTAAAAAAAGATTTATTGAGAGTAGAACGTGTTATGTCCCGTACTTCGACTGTTATGAAGCATATGATTGATCATTACGAAGATGTAAATGACTTTCCAATGAATCATTATGTGGATATTCATGAACATTGTGAGCGTATCGTACGCTCTGCATCATTACAGCTTTCAAAACTTGATTATTTGTATAGTTTCTACAATACTCGTACCAATGAGAAAATGAATCGCTTGATTTTTTTATTAACTATCATTTCAGCCATTTTCCTTCCACTCAATCTTCTTGTAGGATTTTTTGGTATGAATACAAGTAGTTTACCTTTTACTGAGGGGACTGGTGGCACATTGAGTGCTATTCTTGTCATGGGGATGCTGATGGCTATCACATCATTACTTGTAATTGTGTGGCGTCGAAATATTGAAAAGGAAAGTTAGCCAATAAATATCTATTTATATATCACTTAATGATATGATAAACTCATCTTTGAACTACTACTTTTTACTTTTATTCTCTTGTAGCGCCTTTTCATAAAGTCTCTTATCTAATAGGTTTAGAGGTATATACAGGATGATAGCTCCTAAGGCTATGTACCCTGAGAAAGGGGCTATCTCAATCCAAAAACCACTTGTTCCTGGATCTAGTGCATCTTTAATAGTATCAGCAAATGCAGCATAAGTTCCAAAGACCATCACCACTAAGAGCAAGAGGCCCATGATATTTCTTCTAATCTTGTAATTATGTAGATAACTCATACTGTGTCCTGTTTTTAAAAATGAAGGATTATATCTTTCTTTCAGAAAATCTAGAAAAAATCTACATGTCAATTTTTCAAAGAAGGATAATTACGTACTTACAGTATATTCTATGTTAGATTATGTTGTGCTTGCCATTAGATCTAATCCTTCCGATAGAACTAAATTATAAAAAATGTCAATTCTGCTAAAATGAAAATATAAACAGACAAACAGTGATTTATATACATTTACCATAGGTGTAACAATGAAAAGAATTATGATACTAAGCGGTGCCGGACTCTCTGCTGAGAGTGGTATACGTACCTTCAGAGACCATGACGGTCTTTGGGAAAACCACGATGTGATGAAAGTCTGCTCTACGAAAGGTTGGATCGAAGATCGCCAATTGGTAACCAGTTTTTATAATGACCGTAGACGTGAACTTGAATCCAAAGAACCAAATCTTGCACATAAGATTCTGGCACAACTTGAACACGATTATCGTGGAAGGATCATCCATCTTACCCAGAATATCGATAACCTTATGGAAAAAGCAGGATCTAAAGATGTAATACATTTACACGGTACATTAACAGATCTTCGTTGTGAAGCATGTACCCAGACATTTTCTGTAGGGTATGCACCGCAGGAGGGTAATGAACATTGTCCGCATTGTGGAAATAAAAGAGTACGTCACAATGTTGTCATGTTTGGAGAAGCCGCACCTGAGTATAGCAACATACAAGAGGCTATACGCCATAGTACGATTTTCATTGCTATCGGTACCAGCGGTGCGGTGATCGACATTGTTCCCATTGCAAAAGCGTTTAAACACTCCATTCTTATAGATCCCAAACGTCAGGAGACTACAAGTAAATTTGATCCTAAGTCTTACGTTGATGAATACTTTGAGCATTTCATTCAGAAAAAAGCGGGGGAAGCGATGGAAGATATGATGGCAATTATCAAAGATCATATGGAGTATCGATGATAACCGCCATTTAAAAGAATTTATACGTTAGAAGCAACTTTATATGTTGGATCATCTTCCTCATATGAGCAGAAAGGTCCAGCAGATTTAAGTAAACGTTTACAATCTTCCGAGAGATGTCTAAGGGTAAGTTTTTTACCTGCATTTTTATACTTTTCAGTGATCGCATCGATCGCTTCAGCACCTGAACTGTCCATTACTCTTGCTTTTTTAAAGTCTATGATCACTTCAGAAGGATCATTGTCCACATCAAACTGCTCGTTAAATGATGTGACTGATGCAAAGAAGAGGGGACCATCAAGCTCATAGATCTTTTTATCATCTTCTTTTTTACTATGTGCAAAGATCTTTGCATGATTCCAAGCAAAGACAAGTGCAGAGATGATGATACCTGCGATCACTGCCACTGCCAGATCTTCCAGTACGGTAATAATAGTTACAACTACCAGTACAAATGCATCTGAACGAGGCATATACTTTATACGGCTAAGAGAAGAGAACTCAAATGTTCCGATACTTACCATGAACATGATACCTACAAGTACAGCTACCGGAATAGCGGCGATGACACCTGAAAAACTCACCACTAGAATGATGAGCAGTACGGCTGCTGTAAATGAGGAAAGCCTTCCAAGTCCTCCAGAGGTAAAGTTAATAACGGATTGTCCGATCATCGCACATCCTGCCATACCTCCAAAGAGTCCTGATGTACTGTTACCCACACCAAGAGCGATACACTCTTTATTTCCTGAACCACGTTTACCGCCCATCTCATCAAGTACAGAAAGTGTTAGTAATGACTCTATAAGTCCAACAAGTGCCACGATGATGGCAACCGGTAAGATGATGATCATAGATTCCCAAGTGAAAAGCTGAGTATATGGCATTACAAAAGAGGGGAATGAGACATTAGAAAGGTCAGCAAGATCACCCACTGTTTTTGTCTCAACATTACCAAAGTAGACCACTAATGTCACAAGTACGATAGCCACAAGTCCAGCAGGTACAGCCTTAGAGAACTTTGGTAGGTACTGCATCGTTAACATCGTAAAGAGTATGATAATATACATGATGTAGTTTTCTGTAAAACTTCCCTGGATGATCTCCATCCATGAGCCATACTCTTCTACATTTGCCGGTGCAAGGAAAGGTAACTGTGCGATAGCGATGACTATCGCCAATCCATTTACAAATCCAAAGAGAGCAGGTTGAGGCACAAGACGGATAAATTTACCCATTTTCAATGCACCGATGGTGATCTGAATGAGTCCAGCGATGATAGAGGTAAGTAAGATGTAGTGCAGTATCATCATGGAGAGTGCTTCAGTACCAAGATCAGGGTACATCGCTTTTACTGAAAGACCCAAACTGACAAAGACCACTGCCACGGAACCGGTAGCTCCTGAGATCATCCCGGGTTTACCGCCAAGTAGGGCAGTGATAAGACCAATGATAAAGGCGCCGTAGAGTCCAACGACAGGAGAAACCCCTGCGATAAATGAAAATGCAATGGCTTCAGGGACAAGAGCAACTGCAACCAGTGCTCCTGAGAGAATGTCATTTTTTATGTTTTGCGTCGAATAGTTTTGAATCTTAAACACATCAATTCCTTACTTTATATATGGTCGGAATTTTACCATAATAGTCTGGGATGTCCTAATGAATAGTAATACACGTTAATGATGTACTTTATGAGTTATTCTTAGAATAAAAGTGTTGTTTCTTTATGAATTCAAAGCTATAATTTTTATAAAAGCAAGGCTCAAATATGCAAACGTTTGCAGAACACATATTAAATTTTTATTTTACTTTGTCAAAAAACCCATCTCTTCCAAAAGGGATAGAGATCATCTATCCTTTTGATGATCAGCAAACCAAAAATATGATGGAACTATTTTTCACTAAATATTACAGCGATACAAATCCACGTACCTATCTTATAGGTATTAACCCGGGCAGATTAGGCTCTGGTGTAACAGGAGTAGGGTTCAGTGATGCCTATCATTTAGAACAAGTATGCGGTATAGCAAACAGTTTTGATAAACGTATCGAGCTTAGTGCAGCTTTTATGTTCGATGTCATAGAAGCCTATGGAGGGGTAGAGAAGTTCTATGGTGATTTCTTCTTTACGACCACCATGCCGCTTGGACTTCTTAAAGAGGGGAAGAATTACAACTACTATGATGACAAAGAGACCCAGGTATGTTTAGAACCCTACATCACCAAAACGCTTCTAGAACAGATGTCAATACCTCAAGCCAAACCAAACATTATCTGTGTCGGTACAGGCAAAAATCTAAAGTATCTTGAAGCTTTTAATAAAAAGCATAACTGCTTTAAAAGTATAGAAGTCGTTCCCCATCCTAGGTGGGTCATGCAGTATAGACGTAAAGAGAAACAGAAGTATATTAACCACTATATCGACATTTTAAACAAACATCTATAGCCTTCGAGTGCTCTTAGTTTCATGATGGAAGTATACACTTTTCTTAGAAATTACACTATACTATCGAATCTATAATGAGGACAAAAAGATGATACAAAACATTGCGATCACAGGTGGAACACACGGTAATGAGCTAACGGGTGTGTACCTCGTTAAAAAATGGCAAAACAACCCTGAACTGATACAACGCAATAACTTTGAAACCATCACAAAACTCATGAACACAAGAGCCATTGAAGAGGTACGTCGTTATGTTGATCAAGATCTAAACAGGTCTTTTGGTCTGCATGATCTGGCTGATAATAACTTAGAGACTTATGAGGCAAAGTTAGCAAAAGAGTTAAATGATCTGCTTGGCAAAAAGGGAAGTAAGGATCCGAATGTTGATTTTATCGTGGACCTCCATACCACTACGGCAAACATGGGACTCTCTATAGTAGTGAGCAATCCTAGTAGCACTACATGGAGAGCCATTGCCTATCTTTGTAAGATGGAACCATTGTTGAAAGTCTATAGATGGCAAGGTGACATAGAGAACAGTTTTGTAGACTCTATGGCGCCACATGGTTTTGCCATAGAAGTAGGAGCCGTACCTCAAGGTGTGTTAAGAGCAGACCTGTTTTTACAAACTGAAGCACTTATCTACCATCTACTGGACTACATAGAACAAGAAAACCGTGGCGATGACCTTGGTTTAGATAACACTTTAGAGATCTATGACCATGTAGCCTTAGTGGACTACCCACGTAATAAAGAAGGTGAGATTGTAGGTATGGTACACCAAGAGAGACAAGACAAAGACTTTGCTCTCATAAAACAAGGAGACCCTCTCTTTTTAACCTTGGAAAATGAGACCGTAACATATGATGGTGAAGCGTACTACACCATCTTCATAAACGAAGCGGCCTATTATGAAAAAGGATTTGCAATGACTTTAGCGAAGAAGAGGGTTGTGGAGATTTAGTTTTTAGACAAATTCTCTTTTGTAGTTTTCCTTATAAAACATACCAATATAGAACATTTTATAACGTTTTCTATGGGAGGGTACATATTTATGGGCTGCAAACGTCACTATAGCGAGAAACGTTATAAAATATGTTAGATTATAAGGTTTTAAAAAAATATAATTCTGTTTTGGAAATCAACTATCAGTTTTTTCATTGTCTAGGACATCTGAAGGCAGATATCCAAACATCTCTTTATATTCTTTGGGGAGACGGCTTGGATGGAATAATCCTTCCTGGAAACTTATCGTCGATATGCGAAGGATTATTAGCCGAATTTTTGACAAGTGAGTTTCTGAATTTTCCAAGACGGTATCGTGAAAGATACTCTTTTGGATTGAATCCAAATATTTTCTTAAATGAGGGACGAACTCCACGCTCACTGATCTTCAAAATACAACAAATCTCTTTAATGGTCATATCTTCCCTATAATGTTGATCTATATAACGATGTAAAGCAATAGCATTTTTTTCACTTGAAAGCATCTTTTTGTCTTTAACAACTCCCATATGAGAACAAAGCGTTTCAATGATGCTTTTCTCGATCTGTTCTGTCAGAGCACTGTCATGGATCCATTCATCCAAATGTTTCGTTAGAAAAATTCTCCAACGCTCAGAATCGGCGTAAATATTATGGTCTTTTGTTTTTGTTAGCTCGATTCTATTTTTGTTTCTATCGTATGTGAAGGAAACATCAAATAATTCTTTGTATATTTTTTGAAAAAAGTCTTTATCAATCGCTATCGTGACATCATAAGAGGAGCCATTAGACGTAAAATCGACCTTGTCATTATCATCAAGTACCAAAAGTTCATTTGAAGTAAGTGGTAAACCATTATGTGTGATCTCCCCGATGCCATTGACATAGCTAAATGTATAACTGTTCTCTGGCGTTTTTCCCTTGACTATCACACCATGGGAACGAATGGATTTTGTTAGTTGTATATGTGGCGTATGTACACCATGCAGGGAGCCTTTGAATGATCCTTTTTCTATCTGGATCTGTTCGAGTTTCCAGAGTTTAGACATTTCTGACATTTCTTCATGAGAAGAAAAATTGACATCTATCACAAAGCCTAATATTTCTTCGAGATTATCTTGCATTGAAACTCCCATTTTTCAGTTTACGACTACGTTTAATAAGCATAAATTATAGCATATGAATTTGAAGTATTAATTATTGTTATGGTCAAGTTTTCCATAATATGCCATTTTTGGATATCCAAAGCTATTTAAATCTTGTTACAATAAAAGAGTAGATGAAAATAAAATACTTTTAGGAGATAAATATGAAAACAAATATTTTAATGAGTATCGCACTTTGTGGATTACTTGCAACAACTGGATTTGCAAATGCATCAGGAACAAAGATGATCACTCAAAAACCTGTGATGAAGATGACTACACCTATTCCTGCGAGTATTACTACTCCAAGCAAGGTTGAATCACCTATAGGTACACTTGAGTACTTTGACGGTATACCTACCAAAGAGACTATTACTAGTGTCTATGACTATGTAGATAGAGCACGAGCCGTAGAAGCATTTATCAATATGACGCCTGCAGCATCTATGTATTGGCTTCGTCAAGGGTCACGTGACGTTGGTATGGATAAGAGTAATCAGATACTCATATGGGAACAATTAGGTGATTCAAAATCACTGGCACTTACGTATAATAATACATCACTTTATACATGGGGCTTTTTAGATCTTAAAAATGATGGTCCAACAGTTGTTGAAGTGCCCCCTGGAGTACTTGGTGTATTTAATGATGCAAATTTTAGATACATGGCAGACATCGGCGCTGCAGGACAAGATAAAGGTAAAGGCGGCAAATACTTAGTATTACCACCTAAGTATGAGGGTGAGATCCCAGAAGGTTATTTTGTGGTTAAATCCAAAACATACAATGTTTGGAATTTTATGCGAGGTTACACCAAAACCGGCGTTGACGCAGCTGCAAAGCGGATCAAGGATAACCTGAAAGTATATCCATTATCGCAAAAAGATAATCCACCTAAAATGGAATTTAAAAATATGTCAGGTGTGTATTACAATACCGTTTTTCCTAATGACTTTAGTTTTTATGAAACAGTTAATCAGGTCATTCAAGAAGAACCACTGGATTTTCTCAATCCTGAAGATAGAGGGGTACTTGCTGCAATCGGTATCGTAAAAGGGAAAGAATTTAAGCCTGATGAGCGTATGAAAAAATTATTGACAGAAGCTGTAGCAATCGGAAATGCCTATGCACGTGCCAACACTATTGAACCGCGTGACCCAGGTCATTATTATTATCCTGAAACGAAAAGCGAATGGGTGATGGCCTTTGCGGACAACGATTCGTATTTCTTAAAAGATGGCGCTAGACGTATGGACTCACGTTTATGGATGCACTACAATGCAGTGGTTGTAACGCCGGCTATGGCAGTAACAACACCAGGTATCGGTTCACAATATGCGATTGCCGGTATGGACTCTAAACACCAAGCCCTAGATGGAGCGAAAACCTATAAACTACACCTACCACCGAAATTTCCTGTAAAAGACAACTGGTCGGTGACTATTTATGATACGCAAACCAGATGTATGCTTCAAACTGATCAGCCATTTGCGGGGATTAACAGCTTAAGCGGAAAAGTAAAAGAAAATAAAGATGGATCTATAGATGTTATTTTTGCACCGACACTTCCAAAAGGTGTTAATGAAGGTAACTGGATTCAGACGATTCCTGGTAAAAGTTGGTTTATTTTACTTCGGGCTTATGGCCCACTACAACCATGGATAGATAAAACATGGAGACCTAGT